>JBEKVN010000024.1:0-52093 GCA_049513915.1 Candidatus Aminicenantales bacterium | reverse complement strand
TCCGTCAACGACGAGCGGATCGACAGCCTCGAGCGGCTCCTGACCGTCAAGGATGTCGGGCCCGACGGCATGCTGCTCAAAGCCGGGAAAAAGAAAATCCACCGCGTCGTCATCGAGTGACATCCGCGGCCAGGCCATGAATTTCCATCTCCACCGGATCGTGGATCTTTCCGTCTTCGCGATCGCCAACGTCATCAATCTCCTGCTCATCGTCATGTTCCTGGCCAGGGCCCGCAAGTCCCAGGCGGTCGAGAAGGCGGCCGGCCTGGCCGTGGTGGTCATGGCCTTTCCTCTCGCCGCGGCGGCGGTCGTCAGCGCCGTCGGCCACCGCGCCTGGTGGACCTGGGGGCTGCCCTTGTTCATGGTCGTCTTCTGCGTCGTCGAATACCTCGTGGACTACGCCATGAAAATCAAGTTCCGGGACAGGCGCGCGATGAAACCGTATCTCATCCTGTACTACCTGGCGCTCATGTCCCTCATCGGCTACGCGTTCCTGCTCGGAAAGATATACGGTTATGTCACGCTGGCCACGTACTTTCTGCACATGGCCGCGACGGCCTATTCCTACGGCAGGGTCAAGCACGGGGAATGAGGCCCGGGCGGCACCGCCCCGCCGGGCCCCTTTTGGACTTTCCGATGGCGCCTGCCTCCCCTGGTTTTGGCGCCGCTGGGGCGTTCTTTTGACAGTCCCCGCCTGCTATGCTATAAACTCCCTGATTCCTGGACCTTATCGTGGGCTGTCCCGTGGCGGCCGTACGGAGTGAACGGACATGACGCTGGCCGATAAGCTCAAGAACAACCGCTTCCTCCGGAACACGCTGCTCTTCCTGGCCGTGCTCGGCCCCGGCATCGTCACCGGGAGCGTCGACAACGACGCCGGCGGGATCACCACCTATTCCGTGGCCGGGGCTTCCTATGGCTACCAGCTCCTCTGGACCCTGATCCCGTCCTTCATCCTCCTCCTCGTCGTTCAGGAGATGAACGCCCGGATGGGCGTGGTCACCGGCAAGGGACTGGCCGACCTGATCCGCGAGAACTTCAGCCTCAAAGTCACGTTCGTCATGTTCGTGGGGTTGATCATCGCCAATATCGGCAACACGGCCACCGAATTCGCGGGGGTCGCCGGGAGCCTGATGGTCTTCGGCGTCAGCAAATACATATCGGTCCCTATCGTGGCCGTTGTCGTCTGGGTCCTCGTGACCAAGGGCAACTACAGGATCGCGGAGCGGATATTCCTGTTCTTCAGCTTTTGCCTGTTGTCCTATATCGTTTCGGCCGTCCTGGCCAAGCCCGAGTGGGGAAAGATCGGGACGTCTCTCGTCAAGCCGGAGATGCGATTCGACGTGCCGTACCTGAGCATGGTCCTCGGCATCGTCGGGACGACGGTCGCCCCCTGGATGCAGTTCTACATGCAGTCGGCCGTCATCGAGAAGGGCATCAAAGTCGAAAAATACAGGTTCGCCGTGTGGGACGTCGTCATCGGCTGCATCGCGACGGTCGTCGTGGCCTTCTTCATCATGGTCGCCTGCGCGGCGACCCTGCATGTCAACGGCGTCGTCATCACCGAGGCCAAGGACGCCGCCATGGCCCTGACCCCGTTCGCGGGGGCTTTCGCGTCACAGCTCTTCGCCTTCGGACTTTTTGTGGCTTCCGTCTTTTCCGCCACGATCCTGCCCCTGGCCACGGCATTCTTCGCTTGCGAAGCTTTCGGCTTCGAGGCCGGCATCAACAAGAGGATCCGCGAGGCCCCACAATTCTACGCCTTGTTCGGTTTCATCATGAGCCTCTCCGTCGTGATCATCCTCATCCCCGGGGCGCCGCTCATCGGCATCACCATCTGGTCCCAGGTCCTGAACGCCGTCCTGCTTCCCGCCGTCCTCGTTTCCATGATCCGGATGGTCAACAACAAGAAGATCATGGGGTCCCACGTGAACAACGCCTTCCAGAACGTGGTCGGTTGGGCGAGCACAGTCATCCTGATTGGCCTTACGGTCGCCCTCCTCGTCTCCCAGATCATCTCGTTCGCGGCCCGGAAATGACGTCGTTTTGACACGGGGAAGATCCCGTGCTATAAGCGTTAACGGCCCATTCGCCGTGGATCCCATGAACGCCGTTGAAAACTTCGATAAGCCCCGCGAAGCGACCGGTCCCCTGATCACCGTCCAGAACAACGGCGCGAAGTCGTTCCTGTACGTCTCCGAGCTCCTGGGCCGTCCTGTTGTCAACGCCGAGGGCTGGCGGATCGGCCGGCTGGCCGACCTCAAAGTCCGGCTCGCGGAGACTTTCCCGAAGATCTGCGCTCTGGTCGTCCGGCTGGGAAGAAAGAAGACGCTCGCCCTGGACTGGGCCGAGGTGGCGAGCTTTTCCGGCAAGGGAATCGTCCTGAGCCCCGGCGCCGAGGCCAAGTTCGTCCCCGCGGACGTCACGAGCGAAGATATCCTCCTCAAGGAGGAGCTCCTGGACAAGCAAGTCGTGGACACGTCGGGGGCCAAGATCGAACGCGTGAACGACATCCATCTCCTGGTGATCAACAAGGACCTCAGGCTCGTCCACGTCGACATCGGGAAAAGAGGGATCCTCCGGCGCCTGGGGCTACTGCGGCCGGTCGAGGCCGTGACCAAGTGGTTTTTCGAATACGAAGTCCCCGAAGTCCTCGTGTCCTGGAAATATATCCAACCCCTGGCCTCTGACCTCCATCGGGCCGATCTCAAGCTGAATGTGGCCGCGGGCGGGCTCCACGACCTCCATCCCTCGGAACTGGCGGACATCCTGGAGGATCTGGATAGGGAAAACCAGAACAGGGTGTTCAAGGCGCTCGACCTCGAGACGGCGGCCGACACCCTCCAGGAAGTCGAGCCCAAGCTCCAGCTGTCTCTCATCGAGGCCGCTTCGGAGGAGAAGGCCTCGGACCTTCTAGAGGAAATGGAACCCGACGAGGCCACCGACCTTCTCGCCGAAATGCCCGAGGAGAGGAAGCGCAAGCTCATCCAAACAATGGAGAAACCCAGCCGGGAATTGCTTCAGGGGCTTCTGACCTACAAGGAAGGGACGGCGGGCCGCATCATGACCACCGACTTCCTTTCCGTCCGGGAAGACCAGACGGTCAGCGACGCCGTCCGGGAATTTAAGAACACGACTCATCCCCTGGAGTCGGTCGCCTACATTTATGTCCTGGACGCCGAAGGCCGTTTGAAGGGCCTCATCACGCTCCGGCATCTGCTGCTCGTCGAAAAAGACACCCCGGTCCGGGACCTGATGAACACGCACATCGTCAGGGTCTGGACGGACGACGACATTCGGTCCGTCGCCGAGGTCTTCGGGAAATACAAGTTCCTGATGGTCCCCGTCGTCGACGAGGAAAACGTCCTCGAGGGCGTCATCACCTTCCAGGACATCATGGAAGAGCGCTACCAGCTGTGACCTGCGCGGCCGGGCGCGAATGGTTTAGCCATCCTTCCTGATATATAATAGCGGCCCAATGAACATCGCCGTGGGAATGAGCGGAGGGGTCGATTCCTCTGTCGCCGCCCTCCTCTTGAAAAACGACGGGAATGATGTCGCCGGCATCATGATGAAGCTTTGGCGGGAGACGGCGCCGAAGGCGGTCACCGGGAGCGCCTGTTACGGTCCCGACGAGGAGAAGGACATCGAGGCGGCCCGCGGGGTCTGCGCTGAGCTCCGCATCCCGTTTTATCTTTTCGACTGTTCGGAGAATTATGAAGACCTCATCGTCCGCGACTTCCGGGAAGAGTACCTCGCCGGCCGGACGCCCAATCCCTGCGTCCGCTGCAATCCGCTGATCAAGTTCGGCCTTCTTCCCGAGGCGGCCAGGCAATCCGGCCTCGCCTTCGATCATTTCGCGACCGGACATTACGCCCGCGTGGCCTTTGACGAGACCTCGGGACGCTTTCTCCTCAAAACGGCCGCAGATCCGCGGAAAGACCAGTCCTATTTCCTCTACCGCTTGTCCCAGGACCAGCTTTCGCAGGCCGTGTTTCCTTTGGGCCAATTCTTGAAGAGCCAGGTGCGCAAAATCGCCCGCGACGCGGGCCTCCCGGTCCACGACCATCCGGAGAGCCAGGACTTCTACAGCGGCGATTTGAGCGAACTCGTCTGCGGCCCCATCACGGAAGGGGACATCGTCGACCGCCGGGGAACCGTCCTCGGAAAGCACACGGGGATCTGGAAGTATACCATCGGCCAGCGGAAGGGCCTGGGCCTGTCTTCGCCGTTTCCGCTTTACGTGATCGCCATCGACGCCAGGAGAAACAGGCTGGTGGTCGGGCCGGAGAGTGAAACCTATCGCCTTTCCTGTTTCGTGAGCGACACCGCCTGGATCGCGTACGACAGGTTCGTGGGCTCCCTGGACGCGCTGGTCAAGATCCGCTCTACGAGCCAGCCGGCCAGGGCCCGCATTTCCCCCGCGGGCGACGGCCGCGCCCTCGTCGAATTCGCCGAACCCCTCTCCGCCGTTACCCCAGGGCAGTCCGCCGTTTTCTACCAGGGTGAGCTCGTCCTCGGCGGCGGGATCATCGAAAATCCCGAGTGATATCCGGGCGATCTCCGCGACCGGCGGCAACTAATCCTCCGGGACCGGCGTTATGATGGACTAGGAGTGGAAAAATGGGATCGTTCGCTGACCGCGTTAAACCCCACCTCCTGTTCGCCGCGTCCGTCGCCGTGCCCGGGCTGGGCCATTTCCTTCAAAAAAAGTACGCGCGCGGGGCCGTGTTCCTCGGGGGGACGGGTATCCTGCTGGGCATGGGACTAGCGCTCCAGGGGCGGCTCGGCGTTCCTCCCGACCTTCAGCTCGTGAGTCTCCTGAAATTTCTGGGAAGCCTGGGTACGGGCGTTTTTTTCGCGGCCGCCAAGGCGGCGGGCTTGGGCGCGGGCAACCCCTCGGCTCTGACGTTCGACATCGGAACGGCCTATATCGTCACGGCGGGGCTGATGAATTATCTGGCGGCCTTCCACGCCTTTGAAACGGCCAAAGGCATCCGCCATGCTTGAAAGCCACCTGGCCCTGATGCTGATTTTCGCCGCGGTTGTTTCCGTGATGACGGCCTTTCTCAAGTTCGAGACCAAGAAGGAGATCGTCCGGCACGCGGCCCGGACGTTCGCGGTCCTGGTCGGCGGCGGAATCCTCCTGAGCTGGCTCCTCTACTTCGTGTGAGGCGTTTGACATGAACCCGGACCCAAAGGAACCGATGAACAACGCGGACCCCGTCGGCCGGAGCGCTCATCCCACAGCCTGGGAATGGCTGCGCGAAAATGCCAAGCTCCTCATCGAGGTCCTGATCTCGGTCATATTCCTCAACGCGTTCCTGCTCCAGTCATTCGCCATCCCTACGTCGTCCATGGAAGACAACATGCTCATCGGCGACCATCTTCTCGCCAGCCGGACGGCCTACGCCCTGACTCCGGGGCTGCTGGACCGCTTCGTATTTCCGATGAGGGACATCCGGCGGGGGGACATCGTTGTCTTCAAGGCGCCCCCTGAGATCAAAGCCGGCAACCTGGGGAGGATGATCTACGTCAAGCGGGTGATCGGCCTTCCAGGCGAACTCGTCAGGATCGTCGACAACCGGGTATCCATCGACGGCAAACCCCTGGCCGAGCCCTACGTGTTCCTCAAGGGGGGGCCCGCCGTCCCCTCGAACTTCCCGCCCGAAAATCCGGACCTCTGGGAAAGGGAGTTTCCCGCGGAATTCCGCTCCTGTGCCGTCCGGACCGGACAGGGGATCGCCTTCCGGGTCCCTGCGGGCCACTATTTCTGCATGGGGGACAATCGCAACGTCAGCGCCGATTCCCGGGTCTGGGGGCCTTTGCCCGCGGCCGACATCATCGGCCGGCCCTGGCGCATTTACTGGTCTTACGCTGAAACCTCGGATTATTATCTGAACCGAAGCGTCCTCGGCCGGCTGGCGGACTTCGTGACCCACTTTCCGGCCAAAACCCGCTGGAAGCGCATTTTCAAAAAATACTGAGTCCCGCCGGCTAGCGGACGTAGGCGTAAATGGTGTGGTCCGTGCCGTATTGGTCCTTGAGGGTGACCGATTGGGTTTCTTTCTGCTCCCATCCGGGAATGGCGTAGTTGTGGGAGACGACCCGCGTCCCCGGCCGCAGCTGCTTTTCGAAAATGGGCCGGAGGAGGGCGTTGGATTCCGGGAGGAGGTAAAGCGTCACGACCGTGGCGGCCGAGACATCGGCCTTGGTCGCGTCCATGCAGATGAACTTGACGAACCGCTCGACGCCGGCGACCTTGGCGTTTTTCCTGGAGGTTTCGACCATACCCTTGTCGATGTCGATGCCCACCCCTGCCGCTCCGTATTTGCGGGCGGCGGCGATCACGATCCGGCCGTCGCCGCAGCCGATGTCGTAGAGCACGTCCTGCCGGGTGACCTGGGCGAGCTCGAGCATCTTGTCCACGACGGCCGAGGGCGACGGGACGTAGGGCGCAAGGTCCGCGGCGTCGGCGCGTCCGTGGGCGCCGAGGTAAAGGTCGATGGCCGACCCCAAGTCAGAGCGGAAGGAATAGGGTTTTCCCGGGTCGAGCGAATAAATCACCTCCTTCGCCCCGGTGTTGAACTCGATGGCCATCGTCTCGTTGGTCTTGTAGCGGTCGATGGCGTTGGGAGCGATCTCCTTGGTCTGAAGGGACTCCGGGCGGCGTACGGGGTAGATCTTGTAGGTGATCGTCCGGTCCGTGACGTTCCGGAGGGTGATTTCGGGCGCCGCAGCGGCGTCGGCGGCCTTATGGGCCGGCTGGATCCCGGCGGGCGCGGGAGCCGGCTTCGAAAGAACGGCGAACCCCGCGATGGCGACCACCAGGGCGACGATCAGGCCAATTTCGATCTTTTTTTTCATGCCCGTCCTCCCGGATTTTCCCATTCTAGCTCAAGTGTCACAGCAGGGCAATCGCCCTCGGGCGGGAAGCCGTGCTTTCCTCAGCCGGATTTATGGATATAATAGTCACGCGGGAGTCGTGCCACGAAAGAGCTTCTCGTCATCTCCGCCTGCCTCGTGGCCTTTCTGCTATACCTTGCCGGGGAGAGCCTGAGGCTGCGGCGGGCCCTGCGGCGGGTCCCTCTCCGGGTCGCCGTCGCGGGGACGCGCGGCAAATCCGGCGTGACGCGGCTCATCGCGGCCGGGCTGCGCGAATCGGGCGCCAGGGTCCTGGCCAAAACGACGGGCTCGCGTCCCGCTCTGATCCTCCCCGACGGGACCGAGCGGGGGTTTCCGAGGCGGGGCGGGCCGCCTTCGATCCGCGAACAGGTCCGGCTGGCCGGCCTGGCGGCCGGGCTCAAAGCCGACGCCCTCGTCACCGAGATGATGAGCGTCGGCGAGGAATGCCTCTTTACGGAATCCCGGCGGATTCTCCGTCCCGGGGTCCTGGCCCTGACAAACGTCCGGCTCGATCATGTGGACGCCATGGGCCGGAGTAGGGAGGACATCGCCCGAACGCTCTCCGCCGCCTTCCCCGAGAGCGCCCCGGTTTTTTTCCCCGCGGAGGAATCCCGTCCCGTCTTCGAAGAAGCGGCCGGCCGGCTCGGCGCGCGGCTCAAGCCTGTGTCAGATAAAATCGAAGATGGCGCGGCGATCCCGTTTGGAGAGTTCGAACCCAACGTCCGCCTGGCCCTGGCCGTCCTCGAGTCTCTGGGCGTCGAGCGCGGCCGGGCGCTCGGCGCGATGAGCCGGGCGCTGCCGGATTTCGGCGGCCTGCGGCTGTGGACGGTGGCGTTCGGGACGCCGCCCCGGACGGCGATCTGCGCGAGCGCGTTCGCCGCCAACGACCCCGAATCCTCCGCCGCGGCCCTCGAGCAGATCAAAACCATGCTCCCGACGAAGCCGAGGCCCCTCGTCGGTCTCCTCTGTCTGCGCGAAGACCGGGGCGACCGGACGCTCCAGTGGGTCCAGGCCGCGGGGGCCGGGTTCTTCGGGGAATTCGAGCGCGTGGCCGTCGTGGGCGGTCCGGCCCGGGCCGCGGCCAGGAAGCTGCGCGGGGCCGTCGGCCCCGGGATCACGAAATTTTCGTTCTTCGCGAACCCGCTCCCGGAGGACCTGATGGATAAAATGGTCGCCCCGGAAGCTCGCGAACACCTCGTCGTCGGCCTCGGAAATATCGTCGGCCCGGGCGAAAGGATCGTCAGCTACTGGGAGGACGTGGGGAGGCTCCTTGGTCGTTGAAACACTTCTTGTCGGGCTTCTCCTCGCCCTCTTTTGGGCCGAAACGACGGATGTTTCGCCCGGCGGGATCATCGTTCCCGGGTACATCGCCCTTTATCTCGGCCAACCCCTAAGAGTCCTCGCCACCCTTGCGGCGGCGCTTTTAACGGTGCTGATTTACCGGTTTCTCGCCGGCCGTTTGATCCTGTTCGGCCGGCGGCGGTTCGTCCTGATGGTCCTGGCCGGCGCGTTTTTCTCCCAGGCCTGGTTCCTGGCGCTGCCGCGGCTGTTCGAGGCGCCGCTCGAGCTCCGCGTCATCGGTTGGGTGATTCCCGGGATCCTGGCCTCGAATCTCGTCCGCCAGAAACTCCTGCCGACGCTCGCTTCGACCGTCACGGTTTCCGCCCTGACTTTCGCCGTCGTCCATCTCGTTTCTCTGCTGTAGATCATGAAGAGACACCGCTCAGAGAACACTTTCGCTTCCGTGTATGCCGCGGCCGCCGTCAGCCTGGCCTACATCTTCCTCGTCTTTTTCGGAACCGGGCGGCAGCCCTCCATACGGAAAGGAATGATCGAGGCGGCCCGGCTTATGGCCCGGGCCGAAGCCGCGATCCGGGATTGCCGCGCGCGGAGCGGAGTCCCGGTCGACGAAAAATCCGACCCGAACCGGACCGGGCTCATCGGTCTCGAGACCTCGCCCATCACGACGTCCCTCGGGAACCTCGCGGCCAAGAGGACCTCGACCAACCCGAATTTCGCGGGCTTGATGGTCCGCCTTTTTCGTGAGGCCGGCGCCCGGGAAGGGGATGTGGTCGCCGTCGGCGCGTCGAGTTCGTTCCCGGCGCTCATCGTCGCCACGCTCTCCGCCGCCAGAGTTATGGAGCTCCGTCCGCTCGTCATCTCCTCCCTGGGAGCTTCGGAGTGGGGGGCCAATATCCCCGCCTTCAACTGGCTGGACATGGAGGAATGCCTTCGAACGTCCGGTTTGCTGGACATTACCCCCATCGCTCTCGCCATGGGCGGGGACGAGGATCTGGGGCGGGACATGACCCCGGAAGCGCGCGATCTCCTGCGGGCCAGGATCAAGGGGAGCGGCGTGCCGTTCCTCGAAAAATCCGGCCTGCGGGCGAACGTCGAAGAGCGGCTGAGGCTCTACGATGCGGCCGCCGGCGGGCGGCCGGTCAAGGCCTTCGTCAACATCGGGGGCAGCTGGGCCAACATCGGCACGAACCCGGAGGTCCTGAAACTTCAGCCGGGGCTCGTGCGGGATGTCTTCGTGCCGCCTCTCGAGGAGAGGGGCGTTCTTCAGGCGATGGCGGCCAGGAGGGTCCCCGTGATCCACCTCCTTAACCTCAGGCGGCTTGCGGAGCGCTATGGGCTCCCCTGGAACCCCAAGCCTTTGCCCGGGCCCGGCGAGGGCGGGTTGGATCAACGGGCAGGGAAGCCCGGTAAGGCCTTCATCCTGGCCTCCGCCATCTATATTATTCTAATCGCCATCGCCGCCCGAAGCATGCTCAGGCGCCGTGCCCGGCCTGGCCGTGCCTGGATTTCCCGCGCGGACGGGGAAAAATACTAAGAATGGAGTAAAATGCTATGGTAAGGGGACTGGACTCGGGCCCAGGACTTCGAATATCTTCGGCGGGAGGGACAGCCCATGAAATTCTCGACATTCACGAAAGTCTCATCCTTCTTTCTTATCGGAGCCGTCGCTGCGAAGTCGCTTCTGCCCGGAAAAAGGGGGGGCCTTGGGAAAATCGCCTTGGCCCGCCGGGCCGTCGAAGCCGCGAACACGAAGTTCCGAGACGCCGTCCGGCTGGGCAAGGCCGCGGACATCGCCGCTTTGTACAGCGACAACGCCTTCCTTCTGCCGCCGCATCAGGACATGATCAACGGACGGGATAATATCGAAGCCTTCTGGCGGACGGGCCTGGAAATGGGGATCAAGGATGCCGTGCTCACCTCCGCGGAGGTCGATGTCCATGGAGATCGGATCCGCGAAATCGGCACCTACACCCTCAAGATCTGGCCCGAGGGAAAAACAGCTTGGGAAGATGCCGGCAAGTACCTGGTGATCTGGAGAAAAACGGCCGACGGCTCTCTGCAACTTGAGGCCGATATTTGGAACACCAGCCTTCCTGCCCGCCCATAGGGAAAACCAGTCGGTCGGGCTTTCTTATTCGTAGATGATCTTGGCGGGATCCGCGGCTTTGGGGTTCTTGAGGTAGGCGCCGGTCCCGTTCTTGATGACCTCGGCGTACTTCGGAACACCGCTTACCACGACCGCCTTGGCCGGGTTGTCTCCGGACCAAACGTCCAGGATCTCGAGGATGGTCGTGCAGTGCCGGCCGACGCGGACGTCGATGGGCCAGCCCTTCTCGTCGATTTTTTCGAAAAGGAGACCCCGCTTTCCCGCCCGGACGATGAACTCGTCTTTTCCCGTGAGGAGAAGTTCCCGGTCGGTCCGGCCGCGGGTGGCGTCAAGAAAGGGCTCCGGCGCTTCGAGGAGGAGCGAAATGGCGCCGCTATGGTCGCCGACCTCGCGATGAGACAGCCCGCGGAGGGCCGGAGGCGAGGACTCGACCCCGATCGGGAATCCATCGTTGCTGCTGATCATCATGGAGGCCATGGCCGCCAGGTCGGCCCCTTTCTGGTGGGCGACGATGGTGCTGATCACGGGATACTGGAGCTCGGCCTCGTGGAGGTCGATCTCAATGTCGATCTTCTCCTTCCGGATAAGCTCCATGATGGCGAAGCAGGTCTTCTCCGTCAACGTCCCGTCCGGCCTTCCGGGGAAAGCCCGGTTGAGGTTCCGGATGTCCATGTAGGCTAGCTGCTGACGCGTCGGAAAGTGGATATAGACCTCGGGGTCCGGCCATTGGTCGAGAGGGTTTGACCACCGGTCGCCCATCCGGAATTCCTGGCCGCCCCAGGATGTCGGGATGGTGAAGTCCGGGGGATAGGCGCCGCCCAGCCGCGTCGCCGTCGAGGCGCTTCGGTTGGCCGAGAGGATGACGAAGAGCCGGCCCTTGGCCAGGACGGCGTCTTCCGCCAGGATCCAGGCCGTGAGGCGGCCCGCCGGCTCCTCGGGATGCGTGCCGCCCAGGACGAGAACCGACCCGCCCGCCTCCTTTCCTTCGAGGACGTAAACGTTGGCGTCGTTGACGCTCCCCCGGATGCCGGGGAAATAGTCGCCGAGTTTGGCCACCTTGGCGACGCTCGGGCCGGGCACAACCGGCTCCCCGAGGTGCCGGCTTCGATAAAAGCTCAGGCCGGCGAAAGCTGCCAGGGCCGCCCCGAGGGCTGCGATCGCGATTTTCCGCATCTTCATTTTTCTTGACCCCTGCGCCTCACTTCAAGCGGAGAAGCCTCAGGAGAAACGGGATGAGGACGACCAGGTAGAGGACCTCCTCCTGCCATCTTTTCCTCCTGATGAAATTCCAGACGAGCAGGACGGCGACATAAGCCGTCAGCACATAATAGAGAACCGTGACAATCATCGTCTTTCGCCTCGCGAGGCTTTATCTCCCATTCATACCCTCGGCCTGCCGGCCGAGGGTATGGCTAAAAGAGCGTCAAAAAGGCCAGCTTCTTGCTGAAAACGACCATCAGGGTTCCGACGATCGCGATGAGAAGCGCCGGAACCAGACAGTGCCTGAGGAACTTGATATAAGGCTCCTTCATGCCCACGGTGGCCACCGTCAGCCGGCCGATGATGGCGGTCGGCGGGATGGCGTCTCCGAGAGGCCAGATGATGGTCATCCCGGCCAGGGCCACGATGGGATTGAGCCCGATCGTATTGAAGAAAAGGACGAGGGGGACCCCCAGGACCGGCGCCGAGCCCCACATCAGGACCGTTTCCGAGACGGGCAGGGTCAGCCAGAGCGTCAGGAAAACGACCGTCACCGGAAGGGTGACCGTCGTGATGGCGATGAGCCCGCGCACTCCGGTCAGGGTCATGATCTGGACGAGGATCCCGGCGCAAGTCAGCGTCCCGATGAGAGGCAGGAGTTGGTGAACGGTCTCCCGGGAGATCCGGAGAAAATCGAGCCTCACCGGGGACAGCAGGAGAGCCAGCAAGGCCGAGCCCATGAACATGAGGGGCAGTCCGAGGATCGGAAAGGCGAACGGAAAGACGCGGCCGGCGACGAGCAGGACGATGAAGGCCAGGAAAGGCGTGCCGACCCTGGCCCAGTTCATCCGGGGAGGGGCCTCGGGCAGCTCCCGCAGGGCCTTCTCGAGGTTGACGGGCTTGGCCTTCCCGCCGAGGATGAAAATCGTCATCAGGGCCAGGATGACGCACGGGACGAGGAGCGGCAGGAAGAACCCGACGTAGGGCATGTTGACCCCGGCGGCCGTGAGCATGGCCCAGAGGTTGATGGGCGGCGCCGCCGCGCTCAGGCCGGCGATGACGAAGATGATGGCCGCGACCTTCGGTTTGGGGATCTCCATGGTGCCCAGGACCGTGGCCACCATGCCCCCCAGGATGAGGACGGTCACGCTGCCCGCTCCGGTCAGGGCGCCGGGGATGAGAAGCAGAATGGCCAGCAGGGCCAGCAGGAGGCCCTTCCGGCGATGGAAGCGCCGGAGGATGGCCCGGACGGCGAACGCCGCCCCGCCCGACTCCTTGAGCAGGTTCATGAACAGGGTGGCGGCGACGAAGATCAGGATGATGTCGAAGTAGGTGAAGGCCCCTTCCACGATGTGGCGGGCGGGAATGCCGTTCCCCCCGGCCAGGGAGCCGGCCATGGCCGCGGCGAGGAGCGAGAGCTCCGTCGAGACCTTCAGGACCCTGGCCATGACATAAGCCCCGATCATGACGGCGAGGATGAGGGCGGCGGACGTCGTGGCGTTCAAAACCTGTTTCCTGGCCCGCGGTCAACGCGCGATAATCGTGATCGTCTCGACGCAAGGATACGTATTCGTCGTTGCGACATTGCGGCAGATCCCCCGCTCGATGATCAGGATTCCCAGGGCATAGTCCTCCCACCGGTACTTGTCCGTGTCGAGGCTGACTCCGGTGATCGCGGACAGCTCCCGGGCGCCCCTCTTGACCGGCGGGAGTCCCACGTATCGCAGGAGGCGGTTGAGGGGTTCGATGTCCGTGATGGACAGGTTACTTCCCCCTCCCTCCATGCTCAGCGTGAGCTCGGGGCCGGGCTCGGCGAAGCTGTAGATCGTCCGTTCCACCCCGTTGATATAAGCCGTACGCTTTTCGAAGGAGGCGTGGATGGGCTTGGGAGGAAACAGGTCTTCTTTGATGCCTCTAACGGTCAGCGTCGGGAGCTTGGTCTGGTTCAGGTAGTAGAATGCCACCCCGAAGAGGACGGTGACGATGAGGGCGCGGACGAGGGTCGCCGTATCGTTTCGGACGACGCAGACGATGACCCAAAGGACCGACAGGCCCAAAAGGATGAGGATGACTGTCCGGGCGGTTTCGGTTGCGACCATCTTTGACCTCCCTCGGGAGTTTGCCGGTATCTCGTCCGGCTCCGATTCTATCACAGAACGGCGGCCGCGAAAATGCGGCCTGGCGGAGGGCCGCCCTTTTTATTTTGAAACGAATCGGGTCGGGATTACAATAGGCCATCACGCCATGGAAGGAGGCCCTATGAAACGACCCGCCATCATCCTGATGACCGCCATGCTCGCCGCCGGCCTGCTGCCGACCCGGGCCCAGGACGGCCCGTCCCGCACGCTGCTCGCGCCCGATGTCCTCCGGGCCATCGTCAACGAGGCCTCGGGAGAGCTCGCCCTTCAGAACGAACTCTATCTCGCCGGCGTCAACCGCAACCGCAAGGCCGAGGAATACCAGAAAGGCTACTTTGAAACCGCCTTCATCCTGGACAGGCTCCGCGAGTACGGGATCGACGATGCCGCCATCCTCGACCTCCCGGTGGGCGGGAAGACGACCTGGGACGCCGAGTCGGCCGAGCTCTGGATCGTCCAGCCGGAGCTCCGCAAGATCGCCGACCTCAAGGAGGTCCCGGCCTGTCTCTGCTCGGGCAGCGTTTCGGGCGACACGACGGCCGAGCTCGTGTATGTCGGGCCCGGAAACCGGGAGGAGTTTTACAAGGACAAGAAGGCCGAGGGCAAGATCCTCCTTGTCAACGGTTCGCCCGGCATGGCCCGCCGCCTGGGGGTCGAGAAATTCGGCGCCGCCGGGCTTATCGGCTGGTCCTCGAGCCATCCCGAGTTCGACCGGGACGAGGTCGGCTGGAGCGGACTTCGCCTCGAAGACAAGGACAAGCCCACGTTCGGTTTCATGGTCTCCCAGCGGCAGGGTCAGGACCTCCGCGACGCCCTCGAGCGCGGCCAGAAGGTCGTCGTCCGGGCGGTGGTCAAGACCCAGCAGGTCCCGAACTACAAGGACCAGATGACGGTCGGCTTCATCAAAGGGACGCAGTACCCCGACGAAGAGCTCGTATTCACGGCCCACCTCTTTGAGGGCTGGGCCAAGCAGGGTGCCAACGATAATATCTCCGGCTGCACGGCCATCCTGGAAACGGCCCGCGTCCTCCGCAAGTTGGTGAACGACGGCAAGATCCCCCCTCTCAAGCGCTCCGTCCGCTTCCTGTTCGTCCCCGAGATCTCGGGAACGGCCGCCTACCTCGAGAAGTACCCGGACATCACCAAAAAGATGTTCGCCGATATCAACCTCGACATGGTCGGGGAGGGGCTTATCAAGAACCTGAGCTACATGCGGCTCCACCAGACCCCCTGGTCGCTTCCGACGTATCTCAACGACGTCATGGCCTCGTGCTACGAGTGGATGGGGGATTCCCAGAAAGCCGCCCAGGAAGCGAACTGGAGGACGGGCGGGATCCTCGCGCCGACGGGCTCCCGCGATCCGTTCTATTACCAAATCGAGGATTACTCGGGGGGGAGCGACCACGACGTGTTCATCGACGGCAGCATCCGCATCCCGGCCGTCCTGATGATCGTCTGGCCCGACCAGTGGTACCACACGAGCGGCGACACGGTCGATAAATCCGACGCGACCCAGTTCAAGCGGGTCGTGGCGATTTCCACGGCCGCCGCCGTTTTCCTGGCCAACGCCGGTCCCGCCGAAGCGGAACGGATGCTGGGGGAGGTGGCCTCGCGCCAGATGGGCCGCCTGGGCCGGGACAAGGCCAAAGCCGAGCGGCTCCTCGGCGCCGGCGACCCGAAAACCATCCATGTCCAGGCCAAGGAAGCCAGAGTCGTGATCAGCCAGGCCTTCCTCAGAGAAAAGGCCGCCCTGGCCTCCGCCCGGTTTTTCGTCAAGGGCGACAGAGGCGCCGAGGTCGGACTCCAGAGCCGACTGGCGGCTCTCGACGGGCTGAGGGCAATTTATGCCAAGGGGATCGATGACCTCTACGCTTCACGCTGCCTTGGGTTGAATGTCAAGCTCGAGAAACCGGCCCTTACGGCGGACGAAATCCGGTGCGGTCAACTCGTCCCCGTCCGGACAAAGAAGATGGGCGGGATGATTCAGATGTGGGAGATGCGCGGGGAATTTCAGAAGCTCAAGTACGAGCCGCCCTTGCCCATCATGATGGCCGAGGAGGAACTCCGCAATTTCATCGACAACACGCGCTCGATTCTGGACATCCGGGACGCGGCCTCCGCCGAGTTCGAGCCGATTAGCCTCAAGGACGTCGAGGAGTGGGTGAACGTTCAGGCCAAGCTCGGCCTGGTCGAAATCAAGAAAAGGTGAGCCGGCGACCTCGGCCTTTACTTGCCGTACAACTTCTCCAACGCGGGCACGAGATCCAAGAGCTTTTCGGCCTCGATCAGGGGGATGTTCTTGCCCTTGGAGATCGTCGTGAACCGGCCGTCCGCGTTCCCTTCCTTGCAGACCAGAAGGATGTTCGAGTTGGGACCCACGGCGTCGATGCTCTGTTCATCGGTGGTATCGCCGGCCGCGGCCCCCTGGGCCCGGTTCTTCAGGCCGCCGACGTGAGCGCCGATGATCGTCACGCCTTCCTTGCGGGCCTCGGCGATCAGGGCCGCGGCGCGGGCGAGCTCGTCATCGATCGATATCCCGGCCGCGCCCATGCCTTTAAGGCTGGCTCCCATGACGATGATCATGGATTTGTAGGGAGTGCCGGCTTGGGCTTTGGCCTGGAGGGTCGAGGGAGTGGCCAGCGGTTCGAAGTCGAAGGGCAGTTTCAGCTTTTGCTGCAATAGGACCTTGATCTGGGTCGCGCCCATGCTTTGCCCGCAGGAGGTGACGAGGATCGGCGCCTCGGCCTTGGCCGGCTGGGCTTGGCCGGCGCGAAGCGCCAACCCGCAGCTCAGGATGAGGCCCGCGCCGAGAAGGACGACCAGGAATCTATGGGATGTTGACATGACGTGCTCCTTTCGTCCGGGTGCCGCCCGGCCCTGTTATGTTAGGCCAAAGAGCTTTCCCGGTCAATCCGTTCGCGGCAGGTTTCAGGAGCTCCCGGAGCCGGACGGCGTTCCGGACGGCGGCGGCCTGGTAATCGTTATTGAAATAAGCGAAAGTCTCGGTGGCGCCCGTGGCCCGGACGACGCCCGCCCATTCGCCGAGTTCGGCCTCCGAGTAGTCGTGCCGGTAACCGCCCGTCAAGCCGTGGAAGCGGAAGTAGGCCGTGTCCGAGGTCCGGACGGCGTCGGCGGGAACCTTGGTCGAGGAAACGATGCAGAAAATCGCCCCCTGGGACCTCAGGATCTCGTAGACGTCCGGCGCGTACCAGCTCGGATCGCGGAACTCGACGACATTCTTGAACTCCGGGGAAAGGACGGCCAGGAAATCGCGGAGGAGCTGGTCGTTCCTGACGATGGCCGGAGGCAATTGATAGAGGATGCAGCCCAGTTTTTCACCCAGGTTCCCGGCGAGGTGGTAGAAATAGCTCACCTCGTGCCCGACGTCCTTCAGTCTTTTCGTATGGGTGATTTGGCGGTTGGCCTTGAGGGTGAACGTGAAGCCCGGAGGGGTCAGGTCGGACCACTTCTTGAAATCATCGGGCTTCGGCAGCCGGTAAAAGGTCATGTTGACTTCGACCGTGTCGAAGGCTTCGGAATAATAGGGGAGCCAGCCCTTGGAAGCAAGTCCGGCCGGATAGAACCTTCCCCGCCAGCCCGGGTAGCTCCACCCCGACGTTCCCACGTGGAGATTGGCCGGGCCGCCGCCTTCTGAAGGACCCAAGATCATTCCCTGGACGTAAGTCGGTTGAGTTTCAGTCTATCTAAACGCGTCCCGAAAAGCAATTTTCCGCCCGGAGGTCGTATGCTTCCCGCCCTTATGCTATCATGAGGCCCTGCGCATGGAAATGTCCGCCGGCGGGCCCGCAAATTCCAGGCCGGCCGGCCTTGGTCCAGGAGGGAGCATGAAATTCCGCCGAGCCGCTTTCGCCTTTGTTTTCGCCGCCGGTCTTGCCCTTTGGTCCTGCCAGGGGTCGAGAAACCAGGCCGTGCAAGTCACGGTCCAGGAGATCGAGACGCACATCCGCAACCTCTCGGACGACCGCCTCGAAGGCCGGGGCCTGGGAACCCCGGGCATCGAGCTCGCGGCGCGCTACCAGGAGGATTACTTCAGGACCTTCGGCCTCGAGCCGGCCTTCGGCTCGAGCTACCGTCAGACGTTCCCGCTGCGCGCGGTCAAGCACGATCCCCTGGCATCGCTCGCGACCGGCTCTCCGGCGGCCAAGATCGCGCCCGTCCTCTTCGATGATTTCCTGGTCAGGTCGGAACGGGAAGATTCGCCGGCCGAGGTTTCCGGAGAGCTCGTCTATTGCGGCTACATGATCCAGGCGCCGGAGCGGAACTGGGACGACATCAAGGGCATCGACCTCAAGGGGAAGGTCCTCCTCGCCGAGATCAACGAGCCGGGGAACAGGCCGGGCGGGATTTTCGACGGCGAGGACCTGACCTACTACGGGCGGTGGACGTATAAGTTTGAAAAGGCCGCCGAGCTCGGCGCCGCCGGGGTCCTCATCATCCACAACACGGGGGGCGCGGCCTACGGCTGGGACGTTCTCCGGAACTCCTGGGGCACGGAGAGCTTCTTCCTGCCCGACAAGAAGCCGGGCCTTTTCTTCGAGGGATGGGTCAGCGGCGAAACGGCCGACAAGGTCTTTGCGGCCGTCAAGGCCGACCGCCGGGCGCTCCTGGCCAAGGCCGAAACCCCGGAATTCACGCCCGTGCCCCTCGGCCTGACCGTCACCGTCCGCCAGAAGCCTGTCTATCGCACGGTCGAAGGCACGAACGTCGCGGGCATCGTCCGGGCCAAGGGCTTGGGCGCCCGGAACCAGATGATCATCGTCTCGGCGCACTACGACCATTTCGGCAAGGACGAGACCCTTCAGGGCGACCAAATCTACAACGGGGCCGTCGACAACTGCTCCGCCTCGGCGTCCATGCTGGCCCTTGCGGGGTACTATGCCCAGAGGCCGGAGCTCCTCAAGGACGATCTCTGCTTCGTCGGGGTCACGGGCGAGGAGAAGCTCCTTCTCGGTTCGGATTACTTCTCGCGCCATCTGCCGTTCCCGGCCGGCTCGGCGGTCGCCGACATCAACTTCGAAATGACCAACGTCTGGGGCGAGACCGAGGACGTTTTCGCGATCGGGGCCAGGCACTCCGAACTCGACGGCGTCTGCCGGGAGGCCGCGGAAAAAATGGGGCTCCGCTATATCCCCGAGCGGAACGGAGAGCTGGGGTTTTTCTTCCGGTCGGACCAGTTGAGCTTCGTCAAAGTCGGCATCCCGGGCGTTTGGCTCAGCCAGGGGATCGTCTCCAAGGGACCGGACAAGGGCCTCGTCCAGCGGAAATTCGAGGATTACCGGAAAACGAAATACCACAAGGTCACCGACGAGATCCAGCCCGATTGGGACCTCCGGGGGACCCTGCAGATCATCCGCTGGGCCCAGGGGATCATCTCAATCCTGGAGGAGCGCGAGGCCCTGCCGCAGTTCCTCCCCACCAGCTCGTTCAAGCGGTAAGCCCCAAAAAAAATGAAAAAGCGGACTTTCCTTTCGGTCATCTCTCCGGGATGCGGCGAAGAATTAAGCGGGCACGTTTTCAGGAGGTTTCTCGTGGCAACATGGCCGGACGGGTTAAGGCGCCTCGGGGGTTTCGTAACGTCGATGATGATCGTGGGCTTCATTTCCGGACAAGCCACGCGGGGGGCGGATCCCCGGCACGCCGGCCAAACCGTCCGGCGGGAGCCGCTCGTCCTCGATTATGTCGCCAACGAAGGGATTCTCGTCTCTTCCGGAGATGCCAAGGTCCTGATCGACGCCCTTTTCGATAAGCCCAATCAGGCATACCGGGCGCCCTCTCCGGACGTCCTCGATAAGATTATGAGGGGAGAGGCTCCCTTTGACGGGGTGGACGTGCTGCTTGTCACCCACAACCACCCCGACCATTTCGACGCGGTTTTGGCCGCTCGCTACATGGAAAGGACTTCCGGGCCTGTTTTGCTGGCCCCTGCTGATGCGGTGGCGGAATTGCGGAAGGCGGCGACCGACTGGGCTAGGCTCGAACCTCGCGTTATTTCACTCGAGCTCAATGTCGGAGAAAAAGCAAAGAGAGACCTGAAACGGGTGTCCGTCACGGCGTTCCGCACGTTGCACGGCCAGCAAGAATCCCCCATGAATGTCATGTTTCTCTTCGAGATCGACGGCTGGCGCATTTTCCACGAGGGGGACTCGCCGGGGAATGTCGATGAATATCGCGATTTCGGGCTGGGCGTGGCTCCGGTCGACCTGGCCCTGGTCCATTTCTGGTTCCCTCTGGAACCCAATCGCGCCCGATTCCTCCAGGAGGTCCTCAAGCCTGACCACATCGCCTTGACGCACCTCCCCATCCGGCTTGAAGGCGACGCGCCAGCCAAAATCGACCAAATCAGGAACTCTTACAAGGACATTTTTTTGCTCCTGCCCGGGATGCCGGAGAAAACATTCCGGTAGGGCGGGAAAAATCGCCAAAAGCCGGGGTTGGCCTTCAAAAATGGGGACGGTCCTGGTTTTCCCTGGATGATTGAAGGGGGATTCGGCTTAAGTGCTGATGGAAAAACAGGACCGTCCCCATTTTCCCTCGGCCGTCCGGGAGAAATTCGGTTGGCATTTGGGCGACGCTGTGCTAAAATGATTTCAAAATGGAGATCAAGAGTCTTCCCAAAAGTTCTTTTTTTTCCGATTATCTCAAACCCTCTCAGGTCATCTTCGACCTCAAAAGTAAGGACAAGGTCGAGGCCATCGAGGAGCTCCTGGACGTCCTGGCCAAGCAGAAGCTCATCGACAACAAGAAGCTCATTCTGACCCGGATCATCGACCGGGAGAACCTCGTGTCCACGGCCATCGGCTCCGGGGTCGCGCTTCCCCACGCCCGCGTCGATACGGGCGGCGAGATCGCCGTCGCCGTCGGGCGCTCGGAGAAGGGGATCGACTTCGAGGCTCACGACGGCCAGAAGGTCCATCTCATCATCTTGGTCGTCTGGAACCCGTCCATCCCGGGCCTCTTCAACCATCTCTTCGCCGGGCTGGCGCGCTTCCTGATCCGGCCCGACAACCGGCACCGAATCTCCGAGGCCAAGGACAAGTCCGAGCTCTACGGGATCCTCTCCCAGATCGAGTTCAAGTTCGTCCACGAGGAGAAAATCGTCAGCCGGGCCGGACTCCTGCGCAAGCTTCAGGAGATCGAGATCAAGCGGAAAAGGGCCTCCAAGGAGCAGCAGAAAGAGCTCGGCAAGCAGGCGTCCATGATCCGGGACGAGCTCGACCGCGACCTCGTCGGGCGCTTCGACCGCCTGATGGAGCGTTACGGGTTCGCCGTCGCCGATGCCGTCGAGGGCGTCTGCCAGAGCTGCAACATCAACATCTCGACGCAGATGTCCTCGGCCATCGAAGGCTCGAACGACATCTACGTCTGCGAGAACTGCGGCAAGTTCCTGGCCTCGGCCAAGAAGAAGAAGAAGTAATTAGTCGAGGCCGTCGGCGGCCAGATTCTGAGGGGTGTACAGCTTGTAAACCGGATACGTCTGGAACCCGCGTCCCCACTGGCTGGCGATGTGCTTGTCGAACACGTTCCAGACGAGCAGACCGTCGTCGCTTTCCGGCTCGAGGAGATAGGCCGCGAGATTCCCCAGCGGCTGGGCCATGCGGACGACGAGCGTCCCTTTGGGGAATTCCCTTTTTTCGACCGCGTATTCGCCCTTGACCTGGTTCGTGCGGTGGCCCTGGTAAAGGCGGTCGGCCCCCTTGACCTCCTTCAGGCGGAAGGCCTCGACCTCGAGGGTCGCGGACTCCGTCAGTTTTTCGACCGCCAGCCCGTGGCCCTTGAGATTGACCAGGACCTCCTCATCGGATAGCGGGAGGAGGTAAGCGTACGGCAGCCGGACGGTCCGTTTCGGGACGAAGTCGGCGAAGTAGGGCATGACGTAGGTTTTCTTGCGGTCCGTTCTCTTGATCTCGGGGAAGGGGCTGCCTTCGCGGGGCGTGACCTCCGTCTCGTACCCCCGGATCGTGACCTTTTCAGAAAGGGCCTGGACGTCGATGTCCAGCCCGAAGGTATCGGTCTCGCGGGGAGCCAGGCCCCTTTGGACCGTCCTCTGGTCGGCGTCCGCCACGAGTCGGGTCAGCTCCTCGGTGTGCGTCTGGCAGTAATCGAGAATGGATTTGAGCAGGCTGTAGCAACCGAGGACCCGAGTCTTGAAATCGGCGTAGTTGTAGTTTTCGTCGAGGATGGACAGGCGGTTCCGGAGGCCGACATAATTCGTCACGTAACGCGGCTGATGGCCGAAGGTCTGCCAACCTTTTTCCATATCGCGGAAATCGCGCGGGTCGCCGTAGGGGACGGAGAGCGTGTGGTATTTCTTGTCGAGGGTCGCGGCCACCGCGGGCAGCATCTTGTCCCGCATGTACTTGATGATGGACGCGTCGCCGTTCGGGCAGAGGGGCCAGGAATAGGTCACCGGCTCCTCATGGTAAGAGCCGTCGGTCGTGTGGCAGTCGACGAGAAGGATCGGGTCCCAGCGGACGAGGACGTTCCGGACGAGGCCCTGCATTTCGGGGCTCTCGAGCTTCATGGCGTCGCGGTTGAGGTCGAGATTCATGCCGTTCTGGCGGACCCCGGCTTTTTCCGGACCGTTCTGGCCGCGGCGGTTGTCCGGGCTCATCTTGTCGTTCCCGTCGGCGTTGAAGATGGGCGCGATGAGGAGGACGATTTTGTCGAGGTACGGGAACTTGGGGTCGAGGAGGATGTCGCGGGCGAGCATCAGCGAGGCTTCCTTCCCTTCGACCTCGCCGGCATGGATGTTGGCCTGGATGTAAACGACGAGCTTTTTGTCGGCGTGAAGCGCCAGGGGCTCGAGCGGCGCCGGCTTCCCGATGACGAGGAGAGGCACGGGCTTCCCCTCGGCGGACACGCAGATCCATTCGACATGAACATACGGGCTGAGCTTCTGCAGCTCGCGGACGAAAGACATCACCTCGGCGTAGGTGGACGTGGCGGCGTACTCGGTCAATTCGGCGATCGTCCTGGGGCCGATGGCGGGAGGCGTCTGGGCTTGGGCGGGCGTGGCCTGAGCCTGAGTCGCCGTTGAGGCCTGGACGGAAAGGGACGCGGCAAGCAGCGCGGCAAGGACCGTGGGGAATTTGGACAATGACCTCATGGCGGCCTCCTCGATTATATCCGTGGGAACTCGTTTCAGAAAAACGAGTTTATTCCAATCACCCCCGGTCGTCAATCGCTCGAATTACGTTTTCGCGAATTCGGGGACGCCATGCTCATTTCTTAATTTCCGTGCTCTTTTTTGACTTTTCGCGCCTACGACCTTACTATGAGGGAGAAACGTGAGGTCCTATGATGGCGACGTTCGGCGTGAGCCCCGATAAAGAACAAGCCTTGGCGGAGCGCATGGAGAAACTCGGCCTCCGCGAAGAGGATATCCTCGAAAAGTTCATTCGATCGGGCGGACACGGCGGCCAGAACGTCAACAAGGTCGCGACCTGCGTTTACCTCAAGCACCTGCCCTCGGGAGTCGAGGTCAAATGCCAGCAGGAGCGCTCCCAGGCGCTCAACCGATTTCTGGCTCGCCGCATCCTGGCCGACAAGATCGAAACCGCGATCCTGGGCAAGCAGAGCGAGAAAGAACAGCAGATCGCCAAGATCAGGCGGCAGAAAAGGAAACGGTCGAAGCGGGCCAAAGACAAAATGCTCGCCGACAAGCGCCACGTCTCCGAGAAAAAGAAAGGCCGGACATTCAAGCCGGACCTCTCGGAGGGATAAGCCTCCGGCGGCCGTATCCCGCGGCTTGCCCCCGCTTCGAGTCCAAAGAACTAAAGGTTCTTCCCTACTTGACGAGCCCTTCCGAATTCCGGCAGGACCGGAGCAGGCTGATGAGGGCGGGCCCGCTATCCCTTTTTATGGGGTTTCCCGCATTCCGCCGCCGTCCCTTTCAGGATTTCGATCCCGTGCGGGAGGGCGTCCATGACGGCCTCCAGGCTTTCGCGGACGGCTTTCTCGCTGCCCGGGAGGTTGATGATGAGCGTAGACTTACGGATCCCCGCGGCGGCCCGGCTGAGCATGGCCGTGGGCGTCTTCTTCATGCCCGCCTGCCTGATGGCTTCGCTGATGCCCGGGGTATCCCGCTCGATCACGGCCTTCGTTGCTTCCGGCGTCCAATCGCGGGGGCTGAAGCCCGTGCCACCCGTGGTCAGGATGAGATCGAGGCCTTCGTCGGACCATTCGATGAGGGCCGCCCGGATGAGGTCGGGTTCGTCGGGGACAATCCTGGTCTGAACGATCTCGGCGCCCTCCGCCTCCATCATTTCCCGGATGGCCGGCCCGCTCTTGTCCTCGCGCTCGCCCCGGGCCCCTTTGTCGCTGATCGTCAGAATGCCGACTCTCATGGTTATCCTCCGATTTTGAACATCTCACTCGAAAGGTCGTCGAGGCTGCCCCGCTCCCATTTCTCCTTGTCCCGCAGGGCAGTTCGGATGAGCGCCTCGATTTCATTGCCCCCCGCGTGCCGCGCGCGAAGGGCCCTTTTTATATCGATCCCCTCCTTGTCGAAGAGGCAGAGCTTCAGCCGTCCATCCGCGCTCAGCCGCAGCCGTTCACAGCCCCGGCAAAAAGGGTCCGACACTGGCGTGATGAACCCGATCCTGGCGCCGGACTTCAAATGATACACTCTGGCGACGCCGTCCGCCCCGGGAGCGGGCTCCAGGGCGCCGAAGGCCTGGACGATTTTCTCGCGGATTTCCTCGCCCTTGACGAAGAGCGCCGGCCGCCAGGCCCCGAGCTCCTTGCATTCCGGGCCGAGCCCGCTCGTCGGCATGAGCTCGATGAACCTGACCTCGACCCCCCGCCGTTCCCCGAAGCGGACGAAATCCGCGATTTCATCATCGTTGACGCCGCGGATGACGACCGTGTTGATCTTGATGGGAGCCAGGCCGGCGCGCCGGGCCGCCTCGATTCCTTCTAAGATGAGGTCGAATCCCGTTCTTCTCGTGATGGTCTCGAAACGGTCTCTCCGGAGCGTGTCCAGGCTGACTGTGACCCTGCGGAGCCCGGCCGCTTTGAGGGCGCCCGTTTTTTCGCCCAGGTGAAGCCCGTTGGTCGTCAACGCCAGGTCGTCGGGATCCAGGCGGGCCAGCTTTTCGACCAGGGTCTCGACCCCCCGGCGGACGAGCGGCTCGCCGCCCGTGACCCTGAACCGCCTGACGCCGGCGGCCATGGCCGCACGGGCCACCGTCTCGATCTCCTCGTAGGTCAAGAGATCGGAGGGCCGGACGAGCGTGACGCCGGATTCCGGCATGCAGTAGATGCAACGGAGGTCGCAGCGGTCCGTGACCGAGATGCGCAGGACCTTAGAGTCTTTCAATCCGGTCTCCGGCCCTGACCCTCCCGCCCTCGAGGACCTCGCAGAAAATTCCGAGCCCGGGCATGATGCAATCGCCGACGAGCTTGTAGATCGCGCACTTCGTATGGCACTCTTTCCCGATTTGGCTGACCCTCAGGCGGATCGCCCCGCCTGCCCCCTTGATGAGAAGCCCGGACCCGACCTCGAGGCCCTTGAGGTCGATGCCGCGGGTGGTCAGGTTTTCGGCGTATGCGCCCGGGCCGATCCCCGTTCCCGGCCCTCCCGGAACCCGCGCCTGCTGCTCCTCGATGCTCTCCATCATCAGCAACGAAACCTGCCGGTGCCCGAAGCCCCGGTGGGCGTCTTCCGTAATCCCTTCGCCGGCGATGATCTGCGCTTCAGGGACGGGGGTTTTGGCCTGGCCCTTCTTCCGGCTGATATTGACGGATACGATCGTCCCGGACGCGCCGTCGGCGCGGCCGGCCCTCCGCGGCCCGCCGGCGGTCATCGTCCCCTCCGGAAGATCCCGCTCCGGCCGCCGCTTTTGAAATCCAGCCGGAGCCGGGTGATCTCGGCGCCCCGCTCCACGGCCTTGACCATGTCGTAGATCGTCAAGGCGGCGACGGCGGCCCCGGTCAGAGCTTCCATCTCCGCTCCCGTCCGGGCTTCGGCCTTGACGCGGCAACGGACATTGATCCCCGTCTTCAGGATTTCCGTTTCCACGTCGACCCGGTCGATGGGGATGGGGTGGGCGAGCGGGATGAGTTCGAAGGTCCGCTTCGCCGCCTGAATCCCGGCCAGCCGGGCCGCGTTCAGGACCTCGCCCTTGGCGATCTTATTGGCCCGGACCAGGCGGAGCGTCGCCGGGCCGAGCTTGATCAGGCAAGAGGCCGCGGCTTCCCGGCGCGTCACGGGTTTCTCGCCGACGTCGACCATCCGCGCCTTGCCTTCGGGATCGATATGGGAGAGCTTGGCCATGGTCATTCCAGGAAAAGGACTTCCACGGAGCTTCCCTTTTCGATCCGGGAAACGTCCGCGGGCACGACGATGAGGGCCCGGCTCCCGACCATGGACCTCAGAACGCCGCTTTTCTGGTCGGGGAACGGGTTGACGCGGAGCTCGGGCCCATCCCCGGCGAGGACGGCCCGGAGAAACTGGGTCCGTCCGGGCTTGAGGGCGATCTCATGTTCGAGAAGGGCCTTCCCGGCGCGCAGTCCGGGGGCCTTCCGCCCCAGCGTTTTGTCGATGGCCGGCCTGACGAAAAGGTGGAACGTCACCATGGCGCTCGTCGGGTTCCCCGGCAGGCCGAAAACGAGCTGGCGTCCGTGCAGGCCGAAAAAGACCGGCTTTCCCGGCTTGATCCGGACACGCCAAAAGACGGGCCGGACCCCCATGTCTCGGAGCTCGTTTTTGACGAGGTCATAGTCCCCGACGGATACGCCGCCCGAAAGAACGAGGATGTCGGCCCTCCGGGCCTTCCCGATCTTGCGCTTCAGCGAGGCGTTCCGGTCGCGTGCGATGCCGAGATAATCGGCTCTCGCGCCGGCCTGGAGGGCCATGGCCCGGAGCGCGTGGCCGTTCGAATTCCGGATCTGCCCGGACCGGGTTCGCCGGCCGGGTTCGACGATCTCGTCGCCCGTGGCGATGATGGCGACCACGGGTCGGCGCGCGACGGGCACCGAAGCGACTCCCAGGGCGGCCAGCATGCCGACTTCGGCTGGGCCTATGTCGGCCCCTTTATTCAGGACGAGTTCTCCCTTCCGGACATCTTCGCCGGCCTCGCCGATGTTGTCGCCCGGCCTTACGGCGTTGAGGATGCGCACGCCGCCTTCCGTCCTCTCCGTGTCCTCGACCATGACCACCGCGTCGGCCCCCTTCGGCAGTGGCGCGCCGGTCATGATCCGGACCGCCTGGCCCGGGCCGATGGCCCTGCGGCTGACACGCCCGGCGGGAAGGTCCTCGACCACCGCGAGCTCGACGGGGCTCTTCGCCGGACGGGTGTCGGCCGCTCTGACGGCGTAGCCGTCCATCGTCGCCTTGGAGAAAGGGGGAAGGGGCTCCCGGGCCCGGATGCCGCGGGCCAGGGTCCTGCCCAACGCGTCCGCGAGAGGGACGGATTCCGGCCCCAGAGGTTTTGCCTTGGCCACGACCTCGCGAAGGGCCCTCCGGTAATCAATCATGACGTTTCTCAGATGGTTCCGAACCGATGATCTCGACGTCTTCGGGCTTGAATTTTATCAGAACGCGGCGGGAAAGCGAAATCCCGCGGGACTCGACCTCCCGCAAGGGGAGGGTGACCCTGAACGTCAGGTCGCCGCTGACCCTGACTAGGGCGGAGTCCGCTTCGGTTGTCTCCAGGCGGGTGACCCGGCCGCCGAAAGCGTTCGGCCCGACCGCGACGGCCCGGGGGTCGTCGGCCCCGAAAAGCTCGATGTCGGCCGGATCGATAACGCAAGTGACGTGGCCGCTCGCCCGGCCCGGGAAAACGATCCGGGCCCCGGGCCGCGGCTCGATCCAGCCTTGCCGCCCGTCCGATTCGGACGTCCCGCTGAAGCAATTTTCGTGGCTGAAGGGGACACGCTTCCCCTCGGAGAGGTAGATGATTCCGTCGGCCAGCCGGGAGGCCTGGGAGAAATTGTGGCTCGAAAAAACGACCGTCGTCCCGGTCTCGCGACTGATCTCCCGGATGACGGCTTCGATCCGCAGGGCCAGGCCGGCCTCGATATTGGCCGTCGGCTCGTCGAGGAGAAGCGCCTTGGGTTCGAGGGCGATCGCCCGGGCCAGCGCCACCCGCTGGGCCTGGCCGGCGCTCAGGCCGGCCGTGGTTTTCGCGCCCCAGCCGCCGAGTTCGACGAGATCCAGGGCGCGGCGTGCACGGCCAGGCCATTCCGGTTCAGGGATGCCGCGGACCCTGAGGCCGAAGGCGATGTTGTCGAAGATCGTGCCTTTGAAAAGATAAGGGTGATGGGTCACGAGAACCGATTTGCGGCGCGCCACGAGGACCCGGCGCTCGTCGGCCCAGACGGCCTCATCGAAGAACTCGAGCCTCCCTTGAGCCGGCTTGATGAGGAATGCCATGATCATTAGGAACGTCGTCTTGCCGGCGCCGTTGGGCCCGACGAGGGCCAGGATTTCTCCGGACTCGACACGGAGGGCAGCGAGGTCGAGGGCGAACCCGGCCGGGGAATCGGGGTAGACGTACCGGATATCGAGCAGAGAGTAGGCGGTTTGACGCATGCTAATCCCTGCTCCTGAGCCCGACCTGAACCACGATGTTTATTCCCAGGGTAATGACGAGAAGGATCGCCCCGAGGATGGCGCCGTTCGTGAATTCCCCCTTGGCCGTTTCGAGGGCGATGGCGGTCGTGATGTTCCGCGTGGCGTTCCGGATGTTGCCGCCGAGCATCATGGCGATCCCGACCTCGGACACGGCCCGGGCGAACCCGGCCAGGACCGCGACGAGGAGGGCGTACTTGGCTTCACGAAGAACAGCCCAGGAAGCCTGGCGGCGGCTGGCGCCGAGGGTCCGGGCGGTCAGGCGGGCGCGGCGGTCCACCTGGCGGAGCGCCGTATAAGAAAAGCCGGTGATGAGCGGTAGGATGAGGAAAACCTGGCCGATGGTCATGGCCGCCTGGCTGTAGAGGAGACCGAACCGGCCGAGGGGACCGGTCCGGCTGAGGAGGAAGTAGAAGAAGAGGCCGATGACCACGGTGGGCGCGGCCATCCAGGTCTGATTGATGAGAAGGAGGGCGCGCTTGCCACGGAAATCCCTCCCGGCGAGGAAGAGGGCGGCTGGGACGGCGAGGAGACTCGCGACAAGGGCGGCCAGGCCGCTCGTCTTGAGCGAAACCCCGATTGCGAGAACAAGCTCCCGGAGGATCATTTGATGAGGTCGACTCCTGGCTGGCCTGCCATCGGCTCGAAGAGTGTCCGGCCGGCCTTGCCCCGGAAATCGCCGATCAGCTTCTGACCGCGGGGCGAGGTGAGGAAGGTGATGAAGGCCATGGCCTCGTCGTAGCGCGCCGAGGGAACCCGGGCCGGGTTGACGGCGATGACGGCGTAGATATTCTCGAGATCCGGGGAGTGTTGGCATAAGGGGACGAGACCCTTGAGCCCGGCCAGGCCGTAGAACGTGGCCGTGTCGGAAAGCGCGTAAGCCTGCTTCTCGGCGGCGATTTGGAGCGTTTGCGCCATGCCTTGGCCGGACTCGAGGTAGTTCCTGTCCGGCCGGCCGCCCGCGGAGGCCCAAAGATCGAGCTCCCGGGTATGCGTTCCGGACATGTCGCCGCGGCTGACGAAGGCGGAGCCGGAAGCCTTGATCCTCTCGAGGGCCTCGCGCGTATCACGGGCGCCGGTGACGCCGGCGGGGTCTGCGGGCGGGCCGACGATCATGAAGTAGTTGCGGGCGATGACGCGCCGGTTGACACCGAAGCCCTCTTTCAGGAACTCCTCTTCGAGCTTCCGGGCATGGACGATGACGATATCGGCGTTCCCGTCCCGGGCCTGCTTGATGGCCGCTCCGGTCCCGACCGCGATCCATTTGAGGGTGATGCCGGTTTCTTTCTTGAACTCGTCGGCAAGGACGTTCAGGAGCCCGGTGGCGTCGACGCTGGTCGTCGTGGCCAGCATGAGGGTGCTTTCCGGCCGGGGCGCCGGGCCTGTCAGTGGGGCTGGGGCCGGCCATCGGCTTTCGCCGCCGGCCGCGAAAATAGCGGACGTGAATGAAACGAGCCACCCGATGGCGAACAGATGGGAAAACGCCGTTGGGAGGGGACGGGAGAAGAGGCGCACGATGTCTCCTTTTCAACCACGGAAGGAGGAGCCGTTTCCCGCTCCTCCCTGTCGGTCGAAGGGCCTGGCCGGCCGGGCGGTAGCGCCTTCGACTCGGAGCGTTCAATTAGATATCACATCGGGTGCCGCCTGTAAAGGTTTCTGAGCTCATTCGCCGTTCATCTTCAGGCGGAGGAGGACCTGAAGCAGGGAATTGAAGGAAGAAAAACCTTTTATGGGGCGGCCTTAGACCTGCGTTTTTAGGTCTGAAATGGAGACCTAAAACAATAAAAGGCCTAAGATATTTGCTAAGTTATTTATTTAGAAATAGTTAATTTGGTTCGATCCCATAAAAAGAAACCCCGTAAAAACTATCGATCACGGCTCGCCATTGCTCTTCGGTCCTGACGGCCACCAGGGCGTTCCGGAGATCCGTTCGGCGGGGGTGCATCTTGGCGTACTGGAGGCAGAAATGGCGCAGGATTTTGAGCCCGCGCCGGGGGTCGTAGGCCTCCGAGGCCAGCCGGAAATGGCGGTAGATGAGCTCGCGCTGCTCTTCGAGGCCCGGCAGGCGCGGGGGGCGTCCGGCGGCGAGGTCTCGGACCTGGCTGAAGAACCAGGGGTTGCCGATGGCGCCGCGGGCCGCGGCGACTCCGTCGACACCCGTTTCTCCGATCATCCTTAGGGCGTCGGCCGGGGCGTGAATATCTCCCGAGCCGATGATGCATTGCCCGGGAAATTCGCGCTTCACTTCGGCCAGGAATCCCCAATCGGCCCGTCCCCGGTACTTCTGCTCGACGCTCCGGCCGTGGACGCAAATCGCCGCGGCCCCGGCCTCGAACGCCCCACGGGCGATCGTCCAAAACCCCTCACGCCTTTCGTCGGCCTCAGGGAAGGCCCGGCGGAGCTTGAGCGTGACCGGCCTGTCGGGGACGGCCTCGAGCACGGCCCGGACGATGTCCAGGGCCAGGCGCGGGTCCTTCATCAGCGCTCCGCCGCGGTTCCGGCTGAGGACTTTCCTGACCGGGCAGGCGAAATTGAGATCGATGACGTCGAAACCCATGCCGCGGAGGGCCGCCGCTGCCCGGGCCATGGTGTCGGGGTCGTTGCCCATGATCTGGCCGGCGACCGGATGATCGGCCGGGTCGAGACGGATGATCCTCTTGCGGAGCTTCCCTTCGAGAAGCACTTGCTTGTCCAGCATGGCCTCCGTTGCCGTGTAGGGGGCGGAGCAGGAACGGCAGACGAGCCGGTAGGGAAGGTCGGTATAGCCGGCGAGCGCCGCCAGGACCACGGGAAAATCGACGGAGATCGTCCCGATCCGAAGCGGCTTGAGGACGGTCGTCATGGATGTCAGTATAGCGGGTCTTCCGGACTTTTGGTATCGGCCACTTTCTTCTGGGCGGCTCCGGGAACACCCGCTGCGCATCTTTCTCCCATCGCCTCAGCCTTCTCCAAAGCCGGCCTCGGGGGTTGCATGAACATGGGAATTCTCTTAATATGACCTTTCTATTTGTCTTCGATGGAGAGCCGGATGCGGAAAAAAGTCATGGCCATAACGCTCCTGGCCGCGGCGGCCGTCCTGGGCCTGACGCTGGTTGCCGCCGTGCCCCAGAGGGCGGTCTCGTCGCGGGCTTACGTCGGCCACGAAAACGACCTGGACATCGGAAACTTCATCCGGGCCTATCCAAAAGCCGCCGGAACCCGGCTGGACGATTGCCAAACCTGCCACCGGGGCGGGACGAAGGGGGCGGACACGGAGCGGGAATATAGCCCATGCGGTTATTGCCATCTCCTCCAGTATCCGAATCCGAGATATCAGAGCGGCGTTCCGAAGGACTACGAATCGACCTTGAACGCGTTCGGGCTGGCCTACGAAAACGCCGGCCGGACCGTCGAGGCCCTGGCCGCGATCGCGACGCTCGACTCCGACGGCGACGGGTTCACAAACGGCGCCGAAATCGCCGCCCTCCGCTATCCGGGCGACGCGGCCAGCCGGCCGGGCCAGCCGCAGGCGCCGTTTGCCGCGCTCTCCTGGGATGATGTCCATAGGCTCCCGGCGGTGAAGCAGTTCATGCTGATGAACGCGACCAAGGAACCGACCGACGACTACGTAACCTACACCGGCGTCAAGGTCGTGGACCTCCTGGCCGCGGCGGGCGTCGACCTCAAAGGCACCGAAGGGATCACCGTCTTCGCGCCGGACGGCTACAGCATCGATTATTCGATCGATGACGTGGCGCGGCCCTTCCCGCAGGGGTTCTTCTATGCCGCTCCGGCGGCCATCAAGGACAAGGACAAGGCCTTCGTCAAGTATCCCGAAAGAATTCCGCCGGGCGTCGCGGACGGCCATGAACTCCCGGCCGCCCCGTGGCTGCTTTTGGCTTTCGAGCGGGAAGGAAAGCCGCTGGATCCTTCATTATATGAAAAGGGGACCGGCCGGTTGGCCGGGGAGGGCCCATACCGGCTGGTCAAACCCCAGCGCGACCTTATGGGAGACCCGTCAAAGCCCGGACGGCCGGACAGGTCCTCCAAAGCGAAAGCTTACGGCGACGGCTGGGACTTCAATCCCAGGATCGACCACAACGCCGGGGCCTGCGTCCGGGGCGCCTGTGTCATCCGTGTCAATCCCGTGCCGAAGGGATTCGAGGAGTACGATTGGAAGAACGGTTGGCCGCTCGTCGCGGAACGCCGCATCGTGATCTACGGCCGCGGCGTCCGTTAAGACAAATTATGCCGGGGCCAAATATGACGGGGTCAAATCTTCATTTTGCCACTAACCCGCCATTTCCCCGTTGCCCCCGGATCGTCGTTCCGAGGGAAAAAGTGTCAGAATGAAGATTCGGCCCCGTCCTACGAAGCGAGCCGGACGAGCGTCCGCAGGAGCAGGTTCGCGCCCTTCTCGAGGTTGCCCCAATCGATCCGTTCCGCCGGCGAGTGGCTGATCCCGTCGGCGCACGGGATGAAGATCATCCCCGAGTCGCAGGCCGCGGCGAGGATCTGGGCGTCGTGGCCGGCGCCGCTCGTCATCCGCATCGAGGGGATACCGAGGTCCCGGCACTCTTTTTCTATGAGCCCGACGAGGCGGGGCGCCACGTTCACGGGAATCGTTTTGTCCACGACCCGGGACGCGAAACCGAGCCCCCGGGCTGACGCCACTTCCGCCGCGATCGCGAACAGCCCGGCCTCGAGCTCCTTGAGGGTCGCGGGGTCGGAGCTCCGGAATTCGAAGGTGAAATCGGCCCGGGCCGGGACGACGCTGAAGACACCGGGATACAGGGTGACTCGTCCGATGGTGACCACGCTCCCGTAATGGCGGGTGGCGACGTGCTGGGTCGCCCTCAGGGCGAAATCGGAGAGGCCCAGGAACGCGTCCTGCCTCAGCTCGAGCGGAGTCGTCCCTGCGTGGGCAGCCTGACCGACAAAGGAGCAGAACCGGTAGTGCTTTCCGGCGATCGTCTCGACGACCCCGATGGGCAGGCCCTCGTCTTCGAGGACCGGGCCTTGCTCGATGTGGAGTTCGACGTAGGCCTCGACGTCGGGCCGCGTTTTGTGCGCTTCAAGGATCGATTCCACGGATAATTCTGTGCCCTTCAGAATGTCCTTGAGCGACAGTCCGAAGGCCGTCCGGCCGTTCGCGACCTCCTCCTTATCGAGGAGGCCGAGGAAGGCCCGGCTTCCCAGGAAATCGCCGACGAGGTTCCCTTCTTCGTCCGTGAACGACGCGACTTCCAGAGGCTTCGTCGTCGCGATTTTTTCCTCCCGGATCCTCCTCAGGCACTCGAGAGCCGCGAGCACGCCCGCCGCCCCGTCGAACATCCCGCCGTTGAGGACGGTATCGATGTGCGAGCCCGCCATGACGGTTTTCCCCTTCCCGTCGATCCGTCCGAACTGGTTTCCGGCGCCGTCCTGCCGGTAGAGAAGCCCGGCCGCCTCGATTTTCTTCTTGAGCCAAGCCCTGGCCTCGAGGTCCGCCGGGCTGAACGACGGACGGCTCACGCCGCCCCCCGAATCGCGGCCGATTCTGCCGAGTTCCTCGAGGTCGTTTTTAAGGCGTTCGATGTTGATGCTCATGTTCATTGCCGTTTCCCTCAATTCATAGGGGGACACAATACTCTGTCCCTCTATGGCTCGTGACGTTCTCCGCCTTCCCGATCGGGGACACAGTATTGTGTCCCCCTAATCTATAAGCGCGATCATGTCCTTGACCGCCCTTTCGACGCCGACGACGGCCGCCCGGGCGACGATGGAGAAACCGATGGAGAGCTCCGTCATCTGCGGAATCGCGACGATCGGCAGGACGTTCCGGTAATCGAGGCCGTGCCCGCCGTGGATCTCGAGGCCCTTCGACGCCCCGAACTCCGCCGCCCTTTGGACGGCCGAGAGGGCCGAGTCCTGGGTCTTGCCCGGCCTCAGGTCCGCGTATTTCCCCGTGTTGATCTCGATGAGGTCGACGCCGAGGTCCGCGGCCGCCCCGATCTCGCGGAGGTCAGGGTCGATGAAGATGCTCGTCCGGATTCCCGCTTTCCTGAGATCCCTGATGTGAAGGCCGAGGCGCTTGGCGTTGCCCGTCACCTTCAGGCCGCCTTCCGTCGTCAGCTCCTCGGGACGCTCCGGGACGAGCGAGACGACATCCGGCCTGACGTCAAGAGCGATCTTTTTCATGTCCTCCGTGGCCGCCATCTCGACGTTGAGCTTCGTCTTGACGGCGTCACGCAGAAGCCGCAGGTCCCTCTCCTTGATGTGCCGCCGGTCGCTCCGGATGTGGCAGACGATGCCGTGCGCGCCGGCCTGCTCCGCGAGCAGGGCGACGAGGACGGGCTCCGGCTCCGTGCTTTTCCGGGCTTCCCGCAAGGTCGCGAAATGATCGATGTTGAGGGCGAGTCTCATGCCTTCCTCCACGTGTTTATTCCTTGCCCAGATTCTTCCGGACGGCCTCGGCTACCATTCTGGCGCAGGATTCGACGAGGCCCGGCTCCCGGCCTTCAACCATGATCCTGGCCAGGGGCTCGGTGCCCGAATAGCGGAGGTCCAGCCGGCCTTCGTCCCCAAGCCTTTCCCTGACCGCCGCGGCCGCCGCCGTGATTTCCGGGAACTCCCCGAAGTCCGTCTTCCGGGCGACGCGGACGTTGATCAGGATCTGGGGATACTCGTCCATGCCGCTGACCAGGGCCGAAAGCGGCCGGCCGCGTCGGAGCATGGTTTCCAGCATTTTGAGAGACGTGAGGAGGCCGTCCCCGGTCGGAAAATCGTCGAGGAAGATCGTATGGCCGGACTGCTCCCCGCCGAGGTTCGCGCCCCGGGCCACCATCTCCTCGTAGACGTACTTGTCGCCGACGCGCGTCCGGACGAGCCCGATCCCGGCCCGCTCGAAGGCCTTTTCGAGCCCCATGTTGCTCATGGTCGTGGCGACAACCGTGCCCGACCGGAGCCGGCCGGCCTCCTGCATGTCGAGCGCCTGGACGAAGAGCGTGTGGTCGCCGTTGAGGACGCGGCCGGCCTCGTCCACCCAGACGGCCCGGTCCGCGTCGCCGTCGTACGCCACCCCGATTGCCGCCCGCTTGTCGAGGACGGCGCGGGCCAGGCCCTCGGGGTGCAGCGAGCCGCAACCGTTGTTGATGTTCGTCCCATCCGGCGTGCCGTTGATCCGGACGACGTCGAAGCCGAGATCGCCGAACACGCGCGGCGCGACAGCCGAGCTGGCGCCGTTGGCGCAGTCGAGGACGATCCGCAATTTCGATCCGGCGGGTGCGCGAAAGAGGCCCTCGAGATAATCTGCGTATTCCTCCGCGAGCCTCGGCTCGGCCGCGACGGTCACCGTCCCCGGTTTTTTCTCTTCCCGCGTTCCCAGGATGGAGGTCTCCAATTCGGCCTCCCATTCCTCGGGGATCTTGATGCCCTGGGGAGAGAAGACCTTGATGCCGTTATCGCGGAACGGATTGTGGGAGGCCGAGATGACGATGCCGGCGGCAAACGCGTCCCTTCGCGTCAGGTACGACACGGCCGACGTGGGGATGACTCCGGCGGAGACCGGCGTGCCTCCGGCCTCGAAAATTCCTTGAACGAGGGCCTGTTCCATCCAGGGGCCCGACTCCCGGGTGTCCCGGCCGATGATGATCCGGGGCTCGAGCCCCATGCCGCGGAGCAGGCCGACTAGGGCCCCGCCCAGGACGCAGATCGAGGAGTATTCCAGGGGATAACGGCCGGCCACGGCCCGGATACCGTCCGTTCCGAAGAGCTTGTTGGCCATGTATTATGGAGGGCTACTTCTTTCTGGGAGCCCCGGCTTTCCCGTTCGCCTTATCGGGCTCGACGGTGACCGTGACCTGGACCGTGGTCCGGGGGGAAACCAGCCGCAGTTCGGGCTTGGGAAGGATGATGTCGACCTCGAACTCGCCCGTCTGGGACAGGTCCGTGACGTCGACGGGCGCCGTCGTGGCCGTGTCCTTGGTCTTGACCTTGCTCTCCGGACCGCGGACGACGACCTCCTTGGGGGCGGCTTCGATTTTCGAGATCCGCAAGCCGGCCGCGACCTTGCCCCGGATCGACGGGTGGACGACGAGCGTGGCCTCCTTTGTCCATTCCAGTTTGATCTGGACTTTGTTCGGCCGGACCTCAGTGACGTCGGCGCCGGGGGGCAGCGAGATCATGGACGTGTTCAGCGGATAGTCCTGCTGGTAGACCGTGGCCCGCTCGAGATCAAGCCCCGCCGTGACCGTGGACGGGCTTACCTGGCTGAGGATCCGGCTGGGGGCGCGGACCGTGACGTCCACCGTGGACGCCGATTTCTCCACGATCTCCATGTTCTCGGGGGTATTCCGTGTTTCGAGCGGGACGGTCAGGGTTTTTTCCGACAGGACCTTGTCCTGCGGCACGAGGACGAGCCAGAGCGCCAGGGCGAGAAGCAGGGAGACGACTTTCAGGCCCCAGTTCTGGACGACCAGCCTTCTCAAGTAACGTCTCATTGGTCTCTCAGGTAGTCGATCAGGCGCTTTTGCATGGCATCGCTGTCCTCGAATCTCTCGAGGACGCCCTTGATCGCCAGGGACACACTTCCCGTCTCCTCGGAGATGACGATCACGGGCGCGTCCGTTTCCTCGGACAGCCCGATGGCGGCCAGATGCCGCGTCCTCGTCTGAAACGGGCTGCTCAGCCGGTGGGCCGCCGGCAGGGGCAGAAGGCACCCCGCCGAAACGATATGGTTCCCTTTGATGACGGCCGCGCCGTCGTGGAGCGGCGAATGAGGGAAGAAAATGCTGACGAGAAGGTCCTTCGAGAGGAGGGCGTCAACCTTGATGCCGCGGTCGGCGTAGGTCGAAAGGGAGATCTCCTTTTCGATCGCGATCAACGCCCCGATTTTTTTCTGGGACAGGTAATCGATGGCGAAGAAGAGGTCCTCGAGCTTCTCCTGGAAGGACCGGAGCGCGAAGGGTTTCCGGAAAGTGCGGGACCCTATGCCGGCCAGGAACCTCCGGATTTCCCCCTGGAACAGGACGATGACGGCGATGATCAGGTAATTCACGAAGGACCGGATGATGCGGTTTGAGACGCTCAGCTTTCCCCAGACCGTCAGAAGATAAAGGACGGCGATGAGGAGGAGGCCGATGGCCGCCTGGTAGGCCCGGGTGTCCTTGATGAGGAGGAGGACGTAATAAATGATGACGGCGATGAAGCAGATGTCGAGGACGTCCAGCACCGTGGCGTGGCGGAGGATCGTCCAGATATTAGCCAGCATCGGCCGCCCTCTCGTCTTTCCCGCCTTTTTCGCCGGCGGCGAAGCCCCCCGGCGCCGCGAGGATGGCTTCGGCGACCCGCACGGCCTTGGCCACGGCCCCGACGTCGTGGACCCTCAGGATATGGGCGCCCCGGCAGACGCTGATGACGGCGGCCGCGATCGACCCCTCGAGCCTCTCCCCGGGGGGAAGGCCCAGGATCCGGCCGATGAAGGCCTTGCGCGACGGGCCCACGCAGACCGGTCGTCCGAGGTCCTGCAAGACGTCGAGCCGGTTGAGGACGGCCAGGTTGTGCTCGGCCGTTTTCCCGAAGCCGATCCCGGGGTCGACGATGGTCCGTTCGACGGGAATGCCCGCCGCCACGGCCTCCCGGATCCGGCCGCTCAGGAACGCCTTGATCTCGCCCAGGAGGTCGTCGTAACGGGGCGACTCCTGCATGGTCCGCGGAACGCCCTTCATGTGCATGAGGATGACGGCCGCACCGGACTTGGCGATGAGAGGAGCCATGGCCGCGTCGGCCCGGAGGCCGCTTGTGTCGTTGACGATATCGGCGCCGGCGTCGAGCGCCGCCCGGGCCACGGCCGCTTTGGTCGTATCCACGGAGATGAGGACGCCGGTTTTCGGGCGCAGCCTCAGGATGACCGGCAAGACGCGGCGCGATTCCTCCTCTTCCGGAACCGGCAGGGATCCGGGACGCGTGCTCTCCCCCCCGACGTCGAGGACGTCCGCCCCCGCGCAGGCGAGCTCGAGGCCGTGATCGACGGCCCGGTCCTCGTCGAGAAAGGCGCCCCCGTCGGAGAAGGAATCGGGGGTCACGTTGACGATCCCCATAAGCCAGGCCGCCGGGCCGAGAGAAAAACGCCGCCCTCGGATGTCCAGGGTGGCCGCTTGTCTCTCCATGGTCCTCACGCGAGTTCGGTCTTTTTCTCCTGGGGCTCCTGGGCCGGTCCGGGCGGGGAAGGCGGCGCCGCGGGCTTGACCTTGCCGTCGACGATGTTGTTGATCTCCTCGGAGGTCAGGACTTCCTTTTCGAGGAGAGCTTCGGCGATCTTGACGAGCTTGTCCTTGTTCTTTTCGATGAGTTCCTGCGTCCGTCCGTAATTCCGCAGGACGATCTTCTTGACCTCGTCGTCGATCCGCTCCGAGGTCCGCTCGCTGTAGTTCTTGTTGACGGCCAGGTCGCGGCCGAGGAAGATCAGGTCGTCCCGCTCCCCGAACGTCAGGGGCCCCAGGTCGGACATGCCCCATAGGCAGACCATCTTCCGGGCGATCTCGGTCGACTTCTCGAAATCGTTGGCCGCCCCGGTCGTCGTCTTTCCGAGGAATATGATTTCGGCGATCCGCCCGGCCATGAGGACCGAGAGCTGGGCCTCGAGATAATCTTTTGTGTAGGTGTAGCGGTCATCGAGGGGGAGCTGCTGAGTGAGCCCCAGCGCGAGGCCGCGCGGGATGATCGACACCTTATGAATGGGGTCGGCTTCCGGGATCAGGGTGGCCATGAGGGCATGGCCGGCCTCGTGGTAAGCGGTGTTCTTCTTTTCCTCGTCGCTGATGATCATGCTCTTGCGCTCGACGCCCATCAGGACCTTGTCCTTGGCGAACTCCAGGTCCTTCATGTTGACCTTGTCCTGGCCGTTGCGGGCGCCGAGGAGGGCCGCCTCGTTGACCAGGTTGGCCAGGTCGGCCCCGCAGAAGCCGGGGGTCGAGCGGGCCAGGACCTTGAGGTCCACGTCCTCGGAGAGAGGGATCTTGCGGACGTGGACGCGGAGGATCTCCTCGCGGCCCTTAGCGTCGGGCATGGCGACGACGATCCGCCGGTCGAAACGGCCGGGCCGGAGCAGGGCGCTATCGAGGATGTCCGGACGGTTGGTGGCGGCGATGAGGATGACGCCCTCGTTCGAATCGAACCCGTCCATCTCGACCAGGAGCTGGTTGAGGGTCTGCTCACGCTCGTCGTGGCCTCCGCCAAGCCCGGCGCCTCGCTGGCGGCCGACGGCGTCGATCTCGTCGATGAAGATCAGGCACGGGGCGTGCTTCTTCCCCTGGTCGAAGAGGTCCCGGACGCGCGAGGCGCCGACGCCGACGAACATCTCGACGAAGTCGGAGCCGCTGATCGAAAAGAAGGGGACGTCGGCCTCGCCGGCCACGGCCCGGGCCAGGAGGGTCTTGCCCGTCCCCGGAGCCCCCACGAGGAGGACGCCCTTCGGGATGCGGCCGCCGAGCCGTTGGAACTTGCGCGGGTCCTTGAGGAACTCGATGATCTCCTGGAGCTCGTTTTCGGCCTCTTCGACGCCGGCCACGTCCTTGAAGGTCACTTTCTTCTGCTGGGCCGAGAAGAGCTTGGCCCGGCTCTTTCCGAACGACATGGCCTTGTTCCCGCCGGCCTGCATCTGGCGCATGAAAAAGACCCAGAACAGGATGATGAGGAGGATCGGGAACCAGCTGAGAAGGATGGTGAACAGCGGGCTCCGGGACGTGTCCTTGACGACGATATCGACCTTGTTCTCGCGGAGGATCTTGATCAGGTCCGCGTATCCCCCGGGAAGAATGGTCTTGAACGTCTGCCCGTCCTTGAAAACGCCGTTGAGTTCGGACTCCTGGATGGTGACTTTTTCGACGCGCCCCTGCTCGACCTCGGTCATGAACTGCGAAAAGGTGACGTCCTTTTTGGCGGCCGCCGGGGACTGGAGAAGGCTCCAGAGGAGAATGATGATGACCCCGGCGGAGATCCAGAAGAGGAGGTTTTTCATGGATTTATTTTTAGGTTTGGGCATATTCTTTGGTCCTTTAAGCAGTCATTCTAGCACGTTTTTTGCCGTTAAAAAAGGGGACGTCCCCGGGGAAGGCCCTATTTGCGCGCCCGGCCGGACTGAAACTCCGCCGACTGGCAGCCGGGGGTCCTGTTGGCTTGAACCCTTGCAGCCATCAAGAGGCCGCCGAGGGCGGCCTCTTGATGGCGTCCATGGGATCAAATTTTTGCAGGCTTTGGAGCGCCAGCACCGCACTCGGGCTTCCAGCGACCTGCGTCGCGGGAAGCCCGAGTGCGGGGTTGACGGGCGCGGAGGGGCGATGATATATCAATGGTCGTGACCGGGAAGATCAGACGGGACGCGCGCCTTGAGGGCCGGTCCCCGGGGAAAAAGGGGTTGCCATGAGTCTTCATCCGATCGACCTCGCCATCATCGTCTTCTACCTCGTCGCCGTCGCCATGATCGGCGTGGTCGTCCGCAAACGGGCGACGAAGAAGCTCGACTCGTTCTACCTGGCCGACCGGAACATTCCCTGGTGGATGCTGGGCCTCTCCGGCTGCTCGAGTTATATCGACATCGGCGGGACCATGGCCATGATCGGGGTGATTTTCTACCTTGGCCTCAAATCCCTCTGGGCGACCCACATCTTTTGGGGCTGGTTCATCATCTGCTTCTACATGGCCTTCCAGGCCAAGTACATCCGGCGGTCGGGAGTCATGACCTTCGCCGAGTGGAACGAGACGCGTTTCGGCGCCACGAAGGACGCCGAGGCGGCCCGGCTGGCGGCCGCCATCTTCCTTCTCGTCCTCATGATCTGCAACCTTATGTTCATCTCGGTCGGGACCGGGAAGTTCGCCGAGGAATTCCTGCCCCTGCCGAGGTGGGAGGCGACGCTCATCGTCCTCGCGGTCGTGGGGATCTATGTGACCCTGGGCGGCTTTTTCGGCGTCATTCTCACGGACGTCTTCCAGACCGTCCTCATCGCGGTCGGCGCGGTCATCATGGCGTTCATGGTGTTCGCCAAGCCCGCGGCGACGACGTTCATCCACAAAGACCCGGCCTGGTTTTCGCTCGCCCCGACCTGGAAGCTCTGGCCGGGGTTCATGGGTGACACGCCGCCCGCCTACCAGCATTTCGGGCTGTTCGGCCCGATCCTGGCCGCGGGCTTTTTCTGGATGATCTTCCGCATCCTGGCCGGGCCGAACGTCTGGGATTTCCAGTTCTTCCTCTCGCTCCGCACGCCGCGGGACGCCCAGCTTGCCGCCGGGATGTGGACCGTCGGGTATAACCTGCGCTGGATCCTCGGCTGCGCCTTCATGGTCCTGGGCATCTATTACCTGGGGTCGCAGGCCGGCTTCGACGCCGAGAAGATCATGCCGCTCGTGCTCAAGAAGATGCCGGTCGGGATGCAGGGACTGTTCATGGCCGTGCTCCTCGCGGCCCTGATGTCCACGATCAGCGCCATGATCAACGTCACGAGCTCGGTCGTCATCAACGATTTCATCAAACGCTATTTCGCCAGGAACCTGACGCAGAAAAAACTCGTCCGGCTCGGCCAGCTGGCCTCCGTCGTCGCGGTCCTCATCGGCTTCGTGTTCTCGCTGTCCTTCACCAACATCGTCACGGCCTGGGAGACCATGGTCTTCGTCGTCGTGACGGTCATCCTCGTCCCGGCGACGCTGCGGTGGCATTACTGGCGGTTCGGGGCAAAGGCCTTCGTCTGGAGCATGGGGGTTTCGGCCGGCCTGATCACGGCGCGCCTCATCTTCTTCGGAAAACTGCACGCGGCGGCGTCGCTTGCGACCGACATGGGCCTGAGCCTCCTTACGACCCTCGTCGCGGCGTCCCTCGCCAGGCCCGCGGACATGGAGGTGCTGGTCAAGTTCTATGCCAAGGTCCGGCCCTTCGGGTTCTGGGGACCGGTCCGGCGGGAGTGCATGCGGCGCGGTCTTGTCCCGGCGAACGACAAGATGCCCAGGATGGACGTCCTCAACGGCTTTATCACCGCCGGGTTCCAATTCTCGCTGGCCGTGCTGCCGTTTTACCTTTTCCTCCGCAACTGGAAACAGCTCGGCCTGTGGGCGGCCGGCGCCGCGGCCCTGGCCTTTGTCCTGTATTTCACATGGTACAAGAACCTGCCGAGCAAGGACGAGGTGTGATCGCCAGGCGCTAATTCGGTGACATATAACTAATTACCGAAATTCGTATCATGACCAGACAGACAGGAAGGACCGGGATGACTTCGGGATGTCACTCAGAGATAGAAGGCGAGCCGTTGAACAAGCAAATAATTAAGGGATTTAGTTGTGTGTCACCGAAATCGAGGCCGACGGTCCACCTCATCTGCAACGCCCATTTGGACCCGGTCTGGCAATGGCGGTGGGAGGAAGGGGCGTCCGAGGCGTTAGCGACGTTTCGCAATGCTGTCGAGATCCTGGACGAACACCCGCATCTCATCTTCTGCCACAACGAGGCCGTCCTTTACCAGTGGGTGGAACGATACGACCCCGGTCTTTTCGCGGACATCCGGCGGCTCGCGCGCGCCGGGCGCTGGGCGATCTCCGGGGGGTGGTTCATCCAGCCCGACGTCAATCTCCCCGGCACGGAATCGCTCATCCGTCAGATCGCCGAGGGCCGGCGTTATTTTCGCGACGAGTTCGGGGCCGCCCCGCGCGTCGCCTACAACTTCGACTCCTTCGGCCACAGCGGCGGACTTCCCCAGATCCTGCGCCTCGCCGGCTACGAGATGTACATCCACATGCGGCCCCAGAGCCACGAACTGGACCTTCCCGCGGACCTCTACCGGTGGCGCGGCGCGGACGGCACGGAAATTCCAGCCTACCGGATTTCCGTGGGGCTTTATCACACTGAGAGAGACAACATCGAGGACCGGCTGCGGGCCGGCGTCGCCCTCGCCCTCCGTCTCAGTAGGGACGTGCCCGTCTTCTGGGGGCTCGGAAACCACGGCGGGGGCGCCACCCGCGGGCACCTTCGCCTGATCGACGCCTTTATCCGGGAGGAAAGACGCGTCAGGATCATCCACAGCACGCCGGACGTGTTCGCGGACGCTGTCCGCGAAGCCGCGAAATCCGCTCCCGTTTTCGAAGGCGATCTCCAAAGGAGCTTTACGGGATGTTATACATCTCTCTCCCGGCTCAAGCGGCAGGCCGTGAAAAGCCTGGGCGGGCTGGTCCAGTCCGAGGCCTTGGCCGCGGCCGCCTGGTGGCTCGTGGATCACGAGTTCCCGGCCCGGGACCTCCGTGAAGCGTGGCGCGCCCACCTCTTCAACGACTTCCATGACATCATCACCGGTTCCTGCGTCGAGCCGGGCGAACAGGACGCCCTCGGCCAGTACGGCAAGGCGGACGATACCTCACGCGGAGTCCGGCTCGGCGCCGTGGCGGCGCTTGACCGGGGCGCGGCCAAGAGCCCGCCGCTTCCCGTGACCGTGGCCAACGCCAATCCTTCGGCCGTCCGGGCCCCGGTCGAATTCGAATGCATGGCCGACTACAGGCCGTTCTGGAAAGGGGAGTGGCACCTCCGCCTCTTCCGGCGGGACGGGCGCGAGATCCCCTGCCAGGAGGAACAGCCGGAAGCCCTCCTCCCGTTCAACGGCTGGCGCCGCCGGATCAGCTTCCTGGACGAACTGCCCGGCGTCGGTGTTTCGCGTTACGAGGTCCGGGCGTTCGAAGGTCCCGCCGGGGTCGATGCGGGAAAAAAGAAAAAAACGGTGCTCGTCCACCGTAGCGACCGGCGGACAGGCCTGGTGACGTCGCTCAAGACCGCGGAAGGTCTCGAGTGCCTGGCCTGGCCGATCTTCGAGCCTCTCGTCATCGAGGATGAAGCGGACTCCTGGGGCACGGGGAGCGGGAGCTACCGGAAGATCGCGGGAAGGTTCAAGCCCGAAGGCCCGCCCCTCGTCCTTGAAAGAGGGCCGGTCCGGACGATCAGCCAGTCGGTCCTTTCCTTTAAGAAGAGCCGGATCGTCATGGACCTCTATTCCTATCCGGACTGGCCGGTCCTTGACTTCCGGTTCAGGATCACCTGGAACGAGGAGCGTCGGCGGCTCAAGCTGCGCATCCCCACGAGCCTGGCCGCCGCTTCCGTGCTCTGCGAAGTCCCCGGCGCGGCGGTCCGGCGGCCCCCGGACGGCCAGGAGCACGTTCAGGGCCGCTGGCTTCTCATCGAAGGCCAGGTCGCGGGACGCGCAGCGGCCGTGGGAATCGCATCGGGCGGCCAGCACGGCTTCGACTTCAAGGACGGCGAGGCCCGGCTTTCGTTGCTCAGGAGCTCCGCCTATTGCCATGAGCGGGGCTTCGACCTGGGCGCCGTGGGGACACGAATGAGAGGTCTATGCCCTCCACGATGGAAGTTCGCCGATATCGGGGTCCACGCCATGAGGTTCCTGGTGACGGCCGGCGATCCCGATAAGGTCAGGGCCAAGTTGCCCGGACTCGCGGATTACCTGAGCGCGCCCCCCGCCGCTTTTGCCCATCTCCCGGCCGGGGCGGACGGGAACTCGACGGAGCTCTTGTCCTTGGCCCCGGCCAACATCCGCCTTCTGGCCTGCAAGCCCTCATGGGACGGCGAGGCGCTTGTCCTGAGGCTCCAGGAGACCGCGGGCAGAAGGAGCCGGGCGTGCCTGAGCATCGCGGCGCCGGGCTTTGACAGGCCCGGACCGGCGGGGGAGGAGATGATGGTTGAGACGGCCGCTCCTCGAGCTTCGCGGTCAAGGGGAAAAGGGAAAATCCCCCCGCGGCTTCAAATTCCGCTCGCCTTCAAGCCCTTTGAGATCAAAACAGTCCGCGTCGGCCTGGACGGGCGCTGGGCCGAAGTCCGGATGATCGAGGAGGACTGGACGTGACCCGGCGCGAGCGCGTTCTCTCCGCTATCGCCCACCGGGAACCCGACCGGATTCCCGTCGACCTCGGCGGCATGCGGTCGACCGGCATCACGGCGATCGCCTATGCCCGGCTGAAGCGGCATCTCGGCATCCGCACGGGTCACACCTTCGTCTACGACGTCGTCCAGCAGCTTGCCCAGCCCGAGCCCGAGATCCTGGGATTCGCCGGCTCCGACGTCATCGACCTCGGACGGGCCTGGCTCCGCGACCCGGCGGACTGGAAGGATTGGGTCCTGCCGGACGGGTCGCCCGCAAAACTCCCGTCATACGTGGAATTCGAGCCTCATGAGGGCGGCTGGCTCGTCCGCGGGCCGGGGGGCCAGGTCATCGGCGATATGCCGGCCGGCGCCTTCTATCTCAGTCAAAAGATGTTCCCGCTGCAGGATTGGGACGGGGACCCCGCCGTCCTCGAAAAACTGCCCGACCTCATGTCGCAAGTCACCTGGTCGGCCCTGCCGACGGCGCCGTTCCACAAGCCGCTGACCGGCGAACACCTCGCCGACATCAGACGCAAAGCCAAAGAGCTTTATGAAACGACGGATTACGCGATCATGATCGGCTTCGGCGGGAACCTCCTCGAATGGGGCGAGTACCTCTGCCGCTTCGACCAGTTCCTCGTCGACCTGGCTGAGAACCGGCGGAAAGCGGAGGCGCTCCTCGACACGCTCGCCGGGATGCACCTCGAAAACCTGGAAAAGGTCCTGGACGCGGTCGAAGGCTACGTCCAGATCATCCAAATGGGCGATGACTTGGGGAGCCAGTTGGCCACCATCATCTCGCCCAAAACCTACCGCGAAGTTTTCAAGCCCCGCCAGAAGGTCATCTTCGAGAGGATCCGGCGCCGCCGGGGCATTCATCTTTTCCTCCACTCCTGCGGCGCGATCGCCGACATCCTGCCGGACCTCATCGAGGCCGGGGTCGAAATCATCAATCCCGTGCAGACGAGCGCCCGGGGCATGGACCCGGCCGCGCTCAAACGGCGATTCGGCAAGGACTTGACATTCTGGGGCGGCGGCTGCGACACCCAGCATGTTCTGCCGGAAGCGACGCCGGAGGAGGTCGGGAGTCACGTGAAGGAACGGGCCGAAATCCTAGGCCCCGGCGGCGGATTCGTCTTCTGCCAGGTCCACAACATCCTGCCCAACGTCCCGCCGGAAAACGTCGTGGCGATGTATCGGGCCGTCAATCCCCTTCGCGGGATCCCACGGACGCCATCAAGAGGCCGCCCTCGGCAGCCTCTTGATGACTGCGGGGGTTCAAGCTAGTACCCCGCCCCGGCTGTAAGTCCGTGGAGCTTCAGCAGATCAGACGGAAGTTCTGCGCCTCGTCGCGGCCGGGACGCGAAAGTGATCCGGGCCTATTTGATCGCGACGCCCATCGTGTCCCGGTGCATGTCGATGAGCGTCCGCAGGTAGGGCCCGATGGCATCGGGGTCGGCGAAACCGGCCTGGCGGGCGGCCGCTTCCTTAGTTTCCTTGGAAACGTCGCCGCTCGAAGCCCAGTCCTTGAGGTCGCGGTAGCACCCGAGGGAGAAGATGTCCCACACCGCTCCCTGATCGCGGACGAAGATCATGGTCTCGGGGCGCCCCGTTCCCTTCTGATAGGCGTTCTCCATTTCGCGTTCCTTGTAAAGCTCCCCCTGCTTTCCCGGGAGCGAGATGAAGATCTCGACGTGGAAGTAGGCGGCGCCCTCGAACGCGTTTTTCATGGTTTCGAGCGGCGGGCCCATCACGAAAACGTCCTCCCGCCAGGATATGGAGGCGTTGAGTTTTTGGGCGAACTCCTTCACGGAGAGCCCGGAAGCCGAGGCCGCTTTCTCGCGCCGGGCAAGCCTGGCTTTCGAATAATACTCCGTGTAGCTCCCCACGGGGTAGAGGAGCATAAGGTCCCACTGGTCGCCCTGCGTGTGACGCCACCAGAAAGGAGGCGCGTCTCCCGAGGCATCTTCGACGGCCATCCGGCCCTTATAGAGAGCGATGAGGTCGAGAAGCTTTCCCGGCGCCGCCCGAACGAACGTGGTTTTGTATAAATATGTCGGCCCCGAGGATTGCGGCCCCGCCGCCGATACTGGCGTGACGAAAACAGCGGCTAGGAGCGTGATGGATGACACGGCCGTCGACAGCTTCATAAAACGATTATTCATGAATCCTCCTTGACTTGGCGCGCGGCCGTCCGCGCGCTGCCATATTATGCCCTGAGAATGGGGGGTTTTGAAAGAGAAGAGTCCCCCGGCCCCGGTTTTTCGCGTTCTTGACAGCGCTCCGCGGGCGGCGATATAGTCCCCTCCGGACGGCCCCGAACGATCGAGCCGCCGGCGTCATGACCAGCCGCGAACTCCTGAAAGATATCATCGCCCTCAAGCCGGGCCCGCGCTGCGGGTTCTGGCTGGGCAATCCGCACCCCGACACCTGGCCGGTCCTCCATCGCTTTTTCGGGACGCGCGAAGAAGAAGATCTCCGCCGCAAGCTCGGCGACGATTACCGCTGGATCTCGCCGAGCTTCATCGAGTCGACCTTCCAGGACCCGTCCTGCAAGCGGCTGTTCGACTTGGGGAAGGCAAAAAAATCCCACGGCCAAGCCGGGCCGCTGGCCGACGTCGAGGACCCGGCCGAGCTCGACCGCTTCAACTGGCCCGACCCGAAGGCCCTCGATTTCAAAGACGCCGTCCGGGTCCTCCGGGACGCCGGCCCCTTCTATCGGGCGAGCGGCTTCTGGGCCCCCTTCTACCATGACATCATGGACCTTTTCGGTATGGAGGACTATTTTGTCAAGATGCACACCAACCCCGCCGTCGTCCGGGCCGTGACCGACCGCGTCTGCGGCTTCTATTACGAGGGGAACGAGCGCTTCTTCGCGGCCGCGGGCGATCTTGTCGACGGCTACTTTTTCGGCAACGATTTCGGCACCCAGCTCGACCTGATGATCAGCCCGGCCCTCTTCGACCTATTCGTCCTACCCTGGTTTAGGAAACTGACGGATCAGGCCCTTCGCCGCGGCTACCAGGTCATTCTCCACTCCTGCGGCTCGATCCACCGGGTCATCCCCCGGCTTATCGCGGCGGGCGTCAACTGCCTCCATCCGATCCAGGCCAGGGCCGCCAATATGGACGCCGAGACGCTGGCCCGCGACTTCCAGGGAAAGATCGCCTTCCTCGGGGGAATCGACACCCAGCGTGTCCTGAATCAAGGGACACCCGCCGAGGTCAAGGCCGAGGTCCGCCGAATCAAGAAGGTCCTCGGCCCCTGCCTGATCGTCAGCCCAAGCCATGAGGCCATCCTGCCGGACGTCCCGCCCCGGAACGTCGCGGCCATGGCCGAGGCGGCGTTGGAATAAATAAAGGCGGGGACACGCACCGCAGGTACGTGTCTTCCTCCGGATTCGGGACGTCCCGCAGCCGGGGACCGAAGCTCTCCTCGTTCCCCCTCGCCGGCGATGAGAAGGAGAGGCGAAAAGTCACCCTTTGAATCATCCCTAAGAGGGATTTGCGAATTAGTTCGTACAGTGATATATTCGTACTATGAACTATATGGCGCGCCTGTCCCGGGTTTCGTCCCACATCATGACGCTGACGGGTTTCTTCCACGGTATCTTCCGCATGGCCCGGCCCTTACCGACGGAGATCCGGACCAACGTCGTCCGCCACCGCATCCTCAAGTGCCTCGAGCGACGCGGGCCGCACCATCTGACGGAGGTCTCGGCCACGCTGGGCGTCAAGAAGAACACCCTCTCCGAACTCCTGGACCGGATGGCCCGGGACGGCCTGGTGGCCCGGGAGCTCTCCCCGGACGACCGGAGGGTGGTCCGGCTCCGGATCACGCCGGCGGGGAAATCCGCCATCCAGGAATTCGAGAATTCCATGATGGACAACATCGGCCAATTCCTGAAGGGCCTCGACGCCGAGGACCGCCTGGACCTGGTCGCGGCCATGGAATCCCTCACCCGGATCCTCGAGCGGCACGAGAAGACGTCCATCCGGCAGTTTCCTTTTTAATACGGTTGGTTCAAGGAGCGCACCCATGACACGAAGACAATGGCGGACGATAGCAGCGATCGGCGCCTGGATCGCGTCCGCGCCCGTCCTGCGGGCCCAGGACAAATTGACCCTGGAGCAGTTCATTTCGGCCGCGGTCCGAAACAGCGCCGCCGTCCAGATCGCCGGCGAGTCCGTGTCCGGCGCCGAGTACAGGGTCCGTGAGGCCATGAGCTCCAACCTGCCCCAGGTCAGCTTCGCCTCGAGCTATACGCGCCTGAGCCTGACCAGCGAGTTCGACATCCCTAACCTGGGACATTTCAAGTTCAGCTCTCCCGACAACTACAGCTTCCGGCTGGGGGGGACGCAGGCGCTCTTTACCTGGGGCCGGATCAAGAAAACGATCGCAATGAGCAAGATCGGCACGGATATCGCCCGCTCAGGCGTTGTCCTCACAACCCAGGTTCTCGCTTACCAGATCGTCCCTATTTTTTACGGAATCCTGTTCACCGGGGAAGCGGTCAAGGTCATCGATACGACGCTGGCCAGCCTGGACGGTAAGCTGGCCATCCTCGAAGAGCGCTTCCGGGCCGGCCTCGTTTCGGACCTCGACATCTCCCTGCTCAAGGTCCAGACGAGCGGCCTCAAATCCCAGCGGCTGGATTTTCTCAACAGCCTCAACGACATGATGATGACCTACAACCGCATCGCCGGACGCCCCCTGGAAAGCACGTTCGTCCCCGTTGCTTCCCTGGCCTTCGAGCCATTCCGGGCCGAGCCCACGGTCCTCCTTGCCGAGGCCGTGGCCAACAGGCCTGAGGCCCTACTGATCCAGAATCAAAAAGAGCTTGCCCAAACGCAAATCGCCCTCACCCGGACGGCGGACAAACCCAACGTCTTCGCCTCTTTCAACTATGAGTTCAGGAACGGGTACCTGCCCAACGTCAACACGATCCGCGGCTATTGGAATGCGGTCCTGGCTGTCTCGTATCCCGTTTTCGACGGCAACCGGACGCGCGCCCAGGTGGCGGAATCTCAGGTCGCCCTGCGGACCGTGGAGGAGCAGGCCTCGGACATGGAGAAGGGCTTCGGGCTCGAGATCGCCCAGGCCCTGGCCGACATCCGGTCGTTCGAGGACAAGATCGCCATCGAGGCAACGAAGATCGAGTACTCCGAGAAGGCCCTGAAGATCGCCGACGAGCGGTACCGGAACGGGCTGCTGAATATGACGGAGCTTGTCGACACCCAGAATTCTCTTGACACGGCCCGCCTGAACTACCTCCAGCTCGTCTATAACCACATCCTCGGCAGGTTCACCCTGCTCAGGGCCGCCGGCCGGAAACTCGTGAACTGAGGAGAGAACCCATGATCAAGAGAATCATCGTCGTGGTCGTCGCCCTCGCCGTCGTCGGGGTGATCGGCTACAGGGCTTCGGTGAACCTCAAGGCCAAGAAAGCCGCCCAAAACCAGCCCGTCGCCGAGAAAATCGTGCCGGTCCAGACGACGACCGCCCTGCCCCGCGAATTCACGGACAGGATCAAGGCCTCGGGGAACGTCCAGGCCGAATCCGAAGTCGTCCTGTTTTCGAAGGTCCCCGGCAAGATCGTCCGGAATAACGTCAAGATGGGCAGCGTCGTGACGCCGGGCATGACCGTGGCCGTTGTCAGCCGTGACGAGATCGGCTACCAGTACAACGCCTTCGAGGTCAAGAGCGACGTCAAAGGCGTGGTCGTCCGGGTCCTCCAGAACCCCGGCGCCCTCGTCAGCCCGGCGACGCCGCTTATCAGCATGGTCGACATCGACACGGTCAAGGCCGTCGCCGCCGTGGACGAGTTGAAGATCCGGTTCGTCCGGCTCGGCCAGGCGGTCAAGGTCCGTCTCCAAGCTTACCCCAGCGAGGCCTTCAATGCCGTCGTTTCGAATATCAGCCCGGTCGCGAACCCGTTGACCCGGACGATCGAGGTCGAGGTCAGCATCCCGAACGCCAACCACAGGATCAAGCCGGGCATGTACGCCGAGTCGGAGTTCGAGGAAGGCCGGCACCGCGGCCTCGTCCTGCCCATCGTGGCCGTCGTGGACCGGGCCGGCCGGAAGTACGTGTTCGCCGTCGCCGACGGCAAGGCCCTAATGAAGGAAGTCACGACCGGTGCGGTGGTCGGCGACATGATCGAGATCATCTCCGGGATCGACGGAGGAGAGACCATCGTCTCGGCGGGGGCCGACAGGCTCGAGAATAACGACAAGGTCACCGTGGTCAAGTCCTGACGCGGCCGCCCCGCGTCCGCTAGGAGCGCACATGAGGATCGCAGACATCTCCATCAAGCAGCCCGTCTTCATAACGATGGTCATCGCCATGATCGTCGTGCTCGGCCTGGTCTCCTATACGCGGCTGGGCGTCGACCTGATGCCCGACGTCACCCTCCCGATCGTTGCCGTTTCCACCCCTTATCCCGGCGTCGGCCCGGAGGAGGTCGAGCAACAGGTCACCAAGCCCATCGAGGACGTCCTGAGCTCGATCAACGGGCTCGACAAGCTGAGCTCGACGTCATCGGAGGGCGTGTCGGTCATCGTCGCCCAGTTCAAGCTTGAAAAGGACGCCGAGCAGGCGGCCAACGAGTGCCGCGACAAGATCTCGACGATCCGGGGGACCCTGCCCCGGGACATCCTGGAGCCGATCATCGACAAGTTCGACGCCTCGGCCGCGCCGATCCTGTCCTACGGGATCGTCAGCCGGAACGCGCGGCTGAACACGGTGGACCTCCGGCTGCTCGTCGACGACGAAATCAAGCCGCTCGTCGAGCGGGTGGACGGGGTCGGCCAGGTCAGCATCGTGGGCGGCCTCGAGCGCGAGATCAAGGTCAAGGTCGACAACGACAAGCTGACGCTCTTCAACCTGTCGCTGGCCCAGGTCGGCCAGGCCATCCGGTCCGAAAACCTGAACCTCCCGGCCGGCCGCATCACCCAGCAGAACTACGACTTCCTGATCCGGACCAA
>JBEKVN010000023.1:0-53594 GCA_049513915.1 Candidatus Aminicenantales bacterium | reverse complement strand
CGGCTGAGGGTAGAGGACCTCGGCCCCGCGGTAGGCGGACTTCCCGATCTCGCACATCCCGATGCACCCGTCGACGCAGGTCACGCACATCCCGCTGAAGGGACTGACGGATCCCTCGGTCCTGTTCTTGGTCAGTGTCGCTGCGCTTCGGTTGAGTCTCGTGAAACTCGGCATGAAATTACCTCCTCATGTCCTTTCTTGTTTTATCCTCATGGTCATGGATCATGGCCACGATCAGGTCTTTTCCCGGACGCAGGTGCCGCAGCGGCCCGCGTCGTACATCCAGCACTGAAGATCGTCGTAGTAGTCCAGGCAGGTCGGGTCCGGGGCCAGGCACCCGTTGCAGAGGGTCGTCTCCGCCTGGGGACCCTGGCAGCGGAGCTGGCAGGCGGGGCAGACGTACAAGCAGGCGCCGCACAGCCGGCAGACTTCCGAGCGGATGTCGAAGGGGGTCGAGATTTTCTTCTTGTACCCCCGTTGCTGGAAGCCGATGGCCCTGGCGTCCATCTGCTCCGCGCAGATCCGGACGCACCGGCCGCAGAGGATACACTCCTCGTGCCGCGGCTCGAACCGGACCTCCGTCACCCCGAACTGCGACGCCAGGTCCTGGAGGACCTTCGACCCGGGAGCGACCGACACCATGAGCTCGATCATCATCTTGCGGGCGGCGATGACTCGCTTGGTGTCCGTCCGGACGACCATCCCCTGCTCGACGGGATACGTGCACGAGGAGACGAGCTTGGCCTTTTCGCCCTCGCCGATCTCGACGACGCAGAGCCGGCACCCGCCGTAGGGGCTGAGGCCCTCATAATAGCAGAGCGTCGGGATCTCCAGCCCGTAGAACTTGGACGCTTCGAGGATGGTCCAGCCCTCTTCGGCGCTCACTTCCAAACCGTTCATGCGAAAGGTGATCATGTTCCCTCTCAAATAATCTGGATGGCCTCTTCGCGCTGGGCTTCGATGGCCTCGAACCGGCAGGCCTCCTGGCAGGCGCCGCACTTGATGCATTTCGTCTGCTCGATCAGGTGGACGTCCTTGAGCGTGCCCTTGATGGACTGGGTCGGGCAGGCGTTCTTGCACGCCTGGCAGCCCGTGCACTTTTCGGCGACCACGACGTAGCGGATGAGGGCCGTGCAGACGCCCGCCGGGCATCTCCTGTCCAGGATGTGGGCTTCGTATTCGTGGCGGAAATACTGCAAGGTGGAAAGGACGGGATTGGCGGCCGTCTGGCCGAGGCCGCACAGGGAGGCGTCCTTGCAGGTCCGGGCGACGTCCTCGAGGACGTCGAGGTCCTTCTCCGTCCCCTTGCCCTCGGTGATCTTCTTGATGATCTCCCACATCCGCTGGGTCCCTTCCCGGCAGGATACGCACTTGCCGCAGGACTCGTCGCGGAGGAAGTTCATGAAGTACTTGGCGATGTCGACCATGCAGGTCTTGTCGTCCATGACGATCAGGCCCCCGGAGCCCATCATGGCCCCGGCGCCGGTCAGGCTCTCGTAATCGACAGTCAGGTCCAGCATCTTGGCCGGGATGCAGCCGCCCGACGGCCCGCCGATCTGGACGGCCTTGAACTCCCGGCCGCCGGGGATGCCCCCGCCGATGCCGTAGACGACGTCCCGCAGCGTGATTCCCATCGGGACTTCGACGAGGCCGGTGTTGTTGATCTTGCCGACGAGCGAGAAAATCTTGGTGCCCTTGCTCGTCTTCGTCCCGAGCCCGGAGAACCACTTGGCCCCGCGGAGGATGATGTTGGGGACCGTGGCCCAGGTCTCGACGTTGTTGATGACGGTGGGTTTATTCCAGAGCCCTTTTTGGGCCGGATAAGGAGGCCGCTGGCGGGGCATGGCGACCCGCCCCTCGACCGAAGCCATCAGGGCCGTTTCCTCGCCGGAGACGAAGGCGCCGGCGCCCTGGACGATCTCCAGGTCAAAATTGAATCCGGTCCCGAGGATGTCCTCCCCGAGAAGGCCGTTGTCCCTGGCCTGCTTGATGGCGATCTCGACGCGCTTGAGGGCCAGGGGGTATTCGTGCCGGATGTAGATGAACCCTTTCTCGGCCCCGATGGCCTTGGCCCCGATGACCATGCCCTCGAGGATCGCGTGGGGGTCGGCTTCGAGGATGGACCGGTCCATGAACGCGCCCGGGTCGCCCTCGTCGCCGTTGCAGATGAGATACTTGGGCGAACCCTTGGCCGCGCGGCCGGCCGCCCATTTTTTGCCCGTGGGGAAGCCGGCGCCGCCCCGGCCCCGGAGTCCGGAGGCCGTAATGTCGGCGATGATCTTCTCCGGGGTCATTTCCGACAGGGCCTTGCCCATGGCTTCATAGCCGTCGAAGGCGATGTATTCCTCGACCTTTTCCGGGTCGATCCGGCCGCGGTTGCGGAGGACGATGAGCCGCTGGTGCTTGAAGAACTCGATGTCCTTCATCCTCGGAATCGGCTCCTTCTCCTCGGGCGGGATGTACATCAGCTTCTTGACGGGCCGGCCTTTGAGCAGGTGCTCTTCGACGAGGAACGGAATGTCCGCGACCTTGAGCTGCTGATAGAAGACACCGTCGGGGTGGACCATGAGGATGGGGCCCCGCTCGCAGAATCCGTTGCAGCCCGTGGCGATGACCAGGACCTCGTCCTGGAGCTTCTTCTTCTGGATCTCCTTTTCCAGGGCCTCCTTGATCTTGAAGGACCCGCAGGAGACGCAACCGGTGCCGGCGCAAACCAACAGATGAGCTCGATATTGTTTCAAGGCTTCCTCTCAGTACACGGTTTCGCTTCCGACCGCCAGCGCGAAGGCGGGCACGAGGCGGCCGCACAGCACGTGTTCGGCGAAGATCTTCCGCATCTTCTCCGGCGTCAGGTCGACGTACTTGACCGGCGGCTGGCCCTTGAACTCGACTGTGGCCATCGGTTCCCGGTTGCATAGCCCGGCGCAGCCGGACGTGGACACGATCACGTCCTGGACCTTGTTCTTCTGCATTTCGTCGAGGAGGGCGTCCATGATCTCGCGGGCGCCCGCGGCGATCCCGCACGTGCCCATATGGACCGTCACTTTGGCCCGGCCTTCGCTCTCGCGGATGGTCGTCAGGGCCCTGGTCTTCTCGCGGATCTTCGCCAAATCCTGGATGCGGAGTTTTTTCTTTTCGGCCATCAGCTTTCCTTTCCTTTTTGATACTTTTTCAGGATCGAGCCGACCTTCCGGATGGTCGCGTGGCCGTGGTAGGCCTCGTCAATAACTACGACAGGCCCGATGGCGCAGCAGCCGAGGCAGGCCACGGTCTCGAGCGTGAAGTGGCCGTCCTTCGTCGTATCGCCGGCCTTGATGTCGAGCTGGCGCTCGAATTCATCGAGGATCTTCGGCCCGCCGCGAACGTGGCAGGCCGTCCCCATGCAGACCAGGCAGGTGTGCTTGCCCCGCGGCGTGAGGCTGAAGGCGCGGTAGAACGTGGCCACGCCGACGATCTCGATCAGCGGCATGCCCAGGGCATCGGAGACGCAACAGAGGGACTCCTGCGGGAGGTAATGATAGGTGTCCTGGATATCCAGGAGGATCGCGATCAGGTTCTTCTTGAGGCCCTGGTGCTTCTTGACGATGGATTGGATCTTCTTTTTTTCGACGTCCAAAGCTATCCCTCCTGTCTGCGGATTGGGTTCGGGGCGGAGTGGGCGGATGCGGAATCCGGTCCGGCCGCGGAATGGGGAACACGAAGGGCGAAACGGACGGACACAAGGGTAACGATCGGCTGGCCGGCCGGCAATAAGCCTCGCGGGTTCGACGCTTTCAGCCTAAAAATAGAATGACTCCAGGCAACATAACGCGCGTAAAAATAAGAAAAGGTTTATACACCCAGGGATTCTCCATGTCAAGTGCCGGGGGGCGCCGGGTCGTCGGTCTCGATCTCGATTTTATCGATAACGATATCCATCCCCCCGCGGAGTTCGATGTCGTTCGAGCCGCAGGCGGTGCAGGCGTACGGCGGCTCGTCCCGGAAGGATTCGCCGCCGCAGCGGCGGCACTTGAACGAGAAGGGGACGACCTCGATCTCCAGCCGGGCCCCCTCCGCGAGGGTCCCTTTTCCGTAGGCGTCGAACGCCGATTCGAGGAGCTCAGGCACGACCCCCGAAAGCCGACCGACACGGAGCTTGACGGCGGTGACCCTGAGGGCCCGGGCATCGCGGGCTTTTTCTTCGAGGACATCGAACAAGCTGGCGATGATCGAAAGCTCATGCACGGCCGGTCCTCCCTTTTTCGAGCGCGCCGACGAAGAACGCGGTCAGCTCGTCCATGCCCTCGCCCCGGAGCGCGGAGACCTGGAACACATTGAGCCGCGGGTTGATGGCCAGGGCCTCCCCGGCGGCTTTCCCGGGGTCGAAGGGCAGATAGGGGACGAGGTCGGACTTGGTCAGGACCAGGACATCGGCGGTCAGGAATGCCCGCGGATACTTGGCGGGCTTGTCGTCTCCCTCCGGGGCCGAAAGGAGGACACAGCGCAGGTTTTCTCCCAGGTCGTATCCGGCGGGACAGACGAGGTTCCCCACGTTCTCGATGAAGAGGAAGTCGATGTCCGCAGGGACCTCGGCGAGGACCGGACCGACCATCTTGGCTTCGAGATGACAGGCACCCCCTGTCGTGATCTGCCAGGCCGGGATCCCCTTTCGGCGGATGCGTTCGGCGTCCCGTTCGGTCTCGATATCGCCCTCGATGACGGCTAACCGGAAGCGGTTCTTGAGCCTCTCCGCGAGGGCTTCGAGGAGAGTGGTCTTGCCGGAGCCCGGGGAGCTCAGGAGGTTGACGGCCAGGATGCCGCGCTCCCCGAGCTTGCGCCGGATCTCCGCGGCGATCTGCTTGTTCGTGCCGAGAAGGTCCTCGAGGACGAGCACGTCTTTCCTGGTCATGTCGCGGGACCTTTCCCCAGGGGTCTCCGCGTCAGGAATTCTTCAAGGAAGCCGACGGCTTCGCGGAGATTCCCTTCCGCCCGGGGCGACAGCCCCTCTCCGACGCCGAAGCGGTGCCCCCTGATCCCAAGGACGTGGCCTTCCGGCTTCCGCCCGTAGAGTCCGTCGCAAACGGTTAGGACGGCCTCCGGTCCCAGCGCATGCGTCATGGCCGGGACGGCCGCGCCGGCCGTCACCTGGCTCCAGGTGAACGGGGCGCGGATCCGCCTTGCGGCATCGACGAAAATGACGACGTCATGCATGGAACAGGTCAGGGCGTCCTCCACGTTGAGCTGATAATTGGCGTCGCAGGTCACGCCCGGGAGGCGGAGGGCTGCCACGAGCTCGACCGCCCGTGCGCCCAGGCCGTCGTCCTCGCGCCCCGGGTTGCCGATCCCGAAGACGAGGACGCGGCGCCGCGGCTGCTCCGCCCGCCGGGCTAGCGGGCTCTTCTGTCCAGGACGCTTCCGTTCGGGCCGCAAAGCGTGACCTCGAGGGGCATTTGGCCGAGGGCGTGGGTGGCGCAACTCAGGCACGGGTCGTAGGCCCGGATGGCCACCTCCACCCGGTTCAGCATCCCCTCCGTGATCTCGGGCTTTCCGGAGAGCATGTTCTCGGCCACCCAGTGGACGGCCCGGTTCATGGGCTCGTTGTTGTTCGTGGTCGAAACGATCAGGTTGGCCATCGTGATCTGATCGTCGTTGTTGATCCGGTAGTGATGGAAGAGGGTGCCGCGGGGCGCTTCGACCAAGCCCACGCCTTCGACGGCCTTCTTCCCCAGCTTGACGAGCTTGGTCCCCTGAAGGTCCTTGTCGAGCAGGAGCTCCTTGATGACCTCCGCCGAGTGCAGGAGCTCGATGAGCCGGGCCCAATGGGAATGAAGCGTCATGTTGTTGGGCTTCCCGTCCGTGTAGGCCTTGTACATCTCGAATTCTTTCTGGGCCAGCGGCGAGGGGATGTAGTCGCAGGTGTTGAGCCGGGCCAGGGGTCCGACCCGGTACCAGCCGGCGGATTTGCCCAGGGACTTGAGGTAGGGGAATTTCATGTAGCTCCAGGGCCTGATCTCTTCCCCGATGTGCTTGAGGTAATCCTGATAATCCACGTCGTTGAGGACCTTGTGGCCGTCCGCGTCCACGGCCCGGAGGACGCCGTGGTAGAAATCCAGCGCCCCGTCCTTGCGGACCAGGCTCAGATGGTTCGAAGGAAACGCGGCGAAACCGTCCACGAGGTCCCTGTTTGTCTTGTGGTAATCCTTGAAGAGATCGATAGCCGCCTGGGACCAGGCGATCATTTGGTCGATGGTCAGTGGGGCCGGCCCCTTGAGGAACGTGTCGCGCTCCGCGGGGCTCAGGTTCTTGTTGACGCCGCCCGGGACGGCGCCCGTGCCGTGGATCTTCTTGCCGGCCGTGGCCAGGATGATCTCCTGCCCGAACTTGCGCATCAGGACAGCCTGGACGGCCAGGTCCCTTTTGACCGCGATCAGGCCGATCACGTTCCGGATGGCCGGGTCGGCGTCCATGCCGAGGAGAAAGTCTGGCGAGGCCAGGTGAAAGAAGTGCAGGGCGTGGGACTGGAACATCTGGCCGTAATGCATGAGCCGTCTGATCTTTTCCGCCGTGGGCGTCAGCCCCTTGGGTCCCGTGCCGACGATGACATCCATGGCCTTGGCGGCGGCCAGGTGATGGCTGACGGGGCAGATGCCGCACAGGCGCTGGACGAGCACCGGGGCCTCCCAGTACGGCCGGCCTTGGACGAACCGCTCGAAGCCGCGGAACTCGACGACGTGAAAACGGGACTGCGTGACCTTTCCCGCGTCGTCGAGGTGGATGGTGACCTTCCCGTGGCCTTCGACCCGCGTCACGGGTTCGATGGTGATTTTACGTGCCATGCTCGTTCACCCTTCAGTCGTACTTGATGAGGTCATAGGTCAGGTTCAGCGGGCGGCCTTCGACGAGGGCCGTCAGGGCCTCCCAGATGAAATCCGCGGACGGCGGGCAGCCCGGCAGGAAGTAGTCGATCTTCACAATCTCGTGACAGGGATAGACCTTGTCCAGGATGATGGGCAGTTCCTCGTCGTTCGGGATCATCCGGTCGGCCGGGTCGACGGTCAAGCTGTTCATATAGGCCTCGTCCAGGCACTCCTTGAGAGGGATGCCGTTGCGCAGGGACGGCAGCCCGCCCATGGTCGCGCATTCGCCGACGGAGATCAGGATTTTGCAGTTCTTGCGGAAGCTCCGAAGGACCTCGACATTCTCGCTGTTGCAGCAGCCGCCCTCGATGAGGCCCACATCGACGGGCTTGGTGAATGTCTTGATGTCGTCGATCGGGGATTTGTTGAACTCCACGAGCTCGGTGAGCTTGAGAATCCGGTCGTCGATGTCGAGGAGGGACATGTGGCAGCCGAAGCAGCCGGCCAGGGACGCGGTGGCGATGACGGGCTTGCTCATGGTCTCACCTCGCGGCCTTCTCTTCGACATCGCTGCCGATGGGCTTGCCGTCGAACTTGCGCCGGCCGATGGGGACGGCGAAACCGACCCCCTTTCTCAGAATGGAGCCGACGGGGCAGATGTCCCTGGCCCGCAGGGCCTCCTCGTCGCTGAGGCGTTCGGCCAGTTCGCGGTCCACCTCGATCGTCACATGCCGGGTCCGGCCCCGCGAGGCGAAGACCTTCCGGCCGTCCTTGGTACGGATGGCCCGGACGCAGCGGAGGCATTGGATGCAGCGGTTCCGCTCGAGCACGATCTTGGGGCTCGAGCCGTCGAGGTCCTTGACCGGAAAAAGATAGGGGAAGCGGGGAGCCATGATCCGGTACCGGTAGGCCATGGCCTGGAGCTCGCAACTGCCGCTCTTCTCGCACGTCGGGCACAGGTGGTTGCCCTCGACGAAGAGCATTTCGATGAGCGCTCTCCGCATGTCCTCGAGGTCGGGGGCCGTGTTCTCGACGGCCATGCCTTCGGACACCGGCTGGGTGCAGGCGGCCATGTACTTGCCGCCGACCCGGACCGTGCAGATCCGGCAGCTGCCGACGGGCTTGAGCCCCTCATAATGGCATAGGACGGGAATGTACACGCCGTTGTCCTTGGCGGCCTCGACGATCGTCTGGCCCGGCTTCCCCCGGCATTCCTTGCCGTCGATGGTGAATCGGATCTCAGTCATGAAGGGACTCCTTGCACTCGGGCTGGCGATGGGCGGCCGTGCAGCCGTCCTGGAGGGCGGCCTGGAGGTCGAAATCCGAAACAAAATCCAGGCCTTTCCGGACCTTGGCCTCGTAGAGCTCGCGGAAGTTCTGGAGCGTTGTCAGGATGGGGTTGGGCGACGTCTGGCCCAGCCCGCAGCGGCTGGTTTGTTTGACCAGCTTCCCCAAGTCCTCGAGCTCCCGGAGGTCCTGCTCGGAACCCCGGCCCTGGACGACTTTCTCGAATTTCTTTTTCAAGAGGACGTTCCCCGCCCGGCAGGGCGTGCACCAGCCGCACGACTCCTCGACGAAGAACTCCATGAAACTCCGGACGACGTCGAAGATGTCGCGGTCCGGACCGAAGACGATGACGGAGCCGCCCGTCGAGAGGTCCGAGAAACAGATCTTCCGCTCGAAGCCGGCCTTCGAGAGGCAGGTCCCCGAGGGTCCGCCGACCTGAACAGCCTTGGCGTCCGGGGCGCCGGCCATGTTCAGCAGGTCCTGGACGGTCAGGCCGAATTCGACCTCGTAGACCCCCGGCTTGAGGCAGTCGCCGGAGACGCTCAGGAGCTTGGTTCCCGGAGACTTCGGGGTGCCCATGCTCTTGAACCAGGCGGGGCCATTGACCAGGATCTGGGCCGCCGTGGCCAATGTCTCCACGTTGTTGACGATCGTCGGCTGGTTGAGGTAGCCGACCTGGACCGGGAAGGGCGGCCTGTCGCGCGGTTCGCCCCTCTTGCCCTCGGCGGATTCAAGGAGGGCCGACTCTTCCCCGCAGACGTAGGCGCCCGCGCCCGACTTGACCGTAATATCGAAGTTGAAGGGCTTCGCACCGGCGACGGCCCTCCCCAGGACGTGCTCGCGGCGAAGGCTGTCGAGGACGGACTCGAGGTAGGGCTTGAGGTACGCGTATTCCGCCCGGAGGTAGAGAACCCCTTCCCTGGCGCCGACAGCGTAGCCAGCCACGGCCATGCCTTCGAACAGAAGCCTCGGCGACTCGGTCAGGATGACGCGGTCCTTGAACGTGCCGGGTTCGCCCTCGTCGGCGTTGCAGACGACGAAATGCCTTTCGGCTTTTTCCTTCCGGCAGAACTCCCATTTGAGCCCCGTGGGGAAGCCGGCGCCGCCGCGCCCGAGGAGGCCGGATTTCTTGATTTCCTCGATGACCCTCTCGGGCGTCATCGACACGGCCTTTTTGACGGCGGACCCGGATTCAAAGGGACCGAACAGGACGGGGCCGCGCTGGCGGATGTTGTTCGATACCATGGCCTGGACGAGCGCGGACTGGTTGGCGCCGTCGCCGTAGGCTTCGACGAGGTCGCTGGCGGGTTTGCCGGCCCGCAGGCCCTGGACTATGGCCCGGGCTTTTTCACCCGTGAGGTTCGTGAAAACGACGCCGTTGACGATGCCCGAGGGCTCCTGGTCGTTCATCCCGATGCAGGACGTCGGGAAAAGCCCGATCTGACCGTCCGCGGACACCTCCCCGAACAGGCAACCGGCCTCCTCCTCGAACGCGCGGGCCACGGCGGCCCGGCCCTTCATCCTGGACGTGATGGTGTCGTTGAGGTAGACCGTGGCCTTCCCCCTCGGGGTCAGCGAGAAGAAGTGGTAGAATGAGACCACGCCCCGGACATCGGCCACGGAAAGCTTGAGCTGCCGGGCGATCTCGGCCACCGCCTCGGGGGGGACGGAACCCGCCCGGGCCTGAATATCCGTGATGATCTCTAGGAGCCGCGAGGGGTCTTTGCCGTGGCCGGTGATGATGTCTTTATAATTTTGCATGTCCGAACCTCGTCTTTGAGGGATGTAGTTTAGCACAAAGAAGAAGAAAGTATATAGTCCGGGGAAGCGCTCCCGGGACGCATTTTGGGGCTTGCTTTTTTGCTTGAAAAAAAGGTAAGATTGGGCCAGAATAGTGCCACAAGAACTCGAAGAAGGAGGAATCATGAGAAAAAGAACACTTATCGTGTTAGGGATTTTGCTCGCGTTTTTCGTCATCCAGAGCTGTTCCTCGAGTCCTGAAAAAGGCATCCTGTCCCGGTACTTCAACGCTGTCCGCATGAACGACAACGCCACGATGGCCTCGATGGCCCTCGAGCCGGCCCAGTGGGATGTCGCCTCCTGGGATATCCTGAGCGTCAGCCCGGAAAAAATCGAACCCATGACCCTGCCCGGCCTCACCAAGGCGGAGGCCGATGCGAAGAAAGCCCAGGACGGCCAAATAGGCCCAACGATGGACGCCGACACGGCTCTCCAGAACGCCAAGGATACGCTGGACGTGTCGCGGACCGGGGCGGCCAAAGCCATCGCCAAAAAGCAAGTCGACGAGGCCCAGGCCAAGTATGATACCGAGTACGGCAAGATGAAGGAGTTCAAGACGAACTACACTAACGCCAAGGCCGCCGCCGCGGCCGAAGAGCAGATCGCGCTCTTCTCGCTCGGCCTTCGCGAACTGGCCAGCATCAGGGACCTGACCGGGAACGTTCATTCCAAGGAAGTGGCCGTCAGCATCAAGACCACCCAGGGACAGACCAAGAACTACAAGCTGCTCATGCGGATGTACGAGCTGAAAAACGAAGCCGGCCAGAAACTTCCGGCCCGCTGGATTATCGTCAAGTTCGAGCCCGTCGCCTGAGCGGGAGATCCCTTCGCTGGGACGTGTTGACTCTTTCTCCCCATTCTATATAATAGACTTTTTTCCCGGGCCGTTAGCTCAGAGGGAGAGCACCGGCCTTTTAAGCCGGGTGTCGCTGGTTCGAGTCCAGCACGGCTCATTTTCTTCTTCTGCCCCTGTCGTCTAGAGGCCCAGGACACCGCCCTTTCAAGGCAGCAACACGGGTTCGAATCCCGTCGGGGGCGCTTTGCTCATCCCTGCACAGGCGGCTTCCGCCAGCCTCGACAGGCCTGCGGGGCGGAACTGCTTTCAGGCCGGCCGGATCAGGGTTGACCAGGCCCGGGATTCTCCCCTGCCGCTTTCCCCTGCGGGCCCGATGCGGCGCGCTTCTTCTTGTACAGCCAGAAAAAGAAGGCGGCGGGGATCTGGTAGAGAGCGATGATGACAGGGGCTAGGAACAGCCAGTAGACGTTGAAGTCCAGGACAAAAAGGTAAATGAACCCGGCCAGGCCGAGGAACGCGAGAAGGATGGAAAGCGCCAGAAGAAGGACGGGTCCCTTCTTTCGGTTCGTGTCCGGTCCGGTCATTCGCCTGGTGCCTCCAGAATCAGCGGGGTCCGGCCGGCGGGCCGCGGCGCCCCGGGGAAGATGGCCATGGGCGGTGCAGGGTTCGAACCTGCGACCCCCGGCTTGTAAAACCGATGCTCTACCACTGAGCTAACCGCCCGCGTTTGGCCGCCCGCCGGGGGCGCGGCGCCTTAAAGCGTAGGGGAAGGCCCCGGCTTTGTCAATCCCGTTCGCTGGATTTCGTGGACTCACGTCCGTGGAGCTTCAGGGAGCCCACGGGCGGGGAATTTGACAGAAAGCCGCTCATATGCTAAATTTAACGTCCAACTTTCATCTTTAGAAAAGGGTAGAGCCAATGTACGCAGTGATCCTGACAGGCGGAAAACAGTATCGCGTTAAAGTCGGCGATCTTCTGTCCGTCGAGAAGCTCGAGGCCGGCCAAGGCGAGACGATCCATTTCGACCGCGTCCTCCTGATCGAGGACGGGGAGAACATCCTGGTGGGCACTCCCGTCCTGGAGGACGCCGCCGTCCGCGCCGAGGTCATCGAGCAATACAAGGACGAAAAGGTCCTCGTGTTCAAGAAGAAGAGAAGGAAACAGTTCCGCCGGACCAGGGGTCACAGGCAGCAGCTGACCAAAGTCCGCGTCGCCGGGATCTTCCCCGACAAGAGCGTCGCGCCCGCCGTGGAACCCCCCGCGCCAAAGCCGCGCCCGGAGATCACGGAAAAGGCCCCGGCGCCGAAGAAGGCGGCCAAGGCCCCGGAAAAGGCCGAGGCGGCGCCGAAGAAAGCGGCCGCGAAGTCCAGGAAGGCGGCCCGGGACACCCGGTCCAAGGCCGCTCCAAAAGGCAAAACCGTCGGCAAAAAAACGGCGGCCTTGAAGACCAAAAAAGCGACCAAGGAGTAAGCCATGGCCCATAAAAAAGCAGGCGGCGGTGGGCGGAACGGAAGAGACAGCGCGGGGAAGAGGCTCGGTGTCAAGCGCTACGGAGGCCAGAAGGTCAATGCCGGTTCGATCCTCGTCCGCCAGAGGGGCACGCCGATCAAGGCCGGCCTGAACGTCGGACGCGGTAAGGACGATACCCTTTTTGCCCTGATCAGCGGAATCGTCCAGTTCGTTGATAAAGGAAAGGGAGCCAAACGCGTCTCCGTCCTGCCCGCTTGAGGTCGACATCAAAGCGTCCCGCTCTGTCCCGCCGCGAATCTCAGGTTCCCTAGCCCATCCCTCCGGAGCCCGGAGTCCCCGTGTTCGTTGACCAGGTCCAGGTCTCGCTGAAGGCCGGGAGAGGCGGCGACGGCTGCGTCAGCTTCCGGCGGGAGGCCCATGTCCCGCGGGGCGGGCCGGACGGCGGCCACGGCGGCAACGGGGGCAGCGTCTATTTCGTTTCCGATGCGAGCGTCCATTCCCTGGCCTACTTCCGCTTTCACCCCATCCTCAAGGCCAAAAAGGGCGCGCCGGGAGAGGGGAACAACCGGACCGGGAAACGGGGGACCGACCTCCGGCTTCCCGTGCCGGTCGGGACGGTCGTCAGGGAAGAGGGTCCGGACGCCCCGCTCTTCGATTTCCTGCTCCCCGGCCAGGCGTACCTCGCCGCCAAGGGCGGGAAGGGCGGGCGGGGCAACGCCTCTTACGCGACGTCCACCCATCAGGCCCCGCGCGAATGGGAGCCCGGGCGTCCGGGCGAGGAAAGAGACCTCGTCCTGGAGCTCAAGCTGATCGCGGACGTCGGCCTCGTCGGGTTCCCCAACGCGGGAAAATCCACCCTGATCTCCAAGATCTCCTCCGCCAGGCCGCTCATCGCCGATTATCCGTTCACGACCCTGACGCCCAACCTCGGCGTCGTGGATGCGGGCACGACTCGAAGCTTCGTCGTGGCCGACATTCCCGGCCTGATCGAGGGCGCCAACCTCGGGCACGGGCTGGGGATCCAATTCCTACGGCACATCGAACGGACGAAGATCCTCGTCCATCTGGTCGACGTTTCGCCGTACACCGGCCGGGACCCGGTCCATGATTACGATGTCGTCATGAAGGAGCTCGAATCCTTCAAGCCCGGCCTCGCCAGGCGGGCCCAAATCCTGGCCGCCAACAAGGTGGATCTCCTGGGGAGGGACAAGTCCCGGCTGACCGGTCTCAAACGGCTGGCCGCCCGCAAGAAGATCCCCTTCTTCGCCATTTCGGCGATCAAAGGCGAGGGGCTCCTCCCTCTCGTCGGGGCGATGGTCAAGACCCTGGACCGCCTGGAAAGCGAAAGCCCCCGCGAGACGCCGTGAGAGAAAGAATCGGCCTTTTCGGCGGCACGTTCAACCCCATCCACCGCGGGCACCTGCGGGCCGCGGCCGACGTCCAGGCCGCCTTCCGCCTCGACAGAGTCCTTTTCGTCCCCTCCTACATTCCCCCGCACAAGGAATCGGCCGGAGTCGCGTCCGCCGCGGACCGCTTCCGGATGGTGGAGCTGGCGTGCCTCGGACACCCGGGCTTCGAGGCCTCATCGATCGAGGTCGAGGCCCGCGAGACGTCCTATTCCATCCTGACCCTGTCCAGGATCAAGGGCCTCTATCCCGGGGCGCTGGTCTTTTTCATCCTCGGCGTCGACGCCTTTCTTGAGATCGGGACCTGGCGCGAGTACGAGCGGGTCCTCCAGGAATGCCTGTTCGTCGTGACGGGTCGGCCGGGATTCGACCTCGAGTCGGCCGCCGGCGTTCTGGACGGGCGGCTCACGGGGCGGATTTACCGGGGTGCGGAAGGTGAATCGCCGGACGAATCCCTGTTTTCGCGCTTCGGCGTTTTCCTGCTGCCCATCAAGGCATTGGACATCTCTTCGACGGACATCCGGAGCCGGGTCCGGCGGGGCGAAAACCCGGAGAGACTGGTCCCCCCCGCCGTCGCGGACTATATCCGGGACCATCAACTTTACACCGATCGGTAGGAACCATGGGACAAGAGAAAAAAAAGACGTTCACCAAAAGGGGCCTTCCCCGCGAAATCCGGCTGGCCGTCGAGGTCTGCCTGGCCAAGAAGGCCGAAGGCCTTTGCGTCCTGGGCCTCTCCGAGCTCTCCTCGTTCACCGACTTCTTTCTCATCATGCACGGGAATTCGTCGCGCCAGGGCGCGGCCATCGCTGAGGGGATCGAGAGCGAATTGAAGAAGGCCGGGACCAGGGTTTTGAGCGTCGAGGGCCGGGAGACGGAGGACTGGGTCCTTCTCGATTACGGTTCGTTCGTCGTCCATATCTTTTCGCCGAAGGCCCGCGAGCACTACTCGCTCGAGAAGCTGTGGGGAGACGCCCCGCGGCTCGATTACTAGCCCGGGAGTTGACAAGCGCGGGGCGAATCACTATTGTGTTAGGGCGATTTCGGCGATGCGCCTGAAATTCCTCTGGCCCGGAAAAACCAAAAGCCCCGAGTTCAGGGCGCTGCAGGAGTTCTATGCGGCCAGGATCGGGACCCTCGCGTCGCTGGACATCATCGAGACACGTGAGGCCCGGGGGGTCGAAGAAAAGTATCCGGAAAAAATCCGGGAATTGGAGGCACGGGGACTTGAAAAACATCTCAAAGGTGTTTATATTATCTGCCTTCTTGACCGGGGGACAGAAATGACGTCACGGGAATTCGCGCGATTTATCCGGGGCCGCGCCGAGGAGCTGGGGAAGCCTCTCGCGTTCGTCGTCGGCGGATTCCTCGGACTCGCGGATGGGATCGCGGAGAGGGCCGACACGCGGTTGTCGCTATCGCGGCTGACCCTTCCCCACGAGCTGTGCCGGGTCGTCCTGCTCGAGCAAGTTTACAGGGCCCTGACCATTATCCAGGGCCGACAATACGCAAAGTAAGGGAGTTTGACAGTGGCCAAGAAAATGGGCAAAAAAGAACGGGAAGAATTCCGGAAGACGCTGTTGCAGAAGAAGGAGATGATCGTCCGGAAACTCAGCGAACTGACCAACGAGAGCAAAGAGATGGAAACCAACGTCGCCCAGGACGTCATCGATAAGGCGGAGACCTCATATACCAAGGAATTCCTCCTGAGCCTTTCGGACGCCGACCGCGAGCAGTTGCTCTTCATCGACGAAGCCCTCAAACGACTCAAACGCGAGGAGTTCGGCGTCTGCCAAGTCTGCCAGCAGGAAATCGGCCGGAAGAGGCTCGAGGCCGTGCCCTGGACCCCGTACTGCATCAACTGCCAGGAGAAGGCCGAGGAAGAATCGAAGTCCCTGTGAGCATGTCCCTGCGGGCCAGGGCCGCCTCCTTGGGCAGGCATGTCGAACTCCTGATCTTTCCCTCCTTTTGCCGTCTCTGCTCGAAACCTCTCGGGGGGCCGGGCGAGAGAGTCGTCTGCCGGGAATGTTTGGGCCGGCTCGCCCCCCGGCGGGGACCGGTCTGTCTCTGCTGCGGCCGGTTCCTTGAAGGCGCCGGAGAAGACCACTTCTGCGCGAAGTGCCTTGAGCGAGCGCCGGCCTTCTCCCGCCACCGGTCGTGCGGGCGGTACGGCGGCGTGCTCAAGGATCTCATCCTCCTCTTCAAGTATAGCCGGGTCTCAGTCCTGAGCCCCGTTCTGGCCCGCTACGCCGCGGAAGCGCTGGGCGGGGACGAGGGGATCTGGGAAGGGTTGGATTACATCGTCCCCGTCCCGCTCCACCGGAAGAGGCAAAGGGAGCGGGGCTTCAACCAATCGCAGCTGCTGGCCAGGGACCTGGCCGGAATCCAGGGTCTTCACGTCCTGGAGAGGTGCCTGGTGAAGGTCCGGAACGTCCCCCCGCAGACATCGCTAGAAGGCGCGGGCCGGGAGGGAAACGTCCGGGGCGCTTACGCGGCGAAGAAAGTCCGGAAAATCGCCGGGAAAACGCTCCTCCTCGTGGATGACGTCTTCACGACGGGCTCGACGCTCCGCGAGTGCAGCCGGGTCCTGCTGAGCGCCGGGGCCCGAGAAGTCCGTGCCCTGACCCTGGCCCAGGCCTAAAAAAGAGCGGCCACGCAGCGACGGCCGCCTTGACCTCGGCGAGAATCTATTTCTTGGCTTTTTCCGTGTTCACTGGCTTCAGGATCTTGACCTTCCGGGGCTTGAGCTCGGCCCTCTTGGGCATGCGGATTTTCAGCACCCCGTTTTCGTGCTCGGCCTCGATCCTGTCCTGGTCGACGAACGCCGGCAAGGTAAAGGACCGGAAAAAGGATCCATAGGCGCGCTCGATACGGTGATAATTCTCTTCTTTCGTCTCTTTCTCGAACTTGCGCTCGCCCCTGAGCGTCAGCGTGTTGTCCTCGACCTTGATCTCGATGTCCTTCTCCTCGATGCCCGGGATCTCGGCCGTCAGGACGACCTCGTTTTCCGTCTCGTAAATGTCTACGGCGGGGGCCCAGGAGCTTGTCGTGAGGTCTTTTTCCTCTCCCCGCGAGGCGGCCATGTCCTCGAAAAGCCTGTTCATCCTCTCCCTGAGGGTTGTCATGTCCCGAAAGGGATCCCATCTGATGATGGCCATTAATTCCTCCACATATGATATCTTAGTGTATTATTAATATAATATCTAAGCGGCCGGTTGTAAAGTATGCCTGACAATCTTTCTCAAGTTTTATCTCTGCGGCTGTTTTATCGGTTACCTCAGGCCTTCGACCAGCACGGTCGCTTCTCCCTTGAGAGGCCTCTTCTCCAGGGAAATGAGGAGGTCCGCCGCCGCGCCCCGGATGAACTCCTCGTGGATCTTCGTCAGTTCCCTGGCGATGACGACCCGTCTGTCTCCCAGAATTGCCAGGATTGCCTCAAGGAACTCGAGGATCCTCCGTGTGGGTAGATAAAAAACCAGGGTGGCCTGTTCCCTTTGGAGAGATTGGAGAAGCTTGCGGAGCCCCCCTCTCTTTGGCGGCGGGAACCCGGCGAACAGGAACCGGTGCGTCGGCAGGCCCGAGGCGGAGAGGGCGGCCGCCACGGCCGAAGGGCCGGGAACGGGCACGACCCGGACGCCTTCCTTCAGGGCCTCGCGGATGAGGGGGAAGCCCGGGTCCGAGATGCCCGGCGTTCCGGCGTCCGAGACGAGCGCAACGTCCCGGCCGGACCTCAGAAGGCCGATGATCTCGGGGATCTTCCGGCCCTCGTGAGGATGAAAATAGCTGATGAGACGTTTCCTCAATCCGTACTTGTTCAGGAGCTTGAGGGTCTGGCGGGTGTCCTCGCAGGCGATGGCGTCCGCTTCGCCGAGGACGCGGATGGCCCTCAGTGTGATGTCTTCGAGGTTCCCGACCGGAGTCGCGACGATGAACAGGCGGCCTGTCGGCGTGGCCGCTCCCGTATCTCCGGCCACGGTCTATTTTCCCCAGTCATAGGGATAGAGAAAATCGTGTCCGACGGACCGGGGCGAGAGCTTGGCGATCGGCGGCAGCTTCCTCTTGAACTCCGAATTCCGGATCATCTCGAGGACCCTTTTCACTGTTGCCGGTTTAAAACCCGCCTTCGTCATTTCCTTTAGGGTCCTTCTGTTCTCGACCAGGTTCACGAGGATCTCGTCGAGTTCGGCGTAGCTCAGCCCGATTTCCCCTTCGTCGCTCTGGCCCGGCCACAACCCCGCCGTGGGCGCTTTCTTGACGATGGACTCCGGGACGCCCAAATGGCGGGCGAGCGCGCGGACTTGCGTCTTGTAAAGGTCGCCCATCGGGTTGACCGCGCTGGCCGTGTCGCCGTGTATTGTCCCGTAGCCGATGAGAAGCTCGGTCTTGTTGCTCGTCCCGAGGATGAGGGCCTTCTCCCGAGCCGAGTAGTCGTAGAGAATGGACATCCGCTCCCGGGCCATTTTGTTGCCCCGCAGGACCCGGCTCCCGGTCGGATGGGCCGAGAAATAGACGTCCACCTGGGGGGCGATGTCGATCGTCCGCGTGCGGATGCCCAGGCCGCGGGCGGCCTTTTCGGCGTCCCGGACTTCCGCCGGGAACGAGTCCCCGTAGGGCATGATCAGGCCCAGGACGTTAGGAGGCCCGAGGGCCCGGGCCGCCAGCGCGGCGCAGACCGTCGAGTCCAACCCGCCGGACAGGCCCAGGATCCCCTTCCGGAACCCGTGCTTGCCCAATTCGTCGCGGATGAAGCGGGTCAGGATTCCCTCCACGAAAAGAGGGTTAATCTTCAGGGACACGGACGATCCTCTCCAGCGAACGGAGAATGACGTCGGGCTTTTCATCCCGCTTGAAAAGCCATTTGGTCCTGGCCTCGCGGACGGCCGTAAGGTCCACCCGGTGGACCAGGATTTCGGGGTCCAGGTAGGCCGCCCGGGCCAGGAGATGGCCGCCGGGGCCGTAGATGAAGGATCCGCCGGCGAACGTGACGCCGTCCTCGATCCCCACCCGGTTCGCATAAAGGACGAAGGCCGTCGAAAAATAGGACACGGCCTCGCCCATGAGCTCCCACATCCGGCTGGTGGCAAAGGCGTCGCCCTCCCCGGAAACCCCGCGGCCGGGGGCCGCGGAGATGACGATGATCATGTCGGCGCCGCCCGCGTACAGGACGTAACTCGCGCCGTAGTGGAGAAAATCGCGGCAGATCATCAAGCCGACCCGTCCCAGGGGCGTCGGGAAGACGCGGAAATCCCGGCCCTGGGCGAAGAACTTGGCTTCCTCAAACATGCCGTTCGTCGGCAGGAAGACCTTGCGATGGACATGGAGGATCTTCCCGCCGGCTATGAACGCGGCCGCGTTGTAGAAGAGGCCCTTTTCCGCGGCGCTCTCTTCCATGAAGCCCAGGACGATCGAGAGGCCCCGGCTCCGGGCCGCGATTTTTGCGAAGCGCGGGTCCGTTTTCGGGTCGAGGGCTACCTCCCCGGCCAGATCCTTCAGGGTATAGCCGGTTAGGCTGAGCTCCGGGAAAACGATGAGATCCGCCTTCTCCCGCCGCGCCCGGTCGATCTGCTCCACGTGGAGCTCGAGGTTCCGGTCGACATCTCCCAGACGGGGGGCGATTTGAGCCAGGACGACCTTCATGGCATAAAAATTACCATAAACCGGGTCCCTTTTCAATCGAACGCAGAGTGGGGAGACTCAATCCCGTTCGCTGGATTCCACGGACGTAAGTCCGATGAGCTTCAGTACTTGACACACAGGACGCCGCCGGAGGGAGGGAAGATGAGGGTTGAATTCTTCCCGGCTTTTTATTATAGTCCTTGTATTATTGCCGTGACGAGGGACTTGCCGCCAAGATGAACCATATCGCGCTCAGCCTCCGGGACATCTATTTCAATAAGAGGGGCGGGCGGCTCGTCTACAAGCGGGGCGAGGTCCTGAAGTACTTCTTCTTCCAGAAAGGGACGCTCACCCAGGTCAAGACGAACGTTCCGGAGGAGCGCCTGGGGGAAGTCCTCTACAAGCTCGAGCGCATCTCCAAGGACGCTCACGCGACGATGGACGAATTCGTCGAGCCCAACCAGAATATCGGCGAGGTCCTGCGGAGCCGGGGCGTCATCTCCGAGCAGGACCTGTCGGATGCCTTGACCTACCAGATGCGCGAGACGACGCTCAACGTCTTCCCGTTTTTTGACGCGGAAATCGCCTTCCAGGAGCGGGATGATTTCACCTCGCAGGCCGAGGAATCCAAGATCAGCGTTCCCTTCATCATCGAATACGGCATCCGCCGGATGCAGACCAGCCCCGTCCTCAAATCGTTTCTGGCCGGGCAGGTCCCCTTTCAAAAGCGGAAGTCCTTCGCCTACCTCCTGACTCTCGACGAGAAGGAAATCCTGGACCGGATCACGGGAAAGGACAGCGCGGAGGCCATTCTCACGACCTTGACCTCGCCGCCGGACTTCTTCTGGAAGAGCCTCTACCTGTTCTACTGCCTGGACCTCGTGGACCTCAAAAAAGAGGAGGAGCCCGAGTCCGTGGGGGCCGCCCAGGGGGGGGGGCCCCGGACGGCATCGGCCGGATCTCCTCCCGAGGTGTCCGAAGTCCTCGCCTTCCGCGAGGCCATGCCCCAGAAAAATTTCTACCAGATCCTCGAGGTGCCCCGGGGCGCCCCCGAAGAAGAAATCAAGAAGGCCTACTTCCAGATGGCCCGGCGCTTCCACCCCGACCGGTTCGACCGCAAGGCGGCCGCGGAATACAAGAATCAGATCGACGAAGTTTTCGACAGCATCACAAACGCCTACCGGGTCCTCAGCAACAAGAACAAGCGGACGGCCTACGACTCGGGCATAGCGGTCAACGCCCAGGATGAGGTCCAGGACTCCGTCAAGAAGGCCGAAATCAAGTTCCGCCAGGGCAAGACGCTCTTCGGGATGGACCGGTTCGACGAGGCCGTGTCTATCCTCGAAGAGGCCGTCCGGCTAAGGCAGGACAAGGCCGACTACTTCCTGCTCCTGGCCATGGCCGAATCCAAGGTGCCGAGCTATCTCCTGAAGGCCGAGGGAGATTTTCTCAAGGCCGTCAACCTCGAACCCTGGAACCCCGAGGCGTATGTCGGGCTCGGGGTCCTTTACAAGAGCGAAGGGCTCCAGACCAAGGCCCTGCGGCAGTTCGAAAAGGCCCTGGAGGCCGACCCCGATCACGCCAAGGCGCGGCAGGAGCTTACGGAGATGGGCGGCGGCATCAAAAAGAAAAAGGGACTCCAGGCTTTCCTTTCCGCGACTTTCCTCGGCGTCAAGGCCAAAAGCAAGGCTAAGCCCAAGAAAAAATAGCGGGCCCGGGTCTGTCCAGGATTATTCTTTCCCGCCGATGAGCTTCCGGAAATCCTCTTCCCCGATGATTTTGACGCCCAGCTCTCTGGCCTTGTCGAGCTTCGACCCGGGCGACTCGCCGGCGATGAGGGAGGTCGTGTTCTTCGAGACGGACGAAGCGACCTTCGCGCCAAGGCCCTCGAGGCATTCCTGAGCCTCTTCGCGCGTGAAGCCGGAGAGCGTCCCGGTGATCACGAAGGTCTGTCCCTCGAGCGGCCGCCGCACCGCGCCCCGCTCCCGGGCGCTCATGTTCAGGCCGGCGTTCTTGAGCCGGCGGATGAGCTCCCGGTTTTCCGGCTGGGCGAAGAAAAAGCGGATGCTCTCCGCGACCTTGGGGCCCACGTCCTCGACCTTCATCAGCTCTTCTTCCCCGGCCTCCGCCAGGGCATGGAGGCTTTTAAAATGGGCGGCCAGGACCTGGGCCATCCGCTCGCCCACGTGGCGGATCCCCAGGGCAAAGATGACCCGGTCGAGGTCCCTGGCCTTCGACTTCCCGATCTCGTCGAGCAGATTGCCGGAGCTCTTGGGCCCCATCCTCTCGAGCTCGACCAGGCTGTCCCGGGTGAGGTCGTAAAGGTCCGGGATGGCGCGGACGAGCTTGGCTCCGAGGAGTTGGTCGACGAGCGCCTCCCCCAGGCCGTCGATGTCCATGGCCCGCCGGCCCGCGAAATGAAGGATGGACTCGCGGACCTTGGCCGGGCACGACGGATTTACGCAACGCGATATGACCTCGCCCTCGGGTTTGAACACGGCCGATTTACAGACCGGGCATTTTGACGGCCAGTCGAAAGGCCTCTCTTTTCCCGTCCGGCGGTCCTTCATGACCGAGACGACCTGCGGGATGACGTCCCCGCTGCGCTCGATGAGCACGTGGTCGCCGACCCGGACGTCCTTCCGCCGCAGCTCTTCCTCGTTGTGCAGGGTCGAGCGGCTGATGGTCGTCCCGGAAAGCTTGACCGGCTCGAGGACGGCCACCGGGGTGAGGGCGCCCGTCCGGCCGACCTGGATGACGATATTCTTGACCCGGGTCGTCGCCTGCCGCGCCGGGAACTTGAAGGACACCGCCCAGCGCGGGGACTTGGCCGTGAAGCCCAACGTTTCCCGCTGGGCGGCCGCATTGACCTTGATCACGATGCCGTCCGCATCGTAGTCCAGGCGGTCGCGCTTTTCCGCCCATTCCTTGAAGTAAGCCAGGACCTCGTCGATCGTGCGGCAGAGGCGCGAATGGGAGTTCGTCTTGAACCCGAGGCGCTTCAGCTTCTGGAGTGCGCCCCACTGCGTCGGCTCCTCGCGGCCGTCGATGAAGAGATAGTAAAGGAAAACGCTCAGGTTGCGCGACGCGACTTCGCGCGGGTCGAGCAGCCGGATGGAACCCGCGGCGGCGTTGCGGGGGTTGGCGAACAAGGCCTCGCCTTTCTCCTCGCGGTCCCGGTTGATGGCCCGGAAGGACTCGAAGGGCAGGTAGACCTCGCCCCGCGCTTCCACCTCCTGGCGCGCCTCGATGACCAACGGCAGGGACTTGAGCGTCTTGACGTTTCCGGTGACATCATCGCCGCGGACGCCGTCGCCGCGGGTGACGGCCTGGGCGAATTTTCCGCCCCGGTAGACGACGGAGATGCCGAGCCCGTCGATCTTGAGCTCGGCGACGTACTCGACGGGCTGCGCGGGGAGGAGCTTCCGGATCCGGTCCTCGAACTCCCGGAGCTCCTCCTCGTTGTAAACGTTGTCGATGCTGAGCATGGGCGTCCGGTGGGTGACGGTGGCGAATCCCTCGACGGGCTTCTCGCCCACGCGCTGGGTCGGCGATTCCGGGGTGACGAGTTCCGGGAACCGAGCTTCGAGGTCCTTGAGCTCGCGGACGAGCTTGTCGAACTCGGCGTCGGAAATCTGGGGGTCGTTGTCGACGTAGTACTTTTTCTCGTGGCCGAGGATTTCGCGGCGGAGCTTTTCGGCCCGGGCCTTGGCTTTTCCGGCGGAAAGAGAGGAGGACACGCTTCGCCTCCGATATCACTGACTCCTCGCCGGCGCCGCGGGGGCGGGGCGGCGAGGCTCGAGAGCCTTCCGCGAAACCCTTCTACCTGCCGATCCGCGCCCGGGCCTGGGCCACGAGCTGGTTGAACTTCTCGATGACGCCCGTCTGCGAGGCTTTAATCTGATCGATGGCCCGCTTTTCGGACTCGATGGCGTCGTTGAGTTTCTTCATGGAGACCTTTTCCGGGCCCGTGAGCTCGTCCTCGCTCTTGCTGCCGTACTTGTCGTTGTAGGTCTTGGTCATGTCGGCGATATTCTTGTTGTGCTCCTCGATCTGGGCGTTGATCGACGCCAGTTCCGGGCTTTCGCTGATGTAGAGGTTCTGGGCGGCCTGAAAATAGTCCTTCTGCTTGGCCGGGATCAGCAGACCGGCCTCGATGAGCGCGTCGATCGTCTGGGCCTTGAGGGAGGGCTTGGTCTTCACTTCTTTGTTCAGGATGACCGCGATGTTCTGGGCGAGATTTGCGGTCCTCTTTTTGGCATAGGCTTCTCTGTAAATCGCCAGGGCTTCATCGACCTTGCCCTGCTTGTACAGCGTCTGGGCCAGAAGAGAGGCGCTCTCGGGGCCCTTGTCCGCTGCGTAGAACTCCCGGAAAACCTTTTCAGCTTCGGCGTACTTTTGGGCCTTGGAGAGCGTATTGGCTAGATTATTGAACTGCTTGAGAATGCTCGGGTCCTTGAGGATGCCGTAGGCGGTGATGTAGGTCTCGGCGGCGGCGGCGTAGTCGCCGGCCTTCTCGGCGAACTGCCCGAGCGCCAGATACCCGCGGGCCTGCAGCTCTGCCGAGATTTTGGGGTCGGAGCTGGCTTTGCCCATATCGATGATCCGCTGCACGGCCGCCTTGGCTTTGTCCATCTGTCCCAGGCTCGCATAGAGAGAGGGAATGGTCCCGATGATCTGGAGCTTGACGGTTTCGTCGAGCCCGCTCATGGTCAAAGCCTTCTCGCCGTATTCGACGGCCTTCTGAGCGTTCTTGGTCGCGCATGGGGTAATGCAGTAGTAGGCGTAGGCGTAGTTGTCGTACTTGCCCCCCTTGCCCCCGTACGTTGTGATGTAAGCGTCGAGGGCCTGGATTTGCTGGCAATTATCCTTGATCTGCATGGCCTTGAGGTATTCCTCGTCGGCGGTCTGGGCGGCCAGAAGACCGGCCAGAAGGAACGTCAAGGTCAAAGCGGTCCAAATCGTCTTTTTCATTCGGAACCTCTCATCAAAATTTTTAGAATCATAGCTTGCATCCCGGGATTTGTCAATATCTTGTCCCATGCCACTTATTATAGCAATTCTCATGCCAAAGGCGAAAACCAGGGACACCAGCCTCCCTTGCCCAGAGTATATCTGCGTTACTCCCGAGAGGCGAAGGGAAGCGTAAGAAACTGTCTTCGGGCGGGGACACCCGGCCTCTTTTGCTTCCCGGCCGTCATTACAATATAATACCCGCGATGAAAACGGCGCGCGAATTCCGTGAGCTTTTCCTCGAAGAGTTCGGCCGCCCCCTCCTCGAAAAAGCCCGCCTCGCGGAACTTTCGAGCTTCAGGATCGGCGGGCCGGCGGACCTCGTTTTCGAGGCCCGGACCGAGGCCGACCTTATGAAATCCGCGGCCCTGGCCGTGCGGGAGAAATTCCCTTATTACATCATCGGGGGCGGCTTCAACATCCTGTTCGATGACGAGGGATACCGGGGGCTGATCATCCGGAACACGGCCGACGCCTTGACACACGATGAAGGGCGAGTCCGTGCTTCCTCGGGAACCGGACTCTCGTTCCTCCTTCACGACGCCCTGGCCCGCGGGCTCGTCGGTCTCGAGTTCCTGGCCGGGATTCCCGGAACCGTGGGCGGCGCCCTCTTCAGCAACGCCGGGGCTTTTGGCCGCAGCATCGGCGACGTCCTGGAGAACGCCGTCCTTCTCGAACCCGCCGGCGGAGAGAAGACCCTTGCCCGTGAGGATTTCGGCTTTGGCTACCGGCGGTCGTCCCTGCAGAGGGACCATGCCGTTGTTGTTCGTGCCATCCTGGCCGTTTCGCCCGGCGACGGCCAGGCCTCGTCGGCTAAGATCCGCGATTACCTGGAGAAGAGACGGGCCAAGCACCCGCCCTGGGGCACGGCCTGCGCCGGGAGTTTCTTCAAGAATCCCTGCACCCCGGACGGCGAACGGATCCCGGCCGGCCGCCTTCTCGAACAGGCGGGAGCCCGGGGCATGACGGCGGGCGGTGCGGCCGTCTATGAAAAGCACTGCAATTTTATCATCAACACGGGAAACGCCAGGGCTCGCGACGTGCTTCTCCTCGCGCGGAAGCTCAAGGAGCGCGTCTTCGCGACATCCGGCATCCGGCTCGAAGAGGAAGTCATCTACCTTCCAGCAACCGCCTCAATGCTCTGACCTTGCCGGCCGGAACCCTTCCCCCCGAGATAAAGCCCAGGGCCTGCCGGCCCAGCGACTTGTAGATCTCCAGGTGGAGCGGCCGCGACCTCAGGACCTCGAGGTGCCTGCGGACCGTCCGGACGTCGCCCCGCACCAGCGGCCCGGTCAGGGCGTTTTTCAAGCCAAGTTTTTTTACGTTCTGTAAAGTTCCTTGGACCAGTGGCAGCAGGATGGCCGTCGCCGAATTCCGGGGGATGCCTGCTTCCTCGAGGAGCGCCGCCGCCGCGCCTTCGAGGGAAATGAACGCCGTCGAAGCCAGGCTACAGGCCGCGTGGTAGAGGGGTTTGTCCTTTTCGAGTAAGATGAACGAGCGCCCGCCGAGCGTCTTCACAATCCCGCGCCCGGCCTTGACCGCCGCCCCGTCGCCCTCGAGCCCCCAATAGATGCCGCTGAAAAGGCGGGCCCCGCCCTTCTTTCCGGGAAAAGCCTGGACGGGATGCAGAGAGGCCACGCTCGCGCCTTGCGCGCGCAAGGGGTCGAGGGCGGACGCGGCGACCAGCCCGCTTGTGTGGAAAACCAGGCGACCGGACCAGCCGGACCCGGCCCCGGCCAGTTTTTTTGCCACGGCTCCGATGGCGTCGTCGGGGACGCAGATGAACAGGACCTGGACTCCGCGGCCGGCGTGCCCGAGGTCTGTCGTCCCCCGTCCGCGCCCGATGATCTTACGGCTTTCGCGCGCCGCGGCCGCCTCCCGGTCGACGATAGCCGCGAGTTCCCAACCCTTCCTCGTCAGGGCAAACCCGAGGGCCGTGCCGACCCGTCCCGCGCCGACGATGGAAAAGCGTTTCATGGCTTGGTCTTGAAGACCTCGTCCCAGAGGTTGACCTCGAGTGGCGACGGAAAATTGGCGTGTTTCTCCATCTCCTTCTGCTTCTTTCTTTCCTTGAGCGCCGCCTTGAGCTCCCGGGCGAACGTCTCCGACGTCACGGGGGTCACGCCGCTCTCCTTGGCGAATTCCCGGATGGCCCGGTCCGAACTGACGACGAAGAACCGCCTCCGGTCGGTCAGGCGGACGATAATGTCCCCGATCACGTCGTCCGCGCTTTGCCCCTCGCCGGGGTAGTGGACCGTGAACTTCGGGTTGACGATGACGGACGTCCTCTCCCGTTCCGGGTTGCCGTCGAAGACGAGATGGATCCGCGTGTGGGTGACTTTCTGGAAAGCGAGGAGCCTTGTCACAAGGCCGTCCCGTCCGGTCCGCTCCCTAAGCTCGTGGGGCGCGATGCGGCCGAGGAGGTTGTTGCCGTCGATCAGGTAGGCCATGGCAGGCGGCCCTTTGAGCGGCCGGTCATCCCGGCGGCCAAGCCATCGGGCGTCCACCCAGAATGTGAAAATGGATGTGGAAGACCTCCTGGCCGGAGTCCCGCGCGGTGTTGAGGACGATCCGGTAGCCGCTCGTGCCGATCCCTTTCCCCCGGGCGATTTCGCGGGCCCGCAGGAGGGCATCCCCGAGAACCTCCGCGGCCTCTTCCGGCGCCTCGTTGAGTGATGCGAAGTGCGTTTTGGGGATGAGCAAGACGTGGACGGGCGCCCTGGGGTGGACGTCCTCGAAGGCCAGGAACTTCGCGTCCTCGTAGACGATCGTGGCGGGAATCTCCTTGCGGACGATGCGGCAAAAAAGACAGTCGGCCATGGGCGTTCCTCCTAGCTTTCGAACCGTTCGATCGAGGCCCCGAGTCCGCGGAGCTTCTCCTCGATCCGCTCGTAGCCCCGGTCGAGGTGCTCGATTTCAGCGAGGATCGTTTCACCCCCCGCCACCAGGCCGGCCAGGACGAGGCAGGCCGAAGCCCGGAGGTCGGTCGCGGTGACCTCGGCGCCCGAGAGCGGCGTCTTTCCCCTGACGACGGCCTTGTCGCCCTGGACCTCGATCGAGGCCCCGAGCCGGACGAGCTCGGTGACGTGGGAGAACCGGCGGTCGAAGATCGTTTCAGTGATGATGGACGTCCCCTGCGCCTGGGTCATGAGGACCGTGAATTGGGCCTGCATGTCCGTGGGAAAGCCGGGATAGGGAGAGGTCGTGATGTCCTGGGCCTTGATCTCCCCGTCCCCCCTTACGCGCAGGGCGCCGGGGCCTTCTTCTTCGATGACCGCCCCCGAGAAGCGGAGCTTCTCGATCACTGTCTGGACGTGCCCGGGCTCGACGTTGGTCAGGACGATGTCCCCGCCGGTCAGTGCGCCGGCGACGAGAAACGTGCCGGTTTCGATCCTGTCGGGGATGATTTCGTGCTCGGCCCCGCCGAGCTCTTTCACGCCCTGGATGCGGAGAGTCTCTTCGCCGATGCCTTCGATTTTCGCCCCCATCTTGTTGAGGAGCACGGCTAGGTCTCCCACCTCGGGTTCGACGGCGCAGTTTTTCAGGATGGTCTCGCCCTTGGCCAGGGCCGCGGCCATGAGCAGGTTTTCCGTGCCGGTCACGGTCTTCTTTTCGAATTCGATGGTTGCGCCGCGAAGGCGGTCGGCCTGGGCCTGGATGTAGCCGTGCTCGAGCGAGATCTTCGCTCCGAGCTTCTCGAGGCCGGCGATGTGCAGGTCGACGGGACGGGAGCCGATGGCGCAGCCGCCGGGCTGCGCCACGGTCGCCCTGCCGAAGCGGGCGATGAGCGGGCCGAGAACGAGGATGGACGCCCGCATGGCCCGGACGAGCTCATACGACGCCTCGTCGGAGACGAGCTTGGCGACGCGCAGTGAGACGGAGTCATCCCGGAGGGAATACTCGCCCCCCAGGTCGTGGATCAGGGTGAGGATGCTGTGGACGTCCTTGACGCGCGGGATGTTCCTGAGCCGGATCTCCTCGCTCGTCAGGAGCCCGGCGGCGATCGCAGGCAGGACGGCGTTCTTGGCCCCGCTGATGCGGACCTTTCCCTTCAGGCGGAGGCCGTGGTCGCCGCGGATGCGGATTTTTTCCACGGTCCGATTCTAAAGGAAGTTATCAGCGATTTCAACCGGCCCTGGCGCGCGTTCAGGTTATTGGGTTTGTCGGGCGGACCCTCTCTCGGTGCGTTCCTCTTCGCGGCCTCGGGGATGGCCTTCACTCCAGAGTGCGGTTTGCGCTAAACCGCACATGACGTTTCGGCCATTCCTCTCAGCCCCTCGATGAACGCTCCGGCGAAGGTCGGCTATTCCGCGACGATCCCCTGGCGCGACCAGCCCCAGTATTCGTAATACGCGTCGAGGACGGAGTTGTAGAAAGCCTCGTCGACGGCGCGACCCTGGAGGGCGCCGCGGCTCAGCGGGACCTTGAGCTTGGCCGGGACGTACGCGTCGTAGGTCCGGTCGCGGCCCTGGGCGTTGTTCATGCGGCGCTCGAGGGCGTAAATCCTCCGGCCGCACTCCTTCAGCGAGTCGGACGTGTATTCGATTCCCGTCAGGGCGCGGTAGAGGGAGAGGAAGGGCTCGGCGGTGATGTCGCCCGTGAAGAAATCGCAGAGGCCAAGGGAGTCGACGAGGGCCTTGCCGGCCTGGCCTTCGGCCACGTAGGCGGCCAAGTCGCGGGCTTCCTTGAGCCCGCCTTCCTCGGCCTGGATCGTCCAGGCGTACGTGTGGTCGCCCCGGCCCCGGTTGGAGGTCCCGTAGGCCGTGAACATGCCGGGGAAGGCCTTGGGGCTGATGCCGGCGTAGCCGAGGCCGCCGTAGGCCGTCGTGGCGCAATAAACGATATCGGGGAGCGCGCCCGCGTTTGAGCGTCCGGCCGCCTCCGCCACCATGCGGTCCGTGTAGTGCCCGAGAAGATGGCCGAGGTCGTTCGCGCCGTAGGCGATGTCCTTCAAAGTCTGGACCATCCCGGCCGCGTCGCCGAACTTGAAGCCACCGCCGAACTTCTCGAGGAGGCCTTTCTCCGTCATCTCCATGGCCGCGGCCATGACGCTCCCGAAGGTCATCGTGTCGACACCCAACTCGTTGCAGAGATAGTTCATGTGGAAAATGGCGTCGCGGTCGAGGATGCAGCAGTTGATCCAGAGGGCGATCGTCTCGAACTCAGGGCGCACGCCGGAGCCGGCATAGGGTCCCGACTCCACCCGCCCGGCGCGGGTGCAGAAGACGTGGCGGCACTTGTTGCAGACGTTGTGCTTGCCGGCGATCTCCAGGAACGCGTCCGTCGAGACGCGGGCGTAATCGCCGGGGTCGAAGGACCCTTCGTCGAAATTGTGCCAGGGAAGATAGCCGCCCTTGACACCCAGGTACCGGCCGTTGAAGGCCCGGTCGAGCCACCATGTTGTGCCCGTTATCGGACGGAACGAGGCCGTCCGGCCGGGGTCCTCGACGCTGGCCTTGACGATCTCGTCCAGCTGCCGGCCGAGCGTCTTGAATTCTTCGGGGTCGGCGTAGGCCACGGCTTCCTTGCCGTAGGCGGTGACGGCGACGAGGTTTTTCGAGCCGAAGACGGCGCCGGCCCCGCCACGGCCGAAATTCCTGTGGTAGTCGGCCGTGAGACACGCGTAGTCGACGAGGTTCCAGCCGGCCGGCCCAACGCAAAGCGTGGACGAGCCCTTGATTTTCCGGGCCAGCGCGTCCGTGATTTCCGAGGCCGTCCGAGGGAGGGAGCGCCCGCCGACCTCGGAGAACAGCTCGTCCTCCGCGTCGACGACGCGCACGGCGCCCTCGACCGCCTCGATCCGCACCGGGCGGTCGGCCCGTCCGTCGATGATAAGCTGGTCGATCCCGGCCCGCTTGAGCATGTTGTGGAAGAGGCCCCCGCAGCTCGAGTGGGTGACCAGCCCGTAGACGGGCTGGTGGCCCGGGACCCAGGCCGCGTTTTCGGGGGACCGCGTCATCGTGCCGATGAATGAGCACGAGCCCCGGCCCGCCGTGGGGATGACCGTATCGTTCGCGGCGGCGCTGCCGATGACGATCCTGTTTCCGGGGCCGAGCGGATCCTTGAGGGGGCCGCCGGTTTTTAGTTTCTCATAAAGCAACCGGGCCTGGAGGCCCCGGCCGCCCACATAATCCCTGCAGAGGGCGGGGTCGGCGGGGGCAAGGCGGACCGAGCGGTCCGAGAGATCAACCCAGGCCCACATGCCGCGGAATCCGGACGGATTTGGCTGTGTCTCAGGCATCGGACGTTCTCCTTAAGGGGTCGGCCGCCGGACCCTCATCTCGCTCTACTTGATGGAATTCAGCGCCTGGTCGAGGTCGGCGATGACGTCGCCGGGGTGCTCGGCGCCGACGCAGAGACGGATGAGCTGGGGCGGAATGTCCGCCATTCTCCGCGCCTCCTCGCCCTGCTGCTGATGGGTTGAGATCGCGGGGATCGTGGCCACGCTCTTGATCCGGCCGAGGTCGGTGGCCCGGTGGATCAACTTGAAGCCGTCGAAAACCTTCCGGGCGTTTTCCGGCGGGCCGTCGACCCGGAAGCTCATCAGGTGGCCGTAGCGGTTGACCTCGGTTCCCTTCCCGTCGTCCGAATCGACGAGCTTCATGTATTTTTTGGCCACGGCGTGGAGGGGGTGGCGCGGGAGTCCCAGGAAATCGACCTGATAGACCCTGGGATGGGTGGCCAGGAATTCGGCCACGATCTGGCAGTTCTGGCTGACAAGATCCATCCGGGAGCGGAGGGTCCGGAGGTCGTTGAGGGCGAACATCGCGTTCATCGGCGACGGCGACGGTCCGCAATCACGGTACGGCCATAGCTTGACATACTCGGCGAAGCTCGTCTTGAACATCGGGTCGTCGTGCTTTACCCTGGACACGATGGGCTTGCGGCTGATGAGGGCGCCGCCGATGGCCAGGCCGCCCGCGGTGATGGACTTCGTCAGGGAGTGGACGACGACGTCCGCGCCGTGGCCGATGGGCCTCATCAGGGCCGGGGTCGCGCACGTGGAATCGATGATCAGCGGAATTTCATGGGCATGGGCCAGGTCGGCCAGGGCCCGGATGTCGCAGAAGGACTGCTGGGGGTTCGACGGCATCTCCATGTACAGGAACCGGGTATCGTCGTCGATCTTCGACTTCCATTCCTGCATGTCATGGGGGTGATGGACCCAGCGGACTTCGATCCCGCGCTCCTTCATCTTGCGGACGGCGAAGTGCTGGTAGGTCCCTCCGTAGAGCTGGATGGAGGAGACGAAATTGATGCGCTCCAGGCCCTCCTTCTGCTTGACGAGGAAGGGGTCCACCGCGACCATGATGGCTGACATGCCGGACGCCGTCACGAGGCAGGACGTATCGCAACCGGTGCTGTAACCCTCGAGCAAGGCCAGAACCCATTCCAGGTAGTACGTCGTCGGGTTGGCGATCCTTGTGTAGCACCAGGTCGGGACGAGGTAGGCCAGGGCGGCTTCGAGCTCGTCGGCATCTGCGTAGCCCTGGGAACTCGCGAGATAGAGGGGCTCTATAATGGCCCCTTGGTTCCGGTCGAGCGCCTCCTCGATCGTGTAAAGCCCGTGGACCGCGATCGTGTCGAATTTCATGGACTTCATGCGGGCCAGCGACGCCTCCCTCTGGGCGAGGAGTTTCTTCGAGGCGTCGATCCGCTTTTGGACCCCGGGCCGGACCGGTGGCTTGGAACTCATGATTCCTCCCATGTTTTTGAAATGATAAAAAGACTCGGGTTGTTATGAAGCCTGGACAGTGCTGTTAGGACAAACGGCATGACACAGTCAATGCTGAACCCTAGCATATCGGCAAAGGGGGAGGAGAGTCAAGCGCCGCCCGGGTTCCCGGGCTCAGCGGCAGCGGTGGATGGCCAGCATGTCCGAGAGGATCGCGAACCCCGTTTCGGTCTTGCCGGCGCCGGCGCCCTGAATGGTGACCTTGCCCATGAGGTCGGTTTGGAGGCTCAGAGCGTTCTGGGCGCCCATGACCCCGGCCAGGGGGTCGGAGAGCGGAAGCTTCTGCGGCGAGACGCTGGCGACGACTCCCCCCGCCTCCTTCTTCGCGTGGGCGATGAGCTTGTAGCGGTAGCCCGCTTTCTTGGCGGCCGCGACATCGGCCTTGCTGATGGAGGAGATGCCTTTCCGCGGGACGTCAGACGTCTTGAGCGACCCATCCATGAGGACGTTCGACAGGATTACGATCTTGGCCAGCGCGTCGAACCCCTCGACGTCCGCCGTGGGGTCGGCCTCGGCGTAGCCGAGTTCCTGGGCGAGCTTCAGCGCGGCGGCGTACTCCATCCCCTCGGTCTCCATTTTGGAGAGGATGAAGTTCGTCGTCCCGTTGAGGATCCCCTGGGCCTCGAGGACATGGTTTCCGGCGAGGCCACTCTCGGCGAGGTGGAAGACCGGCGTCCCGCTCATGACCGTGCCCTCGATCCGGAACTGGAGCCCGTTCTTGCGGGCCAGGTCCTGGAGCTCGCGGTAATAGAGCGCGGCCGGCCCCTTGTTGGATGTGACGACGTGCTTGCCCGTCCGCAGGGCTTTCCGGATATAGCTCGTCGCGGGCTCGGCGGTCTGGATATTCGTATAGGTCAGCTCGGCGATGATGCCGGCGTCGGTCTTTTCGATCATGTCCAGCGGGTCGAGCGGCTCGGCCTGGCCGGGCGCGGCCTTCGGATAATCGGCGAGGTTTCCGCCGCGGCCGAGGACGCCGAGGACGGCCGGGATATCGATCCCTTCGGGAACGAGAAGCGAGCCCCTGATCTTGTCCGAAATGGCGACGACGCGGGACTCGAAACCGTAGGCGTCCCTGAGGAATTCCCTTTTTTTGTCCAGGATTTCGAGAAGGCCCTGTCCGACGGTGCCGCAGCCGACGAGGCCAATGCGATATTCCATGATGGTTCTCCTCCGCTCGGGTTCCGAAAAATCATGATAGCACAATCATGGCTCAAAAGGAACGAACCCGGCCGGCCCGGCAGGGGCCTCGCCCGGCCGCCCGATTTTGCGGGAGCCCTCGAAATGGCGTATATTTGAAGGCGATCACGAGCGGAGGAGGGGGACATGTCATCCGGACGTTTCATCACGCCCAAACCTTTCAACGAGACCATCAGGGACTACGGGCCGGGGTCCGAGGATAAGCGCCTGCTGAAACAGGAGTTGAAGAGGCAGGCCGATAATCCCGTCGAGATTCCGATGATCATCGGCGGCCGGGAGGTCCGGTCGGGCAAAACGAGCCGGATCGCCTGCCCCCACGACCACGCCAAGGCCCTCGGCGCGTATCATATGGGGACGTCCGATGCCGCGGGCCGGGCGATCCGGGCCGCCGCCGGGGCCAAGAGCGCGTGGCAGCGCCTGCCGTGGGAGGACCGGGCCGCCGTTTTCCTCAAGGCCGCCGACCTCCTTGCCGGCCCCCATCGCTACGAAATGAACGCAGCCACGATGCTCTGCCAAAGCAAAACGGTCTATCAGGCGGAAATCGACGCCGTCTGCGAGCTCGCGGATTACCTGCGCTTCAACGTTTCCTACGTGTGCCGGATATACTCCGGCCAGCCCGAGGCCAACCCGGCGGGGTCCTGGAACAAGCTCGAGTACCGGCCCCTGGACGGTTTCGTGTTCGCCATTGCCCCGTTCAATTTCACGTCCATCGGGGGCAACCTGCCCACGGCCCCGGCCATGATGGGGAACACGGTCCTGTGGAAGCCGGCCAGCTCGGCCGTGCTGAGCGCCCACTATTTCATGAAGATTCTCCTCGATGCCGGCCTCCCCGACGGGGTGATCAACATGGTTCCCGGGACCGGGGCCGAGATCGCCGACCCGGTGATCGACCATAAGGACCTCGCCGGCGTGCATTTCACCGGCTCGTCCGCGACATTCACCGGTATCTGGCACCGGGTGGCCGGGAACTTGAAAAATGGCCTTTACCGGAACTACCCGCGGCTCGTCGGCGAAACCGGCGGCAAGGATTTCATCCTGGCCTGCCCGGACGCCGGCCTCGACGAGCTGGCCGCGGCCATGTTCCGGGGCGCCTTCGAGTACCAGGGCCAGAAGTGCTCGGCGGCCAGCCGCGCCTACATCCCGGCATCCCTCTGGCCCGAAGTCCGGGCCCGGCTTTCGAAGCTCGCCGAGAGCGTCCGTGTCGGCGACGTGGCCGATTTCCGGACGTTCATGGGCGCCGTCATCGACCGGGCGGCCTTCGACAAGGTCGCCGGATATATCGAGTACGCCCGCTCGTCACCGGAGGCGGATGTGGTTATCGGGGGTCAGTGCGATGACAGGGTCGGCTATTTCATCCGCCCGACTGTCATTACGACTACGAACCCGAAATTCCGGGGGATGGAGGAGGAGATCTTCGGTCCCGTGCTGACCGTTTACGTATATGACGACAGACGGTTCGAGGAGACGCTGACCCTCGTCGACGAGACGAGCCCCTACGCGCTGACCGGGTCGATTTTCGGGAAAAACCGGGGCTTGATCCGGCTGGCCCTGGACCGGCTTGTCCAGGCCGCGGGCAATATCTACATCAACGATAAGCCCACGGGCGCGGTCGTCGGCCAGCAGCCCTTCGGCGGCGGGAGGATGAGCGGGACGAACGACAAGGCGGGAGGCTATTTCAACCTCTTGCGCTGGACCAGCCCGCAGGCCGTCAAGGAGAATTTCCTGCCGTCGCGGGATATTGCCTATCCGCACATGGCGGAGGAATAGAGCCAAAAAAAAGGGCCGCCGTCCTTCCGGACGGGCGGCCCTTGCCTTTACCGTGGTAAAGAAGCTTACTTCGCCGCCGGAGGATTCTGCTTGATGAGGTTCTCCAGCCACTCCGTGGTGACGGACTTCGGCCGCTCGATCGGCAGGCCGAGGGCGCGGTCCCAAATGAGCTGGGCGAGGACGCCGAGGGCGCGCGAAACGCCGAAGAACACGGTGTAGAAGTCGAACTCCACGACGCCGTAGTAATTGAGGAGGACGCCGGAGTGCGCGTCGACGTTCGGCCAGGGGTTCTTGGTCTTGCCGTGCTTCGTCAGGACATCGGGCGCGACCTCGTAGACTAGGCTGACGACCTTGAAGAGGTCATAGTCGGGCATGTGCTTGAGGGCGAACTCCCTTTGGGCGATGTAGCGGGGATCGGTCTTCCGGAGGACCGCATGGCCGTAGCCGGGGATGACCCTTCCGCCGTTCAGGGTGTCCCACATGTACTTCTCGAGCTGCTCCTTGGTCGGGACGCCGCCGAGGTCCTTCATAAGGGCCATGATCCAGCCCAGGACTTCCTGGTTGGCCAGCCCGTGGAGCGGTCCGGCGAGGCCGTCCATGCCGGCGGACAGTGAATAGTAGGCGTCGGAAAGGGCGGAGCCGACCAGGTGTGTCGTGTGGGCCGACACGTTGCCGCCCTCGTGATCGCTGTGGATGCAGAGATAGAGCCGCATGAGCTCCTTGAAGGCGGGGTCGTCGGTGACGCCGAGCATGTGAGCCATGTTTCCGCCCCAGTCGAGCTTCAGGTTGGGGGCGATCTGCTTGCCGCCCTTGTAGGACCGGCGGTAGATGTAGGCGGCGATGTTCGGGAGCTTGGCAATGAGGTTCATGACATCCTCAAACGTCGCGTCCCAGTACTGGGTCTTGGGCATTTTCTCTTTGTAGCGCTGGGCGAACACCGACTCCCTCTGGAGCTGGAGGATGGCCAGCGAGAACTGGGTCATCGGGTGGGTGTCCTTCGGGACGGCGTTCATCGTGTCGAGGAGATACTGGGGCAGAACGCCGCGCTTCTGCCACTCTTCCGTGAGGGCGGCGCAGTCTTCCTGCGTCGGGATTTCGCCGATGAGGAGAAGGTAGAAGATGCCCTCGGGAAGGGGTTCGCTCCCGCCGGGGGCCTTGGGGAGCTTCTCGCGGAGTTCGGGAATGGAAAACCCGCGGAAACGGATGCCCTCGAACTTATCGAGGAGCGAGCAGTCCCACAGCATCGAGATGATGTCGCGGGCGCCGCCGATGACCTGGCCGACGTTGACGGCGGAAACGTTCGTGTCTCCGTGCTCCTTAGCGAGCTTCTGGACCCGTTCCTTCTGCGGGCCCATTTTGGCCGCAAATTTTTCTTTCAGGGTAGCCATAAAACGCAACCTCCTTAAGGTAGCCGAGATATATGAAATTCCCCCTCGCGGGGGCATATCATCTTAACACGCGGGGCGGGGGGTGTCAACCGCAAGAGTGCCCGGCAAAACGCCCGTTTCCCGGCCTATTTCAACAAGTTACGAGGAATCCGCGTGTCGCTCATCGCGGCCTGGCCAACGCGAGCACGGCCAGGCCCTTCAGTTTGCCCTTGACCCAGGCCTTGGCCCGCTTCGTGTGGGCGGAATTCGTCAGGCGCGCCGCGGATTTCAGTCGATTCCTCTCAGGCGCGCCGGGTGGGGCGGGCCAACCGCCGGATTTTTTCTTCCCTTGACATCCTTCCAGGCCTGCCATATTTTTAGCTGGACGGCCGGCGCCCTTTCCTGCTCTTCAAGTGAAAATCGAGTGTCCGGTCAGACAGGCAAAATGACCTCGACAAAGGGGGCTTCCATGAATCGCTTATCTCACCGGCTTTGTTGTGCGGCATTCGTTATCGCGTTCGTCCTGCAGCTCGTGCCGTCGGGCCTTGCCCGGGCCCAGGAGACGGCGGCGCTTTCTGACGATCAGGTCAAAGAACGCCTGAACTATATCGAAAGCGTCCTCAAGGCCGGTCAGCCCCGCGCCGGGACCTGGTACTATGGCTGGATCGCGGCGTATTCAGTCGGGGCCGTCGGCGGGGGCATTCTGGCGGGCTCCCATTGGACCGACAAGAAGGAAGATGCTGGCGGCGAGACGGTTCCCGACCGGGAATTCGCCGAAGGCATGCTGGTCGGCGGCGCGACGTTCGTTCTGGGGGTCGGCGCCCTCGTCATCAACCCCTTCACGCCGGCCACCGCCGCCAAGAAACTCGGCCGGCTGCCCGGAAATACGGCCGGGGAACGGCAGGAGAAGCTCCGGCAGGCCGAGGATCTCCTCCGGAAATGCGCCCGCCGGGAAATGTCGGGCCGAAGCTTGGGGACCCACGTGTTGAATATCGCCGGCAACGCGGCGGCCGGAGTTGTGACCAAGACGGTGTTCCATCAGTCCTGGACGAACGCTCTCATCGCGTTCGCTGGCGGCGAAGCCATTTCGCTTCTCAATATTTTCACTCAGCCCATGCGGGCGACACGCGACCTGAACGAATATGAAGCGAAATACCTGGGACAGAGGGGCGCGTCCGCTCTGGCGCCGCAGGAACGCAAGTGGACTCTCAGCGCTTGGCCCGGCGGCCTGACCTTCCGGCTTGAGTTTTAAGCTTAGGGGGACACAATACTCTGTCCCTCTTTTTGCCGCGGCCCCGTAGTGTGGCATGCATCGAGGGACACAGTATTGTGTCCCCCTCGAACGGATCACGTCCGGGGCTCCTCGACAACCGCGGTTTTGGGACGATATGTTCAGGTGAGCAAAATTCGCAGCTGAAAAGGAGGGATTTCTCGTGAATCACGGAACAAAGCGCTTGGCGTCACTCGCATTTATATCGTTGCTCTGCGCCGCGTTGCCGCCGGCCCTGGCCGCCGAGGTCAGGCTTCCCGCGGTCATCGGGGACCATATGGTCATCCAGCAGGCCCAGCCCGTCACGGTCTGGGGATGGGCCGGAAAGACTGAGAAAGTCACGGTGCGGCTGGCCGGCCAGGAGAGGCAGGTCCGGGCCTCGGCCGATGGAACCTGGCGCGCCGTGTTCGACCCGCTCAAGGCCGGCGGTGCCGCCCTCGAAATGACCGTCCGCGGGGAAAAGGGTCCGGACATCACGGTCAAAGATATTCTCGTCGGCGAGGTGTGGCTCTGCTCCGGTCAGTCCAACATGGAATGGGCCATGGAGTGGCTCCCCAACCCGAACCCCGAGATCATGCGCGCCGACCATCCAAACTTACGGCTGTTCCTTATCCCGAAAAAAACCGCGGACCGGCCGAAGGATGATGTCGAGACCAAGTGGGCGCCGTGCTCGCCGTCGTCCGTCCGGCCCTTTTCCGCCGTTGCTTACTTTTACGGGCTCGAGCTTCATGCGAGGCTCGGCGTTCCGGTCGGCCTGATCGAGTCGGCCTGGGGCGGAACGGATATCGAGCCGTGGACGCCGCCGGCCGGATTCGCAGCCGTTCCCGAGACGAAGCCCTTGCTCGAAAAGCAGCTCGCCAAGTACGAGGATTACCGGAAGGCCATGGAGAAGGAGCTGCCGGCCTGGGAAGCATGGGCGCGGGATGCCCAGAAGGCGCTCAAGGCGAAACTGGATATTCCCCCCGAGCCCAAATCCGAATTCCCGTCCAATCCCTTCGACAATCCGCAGGCCCCGACCACCCTTTACAACGCGATGATCCACGCGCTGACCCCGTTCGCGATCCGGGGGGCGATCTGGTACCAGGGCGAGAACAACCGCAACGACGTCCTGTTCTACGAGAAGAAAATGGAAGCCCTGATCAAAGGTTGGCGCGAGATCTGGAAGCTCGGCGATTTTCCGTTCTATTATGTGCAGCTCGCGCCTTACAACTATCCTTATAACCGGGAGACGCCGGCCGGGGAAGTCCCCGATTTCCTGCGGCTGCCCCTGATCTGGGAGGCCCAGGCCAACATCCTCCGGATGCCGAACACGGGGATGGCGGTCGTGACCGATATTGCGAACCTCAACGACATCCATCCTTCGAACAAGAAGGACGTCGGCTACCGGCTGGCGCTTTGGGCCCGGGCCAATGCCTACGGCGAGAAGGGGATCGTTAACTCGGGCCCGCTTTATAAATCCATGACGGTCGAGGGGGACAAGGCGAAGATCGCGTTCAATTACGTCGGCGGCGGGCTGATGACCAACGACGGTCAGCAGCTGAAGTGGTTCGAGGTCTCAGGCGACGACCATATTTTCTACAAGGCCGAGGCGGAGATCGCCGGAGACATGGTCGTCGTCCATAGCCCGCGGGTCGCGTCGCCGAAGGCCGTGCGATTCGGCTGGCAGCAACTCGCGGTGCCGAACCTGATCAACAAGGAGGGCCTGCCGGCCTCACCGTTCCGGACGGACCGCTGGTAATCACTTAGGGGGACGCCATACCCTGTCCCTCTTTTAATGTGGGACAGAGTATTGTGTCCCCCTGGTCTATTCCCTCCTCTTCCAAACCGGCAAGCCGCGCCCTGGGGTCCAGGGCGCGCCGGCGGCCTCGAGTTCGTCGCCGAGCTTCTTGAGGTCCACTTCGATTGCCGTCCGCAAATCGTCCAGCACCTTCCCGAAACCGTCGGCCGCGATATCGTAGTCGCGCTTCACGGTTGCCGTGATGGGCACGGTCGAGCCCAATTGTGTGCTGACCCTGTCTATCAGCGATGGGGACGCCGCTTCACTGCGGCGGCGGGCCGTGAAATCGCCGAACAGTGTCCTCAGCGAATCCTGGATGCGTGCCTCGACCGCCCGCACTCTCGCGCCGAGCTTCGGGTCGGCCTTGGGCGTGTCCAGGAACGCCTTCTTCATGTACTGGATATTCTTGAGCGCTTCCTCGGCCGCGCCGCCCGCGCCCATCATCGCCCGCTGCAGTTCGCCGGCCTTCTCCTGAAAGGCGAGCAGGGCCTTTTTGTCTTTCTCCTCGAGGCTCGCCAGCCCCAGCGACTCGACCGTGAACTTCCGCGGCTCCCCAAGTTGCGTCATAACGCCGTCCATCTTCCTGGCCAGCGTCACCGTGAAAGTCCCGGGGACAACGAGCGGGCCGGCGGGGTTCCACTCCCAAGCCTGCCTCTGCGGCGATTCGAGCTGCGTCGGCTCGACCGTGGGATACCGTAAGTCCCAAGCCACGCGGTGGAGGCCTTTCCCGGCCGGTCCCGTGATCCGGCGCACGACCTGGCCCGCCTCATCGGTCACCGTGAGCACGATGGCCGGCTTTTCCTCCTGCTCCTCCTTGCGGAGCTTGTCCCAGCCCGGGAAGGGCACGGGCTTGCCATCCTTGATGAGCTTTTGCTCCTCCTCGCGCCTGGCCTCCGCGGCCGTCTTGAGCGAGTCCTTCAGGTAATAGGCGAAAACCGCGCCGAAGGGCGGGTTGGGCGCAAGATAAAAGGTCTCCCCCAGACAGCCCTTGCCGTTCGCGTCGATCGGCTTGAGCGGGATGTATTCGAGGGCCTTCTTGACCGGGAATAGGGCGGCGTCCGCGGCCAGGCTTTCCTCGCTCACTTCTCGCAGCGGAGAGTAATCGTCGAGGATGAAGAACCCGCGTCCGAACGATGCGCCGACGAGGTCGCCTTCCCTTTCCTGGACCTCGATGTCGCGGAAGGAAATCGTCGGCACGCCGCCGCCGAGCTTGATCCACTTCTTCCCGCCGTCGACCGTCGCATAAATCCCGAACTCGGTCCCGGCGAAAAGGAGGTCCTTCTTCACGTTGTCCTGGGCGACCGACCAGACGATCGTCCGCTGCGGCATGTCGCCGGCGATGTTCGTCCAGGTCTTGCCGCGGTCTGCGCTCGCCAGCAGGTAGGGTTTGTACTCGCCCGCCTTGTGGTTGTCCACGGCCGCGTAAACCGTGTCCTTGTCGTGCTTCGAGGCCTTGATCTTGTTGACGAAGAAATAATCGGGGACACCGGCGATTTTCTCCACCTTCCGCCAAGTCTTGCCGGCGTCCTCGGTTACCTGGATCAGGCCGTCGTCGGTGCCGACGTAGATGAGCCCTTCGGCGAGCGGAGATTCGCTGACCGTCGTGATCGTCGAGAACATCGACATGGCGCCATGGTCCCACAGCGCGTCGACGCTCCACTGCCGCCCCATGATCTTCTGTTCCAGGCGGAAGACGCCGCGCGTCAGGTCGGGGCTGATTTTCGTCCAGGAATCGCCGCGGTCCTCGCTGCGCCATAGGAACTGCGAGGCGTAATAGACCCGCTTATTGGAGAGCGGGCTGATGACGACGGGCGAATCCCAGTTGAACCGCAGGGGCGGGTCGCCGGCCGCGGGCTTGGGGCTGATGTAGACCGTCTCCTGGCTCTTCCGGTCGTAGCGGAGGAGATTGCCCTCCTGCATTTCGACGTACACGACGTTCGGGTCGGTTGGGTCGATGGCGCTGGCGTAGCCGTCGGCGCCGTAGGTTACGGCCCAGTCGAAGTTGCTGATTCCGTTGCCGTTGAGGGTTCGCGACGGCCCGATCTGGCTGCCGTTGTCCTGGGCGCCGCCGTGGACGTTGTAGAAAGGCAGGGCGTTGTCCAGGGCCACCTTGTAGAACTGGGTCACCGGCAGGTTCTCGAAGAAGCGCCAGGTCTTTCCGGCGTCGTGGCTTTCGTAAGCGCCGCCGTCGCTCCCGTCGAGGAGGTAATCCGGATCGCCCTTGACGAAGGCCAGGGCGTGGTTATCGCCGTGCTTGTTGCGCTCCCCGACCGGGCGCCAGGCCCGGCCGCCGTCGTCGGTGACCATCATCTCGGGGTCCATCTGGTAGACCCGGTCGAAGACGTTGGGGTCGGCGTAGATCTCCTGGTAATAGTGCGGGCCCGTGCCGCCGCTGATATACGGACTCCGTTTCTCGAAGCTCTCGCCCCGGTCTGTCGAGCAGTAAAAGCCTTTCTCGTCGGGCCCTGCTTCCACCGTAGCGTAGACGATGCGCGGGTCGATGGGGGAGACGGCCAGGCCGATCTTGCCCTTGTCGCCGGCCGGGAGGCCGACCGTGAGCTTGCGCCAGGTCTTTCCGGCGTCCTCGGTTTTGTAAATCGCCGACTCAGGCCCGCCGCCCATGAAGGCGGCCACGGAGCGCCGTCGCTGGTACGCCGCGGCGTAAAGGACGTCGGGATTCGCGGGGTCGAATTCGGCCGACGTGACGCCCGTATCCTTGCTGACCTCGAGGGACAGCGTCCAGGTCTTTCCGCCGTCGGAGGTCTTGTAGAGGCCGCGCTCGCCGCCGGACGACCAGAGCGGCCCTTCCGCCGCGACGTAAACGATGCCGGAGTTCCGCGGGTCGACCAGGATGCGGGCGATGTGCTCGGACTTCCCGAGGCCCGTGTTCGTCCAGGTTTTGCCGCCGTTCAGGCTCTTGTAGACGCCGTCGCCGAAGCCGACGTGGCGCCCGCTGACGTTCTCGCCCGTCCCGACCCAGACGATCTCCGGGTTCGACGGGTCGAGGGTGACGCAGCCGATGGAGTAGGACGGCTGGGAATCGAAGATGGGCGCCCAGGAGGTGCCCGCGTTCTCGGTCTTCCATACGCCGCCCGAACCGGCGCAAACATACCAGACATTGCGGTTCTTCGGGTGGATCGCGATATCGCTGATCCGTCCCGACATGAGCGCGGGACCGATGTTCCGGAATTCGAGGCCGGCCAGGGCCTCCGATGTAAGCAGAGATTTCTTCTCGGCCTTGACGTCCGCCTTGGCCGCGGGTTTCACGGCGTTCTGGGCCAGAGCTGTCCCAGAGGCGATGAAAAGGATGCCCATCGCGAGAACGGCAACTTTCTTCATGATTTCCTCCCTGCTCCGGCCACGGGGGAAGCCGGAGGTTCTTGATGATTGATGATGACCATGCGAAGAAAGCGATTATGGTCCGTTTAGCCGGATAAATTCAAGGGGTACGGTCCCGAAGGGCTTGCTTTTTCGGCTCCGCGCCCGTATCTTTAAGGAAGAATCTTCGCTGGCTAAAAGATTCCGAAGGAGAGACATATGGGTTTACTTGTCTTATTGCTTATCATCATCGCGGTCGTCGTCCTGATCGTCGTCGGGATGTATAACCGGCTGGTGACCTTTAGGAACCGCTGCGACAACGCCTGGTCCCAGGTGGACGTCCAGCTTCGCCGCCGTTACGACCTCATCCCCAACCTCGTGGAGACCGTCAAGGGCTACGCCAAGCACGAAAGCGGGGTCTTCGAGCGCGTGACGCAGGCCCGGGCCGCGGCCGTCAACGCCCAGACCGTCAAGGACCAGGGCCAGGCCGAGAACGTCCTCACCGGCGCCCTGAAGTCCCTCTTCGCGGTCGCCGAGAATTACCCCGACCTCAAGGCCAATCAGAACTTCCTGATGCTCCAGGAGGAGCTGGCCGGCACCGAGGGCAAGGTCGCCTACGCCCGGCAGTTCTATAACGACAACGTCATGAAGTTCAACATGAGCCAGCAGGTCTTCCCCTCGAGCATCATCGCCAACATGTTCAACTTCAAGCCCCGCGATTATTTCCAGATCGAGGATGAAGTGGCCCGCGGCCCGGTCAAAGTGAGCTTCTAATTCGGGGACACAATACTCAATTCCGAATTTTCCGGGATCCCGGCCGTCCGTTGAGAGGGCGGGGCCGGCGCCTCCGATGCGCGCCGGGCCTATTCTGGTAGCTGGCGAGCGCGACGATGTATGAACAGATCAGCCGCAACAAGTGGAAATCGGCCGCCCTCGTCGTCTTCTTCATGGCCTTCATCTTCCTCTTGACCTGGTTCTTTGAATACCTGACGGGATGGGGGAAGGGCGGGCTCGTCCTGGCCGTCGTCGTCTCGATGGGCATGGCCGCCGCCGGCTACTACTCGAGCGACAAAGTCGTCCTGGCCATCAGCCGGGCCCGCCCGGTGACGAAGGAGGAATACCCTTATCTCTATAACGTCGTCGAGGGATTGGCCATCGCGGCCGGCCTGCCCACGCCCCGGTGCTATGTCATCGATGATACGGCGCCCAACGCGTTCGCTACGGGGCGGAATCCGGAGCGCGCGGTCATCTGCGTCACGACCGGGATCCTCGAGAAACTGAACCGTGTCGAGCTTGAAGGCGTCATCGCCCACGAAATGTCGCACATCAAAAACCTCGATATCCGCCTCCAGACCGTGGTCGTGGTCATGGCCGGGGTTGTCGCCCTCCTCAGCGACTGGATGCTGAGGAGCTTTCTCTGGGGCGGGGGGAGGAGACGGAGCGGGCGGGACAGCCGAGGCGGCGGAGCGGGGGCCATCTTGATCCTCGTCGGATTGGCCCTGGCCGTGCTCTCGCCGCTGATCGCCACGATCATACAGCTTGCCGTTTCGCGGAAGCGCGAATTCCTGGCCGACGCAAGCGGGGCCATGCTGACGCGCTATCCGGAGGGGCTGGCCTCGGCCCTGCGGAAAATCTCGGCCGACACCGAGCCGCTCGAGGCGGCCAACAAGGCCACGGCGCACCTTTATATCGTCAACCCCCTCAAGAACATCAAGGGCGGCGTCAACAAGCTCTTCAGTACCCATCCGCCCATCGAGGAGCGGATCGCGGCCCTCGAGAAGATGTAAAGGTTGCCGGAGGCCGGGCGCTCCGCCGGAATTGCGCGGCTCAGGTCAGGCTTTTGTAGGTCTTCTTGACGGACTTCTTCAGGTTCTTGGCCGAGCGTTTGATCGATTTCTGAAGGTCTTTCCCGGTGTCCTGCCCGGCTTTGGCCCAGTCCTCGAGCTTGTTTTTAACGTCCGCCTGCATTTTCTCGAGGGCGTCGAGAGATTTTTCGAATTCCACCCGGGTGTCCAGCTTAATTTCCTTGGCCTTGGCCCTAAGTTCGGTGAGCCCGGCCCTGACGTGGTCCATCTGGATGCCGATTTTCGCCTGGAATTTCTCCCGTTTCGTGAGTCTGGCCATAATCCCCTCCTTTACGCCGAATCGCGTTCAGCGCTACCCAAATAGTATAGACCCTGCGCCCGTGGGGCGCAAACCCGGTCTTGAAAGTCCCGGGCCGTTTCTCTATAATAGCGGAGCCCTCGAGCGGGGTCGTAGTTCAGTTGGTTAGAACGCCGGCCTGTCACGCCGGAGGTCGCGAGTTCGAGTCTCGTCGGCCCCGCCATTCCTATGTCAAAGACGCGGTCCTTCTGTGTCCCCCTTAATGGCGTAAGGGGGATAAGGGGGATTAGGAAATCAAAACAGAGTCTTGGGACGCGTCTTTGTTCTTGAAACGCAAACCTCTTCGAAGCCCCTCTTAAATTCTAAGAGGGGTTGGGGAGATTAAGATTTAGTGATTTCTGAAAGGCGTTTCGGGAAGTTACCTCAAGCCGCTTGCCTCCAGTTCCCCCTAATTATAGAGGGGGATAAGGGGGTTAATAGCTAAGAACAAAGTTTTGAGGGGCGCTTTTGTATGCCTTGAAACGCAAACCTCTCCGAAGCCCCTATTCAATCCTAAGAGGGATTGAGGAGACTAAGATTAGAGGAACCTCCGAGAAGGGTTTCGAGAATCCCGTTAAATCTTCCTGCCGCACGGCACCTTTAGTCCGAATTTGGCAAGATCAGTCATGATCGGCTACCCCTATGTGACACGGCGTGGCAGTCTGCGCTCTCTGTGATATTCAGCCATTGGCGCCCATCTGTGGCCGGATATAATAGGTATCGACAAGGTGAAGAGGGGAGTTCAGGTTCAAGGGCGGGAATACGCCGCGCCGTTGAAACATGAAGCCTGTAGGCCCTTTTTTAACTCTTTGTTAAGGGGAATGCGAAGGGAATTATGCCAGTCTGCTGCCAATAACTTGATATTGCCATAATGGATCTTGTCACATCTTCGAAGGAGATATCCCCTGGGATGACGGCGCTCTTTTCATAAGCGGCTTTCGTTTCTTCCCAGCCTTCCATGAAGCTGGCCGCTGCCGAACAATCCACAAATCTCGATTTGCACGCAAGCCGAAATTCGCTGCCAGCAGTGTTCCAGAATGCCGTGCCGGACATGGGCTTCTTCCGATGGATTTGGGTGAGATCATAGAGGTCTTTGACTCGCACGGCGTCTCGAGGCCTCTTCATTTTCGCGCAATAGGTTCGAAGAGTACTCAGATATGCGCGGGCTTTTTCTCCGGTAACGCGTTCAAGCGAATATGCCCGGATCGTAACGCCGTTATAGTCTATCTCCGCAACGGATTGTTCAGACAAGGACTCGGGCGCCGCAAGGTCTATGGTTAGCTTCGGCAAGCCGCGCACTCCCTCATTTCCGTGGTCTCTTAGGGAAACCGTGATCAGGAACCCGTCCCATCCGCGGGGATGAGCGGCCTTCGGGTTTGGGCTGATTTTCAGGCTTAGCAGCTCGTATCGCACAGGATTCTGTGCTTCGAAATGTCGGGAAATCGCCCGTTCGAATTGTTCTTTTAAGTATGATTCTCTCGTTTTCTGGGTCGGAAAGCGGGAGAGGAATTCATCGGTCAGATTCGAATCGATATCAAGAGATTTTCTTTTGGTCGGCAGATATTCATTTAGTATCAGGGCTCCCTTAAAAATGAGAGCGTCCTTGAGGCCTTCATTTTTCGCCAAGGCAAGAAGTATTTGAGAAATGACCTCGAATTTCCAGTCCTCTTGTTGAGATCGGTTCATTCTACGGGATCAATACATTCCAGTAAGAATTCAACCGCGAGAAGGTCAATCCCCTTAAAAGCGGAATTGGAGGGTTTTCAGATTGCATGAAGAACTGGTCCCGCTTTTCTTTAAGGAATGCGCTGAGGCTCTTTGAAGGCTTGTAATTTAGTAGATCATAAACAGCCCCCAATCGTCTTATCAGCGGAGGCAGGCCGATCCTTTTCAAGCCCTTGAGCAGATCTTCTTCTTCATAGCGATCTCTCGCCGTTTGCCAGGCTTCGAAAACGACGTCCGGTCCGCCGCAATGGTAAGGGTACTGGAGGGTGTCCAACAAGGTTTGTTCAATCGTGGTCATCCGAATCGTCGACCACGGGGAAAGAACGCGCTCCTTGATTCCGGGAATGGATCTTATAACGCGCTTCGTTGAATAATAGGGAATTCCTTCATAAGAAAATATGCGCGTGCCCAGTTTAGACCTTTCAATATTTTCAGCGGTGGGATCCAACGACGGGGCCGCATCCAACGGCTCATTGATCATAGCGGGTCGATCACGAGTAGGAATGGCGATGTGATGATGAACCGGAACTTGGGTGGTGAGTGCCAAATGGCCAAGCGCGCTTAAATAACAAATGATGCCTTTTGGGGAAAAAGCCTGTAACAGTTCGAGGGGATCGATTTCGCGCTCATTCGATCCCTGAAATCCCATGAGATAAAACTCGTTTGATGGAGTGGAATTGATGGTTTCTTCGACCGGAATTTGCCTGGCTAATCCCATGGAGATCAGCCTGTTTAGAATCCTGATCCCGGTTGGGAACGTTGAGGGTAAACCTAATTCTTTCTTTATATCCCCGAAAACGTTGACGAGCGTTTTTTTAGTTAAGCAACGTACAGTCGGGAGGGCTGGACTCGTTTTTGATAATTGGTTTATTAGAACTCGTAGAAAATCTTCCCACTTTTCCGGAAGACGGTGTTTGAGCTGCTCATGGACATTCATATGTTATGCTTGCTCCGCAAGCATAACATATGAATGTCCATGAAGTCAAGAGAGGGAAAAAATCACCTAACTTTGAATTGTACGTTAGCTTGCTTTATCATGTATGCTTGCGTAGCAAGCATACATGATAAAGCAAGCTATGTCAAGTACTTTTTTTAAAGCTTGCAAAAAAAGTGCCTATTATCCCTTGGCCCTCCATCCCAGAGAAGCTTGAGACTGGTGATGATTATGGTCATACCGCCGTTTTGCCTAATTGCAAGGGGGGGCTGAGAGCAAAGTGATCTGCTCCCCGGATCCTGGTCCGGATCGGATGTTAGATTTTCGTGTTAGAATCGGCATCCGGGAAGGGGCGGACCTCATCCTTGAAAAATGGCCCAGACCTAATGTGAGTTTTCTTGAAAATCTGACTTCAGAGGGGGTATATTGAAGAGGGGCAGGTCAGCGCGGCATTACAGAAGATAAATTTTAACCAGATGAAAGCAGTCGTTTACACAAAGTATGGATCGCCGGACGTTCTTCAGCTTAAAGAGATTGAAAAGCCTGCCCCTAAAGACAGTGAAATACTGATAAAAGTTCAGGCCGCATCCTTAAACCAATATGACCTGCATTTTATATCAGGAACGCCGTTCTTAGTCCGCTTGATGGGAGCCGGACTATTAAAACCAAGACGCAACATACCCGGAGCCGACATGGCAGGGAAGATCGAGGCGGTCGGCCTCAGCGTAAAGCAGTTTAAGCCAGGCGATGAGGTTTTCGGGTGCAGTCATGGTGGCTTTGCGGAGTATGCATGTGTCCCTGAAAACAGATTTGCACCGAAACCATCAAATTTAACACCTGAGGAAGCAGCTGCCGTACCCATGGCGGCACTGACGGCCCTGCAAGGTCTTCGTGATAAAGGAAAGATCCGGAAGGGACAAAAGGTTTTGATTAACGGGGCTTCCGGCGGTGTGGGTACCTTTGCCCTACAGTTTGCCAAACTATTTGAAACAGAAGTTACTGCCGTGTGCAGCACTTCTAAAATGGACTTTGTGCGCTCAATCGGTGCAGACTATGTCATCGATTACACACGGGAAGATGTCACGAAGAACGGACAGCAATATGACCTGATTCTGGATATCGCGGCATATCGTTCAGTTTTGAATTATAAGCGAGTATTAAAACCCGGGGGGATTTACGTTATGGCAGGAGGTTCCGTGGCCCGGATGATTCAGATCATGTTCATCTCAAAGACCGGGACCAAGAATATGGTGTCAATGCTGGCAAATATCGATCAAAAAGATCTGCTGCTTCTTAAGGAGTATCTTGAAGCAGGTAAAATAAAACCATTTATCGATAAACGATATTCATTAAACGAAGTTGCTGATGCCCTCTGGTACTTAAAAAGAGGACACGCCCAAGGAAAGGTTGTCATCACCGTGTGAGGCGCGGGCGATCCCGTGCCGTGCGAAAAAGGAAATGTCCTTCACAGCTCTTGGTCTTTCCAGGCCCCGGCGTATGTCGCGGTGCCTTTGCATTCCTGAAGGACGACGTGACAGATCTTCATTCCCGGCATTAACCTGATCTTATTCCGCCCGGCGTTGTAGATTTCCAGAATCTGCCTGTTCGAGATCCCCGGAGCAAGGAACGGCGCCGCGATATGACTCATGAGTCCGATCCGGGCGAATCTTGAGCGCGAGTTCAGCCACCCGCACACGTCCCCAGGGAGAGTGATCTTCTCCTTCGTGATCCCCAGCACCAGTTCACCCGGCTCCAACAGATAGCCGTCGACGATGTCTATGAGCTTGGCCAGCGTTTTGTAGTCTATATCCGCCCGCGTGATGTGCTGGTCGGTATTGAAAACCCGCAACTTGCTATCTAACGTCAAATCAATCGACGCGGGGCCAACGGCATCCTCGTCATAGGGTTCGATCCTTATCCTGCCGTCATGGATCTGCCGGAGAATTTCGGGTTTCGCCAGAATCATCTTAAGCCCTCTCTTGCGATCATGTTTGCGACTCCTGCCGTCCAGTCCTCAAGCTGCGAATACCGGCTACCAGATTAATTCAGCTGACGCCGTTTGGCAAGGATTCAAGCCGAGCCGTGGGACATTGAGAGGAGGCAGGCTCAATGCGACCGGCTCCCGGATCCTGGTCCGGATCGGATGTTAGATTTTTATGTTAGAATCGGCAACCGGGAAGGAGCGATGAATGAAGAAAGACGTGGTGATCATCGGTGCGGGGGCCGCGGGTCTTTTTTGCGCCGTCGAGTGCGGAAAGCGGGGCCGGTCGGTCGTCCTCCTCGAACACACCGGGACCATCGGGAACAAGATCCGGATCTCGGGGGGCGGGGCCTGCAACTTCACGAACCGTTTTTCGAACGAGACTCATTTTCTCTCGTCAAACCCGCACTTCTCGAGATCCGCCCTTTCCCGTTTTACGCCGCAGGACATGATGGCGCTCCTCGAGCGCCACAAGATCCGGATCGTTGAAAGAAAATGGGGCCAGCTCTTTACCAGGGATGGGGCCGCAGGGATCGTGGAAATGTTTCAGGACGAATGCGCCCGGGCGAACGTCGCGATCCAGCTCCATTGCCGGATCGCGGCGGTCTCAAAAAAAGGGTTGTTTGACGTTGTTTCCAGCCAAGGCCATTTTGAGTCTGAATCGCTCGTGATCGCGACCGGAGGCCTGGCCATGCCGAAGATCGGGGCCACCCCTTTCGGTTACCAAATCGCCCGGCAATTCGGGATCAACGTTATCGAACCTGTTCCCGCTCTGGTCCCGCTTTTGTGGAGCGAAAACGATCTCGAAAATTTCAAGGACTTGTCGGGACTTGCTTTCGATACGACCGTAGAATGCAGACGCCATCGTTACCGGGAAAATATCCTTTTTACGCACCGGGGATTGAGCGGGCCCGCCGTTCTGCAGATTTCTTCGCATTGGGAAGAAGGCCAGGCGATCTCGATCGACCTGTTTCCCGAAAGAGATATCTTTCAGGAATTGATGATTCATCGGAAAGAAAAAACGGAGATGAGCACGGTTCTCTCCTCGTTTTTGCCGAAACGGTTCGTTAAAAAATGGTGCAGGCTTTATTCCCCGTCCAAACCCATGAACCGGACCTCCGAAAAAGAATTCAGATCGGCCGCGGAACGATTGCACGATTGGCAGGTGACGCCTCGAAAAAAAGACGGTTACGGCGCCGCCGAAGTGACGGGCGGGGGTGTGGACACGGACGAGATCTCCTCCAAAACAATGGAATCCAAAGAGATGCCCGGCTTGTTTTTCGCGGGGGAAGTGCTGGACGTAACGGGCGAGCTTGGTGGATACAATTTGCAGTGGGCGTGGTCTTCGGGCTGGGCCGCCGGCCAATTCGCCTGACGGATTAGTAGCTGAGAGGCTTATTGACTTGGACCCGCCGTCGGCGATACAGTATCGGCATAGTTAGGAAGGGGATTCAGCGCTGAGAGGGGGAATTCCCACAGCGCGAAAAAGGGAATTCTTATCCCTCGATTTGGCAACGTCGTCGAATCTGTTCTTCCATCGATAGGGAAAGGAGCGACCAAGTGAGAATTTATCGATCGGCGGCAGTGGTTGTTTTGATGTGCTTCTTAGGCATGACCTCAGCCAGCGCGCAGCAAGATGTCGAGCAGAGCCGAGATCATCCCCTGGTTACGAGGATGCCGGGCTATTACATTGATAGTTACCGCGTTGAGGAGTTCGCGGGTTTCGACCCAACCGTAATAGGCGGAAAAGAGGTCCATTGGGAGGGCAAAAAGTATTCGATCACCTATGCCCGAAAAGAAGACGCGACGGTCGTCAGCACGCTCCAGATCGTCCGCAATTACGAGAACGCGCTGAAGAAGGTGGGCGCCACGATCCTCGGAGGCGATGAGAGGCGTCTCGCTTCCGAACTCCGGAAGAGCGGCGCGATGTCGGGAGTCTACATCGAGTGTTTCAACGAAGGCCGCAGCTATGAGGTCACCATCGTGGAATCCCAGGCGATGCGTCAGGATGTCACCGCCGACGCCGCCGCCATGGGAAAGGACATCGCGGCAACCGGCAAGACCATCATTTACGGGATTTATTTTGACACTGGCTCGGCCACGATCAAGCCGGAATCAGAACCGGCCCTTGCGGAGATGATAAAGCTCCTGAAGAACAGTCCAACCCTCAAGGCGTACGTCGTGGGCCACACCGATAACACCGGCGCCCTTGAAATCAATCTCAAGCTGTCCTCCGATCGCGCCGAATCGGTCGTCAAGGCGCTCGTGGCGCGGGGGATTGTTCCAGGCAGGCTGAAAGCGGCGGGGGTTGGCCCGTATTGTCCGATTGGCTCCAATGGCACCGAGCAAGGTAAGGCTCAGAACCGGCGCGTGGAGTTGGTCCAGCAGTGAGGCTCGGAGCCTATGCCTCCTATCACGAAATGACGAAATCGCCGGCCCCGGGCCCTAGTCAGGGACCATGACATGACCTTAGTCGGGGATATGCGAGGTCACTCGCCCTGTGATGGAAAAGCGCCTGGTAGATGACTGTGGGGAGAGACCAGCTGAAAGGATCAGGCCCGGCATAATTCCGCTGGACGCTAGGCGAGCCGCGGGGTTATACTATCGGTATGACTAATAAAAAGGGAACCTCAAACAAGGTCGGCAGGATCCTCGTGAGGAACAGCTGGAGCACGGCGGTTCTGGCGGTAACCCTGGCGATGGCGGGTTGCGCCGCGCTGGGCATCGGCGGGAATGAAGGAATCCGCCTCTCAACGAGCCCCACGATGCCGGCGGTGGAGGGCCGCGCGAAATTTACCGTCACCATAAACGACAATACAAGCATCGAGCTGACGGTGAAGCACCTCGCTCATCCCGAAAGACTTACGCCTCCAGCCAGCTACTATGTCGTTTGGACGCGCGCCACCAAGGACGCGCCCGCCCAGAGCATCGGGGCACTGGTCGTCGACAAGAACCTCAACGGCAAGCTCGTCTCCGAAACCTCGCTTCACAGCTTCGAGCTGTTCATCACCGCCGAGGCTTCGAGCCAAGTCCAGGAGCCCTTGGGGCAGCCTCTGCTTTGGATGAACTACACCCGTTAGCCCGTCTGTGCCCCGTCAAGAATCGCGCCAGGGGCGCGTCCCATTGGAGGCTCCCTTGAGCCCTAGACCTTGGGATTCCGGCGAAGCCGTTCGAGAAAATCGGAGTCTCTGTCCACGGTTTGTACTGGGCCGGCCGCAGAAAACGCCGCAGACGGCGGCTCACGCGTCGCGGCCGCGCCTGTGGTGACGGTAATAGAGGACAGAGTCGGTCCCGATTCCGACGACGGCATGAATGACGACCGTGTACAGGAATGAGCCCGTGGTGTAGGCGATGAGCCCGAAGATGAGCCCCCCGCCCAGGGCGGCCAGGATCTCCGTATCGGGATGGCCGAAATGGTAGACCGTGGAGATCATGGTCTCGACGGCCAGGGCAGGGATCAGGCCGACCGTCGCGACCAGCGGAAAAAACAGGATCCCGCGGAAGAGGAACTCCCAGGACAGATAGTAGAAAAAAAGATAGGATGTTTCGTAGAGAATGAATTTTTTCGGGCCGGCGCAGGCCTCTTTGGAGAAAGGATACTGGGCTTTCATGGCCGGGTCCCGGGAACCGAAGACCGCCGCGAGGAGCGCGACCGGGACGGACGCGGCCGTGATGAGCAGGCCTCTTCCCGCCCGGCCGGCGGTGAACCCGATGGACGCCAGGAAAGCCAGCGGGTCCGGGGCGGCGATGAGGATGATCAGGGCAGGGACAGTCAGGAACAGGGCGAAGAAGGCCGTGAAATAGAGGAGGAAGGCGCGGTAGTCTCCGCGCTTCCTGAGGAGGGTCCGGTGATGAAAGACGGTCATCATCACGGGGAAGGCTGCCGCGAGGTATAGGTAAAGGACGTTCCGGACCGCCTCGGCGCTACTTAATAAACCCATCCTCTTTTTCCTTCAGGTACCAGGCTACGATCTCGCGGATTTGCAGGTCCGTCCGGTCGTCCGGCCGGTAGCCGAGGTCCAAGATCGTTTTCGAGATGTCGTATGTCGTCTCCGACGTGGCGCGCTTGATCCGATAATAGGTGCCCCTGGGCACGAAACTGGGCCGCAGCTTGTGGACGCCCTTGAAGATCGCGGCCAGAGCGAAGGCCGACCAGA
>JBEKVN010000022.1:0-53706 GCA_049513915.1 Candidatus Aminicenantales bacterium | reverse complement strand
GCGCTCCCGGGAACCAGTCCCGTCGGTTCCCCCCGCCGGCGCGAACGGGTCCTGTCACGGCAGAGTCTCCGAGCGGACTTCGCTCCACCCATCCCCCCGTGGGGCGGAGGGGCAAGTTCCCCCTCCTGAACCTCCCCTCCTCGGCTGCCGGAAGCCTTCCTCGGACCGGGGGGAAGCCGCCCCCTGGACCCCCCAGCGCTCTCGCGCAATCCCCTTCCGCTCGTCCGTCGGAGAGCACTGCCGTGCCACCCGTTCCACTACGGCTCCCGGCTTGGAAAGGGCCGAAGGGGTATGGCCGGAACGTCATGTGCGGGAACTCGGGACTGCCCCTGGCCGAGCCCGAAATCTCTTCGGAGATCTACCAGAAGTGTGGCTCCGAGTCTCTCCTCCACACTTCTGCTGGTCGCTCCTCAGAATCCGCTCCCTGCCAGAGGCCATCCCCGAGGTCCTTTCCCTTGACGCCCGGAACAGGACCCGTCCATAAAACAAGCTCTGGAGGAAAACGATGAACATAGAAATCTTCAAGATGGAACGCATGCAGTCCACGTGGGAGAACGTCGTCGAATACAACCTGTCGGAGAGCGGCGTTCACCCGTTGACCCTCAAGGAACTTCTGACGCCGGAAGAGCTCGACGAGCTGACCCGGGTCGAGATCGGCTACACCCAGACGAACGGCACGGCCGGCCTCAGGGCCGAGATCGCCCGGCTCTACCCGGGCGTCGGACCGGACCAGATCCTGGCCACGGCCGGATCGTCGGAGGCCAATTTCCTGCTCATATGGAGCCTTATCAATCCCGGCGACGAGGTGCTTTTTGAGCTCCCGAACTACATGCAGATGTGGGGCCTTCTCCGCGGCTTCGGAGCCCAGGTCAAGCCCTTCCGCCTCAAGGAGGGCCTTGGCTGGCAGCCCGACCTCGACGAGGTCCGGAAGCTCGTAACGCCCAAAACCAAGCTGATCGTTCTGACCAATCCCAACAATCCCACAGGTGCCGTCCTGAGCGGGGAGGCCATGAAGGGAATCGTCGAGATCGCCGCCGGCGCGGGGGCCTGGATCCTGGCGGACGAGGTCTATCAGGGAGCGGAGCTTTCTGGCCGCCGGACCCCGAGCTTCTGGGGGACCTATGACAAAGTCCTCGTCGTCAACGGCCTGTCCAAGGCCTACGGACTCCCGGGCCTGCGAATCGGCTGGATCATCGGCCCGGAGGCGGTCATCAAGAAAACCTGGCCTTATCATGATTATACGACGATCTCCCCGTCCGCCTTGAGCGACAAGCTGGCCTCCCTGGCCCTCTCCCCCGCCCGCCGGGACCGGATCCTCAAGAGGACGCGGCAGATCCTTACGACGAACTTCCCTATCCTCGAGGATTGGCTCGGAAGACAGGGCGGACTGTTCGAATTCCAGCCCCCCAAGGCCGGGGCCATCTGTTTTGCCCGGTACTCCGTAAAGGCCAATTCCACGGAGCTCGTGGAAAAGCTTATCCGGGAGAAAAGCGTCCTTCTCGTCCCCGGGGACCACTTCGAGATGGACGGCTTCCTGCGGATCGGGTACGGCCCCGCGAAGGAATATCTCCTGGCGGGCCTGGGGAGGGTTGAAGAATTGCTTAAAAAAATCCGCTAATCGTGGTAGAATCGTGAATCCATTCCCATAGGGAATGAGTTATACTAAGAGAACCGACAGGAGGTTGACATGAAGACAGCCAAGATCCTTATCCCCCTGACCATCGGCCTGGTCATGCTGGCCGCCGTGGCGTCGTTCGCCCAGCAGCAAACGTACAAGATCGCGGTCATCAACTCCGCCAAGGCCTTTGAGACGTCGGTAGAGGGAAAGAAGGCTTACGCCCAGTTCCAGGAACGGGACAATAAGATCAAGGCCGATCTGCAAAAACAGGATGACGCCATCCGGGCCCTGGAAAACCGCATGAGCACGGGGCGGCTGACCATGACCCAGGAAGCCCTCCTCGCCACCCAGGCCGACCACGACAAGAAGGCAACCGAGCGGAAGCGCTATGAAGAGGACGCGACCCGCGACTTCACGGCCTTCCAGGGGAATGTCGTACAGAAGATCCGGGAGGAGATGATCACCATCATCAAGGCCCTCCGCAAAGAAAAAGGCTTTGACCTCATTCTCGACCTGGGTAGTTCCGGCGTCGTAGACTTCGAACCCGCCCTCGACGTCACCGACGAGGTCGTCCGCCGCTACGACGCCTCCAAGGCCGGCGCCCCCCCCGTCAAGAAGTAAGCCCGCCGGACGTCTTTCTGCCGCGTTCGTTTCGACACGAAAACCCCGTGGCGAGGGGACCCTCCCCTACCATGGGGTTTTTTTTACCTCGGGCTCCGGCCTGAAGGTCCACGGACTTACGTCCGTGGGATCCCGCGAAGGGGATTGACAACGGTCCGGAAAAACGAAGAATAAGAGGCACAAGGAGCCGACAGCCATGAAAAATCCCGCACCCCTTCAAAGCCCAGCTTCGGGCCGCGGCCGGCGCGATTTCCTCAAGAAATCCGCCGCCGGGGCCGGCCTTCTCTTCGCGAACTTCCGGTTCGCCGACCTGTTCGTCGACGATATGCAGGCCGGGCCCGGTCATACCAGTCCCGGTCTTGGCAAGACCGGGGCCGCGCCGCCCCCGGGCGGCTATGGCAACATGTTCATCATGGAAAGCGCCCCGGGCCCCGAAACGGTCATCAATGGCAAGAAGGTCCTCTATTTCGCAGGCACCGGCTACTACGCGCTCCACGGCCACCCCGAGGTCATCCAGGCCGGCATCGACGCCTACCGGAAGTACGGCACGCACAGCGCGACGACCCGCTCCGGATTCGGCAACAACCCCGTCCTGCTCGAGGTGGAACGGAAGGTCGCGGACTACTTCGGGACCGAGGACGCCGTCTATTTTGTGTCCGGCTATTTCGACAACCTCATCCTGGCCCAGGGTCTGACCAACGACTATGACGTCATCTTCATAGACGAGACCTCCCACTTCAGCATCCGGGACGGCGTCGCCACGGCCCGCAAGCCGGTCTTCACCTTCCGGCACCGGGACCCCGAAGACCTGGCCGTCCAGCTCAAGAAGAACCTCAAGCCCGGGGAGCGCCCGCTGGTGATGTCGGACGGCGTCTTCCCCACCTTCGGCGTCATCGCGCCGGTCCCCGAATACGTGAAAGTCCTCGAACCCTACGGAGGGCTCATCGCGCTCGACGATTCCCACGGTGTCGGCGTCCTCGGGCCGAACGGCCGCGGGACGTGCGACCATTACGGCCTCAGGTCGGACCGGCTGTATTTCGCCGGGACTTTGAGCAAGGCCTTCGGGGGCCACGGCGGCATCATCCCGGGCTCGAAGAAGCTCATCCAATACATCCGCCAGAACCTGGGGGTCTACTCCGGGTCGAGCCCGACCCCGACGCCGGTGGCCGCGTCTTCGGCCAAAGGCCTCGACCTCGTCAAGGGCCACCCGGAATGGCGCGAAAAGCTCCGGCGGAACACGGCCATGGCCAAGAACGGGCTCAAGAAGCTCGGATTCGACGTCAACAACAATCCCATGCCCATCGTCACCTGGATGCTCAAGTCGGCCGACGAGATGAAAAAGGTCCAGAAGGAGCTCATGGACCGCGGCATCGCCGTGGCCTACCTGAAATATGTCGGGGCCCCGGCGGGCGGCGTCATGCGGGCCACCATCTTCTCGGCCCACACCGAGGCTCAGATTCAGAGACTGTTGGACGAGCTCAAGAAGGTCGTGTAGCCCTTCGAGGTCAGCCCTTTAATCCCGTTCGCTGAATTCCACTAACTCACGTCTTTGGAATTCAGCGAACGGTACTGGCGCTCCAAGGCCTGCGAAAGTTGGATCTCGCGGACGTAAGTCAGTGGAGCTTCAGTCGTATCGAAATCTCACGGCGAAGAAACTCGCCGGGCTTGCCCGCCGGCATCGCGATCGTGAGCCGCAGGCCGTCGAATGTCGCTCCTGTGACGGAATCCACTCTATCGCCATTTCTGAACGTGAGGATGTAGCTTTCCCCGGCCAGCCCCTCGACGGTGAGTTTGAGCTCGTGCCCGACGAGCCCGGTCCTGATGATCTTCAGTCCCCTGTTGAGGTCCCCGGTCTTTGTCGACGCGCGGGGCGGGATGATCTCCGGCGCCGGGTCGAAGCTGACCTCGACGGTATCGTCTCCCGTGAGAGCGATTTCCATGCCGGGCCGGACGGCCTGGGCGGACGGCGATCCTTCCATCCTGAAGGCCCGCGGAGTGCCGTTTACCTCGGCGGACCGGACATTCGTCCCGACCCCGAGCGACGGGACGAATGAGAACCGGAATCCGGCGGCGCCGGATGCGCGGACCCGGAGCTTGACCTTCGTGTCCGACCGTTCATAATCCAGCGACAGGCCAGCGCTGCCGACCTTCCAATTAGAGATCGAGACCGAAGCCCAGTCGGCCGGGAAATGCGGCTCGAACCGGACCTCCTTGCGCGACGCGTCCCCCTCGAGCCCGAGAAGGCCCCGGACGACGGGGATGACGACGCCCGACGTGGAGAATCCCTGATGCGGCACACCCTCCTGCGGCCAGGCGTTTTGGAATCCCGAATAGAGCTCCGTCAGGAACCCCAACGCGTTGTCGAAGGTGTGGCGGACATTGCCCATCAGGACCTCGTATCCCTGGGGGATGAAATCGTACTTGAGCAAGGCCGTCGATACCCAGCCAGTGAGAAAAGGCCAGGCCGCGCCGTAATTGTAATTCAGGGGCTCGAACAGGGGGCTCGACGCGGAGAGCATCCGGAGGCCCCAGTCCGTGGTCATATCCGCGGCGTTCATCCGGGCCAGGGTTTGCGTGCCCCTCTCCGGATCGCCCAATCCCCAAGCCAGCCCGACCGCGCTCCAGGGCGTCAATTCCGAGACCAGGCGGCCGTCCTTGTTGAACGCGTAGGAATATTGGCCGTGATCCTTGTCCCAGAATTTCCCGTCGAAAGCGCCAGTTGCCCGGGGACCGGTTTTCGAGGCGGCAGTCCAGGCCTTCTTGTCCCCCACCGCGTCGGCCATGGCCATGAAGGCCCGATTCGCCCGGGCCCAAACGGCGGCCAGGTAAATGTCCGTCTTGATGCCGGTCAGAGAGCCGAACTCGAGCGCGCCCAGCCCTGCCCGCGAATTGTCCATCAGGCCGTCGCCGTCCTCGTCCGTCGTCAGGCACCAATCGTAGGCGCGGACGAGCGCGGGCCAGCTCGCCTTGATAAACGCCAGATCCCCGGTCGACCGGAAATAGTCCTCCATGGCGACAATGAAATACGGCGTCGTATCGCCGTGGATGTAGCCGTAGGGATAATCCTCCCACCAGCGGAGATAACCGGCCGACTGGGACAGCTCGTGGGCCATTTTGCCGTCCTTGCGCTGCCATTTCATGGTAAAGGCCAAGGCGTCCCTGGCCGCCGAGAAATCCCCGAATCCGTTGAGGCTCAACGAGTTGAGATAGGCGTCCGTGCCGAAAAACCAGCCGAACCCCGGCCGCCCTCCAGTCCCCGAAGGGCCGAGTCCGGCGACCATGCCCAGGCCGAGGTCCGGGTTGTCGACGACGAGATTGTCGAGGGCGATCTTGGCCCACTCGAAGGCCAAGTCGATATCGCGTTCGGGCGTCCGGACCTGGAGCGTCGATTCCCGCAGCGCTTGGAAGTGGCCGACCGCCTCTCGATAGCAGGCTTCGGGGTTCGCCGCGAGCTTTTGATAGACGGCCCGGACGTCCTCCCTCTTCCCCTTCCCTCCGGCCAGGACGATGGGCAGATAGACGCTCGCCGCGGCTTTGGGATCGGGGATCTCGATTTTGAACTGGCTGGGCGTGTCCGAGAGCATGTGGGCGGGGGTGTAGGAAATGCCCCGGGCGGCCGGAGAGCCCGCGTACCCATGGTTTTTCCTGGTGGGTTCGGAAATGAGGTAGGCCTTGAGGTCATCGTCCCAATAGGCGTATTGGCCTCCGATCCCGGCCGGCCACATCGGCTGGAGAACGGGGAGGAAACTGCAGACGATGGTCAGGGGTTCCGTCGAATCCACTTCGAGGAGGATGACGGCCCCGGGATCGTCAACGGCGGCGATATAGCGGGCCCGGACCGTGAACGATTGATAGGTGAAGACGAGCGTCGTGACGGCCGGGTCGACGGAGACAAAGCGAACGATATCGCGGCCCTGGATCGGCACGGTACTTGTTCCGATGAGGAAGGAGAATTCAAAATCCCGGAGGATTTTCAACGGATAGGCCCAGGCCTCGAAGCGCCCGCTTTCGAATCCGAGAATGGCGAACTTCCGGCCGACCTTGTCAAAATATGTGAACGGCTGGGCCGGCCGGCTGAGATTGATGTCCGTCGCCGCGATCCGGAACCGGGGGACAGTCCCGTCCAGGGTCGAGGTATTGTCTCCGACCCGGGACGGGGCCGATGCCTGTGCGCCAACCCCGGCCGTGGAGGCGGAAGCGAAAACCAGCAGGATTATCATTCCGAGAATCGGAGCCGTTCTCATCGTCAACTCCTTCGAAATCCCGTTCCTTCGATATTAACAGCTTCTTCGGCCGAGTTGCCGACGAAGGCCGCCTTGTTTTCAAGAAGGCCGCGGAACCGCCGCATATCTGTTTTTCGATCGACTCCGAGCCCGTCGGTTCACGGCCTCTCCCTGAAGGTTAGGCGGATGCGGAGGATCTCGGGAACGCTTCCCGTCCTCACGGGCGGGCCCCAGGTGCCGACGCCGCAGGAAACATAATAGTGGGTTTTCCCCTTGACCAAGGACCCCCAGTTCTGTTCATAGACGGCTTTGTTGATGAGGTTGATCGGGAAGAGTTGGCCGGCATGGGTATGGCCCGAAAGCTGCAGGTCGATGCCGGACTGTTCGGCCTGCTCGAGCCGGATCGGCTGATGGTCGAGAAGGATGAGCGGCAGCCGGGGGTCGACCCCTCCCCTCCTCATGATCTCGCCGATGGGCATGCGGGGCTCGCCCCGGCGGAGAGCGGTCGGGTCCCGGCGGCCGATGATATAGAACGACCCGTCCACCAGGACCGCCTCGTCTTGGAGGACCTTGATGCCCCAGTCGCGGAGGTAGGCCAGGTTTCTCTCGAGCCCGCCGTAATATTCGTGGTTTCCGGGCACGGAATAAACACCGAGGGGCGCGCGGATCTTCCGGAAGACCGCGGTCATCTCCTCCTCTTCCCCGGCCGTCACGCTCTCGTCCACGATGTCCCCGGGCAGAAGGACGATATCCGGCTCCAGGGCGTTGGTCCTGTCGACGAGCATCTTCAGCCGCGCACTCCCGGCGATCGTGCCCAGGTGGACGTCGGAGGCCATGACGATAGTCAGGCCCCGGCGGCTGCCCGCGGACTTGTCGATGGAGATCGCGAGCTCACGTAGCCGGGGCCGCGCGGCGTTGACGGCCCCGCCGATGATGACGAGGAGGGACGCGCCGGCGACGACCAGGAACAACGCGGCTCCCGTTTGGCCGGGCCGGGACGCCCAGGCTCTGGGGATCATTGGCCAAAAGGAATTCACGAGCCGGCAAAGGTCGATCACGATGACACCCAGGAGGAGGTAGATCATCAGGGCCAAGTGAAGCGACCCGGCTTTGACCACGAGCCCGGCCGCAGAGTTCCGGCCGAAACCCACGAGCATCCTCCCGGCGGGATAGGCAAGGACGAGGGCCAGGAAAACGGCGATGAATATCCATCGGCCGCGGGGATACGCGGCCAGGGCCTGCAGGCCGCGACGGAAGATGTAGAAGTTGACAAGCCCGTAGACGGACAGGACGATCAGGAGGAAGACGAGCATCCCCGAGCTCCTCACTTTTCCTGGGTCCCGTCTTTCCCGCACTTTCCGTCCTCGTCGGCCCGTCCGAATCCGTTCCACCAGGCGATTTCTGCCAAGGGCTTCCTCACCGTTTCCCGCGGCGGCCTCGACGCCGCGTAGCCGATGGGCAATAGGGCGACGACCTCGAATTTCCTGGGGGGTTTGAGGACGCGGCGCACCCGGCGGCCGTTGAACCAGCCCATCCAGCAGGTCGCGAGGCCCAGTTCCTCGGCCTGCAGGACAAGGTGCTCGCCGGCGATGCCGATGTCGATAAGGTGGAAGGAAACGCCCTGGATCCGCCGCCCCAGGCGGTGGGCCACGACGTCCTTCGTGGCCATGACTACGATGATCGCCGGGGCCTGGGCGGCGAATTGGGACATCTTGTAGATCCCCGAAAAAGCCTCGCGACAGAGCGTGTCCTTGAGGCCGGGCTCGTCGATGAAGACGAAGCGCCAGGGCTGGGAATTGTGCGAGGAGGGCGCCAGGCGGGCCGCCTCGAGGCAAACGAGGATCTTCTCTTTCTCGACCGGGCGGGGAAGAAAGCGCCGGATGCTTCTCCGGCTTCTGACGATATCGATGAATGCGGGCATGGATTATCTGATGAGGTGGAGTTTTGTCTGCCTCTGGTCCAGGAAGCGGGCCCCGGACTTCGTGAAAGCGGCATCCTGCTCGAGGGCGATCTGCACTTCCTGGGGGCCCCACTCCGGGACCGCGGCCAGGACATTGAGCTCGATGGAATAAACGGTATCGTTCCAGAGCGGGTAGTCTCCGGCACCGGGAACGCCGCCCTGCTTGTCCCAGAGGCCGATCGTCGGGCCGGCCGCGTGGCCGTGATAGCCCAGCGGGTGCGTATAGATGCTGGGTTTCAGCCCTTCGTCTTTCGCCTTCTTCAAGGCCGCGGCCAGGATCTGGTTGCCCGTCAAGCCCTCCTTCATCTCGCTCATGAGGATGTCCTGGAGGCGGTTTCCCTGGGCCAGGGCGTCCTTCAACCCCTGCGGAGCGTCCTGCTCGCCTTCCCGGAGGATATAGGCCATCTGCTGGGTATCCGTGTTGAGCTTGAGATACGTGATGCCGAAATCGCAGTGAAGAAGATCTCCGCGATGGATGACGCCGCCGTCTTTGTCAGGGCTCGACTTCGGCCGCTGTATGGAGATCGAAGGATTGAACCACGTCTGAAGGCCGAGGCCCCGGACCCTCTCCCACATCCACCATTCGACATCCTCCGTCTTCGTCACGCCGGGCGTGATGACCTTGGGCGAAAACGCCTCGGCGATGATGGCGTGGGCGACGGCCACGATGTGCGGATAGACCTCGAACTCCTCCGGAATCCGCCGCTCGAGCCAGCCCACCGCCAGCCGCTCGGCCGAGACCAGCCGCTTGGCATACTCCGGGCCGAGGGCGCCCACGAGCCGATTTTTAAGGGAGGCGGACAATCCGTCGCCGAAGGCGAAAGTCTCCGATTCGTCGATGCCGATCCGGTTCGGGTTCCGCGCCTTGACGGCCGCGGCCAGGGTTTCCCACTGGTCTTCCTTGTCGGCTTTCCAGATCGAGGGGTAGAGGCCGCCGATGCCGTACCGGCTGACCGAGAATTTTTCGACACCCCGGCCCCCTCCCCTGTCGAAAAAGACGAGCATGCTGAGCCGGCGGGCCGAGAGGCTGTTCCACGGGACGAGCGAGAGGTAAACCGGGTCCTCGTTGTATTCCTGGCAGATGACGAGCCAGAGGTCGATCTTCTCCCGCCGCATGATCTCCGGGAGAACTTTCTCGAGGCGGGTCGTGAGCCAGCCGTCGTAAACGGCCGCCTGGTCCTTCAGGCCCAGGATCGCGGGAGTTTGGCCCGCCGCCGCGGCGGCGGCCGCTCCAGTTAAGAACAGGAAGATGATGGAAAAACCGAGCGCTCGACTTCGCGTCACGTCTGCCCTCCTTCCCGGCGGCCCCTGCGGCCGGTCTTATCGGCTTTGCCAATACTGCCAAAGGCGGTACCCGTCCCGGTCCTGGCAGGGTCGGGGCCGGGTGTTTATTTCTATATCAAAAGCGCGCCGGGCGCAACACCTCCGGCCCCTTCGCGGAAACGGAGACGGATCCATGATCTTCCCGGGAATTGCGCCCGCCCCGGCTTTTTTGATATGATCGGTTCCGGGAATTTTTAGCGGAAAATCTCGTATATCCTTTAAAAGGAGGCTTGCGCGATGAAAAAGAACTTCATGGTCGGTTTCGTTATCTTCATGGCCATCGGCCTGGTCGCCTGCATGGAGCAGGGCAACATCAAGGCCGGGTCGGCCACCGGCAAGGCCATGCTTCGGCTCATCCCGGCGACAGCCCGCGTCGTCCTGATGGTCGACATCCACAGGTCCATGACGGCGGATACGGTTCAGAATGTCCTCAAGGACGAGAAAACCAAGCAGAAATACGACGAGTTCGTCAAGATGGCCGGCCTCGACCCGATGAAGGACATCTATTTCGTGGCGGTCGGCTTGACCGGAGACCCGGCGGGCAGGAGTCAGGAAGGGGTCATTTTCATCAACCTGAGGTACAGCAAAGACACTCTCCTGGCCAAGATCAAAGAAAACGCCAAGGACATCCGGGAAGAAACGTACAGCGGCGTCACTCTCTATGGGGGCCCCGCCGTCATGAACATGGGACACGCGGCTCCCGCGGGGGCCTTCCTGGACGACTCGAACATCGTCGTGGGCAACGACAAGTCCGTCCGGGCGGCCGTCGACGTCTTTCAGAAGAAGGCCGACTCCGTGGACAAAAACCCAGAGATGAAGAAGCTCTTCAAGGCCGTCAATATGTCGGCCAACGTCTGGGGAGCCGCCATCATCCCGCAGGAGATCCTCAAGAGCCAGGCGGACAAAAATCCGATGCTCAAGGACCTCGTCGGCTTGACGGGCCTGACCATGTCGTTTGACTACGCCAACAGGACCCTCACGGCCGAGATCCAGGGCCTGGGCGGGGCCGCCGAGCAGAACAAGGCCCTGGCGGAAAAGCTGACGGCCCTCAAAGGGATGGGCACGATGATGGCCGGGAAGGAGCCGGTCCTGGGCGAACTCGTGAACAAGATCGAGATCAGCTCGAGCGCCGACAGCGTCAAGATCTATGCCAGCATCCCGGGCGAGCTCCTGGAAAAGGCCCAAAAGCTGGCCCGGGAAAGGTTCGGCAACATGATCCAGTTCAATCCGCCGGTCCAGAAGGAAGAGAAAAAAGAAGGGACCAAGGTCAAGAAATAAGCCGACGGCCTGTCCGGGGTTTGGGCCTCCCGCCTATTCCTCGTAAAGATATTCTTTCGTCCGGAAGAGCCAGCAGGCCAGGGCCACGAAGGCCGCCGCGATCACGATCAGCATGAGGACCGCGACGGCCGGCTTGCTGGGCTCGAGCCGGAAGAGCAGGATCGAAAAGGGGCCCCCGGCGGCCCGCCGGGGCATGAGAGATTTCATGTAGTGGACGAGGGACAGTTTCTGCGTCGACCCCGGAAAATATTGGACCACGTTTTCCCACCCGAACCCGAAGAGGAGCCCGACCAGAATGGCCCTCTTGAGGAACGTGCCCAGGAAGGCGAAGAGGGCCGTATAGGCGAGGATGCCGAGACCCAGGGCCCCAGCGTATCGCAGAAACGTGAGATAGAGAGCGAGGTCCCGGAACCGGTGGCCGTTCATGATGAAGAAGGAAAAGAACAGGCTGGCCGACACCATGAGGACCATCAGGGTGACGTAGGCCGCGTACTTCCCCAGAAATATCCCCGTCTTGGAGAGCGGCCGAGTCGTGAGGTAGGAGAGCGTCCGGCCCTCGGTCTCCTCCGCGACGATGGATGTCCCGTAAAAGAGCGACAGGATGACGATGTCGAACGTTACATAGAACACGATCAGGATCTCGTTGAACACGGCCACGACGTCTTCAGCCCGGCCGGGCATGAAGATCCGGGCCATGACGGCGGTGGCGACGGGGATGAGCCCGAGGAGCAGGAAGACGCGGCTTTTGCCGGTCTTCCTTCCCAGGAAGAAGAACCAGGCGAAGACCCGCCGGAACGACATCCAAAGGGAGGGGCCGCCGGGGTTTGCGTTCGGCTTCATGTTATTTCACCACCAGATAATCGAAGACGGCCTGCAGATTGTCGTCGGGAGACGTGAGTTCCTCGACTTCGATCCCATCTTCGAGCACGACCGACTGCAGGCGGCTGAAGAACGCGTCACGCTTGTGGGTCTCGACGACGAGCGACCGGCCGTCCGGCCCGAAGGACATTTTGAGGATCGAGGTGTCACTGACGAACCGGGCCGCCACGGCCCTGGGATTGCCGCACCTGAGCGAAATCATGTGGGGATAGGACTCGATGAGGTCCCGGATGCTGTGGATGTCGCCCTGGGCCAGGATTTTGCCCTGGTGGATCATAACGATGCGCGAGGTCATGGCCTCGATCTCCGGGAGCACGTGGCTCGAGACGATGATGGTCTTGCCCTCGCTCTGAAAGTCCTTGACCAGCCGGATCAGCCGCCGCTTGCCGAGGGGGTCGAGGCCGCTCAGAGGTTCGTCAAGGATGATGATGTCCGGATCATGGGCCACGGCCTGGGCGAACTTGACCCTCTGGCGCATGCCGCGGCTGTAGCTCCGGATCTTGCGGTCCTTGTCATTGGTGAGCTGTACGATCTCCAGGGCCCGCGTAGCCCTTTCCGCGGCCTCGGCCCCGGAATATCCCGCCAGGCGTAGAAGGCCGGTCAGGAACTCCCAGCCCGTGACGTCCTCGTAGAAGGCGTCCTGTTCCGGGCAGAAGCCGATCCTCGAAAAAAGCCGGAAATTGTTCCAGACGTCCTGGCCGGCAACCGTCACCCGCCCGATGTTCGGCTTCATTTGGCCCGTGACGATTTTCATGAAGGTGGATTTGCCGGCCCCGTTCGGCCCGAGGAGGCCGGTGATGCCGCTCTCGATCTCGAGCGAAACGTCGCTCAGGCCGAGGACGTTCCCGTACCATTTTGAGAGGCTCTTCGTTTCGATGACGGCGGTCATCGGATGACCTCGACGCCCCGGATTTTTCTGTTCAGGACGAGGGCCGACAGCGCGCAGATGCCGCCCAGAACCAGGCAGGACCAGAGGACAGGAACCGGGTGCGCCGGTTTCTGGGCAAAGACGAGGGCCCCCACCTGGTCGATGTTGGCCCGGATCGAGAAGAGGGCCATGTAGGGCGTCCTAAAAATGCTCTGGAGGATGCCGAAGAGAACGTCCGAGAAAAGGTAGATCATGAAGACGAGGACCATGACGTACCGGCTGTTTTTGCTCAGGGAGGAAAGGAGAAGCGTGTAAAACGCGAAAAAAACGGCCAAAAAGGCCGAAAACCCGACGATCGAAAAGATGAGCCAAGGATAGCTGAGGAAGAACTTGAAATTCCCGGCGAAGATGAGCTTGAAAACATAAACCAGCAGGCCGGGGACGAGCGTCACGGCTAGGATGAAGAAAAAGACGACGGCCATCTTGCCCATAAGGTAATCTTTCTTGCGCAACGGGCGGGAGAAGTAGATCTGGAGCGAGTTGTGCTTGAGGTCGTCGGCGATGAGTCCGGAGCCGGCGAAGACCATCATGGCGATCATGAGAAACAGGACCGGCGGAAACGTGAGAAAGGTTTTGAACGAGCCCGGCGTAATGCTGATGAGCCTGTCCGAACCGCGGACCATGGCCTGGAAGCTTTCGAGGTTCTCGGAAATGTAAATGATCCCAAGGAACACGATTCCGGGGAGGAAGGCGCCGGCGAAAAGGAAGCGGAAGCCCCTCTTTTTAAAGGCCAGCATGATCCCGGTCCGGGTGATCGGAATCCAGGGGAACCGGCGCTCGACGAGCTGGCCGTCCCAGTGGTAGTAGCCTTTTTCCCGGACGGTGGCCATCAATCCACCCCCACGACCTGGGCGAAGAGGTCTTCGAGCGAGGTCCGGCTTTTGACGAAATAGCGGATCTGAACGCCGGTCCTGGCCGCCGCACGGAAGATCTCCATCCGGTTCCGGTCGGCCGGCATGTAGACCTTGATCAACTTGTCCTCCGTCTCCTCCACTCGGCATTTCATCGCTTCGAGGTCCTTGAGGAAAGCGCCGCCGTCCCCCTTGATCTTGAGCTCGTAGAGGCTGAGGTCGGTCACCCTTAGGTCTTCGAGCCGCCCCTCGGCCTTGACCTTGCCCTTGTTCAGGATGACGACCGACGCGCACAGGATCTCGATGTCGGCCAGGATATGGGAAGAGAGCAGGACCTGGATGTCCTTGTGGGAGGCGACGTCTTCGATGAGCTCGAGGACCTCGTTCCGGCCCTGCGGGTCGAGGTTGGAGGTCGGTTCGTCGAGGAAGAGGAGCTTTGGGTCGTGGACGAGGGCCTGGGCCAGCTTGAGGCGCTGCTTCATCCCCGCGGAGTATGTATCGAGGAGGCGGTAGCGGGCTTCTTCCAGGCCGACATAAAAGAGGACTTCATGGGCCCGTTTCATGGCCTCTTGGCGCGGCATGCCGGACAGCTCGCCGAAATAGGCCGTGAAGGTCACGGCGTCCATCCCGGCGATGAAGCAGTCGTCCTCGGGCATGTAGCCGACGGAGCGGCGGATATTGTCCTGCTCGCGGCGGATGTCATAACCAAGGACGCTCCCCTCCCCTTTTTCGGGGACGAGGAATCCCAGCAGGATCCGGAGCAGGGTGCTCTTGCCGGCGCCGTTCGGGCCGAGCAGGCCAACGGCCCCGGCGCCAAGCTTGAGGCTCACATCGTCGAGGGCCGTAACGCTCCCGTAGCGGAAGCTCAGGTTCTTGACTTCAATGCTCATGGCCGGCGCTTAGTCTAATCTTAGAGTGATACGCAACGCAACAAAAAAAGTTCCCTTATATCCCCGCTGCGGGCTGGAGCCCCCCTTCGATGGGAAGCTCAAGTAGCGCGTAGGGGTCGACGCGGCTGTCAGCCACCCTCATGGACCAATGGAGGTGCGGCCCCGTCGAGCGCCCCGTGCTGCCGCATTTGCCCAGGACGGCTCCTTTCTCGATCGCGTCTCCCCGCCTGACGAGGAGCTTGGAGAGGTGGCAGTAGTAGCTAAAGACACCCAGCCCGTGGTCGATGATGACCGTCCCGCCGGAAAGATAGAGGGAGCTCGCCAGGACAACACGTCCCCGGTTGACCGCCCTGATCGGCTCGCCCCAGGGCACCGGCAGGTCCACCCCGGCGTGCACGGAACTGACGACGTTGTTGGTGAGCCTTCTTTGCCCGAAGTTCGGATAGGGCTTGACCGGGTGCGGCGCCGTGAAGGCGCCGTCACCCAGCCATTCGGGCGTACGGGACTCGAAGACCAGGCTGACGATTTCAGATTCCCGCTGGATTCTGACAAGCACGGACTTGGGGGGCGTCACAAACTCCGGGCTGATCCGGAGCTTCACAAAGGGGAATGTCCGGCCCTTCACCACGATCTCCCTGCGGAAGCGGTCCAGGGAACCGTCCGCTTTTTCGACCTGCATGTCCAGCGGATAAAGCCCCGGCTTGACGTCCAGATCGATGCCGAGAAAGGCCATCGGGGCGCGGCCGGAAACCGGCTGTGACCGCACGACGGCCGTCTTCCCGAGGAAATGAAGGATCAAGGCGGAAACGCCCGGACTTTTCAGGATGAAGAGGAGCGGTTCCCCGGGTTCGAGGGACCTGTAGTCCATGTCCACGACGACGCCGGATTCCGTGCGCAAGGATTCCCTCGATTGGGCCGCCAGGCCGAGGGGAGCGGCGATGAGAAGAAGGAGTGCGGCGAGTTTCCGTATCACTCAACCACCCCGCGGGAGTTTCGTTTCAGGACTCTTCCCGGCAGGTTTCCCGTGTGCTCTCCGTTTTGGACCACGACTCGGCCGTTGACGACGACGTACGGGATGCCCTCCGGATACCTGGCCGGGGCGATCCACGTAGCTTTGTCGATGACGCGGGACGGGTCAAAAACCGCGATATCGGCGGCGCATCCTTCCTTGAGAAGGCCGCGCCGGGCGAGGCCCAGATGGCCGGCCGGCATCGAGGTCATTTTTCGGACCATCTCTTCCAGGGAGGCCACCTTTTCCTCACGGACGTACTTCCCGAGGACGCGGGGAAAAGTCCCGTAAAACCTGGGGTGCGGCTTGCCCTTGGAGAGGGGTCCGTAGGGGGCCACGGCCTGCCCGTCCGAGCCCACCCCGACCAGGGGGTGGGCAAGCAGTGTCTTGAGCTCGTCTTCGTTCATGGCGAAGGTCGTCATCCCCACGCGTCCCCGCTCTTCGATGAGCAGGGTCCTCAGGAATTCGAAGGGTTCGAGCCGGGCCGCCCGCGACGCCGCGAGGAGGTCCATCCCTTCGAGCCGCTTGTTCTTCTCAGTCTCGACGCTCGAGATGAGGACCTTATCCCAGGCGCCGATCTCCTCCCCCTTCTTCAGCACTTCAGCCCTGAGCCGTGACCGGAGGGCGGGATCCTGCAAGCGGCCGACGAAGTCCTTGTCCGTCCCCTCTCGTGACCAGAGCGGGAAAAGCATGTTCAGCCCCGTCGCGTAAGCGATATACGGATATCTGTCACAGCGGAATTCAACCCCTTCTTTGCGGGCCCCGTCGAGGCGCGCCAGAATCTCGGGGAATTTCGCCCAGTTCAGCGGATAGACGGTCTTCAGATGAGAGATCTGGAGGCGGATCGGGGTCTCTTTTGAGATCCGCAGCGCCTCCTCGACCGAATCGATGATCCCCTCCTCCTCGTTCCTCATGTGCGTCGCATACAGGCCTCCGGCCGAGGCTGCGACCCGGCAGAGCGCGATGATCTCGTCCGTTGGGGCGAAGCTGCCCGGGGAATATTCAAGGCCTGAGGAAAGGCCCAGGACCCCTTGGGCCATGGCCGCCTGGACCAGGCCTCTCATCTCGTCCATCTCCCCAGGTGTCGCCGCCCGGTCGGCATACCCGACCGCCGCCGCCCGGATCGTCCCCTGGCCGACGAAGGACGAATAGTTCACGGCCATCCCGGACCCGCTAAGCCGGTCGAAGAAACCTCCGGCGTCCTTCCAGCTCAGGTCCAGGCCGTAGTCCGCGAGGAGCGTCCGGCCCGCCTCCTCGGCCATGGATTCCGTGAGCGGGAAGATCGAGTCCCCGCAATTCCCGCTGACCAGAGTCGTCACGCCCTGGCGGACGGCGCTTTCAGCCTTGGGATTGACGAGAAGTTCGACGGATGTGTGCTCGTGCACGTCGATGAAACCGGGCGCGACGGCCAGGCCATCGGCCTCGATGACCGCCTTGGCCCCGGAGGTCCGGATTTTGCCGACGCGCCGGATGGTCTCCCCGGCGACTCCGATATCGGCCCGGACCGGAGGCCGCCCCGACCCGTCATAAACGGTCCCGCCCGCTATGATGAGATCGTAGTCCTTGCCTGACGCGCACCCCTTGAGGAGGAGCCCGCTTCCGGCTGTGGAAATCAGGGCCGCCGCCTTCAGGCTTCCCTTCAGAAACTCACGCCGCTTGATCTCCGTCATCGCCACTCCTGCAAATCGAGGGCTGAAAAAAGCAATATAAAGAAAAATCGGCGCAATGTAAACTGGGCCAACCCGTCCCCGGGTTGCTTTCGCAGGGACTTTCTGGTAAATTAGCCTCTTCTCCTTCCCGTTGAGATCCGAGAGAAAGCCGAAAGGAACGAATCATGGCTGAGAAGAAAACTGAACAGAAACCCGCCGCTCCAGCGGCTCCGGCGGCCGAATCCGCCCCCAGAAAAAAGAAAATGAATGAACTCTCGCCCGCCGAGATCGACGCCCGCCTGGCGGATTGCCAGGAAAAACAGGGCGGCCTCGTCTCCAAGTACGCCCGGCAACTCCTGGCCCGGAAGAAGTCCCTGGGCGCTTAGGCCCGTCTTCCCCCTTCCCGACGCCCCCCTCCGGGGCCGGCTCCGCCCCTCTCGAGGAGAAACGGCACGCGCAACCCGAAGAAAGTGTTTACTTTTCGGTTCCCATCTGATAAAATAGGCCAGAAAAATAACAAGAAAATAAACAAAACAGGAGAAACAGAAGACGTGTTAAGTAAGGAAGACAAAACGCGAATTATCAAGGACAACCAGAGCCATGTCACGGACTCTGGCTCCCCCGAAATCCAGGTCGCGCTCATAACGGAGCGGATTAACCTGCTGGTCAAGCATTTTTCGACCCACAAGAAGGATTTCGGATCCCGGACAGGGCTCATGAAGCTCGTCGGGCAGAGGAAGCGGCTTCTCGAGTATGTCAAGCGGGACGACGTCGGCCGGTACGAAAAGCTCATCCAGAAGCTCGGCCTCCGGAAGTAGGCCGGGCCTCCAAGGGAAAACCATGTTCGACACTATCAGTCTGGAAATCAACAAGCGGACCCTGTCCATAGAAATCGGCAAAGTCGCCAAGCAGGCCGACGGCTCGGCCCTGGTGCGTTACGGCGATACCATCATGCTCGTGACGGCCACGTCCCGGAAGGAGATGAAAGTCGTCAAGGACTTCCTTCCCCTCATCGTGGACTATCGGGAAAACACATATGCCGCGGGCAAGATCCCGGGCGGATTTTTCAAGCGGGAGGGACGTCCCTCCGAGCGGGAAATCCTGGTCGCCCGGCTGATCGACCGTCCTGTCCGGCCCTTGTTCCCCGAGGGATACTTTTTCGACACGCAGGTCGTCGGCCTGCTGCTTTCGGCGGACCTCGAAAACGAGCCCGATACCCTCGGCGTCATCGGCGCGTCGGCGGCCCTTTATTTCTCCGACATCCCGTTCACGACCCCTCTCGGAGCCGTTAAAATCGGGATCATCGACGGCCGCTACGTCGTCAATCCCACGGCCAAGGAGCTCGAAGGAAGCCCCATCAACATGACCGTCGTCAGCAACGAAGACGGGATCATCATGATCGAATGCGGCTCCAAGGAAATCGACGAGGAGAAAATCCTCGAGGGCCTAGCCGTCGCTCACGAAACCAACCAGGCCATCATCCGGGCCCAGAAGGAACTCTTCGCGCGGCTCGGCATCAAAAAGCGCGATTTCGTCCCGCCCGTCGTCAACAAGGACAATATGGACCGCGTCGAACGCGAGATCGGCCCGGCCCTTCGCGAGGCCATGCAGGTCAAGGGCAAGCTGTTTAGCGAGGCGGCTGTGAAGGCCGTCCGCGACAAGTTCCTGGCCGCGATCCCCGAGGAAAATGAGGACGAGCGGGCCGAGGCCAAAAGCCTGTTCCACAAGATAGAAGATAGGCTCTTCCGGGAGCTTGTCCTCAAGAAGCACCTGAGGACCGACGGCCGGGGGTTCGACGACATCCGGCCGATTTCGATCGACGTCGGTTTCCTGCCGAGGACGCACGGGTCGGCCCTGTTTACCCGCGGCGAGACGCAGTCCCTGGCCACCGTGACGCTCGGGACCGTCGAAGACGCGCAGCGTCTCGACACCCTGGGCGCGGAAGCCCGGAAGAAATTCATGCTGCACTATAATTTCCCGCCCTTCTCGGTCGCGGAAGTCGGGTTCCTCAGGGCCCCCGGACGGCGGGAGATCGGGCACGGCGCCCTGGCCGAAAAGTCCATCCTGCCGGCCATCCCGGATGACGAGAAATTCCCCTACACGATCCGCATCGTCTCCGATATCCTGGAATCGAACGGTTCCTCCTCCATGGCCACGGTCTGCGGCGGCATCCTGGCCCTCATGGACGCGGGCGTCCCGCTGAAGATGGTCGTCGCCGGGATCGCCATGGGGCTCGTCAAGGAAGGCGACGAATACGCCATCCTGACCGATATCGCCGGTCTCGAAGACCACTACGGCGACATGGATTTCAAGATGGCCGGAACGGAGAAGGGGGTCACGGCCATCCAACTTGACCTCAAGATCTCCTGCGTCACGCTCGCCCTGCTCAGGGAAATCGTGGCCAGGTCCAAGGAGGCCCGGCTGAAGGTCCTGGCCCGGATGAAGGCCGCCATAGCCGAGCCGCGGCCGGAGATCTCCATCTACGCGCCCCGGATCCTGATCCTCTTCATCAACCCCGAAAAGATCAGCGAGGTCATCGGACCGGCCGGAAAGATTGTCAAGAAGATCATCAGCCAGACGGGCGCCAAGATCGATATCGAGGACGACGGAAGAATCGTCATCGCCTCGACCGACATGTCCGCCGCCGAACGGGCCAAGCAGATGATCCAGGACCTCACGGCTGAGGCCGAGGTCGGGCAGACGTACACCGGCAAGGTCGTCCGGCTCGAGGAATACGGGGCCTTCGTCGAGATTATGCCGAACCTGGTCGGGCTCCTGCATATTTCGGAAGTCGCGCCGTACCGGATCAACAGCATCCGGGACGTCCTCAAGCTCGGGGACACCATCACGGTCAAATGCGTCAGCATCGATCCCGTCGACAACAAGATCCGGCTCAGCAAGAAGGCCCTGGAGCCGGAGGCGTCCTCCGGGACGACGGAGTCCTCGCCTCCCCCGCAGAGAAGGCCCCCTCAGAGGGACCATTCAACAGGACATCCCAAGGACCGACGAAATAGATATTAACGGTTTGCGGGATGAGGCCGATGCGATGATGGCTTCGAGACCTCGTAAAAAGGGATTCACCCTCGTCGAGATGGTCGTGACCCTGACCATCCTGTCTATTCTCGCCTGGTCCATCCTCCCCCTGACCAAGATCGCCGTCCAGCGGGAACGCGAGGTCGAGCTGCGTCGGGACCTCCGCCTTATCCGGGAGGCCCTCGACGCCTACAAGAAGCTTTCGGACGAGAAGAAGATCGAGCTCAAGGAGGACACCGAGGGGTACCCTCCGACCCTCGACATTCTGGTCAAAGGCGTCGAGGTCAAAAGCCAGGAACAGACGACGGGGAGCAAGTCCAAGGGAAAGAAAATTGTCAAGTTCCTCCGCCGGATTCCCCGGGACCCCATGACGGACTCAACGGATTGGGGGCTGAGGTCCTATCAGGATGACTGGGACGCGACCCACTGGGGCGGAGAAAACGTCTACGACGTCTACACGAAGAGCCAGGCCAAAGCCCTGGATGGAACGCTGTACAGGGATTGGTAAGCCATGAACACTCGGGATTCTCGCCGCGCCGCGGGGTTCACCCTGATCGAAATGGTCATCGTCTTTGCCCTGATCGGTATCCTAGTCGGGCTGGGGCTTCCCCAGTACAAGTATTCGCTCATCAAGGCCCGGGAAACCGTGCTCCGGGAAAACCTGACTGTCTTTCGCAGGCAGATCGACCAATACTACCAGGACAAGGGCAAGTATCCGGCGTCCCTGCAGGCCCTCGTCCAGGACAGCTACCTAAGGACGATGCCTATGGACCCCATGACAAAATCTTCGGAAACGTGGGTCGAAGTCCGCGAAACGCCGTCCCCCGATGAGTACGTCCAGCCCGACAGTCTCGGCGTGATCGATGTCAAGTCGGGCTCGGATATGAAATCTCCCATCGACGGGACCCTCTACAGCTCCTGGTAGGGGGCTTGCGCGCGCTTTCGCGGCGAAACCCGGAGACACAATGCCCATGGCCCGAAAGAAAGGCTATCTCGTCATCATGCTGATGATGGCCGTGTTCGTCCTCTCCATCGGCCTGATGATCGCCGTCCCGTTCTGGCAGACCGAGGTCAAACGGGAAAAGGAGGAAGAGCTCATCTTCCGGGGAAAGCAGTACGTCGAGGCCGTCCGCCGCTACGTCCTCAAAAACCCGGGCCGCTTCCCGTCGACGATGAAGGAGCTCCTGGAGAAAAAGTTCATCCGCAAGCTCTACAAGGACCCCATGACCGCGACCGGGGAATGGAACGTCATCCTCAATCCGGCCTCCAGCGGCGCGGCGTCCTCTTCGGGGGAGGCGCAGGTTTACCTGGTCCCCGAAAAGGCCTTATCCTCCGTCCGCCAGCCGATCATCCTGGGTGTCGCGAGCTCGTCCTCGAACACGTCCGTAAAGATTTACAACGACCAGGAAACCTACGACAAGTGGCTCTTTTACTACGGTCAGGATCCCAAGAAGCTCCCCAAGATCATCCGCTACGGGGAAGAGAAGAAACTCCCCTAACCGCCCGGCGTCTCAGCGCAGTATCTTGAGGACGCGCTCCGGCAGGACGAACTGGAGCTGGTCCTGCAGCTTGATGCCGTTCGCGGCGGCGCCGCCTCCCTTGAGCTCCAGGACGTATCTGGCCGGAACCCCGGGGCCGTAGGACGGGCAGGGGTCCTCCTTGCAGGGAGGGACGTTGGCCTCGATATGGATGACCCGCCTTTGGCTGTCCAGCCAGAGCATGTCGAGATAGACCAGGGTGTTCTTCATCCAGAAAGAATGCGTATCCTCCCGATCGAAAACGAACAGCATGCCCTGATCGGGAAGGATCTTTTCCCGGAACATCAGGCCGCGCGCTCGTTCCTCGTCGGTGACGGCGAGTTCGGCCGTGACGGATTTCCCGTTGGCGAAATACACCTTGATGTACCGGTCGCGCGCCGTGTCCTGGCAGCGGGCCAGCACGACGAAAGACAGGCCCAAGACGATCGGGAGCCCGGCCCCGAGGGCCAGGGAAAAGGATTTTTTCATGGCCGCCATCCTTTCTGCTTCGCTCAGTGCGAGGTCACGAGAGGGACGAAGCGGACGGACAGCAGCCGTTCCCGTTTCAGCCCCTTTTTCATCCTCCGGATGAGCAAGAGTTCCTGAAAGCCGGTCCCGACAGGGACGACCATGGTTCCCGAGGGGCCCAGCTCCTCCTCGAGGACCCGCGGCACCTCGGCGGCCGCGGCGGTCACGATGATGGCGTCGAACGGGGCCTCCTCCGGCCACCCTTTCGACCCGTCGCCGGCCCGGAACCGGATGTTCCCATAGCCAAGCGCCTGGAGAATCTCCCGGGCCCGGATGGAGAGACTTTCAATAAACTCGATGGTGAAAACCTCGCGGGCGACTTCGGCCAGGACGGCCGTCTGGTACCCGGAGCCGGTCCCGATCTCGAGCACTCTCTCCCCTCCCCTGAGACCGAGCGCCTCGGTCATATAGGCGACGATGTACGGCTGGGAAATCGTCTGGCCCTCGCCGATGGGCAGCGGCTCGTCGGCGTAGGCGCCGGCCCGCAGCGCTTCGGGGACGAAGAAATGCCGGGGGACCTTTTCCATCGCTTCAAGGACCTTCGGGTCACGGACGCCCCGGGCCCGGATCTGGGAATTCACCATTTCCCGGCGCTCCGCCTCGAGCTCGAATTCGTTCTTCATTTTCGCGGGAGCATCAATAAGCGCGGGCGAAATAGGCGACGGTTTTTCCTTCCCGTCCGCAGCATACGCACGGGCCGGCCGCTTGTCCCTGGTCCCCGTCGAGGGGAATGACGCGGACGGTGGCCATGGTGTCTTCTTTGATGCGGTCCTCGCAGTCTTCCCCTCCGCACCAGAAGGCCCTGATGAAGCCGCGCCGCGCTTCCATGGTTTCCTTGAACGCCGCGTAATCCGCGACCTCGCGCGTGCTGTCCTCACGAAACTTGAGAGCTCTCTGGAAGAGGGACGCCTGGATGTCCGCGAGGACGAGGGCCACCTTGTCGGCCAGGCCGGCCAGCGGCACGGGCTCTTTGGCCTTTGTGTCCCTGCGGACGAGGACGGCCTGGCCCTGCTTGACGTCCCTGGGCCCGATTTCCAAGCGCAGGGGCACACCCCTCATCTCATACTCGGCGAATTTCCAGCCCGGGGTGAATTCTTCCCGGGCGTCCAGGCTGACCCGCCAACCCTTGGCGGCAAGCTCCGCTTCGACGGCCCGCGCCGCCGGCAGGACGGTGTCCTTCCAGTTGCCGACGGCGATGGGCACGATCATAACCTGGGTCGGCGCGATGTTCGGAGGGAAGACGAGGCCCGAGTCGTCGCCGTGAGCCATGACGACGGCCCCGATGAGGCGTGTGGACGCCCCCCAGGAGGTCTGCCAGACATACTGAAGGGCCTGGTTTCGGTCCTCATACCGGATGTTGAAGACCCTGGCGAAATGCTGGCCCAGGTTGTGCGATGTCCCCATCTGCAGGGCCTTGCCGTCGGACATCAGGGCCTCGATGGCATAGGTCATGTCCGCGCCGGCGAATTTTTCCCGTTCCGACTTCCGGCCCGCGATGACGGGGATGGCCAGCTCCGTTTCGACGAACTCCTTGTAAACGCCCAGGATCTTCAGCGTCTCCGCCTGGGCGTCCTCGTAGGATTCGTGGCAGGTGTGCCCTTCCTGCCACAGGAATTCTGTGGTCCTCAGGAACGGCCGCGTCACTTTTTCCCAGCGGACGACGTTGGCCCACTGGTTGATGAGGACGGGAAGGTCCCGGTACGACTTGATCCACTTCGCATACGTGGGACCGATAATGGCCTCGGAGGTCGGCCGGACGGCCAGGCGCTCTTCAAGCTCATCGCTCCCCCCCTGAGTAACCCAGGCCACTTCCGGGGCGAAGCCCTTGACGTGATCGGCCTCCTTCTGGAGGTAGCTTTCGGGGATGAAGAGCGGAAAATAGGCGTTGACGTGCCCCGTCTCTTTGAAGCGCCGGTCGAGGAGGCGCTGGATGTTCTCCCAAATGGCGTATCCATAGGGCCGGATGATCATCATCCCCTTGACCGGGGCATAGTCGGCCAGCTCGGCCTTACGGATGAGCTCCAGGTACCATTTGGAGAAATCCTCGCTCTTCAGGGTGATTCTCTTGACCTGCCGTTCGCTCTCGTTCACGTCATCTCCTTGACTGCCAGCATTTTAGGATTCTAGCCGCCCCTCCCCCATTTGTCAAGAAAACCGGGCGGGCGGGGGAATATCCCCCAGCATTTCATCCTTAGGGGTGATTGACCCGTCTCCAGGGCAATGTCATCTTGGGGTCGCCATTTGCTAAGGAAAAGGAAAAAGGAAAAGGAAGCCAGACATGCTCAGGAGGATTTCCACAGACAACACGCCTGTCAGGCGCCACGCCGAGCAACGGGGATTCAAGCTCTCGCTCCCCCTGACCGTGGAAGGCCCGGATGCCGACGGCGCCCTCTTCAGGGAAGAGACCGTCCTGACCTACATGAGCCACGTGGGGGCCCTCTTTCCGCTCAAAACCCCCGTTTCTCAAGGCTCGAGGCTCAAGCTCGCCGTCGCCCTTCCCCCGAAGCTCGATGAGGGAAAGAATCTGAAACTCGTCATCAAGGGAACGATCGCTTTCATCGAACCGGGAGGCGAGGACGGGGAACCGGCCCAGGTTTCCATGCGTCTCGAAAGCCGTTACATCGTCGAAACGGCCGCTTCCGAGGCGGGCGCGAGCCCCCAGGCCTGAAGAATGGCCGGCGAAGCCGCTCTTCAGGTCGAAAACCCACCGGCCGCATGCTTAGCCGCCGACGGTGAGGACACGGCCCGAATTTTAACCCCGCGATTCCCCATGAGAAGGGATTGAACGCCCCGGGCGGCCGGGCGAAAATGGGATCGCAATGAACATGGCGAAGGCTTTTCATAATCCCTCCACTCAAGACGCGGCCAGGGCCGGAAAGAGAGAGCGGACCTTTGAGCTCTCTCTTCCGGCTTTGGTCAAGGGCCTGGACGCCCGGGGGAAGAGGTTCGAAGAGCAAACCCGGATATGTGCCATCAGCGCCCAGGAGGTTTCAGTCCGGCTCAACACCCGGCTTCTGATCGGGTCCAAGATGACCATCTCCCTGGACGTCCCGCGGACCCTGATCCTGGAAAGTCCCCTCCGTTTGATGGTCACCGGCCTCGTCACCTGCGTCCGGTCGGAGCCCGAAAACGGCAAAAGCCAGCACGTATCCGTGCATCTGGACAAGAGTTTCCGCCTCCAGCCGAATCCCCTCCTGGCGACCTGAGCCGCCTCCCTCGTTTCCCCCTTGGATGCTCCTGAAGTTCCACGGACTGACAGCCGGGGGTCCTGTTGGCTTGAACCCCACGCAGTCATCAAGATGCCGCCGAGGGCGGCCTCGTGATGGCGTCCGTAGGATCCAAATTTCGCCGCCTTTGGAGCGCCCGCACCGTTCGTAGGAGTCCACAGACATGATTCTGTGGAAATCTACGAACGGGGTTGACAAGCCCCTATCGTTAGATTATGATTCGAACAAATCTTGATGATGATCACGAAGACTGGATGACAAAATGCCAAAAGGGGCCGAAACGAGCATGGAGAAAAAGAAAACCCAGCCGTCCGCGGACAACAAGATCACGCTTCTCATCTTCTGCCCGTCCGACATCATTCTGGCCGGAATCCTGCGGGCCCTCGAAGCGGATTCCGATCTCGAAATCCTGAACATCGAAAAAAACACCATCGAGTCCTTCATCGATTCCATCAAGAAGCTCAAACCCCAGGTCATCCTCTTCGCCCATATGGAGCCGTTGCCCAACCTCCGGGAGATATGCAAGGCCATCCGCGAAATCTCGAAAGCCCAGGGCCGTTCGCAGCTCCTGCTCCTGGGGAGCATCCCGGCTCACGAGGAGATCGTCAACCTCATCAACGCCGGAGCGCGCGGCTATTTCGACCTCAACGATTCGTCCACCCAGCTCCCCGAGGCCGTCCACGGCATCCACAAGGGCGAGATCTGGCTCCCCCGGGACAAGATGTCGAGCATCATGGACCGGATCATCTCCGTCGTCGGCCGTGACCTCAAAGAGAAAACGCTCGACCAGCTGACCCCGACGGAGTTCCAGGTGCTCCGCCTTATCGGTCAGGGAAAAAGCAACGACGAGATCGCCGAGCTGATGTTCATCAGCAAGAACACGGTCCGTTCCCACATCAAGAGCATCTACGCCAAGCTCGACACCCACAGCCGTCTCCAGCTGGCGCTCTACGCCATCAACTCGGCCCTGTTTTAAACCGAAGAATCGAGGACGCCATGACCAAGAGAGCCGCCCCCAAAAAGAAAGCGAAAAAGCTCCCCAAGGACCTGGATATCAACCGCCGGCGCGAATGGCGGTTCGACCTCCCCCTGAAGACCGTCATCGAGGGCCGGCTGCCCGAGGGCAAGACATTCCACGAGGTGACGAACCTCAAAAACATCTCCTCAGGGGGCGCTTATTTCTGCCTGGATTCGGGGGTCGTCGTCGGCTCCAAGCTCAACCTGATGATCGAGCTCCCGAACAAGCTGACCGAGGGCAAGAAAAGCAGACTTTGGATCTGCGGCCTCACCGTCCGCCTCGAAAAGCCCGGTGCCAAGTCCAAGCGGCAGGGCGTCGCGGTCCGGTTCAGCGACGACTTCAGGGTCCTCCCCGCCGCCAAGAAAAAATAGCGTGCTCCGCGTCGCGCTGACCGGGGGGATCGCCTGCGGAAAATCCGTCGTTTCCCGTATCCTCCGTGAGAAAGGGTGCCTCGTCCGTTCCGCCGATGAGGCGGCCCACGACCTGATGTCCCCCGGCCGCCCGGCCTGGAAAAAAATCCTCGCCAGGTTCGGCGAAACCGTTCTCCGCCCGGACAGGACCATCGACCGCGGGCGTCTTGGCCGTCTCGTGTTCACCGACACGAACGCGCGGCGGTTCATGAACGCCCTCCTCCACCCCCAGATCATGGCCGCGGAAAAACGGCTGGCGGCACGGCTCGAACGGGAGAACCGGACCAGGGTCTTCGTTTCCGAGGCTGCCCTGACGGTCGAGGCGGGGTACGCTCCCCTCTACGACAAGGTCATCGTGGTCCGCTGCGCGGCGGCCGTCCAGGTCCGGAGGCTCATGGAGCGCGACGGGATCGGGAAAGCGGAAGCCCTGCGGAAGATCGGGACCCAGATGCCGCTCGCGGAAAAGCTTCGGTACGCGGACTACGTCATCGACACGTCGGGGTCCCTCCGGGAAACGATCGAACAAACGGAAAAAGTCTACGCCGGTCTCATTCAAGACGCCGAGCTCAAGCGGTTGTCGAAAAAGAAACCGACGTCGCGCACGCCACGGACCCGCAAATAACCCGCGTACAGAAGATGGGGACCAGAAAATGGGGACGGTCCTGGTTTTCCCGTGATACGCGAGGGAAGTTGCAGCGCGAGCGCGTAGGAAAACCAGGACCGTCCCCATTTTCGTCGAGCGTCCGCCACTCGAAGAGCAAAGGATGAGGGACCGGCGAGGAAAAGTCAGCCGGGGTTGACTTTGGAGAGCAGGGTTTTCAATTCCTGGCCGGGCCGGAACTTGATCCGCCGGCCCTTCTCGATGCGGATTTGCTTCTGGCGGCGGATGTCCCTTCCGAAGCCGGTTTTCTTGGCGACGACCTTGAAGCTTCCGAACCCGCGGATTTCGACCTTTTCTTTGGCCGTCAGGGCGGCCTTGAGCGAGTCCAGAACGGCTTCCACGATTAACAATGATTTAGCCCTATTGAATTCGGATTTCTTTTCAATCGCCAGGGCGATATCATTCTTAATCATCGAAAGGACTCCTTGCGCCAAAAAACAATAGATATTAATTAATTTATTGATAATAAAAAGTCAAGCACAATTATGCCCGGTTGACTTGACCCGTTTGAGTTCCTATAATGAAGGAGCGGTGCGAGCAAAATTCGTCCTCCTGTTTCTAGGGCTGTTCCCTGCCCTTTCGTCGGCCGCGATCCTCAAAATCACCGTCGACGCGCCCATCCATCCGGTCACCGCCGAATACATCGTCCGTACGCTCGACAGGGCCGACCGGGAGGGCGCCGCGCTGGTCATCCTGAGCCTCAATACCCCGGGCGGTCTGGATAGCTCCATGCGGCAGATCATCGAGAAGATCGTCAACTCCCGGACGCCCGTCGCGGCCTACGTGTCGCCGAGCGGCGCCCGCGCGGCTTCCGCCGGCTTTTTCATCGGCGTGGCCTGCGACATCTTCGTCATGGCGCCCGGGACGAACACGGGCGCGGCCCATCCCGTGGGGATCTCCCTCACGGGCCAGTCGATGGACAAGACCATGGAGGACAAGGTGACGCACGACGCGGCCTCGTACATCCGGACCCTGGCCGAAAAGCGGGGCCGGAACGTCGGGATGGCCGAGGACGCCGTCCGCAAAAGCCTGTCCTACACCGAACAGGAGGCCCTCAAGGGCGGAGTGATCGACATCGTCGCCAAAACGGACCAGGACATCATCAACGCCTTCGACGGGAAGCGGCTCAAGCGGTTCAACGGCGAAGAGACGACCCTGGCTCTGAAAAACGAGACCGTCACGGCCATCCCGATGTCGTGGCGCCAGCAGTTCCTGCTGACGATCTCCAACCCCAACCTGGCCTACATTCTGCTCATGATCGGGCTCCTGGGGCTGTACTTCGAGTTCGCCCACCCCGGGGCGATCCTTCCGGGCGTTCTGGGAGGCATCTGCCTGCTGCTGGCCGTTTTCTCCTTCCAGATCCTGCCCATCAATTACGTCGGGCTGATGCTCATCATCCTGGCCATCATCTTGTTTATCCTCGAGGTCAAGGTCCACAGTTACGGCATGCTGTCCGTGGGAGGGATCGCCGCCATGGTTATCGGTTCCGTCATGCTCATCAACAGCCCCGTCCCCGAGCTCCGGCCGAGCCTCAGGTTCATCATTCCCATGGCCCTCGGCATCTCCCTCATCCTCATTTTCCTTGTGACCATCGTCGTCCGCGCCCACGCCCGCCGCGCGTTCACCGGAAAGGAAGGCATGGTCGGCGAGATCGGAACGGCACGGACAGACCTGTCGCCCTCGGGCAAGGTGTTCGTCCACGGGGAAATATGGGAGGCCGAGGCGACGGAGTCCGTGGCCAGGGGCGAGAAGGTCAGGGTCATCGAAGTCCTGGACACGCTAAAGGTCCGGGTCAGGAAAGCCTGATCCGAAAAATATCGGGAGGCCACCGGCCTCCGCAAGGAGTGACATATGATCACCTATCCGGTCATCGTCATCGGGCTCATCGCCCTCTACATCCTGAATTCCATCAAGATCCTCAGGGAGTACGAGCGGGGCGTCATCTTTCGGCTCGGCCGAGTCCTGCCCCAGCCCAAGGGGCCCGGGATCATCCTGGTCTTTTCCCCGATCGACCGCATTGTCAGGGTCAGCCTTCGGCTCATCACCATGGACGTCCCGCCCCAGGACGTCATCACCAAGGACAACGTCACGGTCAAGGTCAACGCCGTCCTCTACTTCAGGGTCATTAACCCGCTCAAGTGCGTGATTGATGTCCAGGACTATATCTACGCCACCTCCCAGCTGGCCCAGACGACCCTGCGGAGCCTCCTCGGCCAGGTGCCGCTCGACGACCTTCTCTCCGAGCGCGAGAAACTGAACGCCCGCCTCCAGGAAATCATCGAACAGCACACCGATCCCTGGGGCATCAAAGTCCAACTCGTCGAGATGAAACAGGTGGACCTTCCGGAGAACATGCAACGGGCTATCGCCAAGCAGGCCGAGGCCGAACGGGAACGCCGGGCCAAGGTCATCCACGCGGACGGAGAATTTCAGGCCGCCGACAAGCTCGTCCAAGCCGCGAACATCCTCTCCACGAATCCCCAGGCCCTCCAGCTCCGCTTCCTCAGCACCCTCACAGAGATCGCCACGGAGAAGAACTCCACGATCGTTTTCCCGCTCCCAATGGAAATTCTCAAGGCCTTCACTTTCGACAAACCCCAGGAGAAAAAATAGGACCGATGAAAGCGAAAGACTTCCGCGAACTCCAGGTTTCGAGCTCCCTCCTCGTCGTCATCTTCCTGTGCGTGCTGGTCCTCGGCGTCTTCATCTTCCTGCTGGGGGTCTCCGTCGGCAAGAAGCAGGTCCAGATATCGACCGCGACCCAGGTCGTGGCCCAGCAAATCCAGGAACCGGCCAAAGACCAGCCCGCTCAGAAGCCCGCCGGGCAGGGCGTGGCCGAAGACAAATCCCTGACGGCATCCGCGCCAGGATCTTCCTCTCAGACAGCGCCGGGGTCCGGTCCTTCCGCCGGCCAGTCGAGCGCTGCGAAGACCCAATCCGGGGACAAGACGGCGTCCCCGGAGCCGCAGAAGCCCGCGTCCAAAGGCGGGACCGGGACGACGACAAAGACGCCCGCAAAGACGACGTCAAAACCGGCCGCGTCTCCAGCCACAGGTCTCTTTTTCATCCAGGTCGCGGCCTTCACGGACCGAACCCAGGCGGCCGCGGAAGCCGACAAGTTCAAGAAGCGCGGATATCCGGTCGTCGTGGCCGACCCGAAGCCGACGGACGCCAAGACCTGGTACCGCGTCCGGGTGGGTGGATTTCCGACCCGGGAAAAGGCGGCCGAGATTCTCACCGAATTGAACGAGGCCGCCAAGAAAAAAACCGACTTCCGGATCATCAAGGACTAGGACCGGCCGGCCCGCGGGGCGCTGATCATGCTGCTGGCCATCCTGAGCGGGGTCCTGACTGCCCTGGCCTTCCCCAAGTTCCATCTCGCCTTCCTGGCCTGGATTTCGCTCATTCCGCTCTTCTTCGCCCTGTCCGGGAAGCGCGGCGGTTTCGGCCGCGGGTTCGTCGCCGGGCTGTTCTTTTACGGGGTCTTGCTATACTGGATCCCGGCCGTCCCCGCGCACTACGCCGGCATGCCGTCCTGGTTTTGCCTCGCGATCTACCTGCTTCTGATCGGGTTTCTGGCCCTTTATTGGGGCCTGTTCGGCCTTGTCTTCCGCCGGGTGCGCCGCGGCTTTCCGGTCGGGGCCTTCCTCCTGGCCCCGTTTTTCTGGGTCGGCTGCGAATACCTGCTGACGAATCTTTTCACGGGTTTCCCTTGGGGGGTCCTCGGCACGAGCCAGTTTGAGAACCTCCCTTTCATCCAGATCGCCTCTCTCGCCGGAGTCAGCGGCGTTTCCTTCCTTCTGATCCTGCTCCAGGCCACGTTCGTGCTGGCCCTGACCTGCAGGCGGCGCGCCCTCTTCTTCGCCGCCCTGGGACTTCTCGTCCTCGCCCACGCCTGGGGATGGTACGAGCTCAAAACGGCCAGCTTCGACGGCCCCGCGAAAATCCGTGCCGCGGTCATCCAAGGCAACGTTTCTTCCGACATCTACTGGGATTTCACCCCGCCGAACGTGGTCCGGAAGCTTTTCGACGAGCATATGAGCCTGACCCGCCAAGCGGCCGCCGCGGGAGCGGGCCTGGTTATCTGGCCCGAATTCACCGTCCCGCTTTGCTTCTCCTGCCCGGAGGAAAATTACCGGGTCCTGAGCTCCGAGATCAAGGAGTACGTCAAGGCGAGCGGCCTTACGCTCCTCGTCGGAACGAACGAAACGACCGGCCCCGGCCTTGCCAGGACCGGGACTGGTAGGACCGGGCCCCCGGGACACCTCCTCTACCATAACGCGGCCACGGCCCTCCACGCGGACGGCCCGCCCAGCCTGTACTTCAAGATGCACCTGGTCCCCTTCGGCGAATACACGCCGTATAAGAAGATCTTTTTTTTCATCGAGAGACTCACCCATGCTATCGGGGAGATCACGCCCGGAACGGAACCCGTTCTGCACGAACACGCCGGATTCAAGTTCGGCTCTCCCATCTGCTACGAGGTCATTTTCCCCGCGCTCGTCCGGACTTTCGTCCGGAAGGGGGCGGACTTCCTCGTGACGATCACGAACGACGGCTGGTACGGCACGTCCTCCGCCCCGTACCAGCACTGGGCCCAGGCGGTTCTCCGGGCCGTCGAAAACCGGCGCTATCTCCTCAGAGCGGCCACGACGGGCATCAGCGGATTCATCGACCCCTTCGGCCGGGTCCTCGCCCGCTCTCAGATCATGAGCCAGGCCGTGCTCACGGCGTCCATCGCCCCCTCGAACCGCCAGTCCTTGTTCACCAGGACGGGAGACGTCCTTCCCCTGGCCGGCTTGACTTTAGCCGCGCTGTCCCTTATCCTAGCTCTGCTTCGACGCGGGAAGGATAATCACAATCATGAGCGCCATCGACCTCTCATCTGAACTCAAAACGCGCCTCGACGGCACATTCGGCAAGTTCGAAGAGCTGCGGGGTTTTCTTTGACTTCGATCATAAGAAAGCCGAATGCGATTCCCTGAACCTGCGCCTTGCCTCCCCTGAGGTCTGGCAGGACCAGAAGACCTCCCAGGCCCTCCAGCAGCAGAAGAAGCGGCTCGAACGCGACATCCAGTTTTTCACCAGGATCCGGGAGCAGAAGGACGAGATCGAAGTCCTGACAGAGCTCCTGACCGAGGGGGAGAACGTCGGGCCCGAGATCGAGACCGCCCTGTCCCGTTTCGAAAAAAGTCTCTCTGACGGCGAGCTCCGGGCTCTGTTTTACGACGAGAACGACCCGCGGAACGCCATCCTGACCATCCATCCCGGCGCCGGCGGGACCGAGTCCCAGGACTGGGCCCAGATTCTCCTCCGGATGTACATGCGCTACGCCGAGAGGAAAGGATTCAAGGCCGAGGTCCTAGACCTCCAGCCGGGGGAGGAGGCGGGCCTCAAAAGCGCGACGGTCCGGCTCGAGGGGGAATACGCTTTCGGAAATCTGAGCCAGGAGTCGGGGGTCCATCGGCTCGTCCGGATCTCGCCGTTCGACGCGGCCAAGCGCCGCCACACGTCGTTCGCGGCGGTGTTCGTCTACCCGGAAATCGACGAAGACATCGAAGTCGCCATCAATCCGGAGGAGCTGAAGATCGACACGTACCGGGCGGGGGGCAAAGGTGGCCAGCACGTCAACACAACGGATTCGGCCGTTCGCATCACTCATGTCCCCACGGGCATCGTCGTCCAATGCCAGAACGAGCGCTCTCAGCACAAGAACAAGGCGTCGGCCATGAAGGTCCTCAAGGCCCGCCTCTACGAGCTCGAGCAGCGGAAGAAGAAGGAAAAAATAGAGAAGCTCGAGGACGCCAAGACCGACATTGCCTGGGGAAACCAGATCCGGTCCTACGTCCTCCACCCCTACCGGATGATCAAGGACCTCCGGACCCGGGTGGAGACCGGCGACACGGACCGCGTGCTCGACGGAGACTTGGACGAATTTATCAGGGCCGCCCTGGTCCTGAGGAAGACAACCTCAAGCTCCGTCGCCTGACCGGCCATCCGGCAGGAGTCTCCCGGTCAGCGGGGCCGGCCTTTGACGTCCTCCCAAATCCCGTCCATTTCCCGGAGGGTCGACGCGGCGGGACCCCGCCCCTTTTCCCGGAGCTTCTGTTCGACCTTCTTGAACCGGCCCGTGAACTTCCGGTTTGCCCGTCTCAGGGCGATCTCCGGATTGACCTTGACGTGCCGGGCGACGTTGCACAGGGCGAAGAGGAGGTCCCCGAGCTCCTCCTCGACGGCTTTCCTTTTGGATGTGCTGACAGCCTCCTCGAGTTCGCCCACCTCTTCCCTGACTTTCTCCAGGGCTCCGGAGACGTCCGGCCAATCGAAGCCGCAGGCCGATACTCTTTGCCCGATCTGAAACGCTCCGAGCAGAGCGGGCACGTTTCCGCCGACCCCGTCGAGGACAGAGGCCCGGTCCTTCTCCCGGAGCTTCCTCCGCTGCCATTCGTCAACGATCTGACGGGCCCCCTTGGCCCTCGGCCCTCCGAAGACATGAGGGTGGCGGTCGACCATTTTCCGGTTGATCCGGCCCAGGGCGTCGGCGACGGAAAACCGGCCCCTCTCCTCGAAAATCCGGGCCAGGAAAACGACTTCCATTAGGATGTCGCCGAGCTCCTCAGCCGCTGCATCCGGGCCGCCGGAGAGGCAGGCCTCGGCCGCTTCGTACGCTTCTTCGAGGAAATAATCGACGATGGACCGGACATCCTGCCGGCGGTCCCAGGGACACCCTCCCGGGCTCCGGAGAGTCCCCAGGATGCCCACGAGTTTCTGAAATTCCCGGCCCGAATTCCCGGACGATTTCATGGCCTTCCCTCCCGCGAAGGGGATTGATGTTTGTCCGACAAAACGGTAATATAGAAGGCCGTAACATACTCAAACGGCCCGGAAAAAGCAATCCGGGCCGGTGAGCGCACTCAAGCGCAAAGGACAATCCCATGGCCGCCGACGACGAACGTTCGAAAGAAAAAGACGGGCCGGGCGCGGCCCCGGGCCGGACGCCGTTCCTGCCACCCCTGGATTTCAGCTCCATCGTGATCCTGCTTTATTTTCCGACGCTCATCCAGCTCGGGCTCATGGAAGACCCTGGAACCGGGCAACTCGGGGAAGACCTGGTCCTCGCCAAGCGGAACATCGACCTTCTCGACCTCCTGAGGGACCGCACCAAGGGGAACCTCGAGGAGGAAGAGGAAAAGTTCCTGGAGGGCGTATTGAACCAGCTCAAGATGGCCTATCTCAAAAAGGCCGACCTTCTCAAAATGTGAGACCATGGTCGTCGCCCACGGGTTCGATAAGCTCCCGTCCCTCCGCCGCCCCACGGCCGTGGCCGTCGGCAACTTCGACGGACTCCACCTCGGCCATCGAAAGATCCTGGCCCGACTGTGCGAGCTGTCGCGATCCCACGATCTCTTGTCCCTCGTCCTGACCTTCGACCCTCACCCCGAGCGGGCCCTCGGGAAAAAGGCCGTCCGGATGATCGATACTCCGGACCAGAGACTGGCGCGCCTCGGGGAATCCTGTGTTGATGCCGTCCTCGTGACCGGTTTCGACCGGACTTTCTCCGCCCTCTCCGGCCGGGAATTCGTAGAGCGCATCCTCCTGGGCCGCCTGAGGGCCCGGGAGATCGTCGTCGGGCGGGACTTCCGCTACGGCAAGAACCGCCGCTCGGACATCGCCGACCTCCGGGAGCTGGGCCGGCGGCTCGCCTTCGGCGTCCACGCCGTCGCCCCCAGCGTGATCGCGGGCGCCGCCGTCAGTTCGAGCGCCATCCGCCGCCTCCTGGCCCGGGGCAGGGTCGAGGAGGCGTCCCGGCTGCTCGGCCGGCCCTATGAGATCGCTGGAACGGTCGGCAGCGGCGATTCCAGGGGAACGTCCCTGGGCTTTCCGACCGCCAATCTCCTCACCGATAACGAAATCCTTCCGGACGGCGTCTTCATCTCTGAAAGCGTCTGGAAGGGGCGGTCCTTCCCTTCCGTGACGAGCATCGGGACGAACCCGACCTTCGGCCCGAACCCCGTCCGCGTCGAAACTCACCTGCTGGACAGGCGGGCGCGCCTCCTCGGGGCGGGGCTCTCCGTCCGCCTGCTCCGGAAAATCCGGCCGACGAGGAAATTTCAGGACCCCCAAGCCCTTGTCGAACAGATCGGGAAGGACGTGGCGGCCGCCCGGGCCTATTTCCGTTGTTTGAGTTGACTTTTTCCCGGGGATATTGCATTTATCTTGCGAGGAGTTCGCGAATGGACAAGAAGATCAAAGCGCGTGTCATGGACGCCACCAAGATCCGCCGTGTGCTGGTCCGGATCGCCACGGAGATCATCGAACGGAACCGGAACCTCAAAAGTTTGGTCATCGTCGGCATCAAGACCCGCGGCATTTTCGTCGGCAAGAGGATCGCCCGCCTGATCCAGGACCTCGAGGGCGTGGACGTCCCAGTCGACGTCCTGGACATCACCAGGTACCGCGACGACCTTGGGGCCAAGCCGGCCAAAACCCCCGCCAGGGCGGCGAAGGCCGCCTTCTCCATCGACAAGAAAGACGTCATCCTCGTCGACGACGTCCTTATGACGGGCCGGACGATCCGGGCCGCCATGGACGGCTTGATCGACATGGGGAGGCCAAAGTCCGTCCAGCTCCTTGTCCTCATCGATCGCGGCCACAGGGAGCTGCCCATCCGGCCCGACTACGCAGGAAAGGTTCTGCCCACCTCACGGCGGGAGATCATCCAGGTCCGCCTGAAGGAGATGGACGGGATCGACGAGGTCCTGATCGCGGAGCCGACGAAAATCGGCTAGCGCGAAGGAAATCAGGAATAGGGCCATGGAACTGCTCATCAGGAACGGACGGGTGGTCGACCCCGCGACCAAAACGGACGAGACCCTCGACATCCTCATCCGCGACGGCAGGATCGCCGGCGTCGCCCCCCGGATCGAGGTCCGGGCGCGCGAGGTGATCGACGCCGCGAGGCTCGTCGTCGTGCCCGGGCTCATCGATATGCACGTCCATCTCCGGGAACCGGGCGACGAGGCCAAAGAGACGATCGCGACCGGATCGCGCGCCGCCGCCAAGGGGGGCTTCACGACGATCTGCGCCATGCCGAACACAAACCCTGTCAACGACAACCTCCGCGTCACGGCGCGGATTTTGGCCGAGGCGGCGCGGACCTCGCTGGTCAATGTCCTGCCGATCGCCGCCATCAGCAAGGGGTCCCGGGGCGAAGAACTGGTGGACATGGCCGGTCTGTCCGGGGCGGGGGCCGTCGCCTTCTCGGACGATGGCCGTCCGGTCGCGGGCAGCCGGTTCATGAACCAGGCCCTCGAGGCCGCCAAGGCCCTCGGCGCGCTCGTGATCGACCATTGCGAAGACAGGGACCTCAGCGGGGACGGAGTGATGCACGAAGGAGTGTATTCCCGCCGCCTCGCCCTCAGGGGCATCCCGGCCTCGGCTGAGGAGGTCATAGTCGCCAGGGACCTCATCCTCGCCCGGGAGCTCGGGACCCGCGTCCACATCGCCCACCTCAGCACCGCGGGAGGCCTCCTGGCCCTCCGGGCGGCAAAAGACCAGGGAGTTCCCGCCACCGCCGAAGTGACGCCTCATCACCTTCTGCTGACCGATGCGGCCCTGGAAGGCCGCGACCCGGATTTCAAAATGAATCCCCCCCTGCGAAGCCGAGAGCACGTGGAGGCGCTGGCCGGGGCCGTGAAATCGGGGCTCGTCGACGTCATCGCCACCGACCACGCGCCCCACACCGTCGAGGAAAAAAGCCGGGGGTTCGAAAAGGCGCCGTTCGGCATCGTCGGGTTGGAAACGGCCGTCGCTCTCCTTCTCGACCGCCTCGTCCATAAGAAGGTCATCCCTCTGGGGCGTTTCGTGGAGCTCCTCTCGGCGAACCCGGCCCGGCTCCTCGGCCTGCGGAACAAGGGACGGATCGCGGTGGGGGCGGATGCCGACCTGACCATTCTGAACCTGGCCAAGGTCGGGACGATCGACAAAAACACTTTCGAATCCAAGGGCCGGAGTACGCCTTTCGACGGATGGAAGCTGAAAGGGCAGGCGGTGATGACGATCGTCGGCGGAAGAGTGGTCTACCCGTTCGACTTCGCGCCGCCGGCCAAGTCCGGAGGGAGCGTTTAGCCCCGGATGATCATGCGCGTGAAACCCGCCCGCATCGAGAAGACCACGGGCTATGCCTTCAACGACCCCGACCTGCTGAGAAAGGCCCTTACCCACAGCTCTCACGCTTACGAGAACCAGCGGCATGACCCCGAGGATAACGAGCTCCTGGAGTTTCTCGGGGATTCGGTCATCGGGCTGGCCACGGCCGAATTTTATTACCGGGCGTTTCCCGACCGGTCGGAAGGCGAATTGTCCAAGCTCAAAGCCTCGGTGACGAGCACACTGGCCCTTTCCCGGCAGGCCCAGAAAATCAAGCTGGACAGGGCGATCTTCCTGGGCCGCGGCGAAGAGAAAAGCGGCGGCCGGGCCAAGATCTCCATCCTTGCCGGCGCCTTCGAAGCGCTCGTCGGGGCCATGTTCCTGGACGGCGGATTCACCGCCGCCCGGGCCTTCATCAACCGCCTCTTGACCCCGACGCTGGAAACCATCCAGACTGAGTCCTTCGAGATCAATAACTTTAAGTCCGCCCTCCAGGAGCTCTTCCAGAAGTCCGACTTGCCCGCCCCTTCTTACGTGACCGTCACGGCCAAGGGCCCGGAGCACAGAAAAACGTTCACCGTAGAGGTCCTGGCCGGGGACCAAGTCTTGGCCAAGGCTAAGGGCGCCTCCAAAAAGAACGCCGAACAAAAAGCCGCCCAGAAAGCGCTCAAAAGCTACCTCGGCCGCAGGATGAAGGCTATCTCCCCCGAGGCGTTCATCGTCGAAGGGGACGACTGAGCGCGGGGCGCGCGACCGGAAAACCATGGCCCTCTGTCCCAAATGCCGGAAGCGACTCGCCAAGAGAGCCTGCCCCGCGCTCGGCAGCAGGCTCTGCCAGCTCTGCTGCGGGACGCTCCGCGGAAGGGACATCCATTGCCCGCCCGCGTGTCCCCATCTTGCGGCTCATCGGCCATATCATGAAAAGAGGATCATCGAGAAGAAGCCCGCGGGGGCGGAACGCCGGGCCAAGGAAGATATCCTCGGGGACGACCGCTTAGCCTGGCTGGCCTTCCAGATCGAGACCGCCCTGGCGCGCCACGCCGAGCGCCACCCCGGCTTCACGGATACCGAAGCCCTCCTGGCCCTCGAGCACGCCCGCGAAAAAACCCTGAAAGGCTCGGGACGTCTGATCATTCCCGGCGAGTCGCTCAGGCCGGTGAACGAGGCTGGGGAATCCGTCGTCCAAGCCGTCGAGACCTGCCGCTACCGGGCCTCCGCCATTCTTGAATCGGGGGCCGAGGGTTACAAAAAGGAAGAAAAAATCGCCTGTCTCGAAAGGGTCGCTTTGGGGGTTAGACTCAACCTCGAGGCCCATCCGGAAGGCCGGGCCTACCTCGAGGACCTCGCCCGGCGGCTCGCCCAGTCCAGGGCCGGGCAGCGGGACAAAAAGCTGGTCACCCTCACCTGAGCCGCGCCGCACCCCCTACGCGTCCATCAGGACGGCGACGTGGCGGAGCACGGGGATGTTCTGGCAAACGATCTTGATGACGGCCATGAGGGGGACGGCCATGATCATCCCCGGGACGCCCCAAAGCCAACCCCAGAAGACGAGAGAAAAGAGGACGAGGAGTGGGCTCAGGCCCAACCCCTTCCCCACGACCCTGGGCTCGACAAAGTTGCCCATGACGAGGTCCAACCCGACCGTGATGACCAGGATCCAGAGCGGCACCCAGAGCGTCCCGAATTGAAAGAACGCGAAACCCACCCGGAGAACGGCCGCCACCGTGGAGCCGATGTTCGGGATGTAATTCAGGAGAAAAGCGAGGAAGCCGAAAAGCAGGGCGAAATCCACCCGGAAGATCTCGAGGACCAGCCAGACCGTAATCCCGTTGATGAGGCTCATCACCGTTTTGATGACAAGATACCGGCGGACCTGACTGTTGATATTCCCCAGCGCCTCCATGACCCGGGCCGACTGCCCCGGAGGCAGGGCCTTCCGGATCTTGTCCGTCCCTCTCCCGCGGCCGGCTACGATGAAGGTCAGGAAAAGAAAAAGGAGGAAGAGCTTGGAAACGAGCCCGATGAACGGTCCCATGGACGACAAGACCATGGCGGCGATGTTTCCGAGATCGACCTGATCGAGGTAGGACGCGATCCGGAACCTCAGGGGCAGGCCTCCGAAGCTCTTCTCGAGGGCCCCGGCGATGTCCGTCAGCCTCTGCCCGAATCGGGGCAGTTCGGCGGCCAGCGTTTTTGCACTCGCGAAGACGACGGCCCCCAGAAGGTAGAAAACAAAAAAAGCCGCGAGCAGAACGAGCGCCGTAGCCGCCAGCTTGGGGACCTTGAGCTTGAGGAGGGCCGCGAAGACCGGGTCGAGGACGTAGGAAATGAAGACGGCCAGGATGAACGGGAAAAGGATCGAACGGGCGGCCGAGAGGACAGCCAGCACGATAAATAGGACGATCACCCCCACCGAGAGCCTGAAAAACCTCCCGTCGTCCCCCATTCCTCCCTCAAATCCGGCCCGGCCCGGCGTCCGGGCCGTCCAGCCCCGCGGCGGCTATTTTTTCGCGGGCGGGATCCTGCCCACCGCCTCCGCCAGCCGGTTGGCGTAAGCCTCCCCCGCGGCTTCGAGGCCGTCGGGGACCCGCATGGTCCCGCAAATCACGTTCCGCACGCAGCCGATGTACATGTGCTGGGCGTACCGGTTTTTCACGTGGTATCCCAGGGCGATTTTTTCCGGAACCTGTTTGTCCTTGGCGAAAATCTCCAGCAGTTGGCTCAACGCGGCTTCCGCGTCCCTGTTGGACCCCGACTCGGCCAGGAAGCATTCGAACTCCCGGCCGTCGATTTTATAAGCGGCCACATAGCCGTCATGAAGAAACTCGTAGCCCAGGAAATTCTTCTTGATGTATTTTTCGCTCTGCGAAACGAGGTTCTCCTTGGGAAAGGCCTGCAAAAGTGCGGGGAGAACGCCCTTTTCCGGAACCGCGCCCGCCAATTTCTGGGCGTAATCGGTCAGGGCCTGCGCGGTCCCATCTCCCAGACCGAAGCTGAGGAGTTTGACGTAAAACCTGTCGGACATGAAATTCAGGGTCTCCCCCTCGATGTAGCCGAGGTCGCCGACGGCCACGGCCACGTTCTCCGGGTACCTCTCGGCGCTGAAAATCCCGAAGGCGTTGGTCGGCTGACCCATGTCGTAGATTTCAACGGTCAGGGTCCTCTCCTCCTTCGCCTCGCTTTTGAGCTGGAGGACCAGGAGCTCCCGGAAATCGTAACTGAGGTAGCTCTCGGCCGCGCCGTCGATATATTCATAAAGGTTTTCTGGAAAAAAGCTCCGGGGCGCTTCCGCCTGTTTCCAACCCCCGTCCTGCGGGGCCAAGGCCGCCAGCGCCGGGTTCGGCCTCCTCTCCTGGCCTTCTCCAGGGACCGCCAGGATGCCCGCGGAGATCACCACGGCGCCGAGCACGGATACGATTTTGACGCAAGGGAACATCTTCACTCCGAACCTCCGGACGGATTTCACACAGCTAATATAGACGAGCGTTTCCCTCTTGGCAAGTTCCACGCGGAGACCGGACTCCGCCGCGTTCGGGGGGGAGTTGTTGACAACCCCCGGAAGAATGGTCATCATGGAAATGCCATGCCCAAGTCCCGTGTCGTCGTCATCAGAGCCGCAAATCCGCAGGATATCGGCTCCCCGCCGGACCCGGTCCGCGTTCTGCGCATGTTCCAGCGGGGATTCGGGCTCCTGACGGAAGAACCGGACGGGAAAAACGCCGTGATGTCGGTCTTCCGCTCCGACGACCAAGTCGGCATCAAGGTCAACACCATCGGCGGCCGGGCCATCAGCACGCGGCCGGAGGTCTCGTTGTCCCTCGCGCATTGGCTCTCCGGCAACGGTGTCGCGGAAAAGAACATCGTCGTGTGGGACCGGACGAATCGCGAGCTCCGGGACGCCGGCTACCGCCTCGACGGCGCGGCCGGCGGGATCAAGGTCTTCGGCACGGACACGGAGGGGGCCGGATACGGCGACGAGCTCGTCTCGCATCTCAACGTCGGCAGCCTTTTCTCGAAGATCCAGACGGAGCTCGTCACCGCTTCGATCAGCCTGGCCATCCTCAAGGACCACGGCCTGGCCGGCGTCACGGCGGGGATGAAGAACTATTTCGGGGCCATCCACAACCCCAACAAATACCACGACTCGCGGTGCAACCCGTTCGTCCCGGAGGTGTTCGATTCTCCGCCGGTCAAAGCCAAGCACAGGCTGTCCATTCTGGATGCCCTCGTCGTCCAGTACCACCGAGGACCCTCGTTCCATCCCCAGTGGGCGGAGAAGTTCGGCGGGCTCGTCTTCAGCCTCGATCCTGTAGCCGCCGACCGTATCGGCTGGTCTCTGATCGAGCGATTCCGGGCCGCCAAAGGCCTCCCGTCGTTAAAAGAGGAAGGACGGGAGCCCGCCTATCTAGCCACGGCGGCGACGATGGGCTTGGGCCGGGCCGGGCTCGGCGAGATCGAGATCATCGAGGAGGTGGTGCCGTGAACCGGCGGCAGTTCATCAGGACTACGGCCGGAGCCGGCCTCGTTATCGGGGCCGGGCTTCCGTCCCTCTGCGCGGGTCTTACCGCGTCCCAGGAGAAGGGCGGCCTCTCCCACGTGGAAGCCCGTTATTATAAAAAGCTGCCCGACCGGGAAATCGAGTGCGAGCTCTGCCCGCGGGCCTGCCGTCTCGGGGACAAAGAGCGGGGCTACTGCGGAAACCGGGAAAACCAGGGCGGGACATACTACACGCTCGTCTACGGAAAGGCCTGCAGCCTCATGATCGATCCCGTTGAGAAGAAGCCATTCTTCCATTTCCTGCCCGGCACGAATGCCCTTTCGATGGCCACCGCGGGCTGTAATGTCAACTGCAAGTTCTGCCAGAATTGGACCATCTCCCAGGTCCGGCCAGAGCAGGTCGAAAACACCGATATCCCTCCCGAACTCATCGCTTCGCGGGCCCAGGAGCTCCGGTGCCCGTCGATCGCTTACACCTACTCCGAACCCATCGTTTTTTACGAGTACATGTACGACACGGCGGTCGAAGCCCGGCGGAGGAGGGTGCGGAGCGTCGTGGTCACCGCGGGACACGTCAAGCCGGAACCCTTGCGGGACCTGATCGCCGTCGTCGACGGCATCAAGGTCGACTTGAAGGGCTTCTCCCAGGACTTCTATAGCCAGTATGTCCGCGGCGACCTGAAAACCGTGCTGGAAACCATCCGCACGGTGGCAAAAAGCCGGGTTTGGCTCGAAATCGTCTATCTCGTCATCCCGACCCTGAACGATTCGACGGCGGGGATTCGCGAAATGGCCCGATGGGTCAAGAACGAAGTGGGCGATCATGTCCCCCTTCATTTTTCCCGTTTCCAGCCTCTTTACCTCGTCAAGAATCTCCCTCCGACACCGGTTTCAACCCTGGAGGCGGCACGGGACACAGCCCTCGGGGAGGGACTGAAGTTCGTTTATCTCGGGAACGTGCCGGGGCATCCTGGCGAGAATACGTACTGTCCGTCTTGCCAAAAGGCGGTGATCCTGAGGACGGGTTTCAAGGTCGGCGACGTCCAACTCAAGGGGGGAAAGTGCAAGTTCTGCGGCGCCTCCGTGCCGGGAATCTGGGCCTGAGCACCGGGCCGCCGGCCTTCCTCCTCGGATTTCTGGCCACGGCTTTCCAAATTTACCTCCTGCGCGAGTTCTCGGTCCATTTCTACGGCAACGAGCTGACCTTCGGCTTCGTTCTCGGGGCCTGGCTTCTTTGGGGAGGGATCGGAAGCCTGGTCGGGCCCAAATTGCGGATCCGCCCGGCGAAGCTCCCGGAGCTTTACACGGCCGTGATCGGTCTTTTCTTTTCGGGCCTTATCCTGCTCAGGTTTTCTCACCGGCTGCTCGGAGCGCTGCCCGGCGAGCTCACGGGCCTTCTTCCCGCGCTCGCGTTCGCCCTTGTCCTCGCCCTCTTTATCAGTTTTCCTCTGGGCCTGGCCTTCGTCCTCAATGCGGCCCTGCTCGGAGGCGATGCGCCCCGGGTCTACCTCCTGGAGTCCTTGGGCGCCGCGCTGGCCGGTCTGGCCGTCCATCTTCTCCTCGTCCCCGGCGTCTCAAATTGGGCGGGAGCCGCCATCGTCGCGGCTGCCGCCGGGCTCATGATCTTCCTCGCTTTCCGGCGCCCGAACGCCTGGAGGCTCTTCGCGGGCACCTTTGCGGCCGCCCTCCTTTTCGCGGCCGCGGACGTGCCCTCGCTGAAGTCCGCCTGGAAACCATTCGCGCTGGTCGCGGCCGAGGATACGCCGTACGGCAAGCTCCAGGTACTCAAGACGGGGGACCAGTTTTCGTTCTACAGCAACGGGCTGGCGCTCTTCTCCTATCCGGACACCGAGGCCTCCGAGGAATCGGTCCATTTCGCCCTGCTCCAGCGGCCGGGGGCGCAAAACGTCCTCCTCATCGGCGGCGGCATCAGCGGCGGCTGCGCTGAAATCCTCAAGTACCCGGGGACGCGGGTGGATTACGTGGAGATCAATCCCGCGATCATCCGGCTGGCCGAACGCCATCTCCCCGCGCCCGCGCTCGCCCCGTTGACGGACCCGCGGGTCACGATCGCCTTCGAGGACGGCCGGGCCTTCCTCGAGCGCACGGAAAAGACCTATGACGCGATCCTCCTCAATCTCCCGGAGCCCGCCACGGCCCAGATCAACCGGTTTTATACCCGCGAATTCTACGCCGAAGCGAGAAAAAAACTGGGGCGCTCCGGCGTCCTGAGCTTCATCGTCCCGTCGGCTGAGAATTACATCAACCGGGACCTTCAGCAGTTTCTGGAAACGCTCGACAGGACCCTGCGGGACGTTTTCCCGAACGTCGTGGCCGTGCCCGGCGAGAATAATGTCTTTTTGGGTTCGGCCGCCCCGCTTTCGGTCGATGCCGGAGCGATGGCGGCGTCCCTGGAGCGCCTGGGCATCCACAACACATTCGTCAGCCCGGAGATGCTCCCGGCCCGTCTGGCGTCCCTGAGGGTCGATTATCTGAGAGAAAAAATCCGGGCCGGCGCGGGGCTCGTCAACAGGGACCTCGTTCCCGTGAGCTACTATTTCCACTCCATCCTGTGGGCGGCCCAGTTCAAGGGGCTGGAATCCGGAGCCCTCCGGCTTTTCTCGCGGATTCCGGCGTTCTGGGTTCTGGACGCCCCGCTCATCGCGGCCGCGCTGGCCCTGGCTTTCGGGGCGCTAAAAAGAAGGCGCTCACCGGTCCGCTTCCTCGTCCCCGTGGCCTTCGCCGGTTTCTCGTCGATCCTCGTCGAAATCGCCGTGCTCATCGTCTTCCAGTCTTCCTTTGGGTATGTGTACGGGAAGATCTCGCTTCTCCTCTGCAGCTTCATGGCCGGCCTGGCCGCCGGCTCCTTCGCGGGCTTGCGCCAAAAGAACCAGAGCCCGGCCGGCCTGGCCGCGGTTCAGGGGGGCCTGGCCGTCGTCATCCTTTTCGTCCTGAAAATGGCCGTTAGCCGGGGGTCGGAGGCGCTCCCATTCCTCGCCCTGGCCGCTGTCGGAGCGCTCAGCGGGTATCTTTTTGTCGCCGGGAACCGCCTGTTCCTCAAAGAGGTCCCCCGTCCCGGCACAGGGTATGGCATTGATCTCCTCGCTTCTTTCCTGGGCGTTATCCTGGCGTCCTCGTTCGTCATCCCTCTTTTCGGCATCCCCCTGCTCCTCGGGCGGCTGGTCGGTTTGAATATCCTGGGCTTCCTTTTCACGCTGACCTTGGCCGCCGGTCCCGGCCTTGCCAGGACCGGGACTGGAAGGACCGGCCCCGACCCGTGAAACTTTCCCCCCCGGATTAGGATTATAATATAATACCGCCTTAGGGATGACGTGCTGTGTTCGAGGATTCTTTCCTGTCCCGTAAAACGAACAGCCGGACGGGTCTGAAAAAATTCCTCCCCCTCGGGATATCCGTCATCTTCCACGTCCTCCTGGTTTACGGCCTTTTCCACGCGCGGATCACCATCAAGATCCTCGCCGTCCAGTCCACGGTCAGCAATATCAAAATCGCGCCTCCCTTGACTCCGTCACTGCCCAAGATCGTGGGAAGCCCAGGGACCGTCCCTGCAGGCGGCGGGACGGCTTCGCGCGAGAAGGCCGAAGCCCCGGGGGGCGGGGCCGCCCGGCGCGCCGCGCCCGAGGGAAGACCTCCGGCGGGTCAGCCCGCCTCTCCGGCGGTACCGGAGCCTCAGACTCAGGCTATTCAGTCCCTGTCCTCGAAGTTCCAGGAGTCCATGGCCGCGCGCTCAAGGTCCCGCCAGAAATCGGAACTCAAAATCACCTTGGGGCCGCCAGGCTCGAAGCCAGGCCCACCCGCAGGCGCGAAGGTCGCCCCACCGGACTTCTACAGCTATCTCCCGGGTCCCGTCGGGAGCGGGGCCGGGAGCTACGGCACGGGCACGGCCAAAGCGGGCCACGCCACGGGAGGCCAGAAGGCCAGCATGTCCATCCCGCTCAAGGGCTACAACCTCACGCCCTGGGCCCAGAAGGTCCTTGAACTCGTCGTGAAAAACTGGAACCTCCCCTCGGTCGGCCGTCTGCCGGACAAGGCCATCGTGAAACTCACGGTGGTATTCAGGAAAAACGGGGAGATCGCCTCCCTGGAAATCGTCGAAGGGACCGCTCTCGACGCGTTGGATGAGGCGGCTCTGAACGCCGTCAGGATGAGCTTCCCCTTCCCAGCCCTCCCCGACGATTTCCCGGCCGACCTACTCGAAGCCTCGATCGAGTTCAACTACCATGATTAAAAGAGGCTGCGCCGTCGTCCTATTTTTTCTCGCCCTGGCACCGGCCCCGGCCTGGCCCGGACCGGTACTGGCAGGACCCGTTCGGGGGGGCGACTGGAAGGCGGAGTTCCTGACCTACCTCGGGGCCAAGCCCGATTTCCGGGGGGCCTTGGAGTTCCTAACGGAGAAGGCCAAGAGCATGGAGGAGGCCGACCGACAGACGGCCGCCGCGCTCCTCCCCTATCTCGCCTGGAAGACCGGCGACGCGGCGGGCGAACGCGACCTCGTCTCGGACTATTTCGAAAAATATCTGGACAACGACCCCGAGTTCGGCTTCCTCGACGATTTTTCGCTGCGGGATTTCCTCACCTTCTGGGAACGATGGAGATCCCGATACCCCCTCGTCTCGGCCGTGAACTTTCTCTACAGCCCGGCGAGCGCGGGCTCGGCCCTCCCCGCCGGCATCCAAATCGGCGTGGACCTCATGAGCGACGCGTATTATAAGATTTCTCTGGGCCCTTACAACCTCGAGGGAGGATTCTGGCCCCGGGGCTTTCATATCATGACCGTCCCTGTGGACGGGCTCTTCGAGCGTTCAGGGACCTACGATTTCACCCTGGATCTCAAGGCGGCGGCCGGTCCTACGAGTCCCGGTCCTGGCAAGGCCGAGGACATCGTCGTGCGAAAGCCCATCCGGATCGCGGTGGACCTAAGCGCGGTCGCCTCCACGCGCGCGCCGGAGACAGTGCTTCCCGAGGTCCGGATCCCGACAAAGCCGGCGCAGGCTTCCCGGGCCTTGCCAGGACCGGCCCCGGGCGCACCGGCTCTCAATGGCGAGCTCTCACTCTACGTCGACGGCAAGCTCATCATGCGGAGCCGGAAAATCGCGGCCAAGGCGCCGCCCATCAACATCCCGCTCGGGGGACCCTCCGTGATGGGCACCAAGCCATACCTTCCGCCGCCCACAACAGACCCTATGGCGAATAGCGTGTCCATCCTGGACGCTATCGCCGTGACTTATAAGGTGCTGAAAGACCTGCTGACCAAGAAACCCCCGGTCCCCTCTCCCCCCAGCTATCAGAAAGTGACCTCGCTCACCTTTTCGTTCACCAAGGCGGGGGCCGACGGCACGCTTTCGGAGGCCAGGGCGGTCGTCCGGCTGGAGAACGCTCGGGCCATCGTCCTGCGGAAATAGCCCGGCCGGGCATTCGCCTCCCGCCATAAATTTCTTTGACTTTTGCCCGTTTTCTGATGTATCCTGAGGCAAAGACGAACCCGGAGGGCGGCCTCGACGCGCCGCCTCATCAGCGTTTGACGAGGCCCAAGAAGGGAGACGGAAGATGGCAGAGAAGGGGATCGAAAGGCGCCTTTGCCAGCGTTTCAAAATCCCCGGGGCGACCATCTCCTACCGGAAGCAGAAGCTCCTCTCGACCCAGGTCGGCTTCGACGAGGAATTCTGCCCCGTCCTCGATATCAGTCGCGGCGGCGTCCGCTTCCTGACCCAAAAGCCCCTGAAGTTCAAATCCAAGGTCGTCCTGCAGATATCCATCCCCGGGGAACGGATCCCGCTCAACCTCAAAGGCCGGGTCAGGTGGTCGTCCTTCAATCCCGGCAAAAGCTACAAGTACCAGGCCGGCGTCCAGTTCAACCCCTATGGGGAGGATAAGAACCAAAATTATCCGGGCGCCCTGGTGAAGATCATCGCCCTTGAACAGAAGTTCATCGAACCGGGGAACGGCGAGGGCTCGGACAAGAGCAGCGAATTCAGTATCTAGCGCGGAACCTGCGGTTTCGCCCCTCTCTCCCCTTCCAGAACAACCTGCGAGTAATCGGCCATCCCCGCGAGCAGCCGGTTGATGGCCTGCAGCAGGGCGAGGCGGTTCTGCCTCAGCTTTTTCTCTTCGGCCATGACGAGGATGCGCTCGAAAAACGTGGTCAGGACGGGCTGGATTTTGAAGATGAAGCCCTGGGCGCGGAGGAAATCCCCGCCCGCGATCATGGGCCACGCGTTGTTCTCGATGATCGAAAAGGCCGAGTGGAGCTCGCCCTCCTCCTTCTCGACGAACAGGTCCGGATTGACCTTGCGCCGAGGCTGGTCCCGGAGGATGTTGTTGATCCTCTTGGCCATGAGGATGAAGGGCTCGAACTGGGCGGTGCCCTTGAGGGAGTCGAGGGCCTGGACCCGCAGGAGGACGTCGTAGATCTGATCGATCCCAGGCGCGAGGGCGGCGCTGACGAGGTCGTAGCGGAACCCCTGTTTTTCCAGAATGTATCGGAGCCGCCCCTCGAAGAATTCAAGGGTGGCGTGCCTGACATCCTCCCGTTTCAAGGGCAGGCGGTCGCCGTAAACGGATAGGACCTTGTCGACCAGAAGGGGGAACGGAAACCGGAGCTTTCTGGCCAGGACGATCTTGCAGACGCCGTGAGCGTTCCGCCGGAGTCCGAAGGGGTCGCTCGAGCCGCTGACTTCGATCCCGACGCCGATGACGCCGACGATGGAATCCAGCTTATCGGCGATGGACAAGACCGCCCCGGAGACGGACGAGGGCGGTTCGTCCTCCAGGCTCGCGGGCTGATAGTGCTCATAAATCGCCTGAGAGACGTCGGCCGGGTATCCCTCCTGGCGGGCATAGAGGCCGCCCATTTTTCCCTGAAGACCCGCGAACTCCTTGACCATCTCGGTCAGCAAGTCGGCCTTGCAGAGCCCGGCCGCTTCCACGACGTCCGCCTTGACTTTGGCCGCCTCGAGTTTATCGCAGAGGTAGGCCACGATCTTTTTCAGCCTCAGACCCTTGTCCTCGTAGCTGCCGAGCTTTTCCTGGAAGACGACGTTCCTCAGTCCCGCGGCCCTTCGGGCCAGAGGGACCTTCCGGTCCTGCTCCCAGAAGAAACGGGCATCCTCGAGCCGGGCCCTGAGGACCCGCTCGTTGCCGCTCCGGATAAAGCCCCGGGAGTCTTCGCGGGCGTCGGCGACGCCCAGAAAATAGGGCAGCTGTTTCTTGTCCCCGACGACCGAGAAGAACTTCTGGTGCTTCCTCATGGCCGTGGACAGGACCTCGATCGGCAGACTCAGGTAATTTTCGGGGAAGGCCCCGAAGATGACGAGCGGACGCTCGACGTTGTCCGTGAGCTCGTCCAGGAGCTCGGGGTCCGGATAAACCCTGGCCTTGACCGGGGCCAGTTTCTCCTCGATCTGGTTCCGGATGAGGGTTTTCCGGTCCTCCGGGTCGATGATTACGTCGTTCGCCGCGAGCAGCGACTTGTACTCCGCGAAAGAACCGACCTTGAACCTCGCGGGGGAGAGGATCCGGTGCCCGACCGTGGAATCGACGGCCTTGAGCCCTTCAAAGGTGAGTTCGAGCGGCCGGCCGTCAAGAAGGCAAAGAAGGTTATGGATGGGCCGGGAGAAGCGGAACGGGCTCGTCCCCCAGCGCATCATCTTAGGGAAGGACAAGGACCCCAGGATGCGGGGCACGGCGTCCGCCAGGATCGCGGCCGTCGGCGTCCCCTTGGATTTCTTCTTGAACCCGAGGTACTCGCCCTTAGCGGTCGTGACGACCTCGAGGGCGCTCTCGTCGATCCCGTGGGACCGTGCGAAACCTTTGGCCGCGGCGGTGAAGGCGCCGTCGGGCCCGATGCCCACGGAACGGGGAGGGCCCGTAACGATGGCTTCCCGGTCTTCCTGGCCGGGAGCGAAATCGCCGGTGACGACCAAGCGCCGAGGGGTGGCCAGAGTCTTGAGGTCCTTCCACCCGATCCGGGCCGCCTCGAGCTCCTGCCGGAATCTGTCCTCGAGCTGGCCGAGGGCCGAGCGGATATGGGAAGACGGCAGCTCTTCCGTCAGCAGTTCCAGGAGGAATTCCATCACGCCTCCCCCTCCTCAGCGGTGAACCTCCGGGCGATCTCGTTCACCAGGGCCCGGATTTCGGCGATCATCTTGACCCGCTCGGTGACGCTGATCGCCCCCCGTGAATCAAGAAGGTTGAAGTTGTGGGAGCACTTCAGGCACATGTCGTAGGCCGGAAGGAGGAGGTTCCGCTCCACAAGCCGTGAGGCCTCTTTCTGGCAGGCCTGGAAGGCCCGGCGGAGCGTTCCGATGTCGGCGACGTTGAAATTATAGTCGGAGAACTCGCGCTCCTCCCGGTGGCGCAGGTCCCGGTAGGTGACGTCGGAGGACCAGTCGAGATCGTAGATGTCGTCCTTCTGTTCGAGGAACATCTCCAGCCTCTCGAGGCCGTAGGTGATCTCCACGGGGACGGGCGATAGATCGATCCCCCCGCACTGCTGGAAATACGTGAACTGGGTGATCTCAAGTCCGTCGAGCAGGACCTGCCAGCCCACGCCCCAGGCACCGATGGTCGGCGACTCCCAATTGTCTTCGTCGAAGCGGAGGTCGTGGTCGCCCAGGGAGACGCCGAGCGACGTGAGGCTCCGGACATAAATGTCCTGGACGTCGCCGGGCGAGGGCTTCATGATGACCTGGTATTGAAAGTGCTTTTGGACGCGGTTGGGGTTCTCGCCGTAGCGGCCGTCCGTCGGCCGCCGTGAAGGCTGAACGTAGCCGACCTTCCACGGCCGCCGGCCAAGGACGCGGAAGAACGTGTCCGGCGTCATGGTCCCTGCGCCGACCTCCAGGTCGTAGGTCTGCGCCAGGTAACAGCCCTGACCGGCCCAATACCTGTGGAGGTTGAGGATAAGGTCTTGAACGGACATCTAGGGTTTCTTCTCCCACCGGAGGACCGGAGTCTTGGCCGCCGCCACCTCGTCCAGCCGCCGGACGTAGGTCACATGGGGGGCCGACTTCAGAAGGTCGGGCGCCTCCCTGGCCTCCCGGGCGATCGACTTCATGGCCTCGATGAAGAGGTCCAAGTCGCGCTTGCTCTCGGTTTCCGTCGGCTCGATCATCAGGGCCCCGTGGACGATAAGCGGGAAGGACATCGTCGGGGGATGGAGGCCGTAGTCGATCAGACGTTTGGCGATATCCAGGTTCGTGATGCCGAGCTCCTTCTGGAACTTGTCGGAAAAAACGCACTCGTGCATGGAGGCCGCCGCGTACTTCAGATGGTAGTCCGTTTCGAGGCTTTTGCGGATGTAATTGGCGTTGAGGACCGCATACTCGGCGATCTCGCGGATGCCCTTCGGGCCGAGGCTCAAGATATAGCACATTGCCCGGACGTTGACCGAAAAATTCCCGTAGAAGCTCCGGACCCGGCCGATCGATTTCGGGCGGTCCGACCGGAAGGCGTACCGCCCTCCCCTCTCCTCGATCACGGGAACCGGGAGGTAGGCCTCGAGATCTTTCTTGACGCCCACGGGACCGGACCCGGGTCCGCCGCCGCCGTGGGGGGTCGAAAACGTCTTGTGGAGGTTGATGTGCATGACGTCGATCCCCATGTCGCCCGGCCGGACGATCCCGGTCAGGGCGTTCATGTTGGCCCCGTCCATGTAGACCAGGCCGCCCCGGGCGTGGACGATCTCGGCGATCCGGCAGATGTCGCCCTCGAAGATGCCGAGCGTGTTGGGGTTGGTGACCATGAGGGCGGCGACCTCCCCGGTCATCTCCTTCTCGAGGCTGTCGGGATCGATCATCCCGTCTTCGTTCGACTTGATTTCCTTGACCGTGTAGCCGCAGATGTGAGCCGAGGAGGGATTCGTGCCGTGCGCCGAATCCGGGATCAGGACGTACTTCCGGGGATCCCCGCGGTCCTCGAGGGCGGCACGGATAATCATCATGCCGGTCAGCTCCCCGTGGGCTCCGGCGGCCGGCTGGAGGGTGAAGGCGTCCATTCCGACGATTTCGCAGAGGGCGTTCTCGAGCCGTTTGAGGAGTTCCAGGTTGCCCTGGACGAGGTCCTCCGGCGCGTTGGGATGGGAACCGGAGAAGTACGGCAGGCCTGAGAGCTTCTCGTTGACCTTGGGATTGTATTTCATCGTGCAGGACCCAAGCGGATAGAGTCCCAGGTCCACGCAATAGTTCTTCTGGGAAAGCCGGGTGAAATGGCGGGTGACCTCCGGCTCGGAAACTTCGGGAAAGCCCTCGATTTCACTGCGGAGGGGGACGTTCCGGAGGAGGTCCCTCTTTTCGGGGATGTCGAGGGCCGGGAGAAGAGAGGCCTTCTTGCCCGGGGCGCTGATCTCGAAAACGAGGGGTTCCCGGATTTCCTTGATCACGACAGCGCCTCCTTGACCGCCCGGCCGAGCCGGTCGATGTCGTCTTTCCGCTTGAGCTCCGTGACGCAAACGATGGCCGCGTTCGGAAACTCGGGGTAGGCCCCGGGGAGGCCCAGGCCGCCCAGGATTCCTTTGTCCCTGAGGGCGGCATCGACCTTAGTCCAGGGTTTGGGGAACTCGAGGACAAACTCGTGGAAAGGAGGCCCGCTGAACGCCCTCCTGACGCCGGGCACGGCCGTGAGGACGTCGAGCGCGTAGGCGGCTTTCTGGGCGTTCTGCATGGCCATCTCCCTCAGGCCGTCCTTGCCCATGCTTTCAAGGAAGATCGTCGCCCGCAGGGCGCAGAGGGCCTGGTTCGTGCAGATGTTCGACGTGGCCCGTTCGCGGCGGATGTGCTGTTCGCGGGTGGCCAGGGTCAGGACGAAGCCGCGCCGGCCGTCGACGTCCGTGGTCTGCCCGGTGATGCGCCCCGGGAGCTGCCGGACGAAGTCTTTCCGGCAGGCCATAAAGCCGAGATAGGGCCCGCCGAAACTCAGCGGAATCCCGAAAGATTGTGCCTCGCCGGTCACGATGTCCGCCCCAAGCTTCCCCGGCGCTTCCAGGAGGCCGAGGGACAGCGCTTCCGTTACGACCGCCACGGACATGGCCTTCCGGCTGTGGGCGGCCTCGGACAGCGATTTGATGTCTTCGACGACTCCGAAGAAATTGGGGGACTGGCAAACAACCCCGCCGACCTGGTCGTCCAACAAGCCGGCCAGGGCGCCGGGGTCAACCCTGCCGTCTTTGCCGAAGGGCATCTCCACGGCCTGGATGCCCAGGTTCTTGATATATGTCCGGATGACTTCGCGGTATTGGGGATGAAGCGTCCGGGCGACGAGGACTTTGGGCCGCCCGGTCAGCCGATGGGCCATCAGCACGGCCTCGGCCGCGCCCGTCGCCCCCTCGTAAAGGGAAGCGTTGGCGATGTCGAGCCCGGTGAGCTGGCAGATGAGCGTCTGGAATTCGAATATGACCTGGAGCGTTCCCTGGCTGACTTCG
>JBEKVN010000021.1:0-58187 GCA_049513915.1 Candidatus Aminicenantales bacterium | reverse complement strand
CTCGTCCGCATGGCCCAGGACTTCAGCCTCCGCTACATCCTCGTCGACGGGCAGGGGAACTTCGGCTAGATCGACGGCGACCCGCCGGCGGCCATGCGCTACACCGAGGTCCGGCTGAAGAAGCTGGCCCACGAGCTGATGGCCGACATCGACAAGGAAACGGTCAACTTCATCCCGAACTACGACGAGAGCCTGACCATGCCGGAGGTCCTGCCGTCCAAGTTCCCGAACCTTCTCGTCAACGGCGGAAACGGCATCGCCGTCGGCATGGCCACGAACATCCCGCCCCACAACCTGGGGGAGATCTGCGACGGCGTCATCCACCTCATCGAGCACCCCAATGCCGGCCTCAAGGACATCCTCAAGTACGTCCAGGGACCGGACTTCCCGACGGGCGGCATCATCTACGGCCGCCAGGGTTTCCTCGACGCCTACAAGGACGGCAAGGGCATCCTCCACCTCCGGGCCAAGACGACGATCGAGCGCGGGGCCAAGGGCGAAAAGGACAAGATCGTCGTTAACGAGATCCCCTATCAGGTCAACAAGTCCCGGCTCCTTGAATCGATCGCCCAGCTCGTCAACGAGAAGAAGATCGAGGGCGTCGCCGACATCCGGGACGAGTCCGACCGGGAGGGCATGCGGGTTGTCGTCGAGGTCAAGAGGGGAGAACTCCCCGAGGTCATCCTCAACAACCTCTACAAGCACACCCAGCTCCAGATCTCCTTCGGGATCATCATGCTGGCCATCGTCGACAAGCAGCCCAAGACGCTGGGCATCGTCGACATGATGAAGTATTTCATCGCCCACCGGAAGGAGGTCGTCTTGCGGCGGACGCGGTTCGAGCTCCGGAAGGCGGAGGAGAGAGCCCACATTTTGGAGGGCCTGGTCATCTGCCTCGACAACCTCGACGCCATCATCAAGCTCATCCGGGCGTCCGCCAACGTGGACGAGGCCCGGCGGGGGCTCATGGAGCGCTTCCACCTGAGCCAACTCCAGGCCCAGGCCATCCTCGATATGCCCCTCCAACGCCTGACCAAGCTCGAGCGGGAGAAGATCCAGCAGGAATACGCCGAGTTGAAGAAGAAGATCACCGAGCTCCGGAAGATCCTCAAGGACGAGAAGCTCGTCTTCGCGATCATCGTCAAAGAGCTCAAGGAGGTCAAGGAGGAATACGCCGACGAGCGCCGGACCGAGATCCGCGACGAAGCCGTCTCCGAGCTCCGTCCCGAGGACCTCATCAAGGAAGAGGACGTCGCCATCGTCTACACCTCCAGCGGCTACATCAAGCGGACATCCCTCACCTCCTACAAATTCCAGGCCCGGGGCGGCAAGGGCCGGAAGGGCATCGAAATGAAGGCCGAGGACATCGTCGAGGACCTCTACGTCTGTTCCACCCACAGCTATCTCCTCGTCTTCACGAACAAGGGCCGCCTCTACTGGCTGAAGGCGCTCGAGGTCCCGGATGTCGGCGTCTCCGGCCGGGGCAAGGCCATCGCCAACCTGGTCGAGTTCCAGCCGGACGAGAAACCCCGGAGCGTCGTGCCCGTCAAGGAATTCAGCGAGGACCAGTTCGTGGTGATGCTGACCACGGACGGCATCATCAAGAAGACGCGGCTGAGCGAGTTCAAGAACGTCCGCCGGGGCGGCATCCTGGCCATCAACCTGAGGCCGAAGAGCGACCTGTTCTCGGCCCAGCTCTCGACCGGGAAAAACGCCATCGTCATCGGGACGAAACTCGGCCGGGCCCTTCGTTTCAAGGAGGCCGATGTCCGGCCGATGGGCCGGAGCGCCGCAGGCGTCAAGGGGATCCGCCTCAAACCCAAAGACCATGTCATCGGGATGATCATCGCCGGCCCCGGCGAAAAGTTCATCTTCACCGCGAGCGAGCGCGGCTATGGCAAGAAGACCGCCGTCGACCAGTACCCCCTGAAACACCGGGGCGGCCAGGGTGTCCTCAACCTCCGCATCACCCCCAAGATAGGCAATGCCCTGGGCATGGTCGGGATCAATGAGGAGGACCTCCTGGTCATCACCCTCGAGGGCAAGGTCATCGGCATCCCGACGACGCAGGTCCGGCCCCTCAGCCGGGCGACCCAGGGGGTGCGGATCATCAACCTCGACGACAAGGACCGGGTCTGCTCCATCGCCAAGGTCCGCGAGAGCTGACCTCGGCTTCCGGCCGAGGGGGCCGAGGAAACCAAAATCCGCCGCCGTACGTCTAATAAGACGGATGATCTTTATCTCACGGAGGAACCTATGACGTTTTCCCGTAATCGCCTTTGGAATTCCGCCATCCTAGCCACCGTCCTGTTCGCCGTCCTCGCCGCGGCCGCGTCCCTCGGGGCCCAGGACCGTCCGCTCTGGCTCCGCTATCCCGCCATCTCGCCTGACGGCCAGAGCATCCTCTTCTGCTATAAAGGCGACATCTACCGTGTCTCCGCCTCGGGCGGCCAGGCCTTCCCCCTGACGATCAGCGAGGCCTACGATTACGCCCCGGTCTGGAGCCACGACGGCAAGTCCATCGCCTTCGCCTCCGACCGCTCCGGCAATTTCGATGTGTACGTCATGCCCGCGGGGGGCGGGGAAGCCAGGCGACTGACTTATCACTCGGCCGCCGACGTCCCGAGCAGCTTCACCGCCGACGACAAGAGAATCCTGTTTTCCTCGGCCCGCCAGGACACGGCCGCCAACGTCCAATTTCCCATGTCCCTCTTTTCGGAGCTCTACAGCGTCCCGGTGACCGGCGGCGAGGCGGCGCTCGTCCTGACCCAGCCGGCCATCGTGGCCACGGTCAACCCCGCTGGCGACAAGATCCTCTACCACGACCAGAAGGGCTACGAGAGCGATTGGCGGAAGCACCATACGTCCGCCGTGACCCGCGACATCTGGGTTTACGACTTGAAGGCCAAAAAGAACACGCAGCTGACGACCTTCAAGGGCGAAGACCGTAACCCCGTATTCGACGCCGACGGCGACGCTTATTATTACCTGAGCGAGCAGACGGGATCGTTCAACGTTTTCAGGAGCTCCCTGAGCAGGCCGGCCGTGTCCACTCCCGTGACGAATTTCACGAAGAATCCTGTCCGTTTCCTGACCCGTTCCGCCGCGGGAATCCTGTGCTTCGGATATGACGGCGAAATTTACACCATGGCCGCCGGTGCTCCCCCCAAGAGGCTCGACGTGCGCATCGCCGAGGACGGCCGACAGGTCGTCGAGCGGACCCTGCCGATCAGCGGCGGCGTCACCGAGATGCGCCTGTCGCCCAACGGCAAGGAGATGGCCTACGTCTTCCGCGGCGAGATCTTCGTCGGCAGCGTCGAGGGCGGCGTCACCAAGCGCGTCACGAACACGCCCTGGCAGGAGCGCAGCGTCAGCTTCAGCCCCGACGGCCGGACGCTCCTCTACGCGGCCGAGCGCGACAACAATTGGAACATTTACACGGTCTCCATCGCCCGCAAGGAGGAGCCGTACTTCTATGCCTCGACCGTCCTCAAGGAGGACACGGTCGTGGCCACGCCGGCCGAGGAGTTCCAGCCGGAATTCTCGCCGGACGGCAAGGAGGTCGCTTACCTCGAAAACCGGGTCATTCTCAAGGTCATCAACCTGGCCACCAAGCAGACCCGGACGATCCTGCCCGCCGAGTACAACTATTCCTATGCGGACGGCGATCAGACTTATAAATGGAGCCCCGACGGCAAGTGGTTCCTGGTCCAGTTCGCCTTCACCCGGCTGTTCACGCCGCAGATCGGCCTCGTTTCGAGCGACGGCAAGGGCAAGGTCATCGACCTGACCAAGAACGGATTCGGCACCATCTCGCCTCGCTGGGGGATGGAGGGCGCCATGATGTTCTACGGCTGCACCCGGGAGGGTGCGGTCAACGCCGACGGCTCCCCGGTCGAATATGACGTTTACGCGACGTTCTTCACCCGGGCGGCTTACGATAGGTTCCGCCTGTCCAAGGAAGACTTCGCCCTCTTGAAGGAACAGGAGGACAAGGCCAAAGAAGAAAAGGACAAGGCCGAGAAGGACAAACCCAAGGAGGCCAAGCCCAAGGACTCGGCGGTCAAGCCCGAGGAACCGAAGAAGGAGCTCGCCTTCGAGCTCGACGGCATCGAGCGGCGCAAGGTCCGTCTGACCATCCATTCCGCCGACATCGCCGACATGGCCCTGACCAAGAACGGCGAGAAGCTTTTCTATCTGGCCCGCTTCGAGAAGGGCTATGACCTCTGGGTCACCGAGACGCGGACACGCGACACCAAGCTCTTCTCCAAGCTGGGCGCGATGCAGGCCGGCATGGAGCTGTCCGCCGACGGCAAGGCCCTCTTCGTTGGTGTCGACGGGAAGGTCGTGAAGATCGACCCCGAGAGCGGCAAGTCCGACCCCGTCACGATCGGCGGCGAGATGGTCCTCGACCAGTCCGACGAGAAAGCCTACATGTACGACCACATGTGGCGCCAGATGAAGGAGAAGCTGCTGGTGGCCGACCTCTACGGGGCGGATTGGGAGACCGACTACGGCGTCTACAAGAAATTCCTGCCCCATATCGCCAATAACTACGACTTCGCCGAGATGGTCAGCGAGCTCCTGGGCGAAATGAACGTCTCGCACACGGGCTGCTACTATTCCGGCTCGCGGACCCCGACGTCGGACGCGACCGCCTCCCTGGGCTTCTTCATGGACTACGATTTCGCCGGGCCCGGTCTCAAGGTGGCCGAGATCATCGCCGGCGGACCCCTGGATAAGGCGGCCCTGAAAATCAGGGCCGGCCACGTCATCGAGAAAATCGATGGACTGGCGTTGGACCGGGCGACGGACCATTATAAATACCTGAACCGCAAGGCCGGCAAGCTGACGCTCCTGTCCGTCCTCGACCCCGCGACCGGCACGCGCTGGGAGGAGGCCGTCAAGCCTGTTTCCCTGGGCGAGGAGGGCGGCCTGCTTTACCAGCGCTGGGTTCGCAATCGCCGGGCCGAGGTCGACCGGTTATCCGGCGGCCGGATCGGCTATGTCCATGTGGCCAGCATGAACGACTCCAGTTACCGGACGGTCATCGAGGAGGTTCTCGGACTGAGCGCGGACAAGGAGGCCCTGATCGTCGACACCCGCTTCAACGGCGGCGGCAATCTCCACGACACGCTGGCCGATTTCCTGAGCGGGAAGAAGGTCTTCGACATCGTGCCCCGCGGCCAGGTCATCGGCTACGAACCGTACAACAAGTGGATCAAGCCGTCCATCGTCCTGATGGGCGAATGCAACTATTCGGACGCCCATCTTTTCCCGGTCGAGTACAAGATCCGGAACCTGGGCCGGACCCTCGGGATGCCCGTGCCCGGGACGGGGACGTTCGTCTGGTGGGAATCGCAGATCGACCCGACCATCCGCTTCGGCATCCCCCAGGGCGGCTGGCGGACGCCCGACGGGAAGCTCTGCGAAAACAACCAGCTCGAGCCCGACATCCGGGTCAAGAACGACCCGGACGCGATGTCGGCCGGCCGCGACCTGCAGATCGAAGCGGCGGTTCAGGAGCTGCTGAAAAAGAAGTGAGTGAGAACACCGCCTTGACGGCGGGCGGCGGCCCGTAATATCCTCACCCCCGTGGGAAAGGCGGGCGGCTCACAACGCGTCTGGGAAATCGATTTCCTGCGCGGGCTGGCCATCATTCTGATGGTGGGCTACCATCTCCTTTTCGACCTCGGGGAGTTCAGCGGCGTCAAGAGGTTTCTCGGGTTTTCGACCAACCTCTCGAGCGTGGCCTGGACGGCGGCCCAGTTCTTTTTCGCCGGGGTCTTCGTCGTTCTATCGGGGATCAGCAGCACGCTAAGCCGGAACAACATTCGGCGCGGCCTAAGACTCTTAGCCGTGTCGCTCCTCGTCACGGCGGCCACCTATCTCTTCGAGCCGACGTCCGCCGTATACTTTGGAATCCTCCAATGTTTGGCCGTCTCGATGCTCGTCTACGGCATGGCGTTCCGAAAGGCCGGACCCGTGGCTTGTGCCGCATGGGGCCTGGCCGTGTTCGGGCTTGGAGCGGCGCTTTCGATGCTTACCAAAGGGATGGCGATCCGCTTCGACTGGCTGCTGCCGTTCGGCATTCACAGCCCGGGCTTTTCCTCGTTCGACTATTTCCCTCTGGTGCCCTGGTTCGGGATCTTCCTGGCGGGGGCCGCCCTGGGCAAGTCGATTTATGCCTCCCGCCGGAGTTTGATCCCGCGGCCGTTGCCGGAAACGTTCATCAACGCCGCCGGGCGTTATTCGTTATGGATCTACATCATCCATCAGCCGGTGATTCTGGGCGTCCTGTATCTCCTGGGCCGCATGAGGTGAGGGGAGGAGTTGGCGCCATTGCCCGGAAATGTTGACGCGCGGCTCTCTGGCAGGGCGGAACGAAATGATCGATAATCGTATTAAATCGATATGACAAAACATTTGGGGATCACGGAAACATCCCGGCAGGATGGAGACCTGCTATGCCCAAAGGCATAAAAGCCCTCGCCGTTTTCGCCTGCATCTTCGCGGCCGCCGTCCTGCTTTTCGTCCCTTCCTGGAAAAACCCGTTCGTCCTCGACGACCTCGCGAAGATCGAAGCCAATCCCGACATGCGCCTGCCATTCAGCGTCCACCACTTCTTCTATCCTTACTCCGAAAACAGCGGCGAATTCCGCAACGACCCCTCGCGCCCTCTGACATTCATGGTCTTCTGGCTCTGCTGGCGGGCCGGCTCCGGCAGCACGCTTCCTTTCCACGTGGTCAACACGCTGCTCCACGCCATCGTGGCGGTTTTCCTGGCCTGGTTCGCGGCCTTGTCGTTGCGCCGGCTTTTCCGCGTCGAGGCGCCGGAGGCCGGCCTGATTGCGGCCTTCCTGTTTCTGACTTCCCCTCTCATGGCCGGGACCGTTGTCTATATCTACGGGCTGAGCGACCTCCTTTCGACAGCGTTAAGCCTGGGCGCCTTGCTCCTCCTGGTCCGGCGACAGCAACCGGGCCCCGGAGCCCAGATTCTCGCCTCCGCGTTGTTTCTCCTGGCCTTGGGCGCCAAACAAAGCGCCATCGTGCTGCCCGCGCTCGTCGTCGTCTGGGATTGGCTCACAGGCGGTGCGGGCGAGGTGAAAAGGCGGTTCCGCGTATACCTTCCCCTGTTGCTGGTAGCCTGTGCGTACCTGGGCGCGCGCTGGCTCGCCTTCGGCGGGCTCGGGGATCTGGAGGGGGGAGCCGCCGTTCGCCGCGCCGCTCCCTACGCGAGCATGCAGGGCGCGGTGATGCTCACCTATCTCAGGCTCATGATGCTTCCCTCGGGGCTGACCATCGACCATCTGCCCATCGCCGGGGCTTATCCTCTTTGGCTGCGCCTCGCGGCCTGGGCCGTGGTGGGCGCGCTCTCGGTCTTCGCCATAAGGGCCGGGTTCAAACGGTCCTCCCGCCCCGTCCCGCGGCTCCTCGGCCTCGGTTGGCTCATTTTCCTCATCACGCTCCTCCCGACGAGTTCGTTCCTGCCGACCGTGGACTTGATGGTGGAACGGCGGGCATATATCGCCGGCGCGGGTGTTTTTCTGATCTTGGCCGGGCTCCTGTGGCGCCTGGGCCGAAGGAATCGCGCCTGGCGTAGCGTCATCCTGGTCACGGTCGCGGCCGCCGTCATCGCCCAGGCCGCCATGACCTGGCACCGCCATGCCCTCTACGGCTCTCCGGAAGCCCTTTGGCGGGAATCGCTCGCCCGCAATCCCATGAACCGCCGGGCGCTGGCCAATCTGGGGACCTACTATTCGCGGGTGGAACGCTGGGACGATGCCATGGGTGTTTTCGAAAAGATATTGAGCCAAAATCCCGACGATGGCTACATCTTCACGAAATTGGCCTATATCTACGCCCAGCCGAGCTATTCCAGGCATGACGACCTTAAGGCCCTCGAGTACCTCGATAGAGGACTTGCCCTGAACCCGGACAACCCCCTCGGCCTGTTCAATAAAGCGATCATCCTCATTCGCATGGAGCGGTTCGTTGAGGCCGAGGAGTCGCTCCGGCGGGCCCTCGCCTTGAGCCCCAACTACGTAGCGGCGCATTTCATGCTGGGCGAGGTCGCGCTCCGCACGGGCCGGACGGACGAAGCCGTCGCCCATTTCCGGGAGGTCCTTCGTCTGAACCCGGGCGATCCCGCGGCGACGGGCCGTCTACGCGAGATCACCGGACGGTAGATGCCGGCCAACCCCGGTCCAGACAGGGGGCGGATCCCGCGAAGGAGATTGACAGCCCACATCCGCCGACGATATCATGGGGCGGTTTGAAAGGCTGTGTTCCCCGAGGTAACGGGGGGCGAAATCATGCGGCGAAAGAAAAAGGGCCTTTCCGGTGAGGCGATCGAGGAGAACCCCGTCGTCAGGCCGGAGGTCTGGCACGGAATCCCCGCCCACTGGCGGGCGGCTTCGCTGGCCTTTCTGGCGACGCGCACTCCGCTGGTCCTTTTCGCCTGGCTGATCCACCGCTTCATGGGCCCCGCCTCACCCGCCGGCCGGTTCCTATTCCACGGCGGCGGTCCTCACGCGAATTGGCTCGTCGACTCTTTCCAGAAATGGGATTCCTATTGGTTTCTGAACATCGTCCGCGACGGGTATCATTTCTTCGGGGCCCAAGAACAGATGCGGGGCGTCGCGGCGGGAATCCCCGAGACCAACGTCTCACTTTTCCCGCTCTATCCGATGTTGATGAAAGGGGTGAGCTGGCTGACGGGGGACCCGGCGGTCGCGGGTTTGGTCATCTCCCAGGTTTGCCTGTTCCTGGCCCTGGTGCTGCTCTACCGCCTGGCCCGGCTGGACGCGGACGATATCAGGGCCAACTGGGCAGTCTGGCTATTCGCCGCCCAGCCTTGGACCTACGCCTTCAGCGCGATCTACTCCGAATCGCTGTTCTTCGTTCTGGTGGTGGCCGCCGTGCTGGCGGCCCGTCGGAATCGCTATCTCCTGGCCGGGTTGGCCGGGATGCTGGCCTCCATGACCCGGCTGCTGGGAGTGCTCGTCCTGGTCCCGGTCGGTCTGGAGTACCTGTCGGCGCGCCAATACAAGATCCGCCGGATCGACTGGAAAGCTTCGTCGCTCGCCCTGATCCCCCTCGGGATCCTCATATACTTCGGCTACCTTTGGCGGCTCACGGGCAACGCCCTGGCTTACTTTGCGGCCCAAACCGGCTGGCACAAGCAGGTCGTTGGACCCTGGGTTCACCCGTTACGGTGGCTGACGGCGGGAGGATTCAACGGCGAAAGCCTCTTCGACCTGGGCGCCATCGTCTTCATGGGCGTCCTGCTCTTCCTGGGATTTCGCCGGATCCGCCGCTCCTATTGGATCTACGCCTTGGCCTATTTTCTCGTCCTGATTTCGTCGAGCGAGCTTCTTGGTTTGGCTCGATACTGCGCCGGGCTTTTCCCGGTCTACCTCATACTCGCCGGTCTGGCCGAGCGCTATCCGGAGGCGGGCCGGGTAAACCTCGTTTTGTTCGCCATGTCGGCCCCGGTTGTGTTCTTTATCTGGACCGGCTGGATCTCGTCCTTTTAGACCCCTGGACATCTCCGGTCCCGGACGGTTTCGGGGGTCGCCGGCCCGCTGGAAACGACGGGAGAAGGGTCCTAGGATCGGGCGGCCGGCCGGGCGCCGTCGCGCAAATCCTATGAAAGTGATAAAATACATAGGGTTAATCCCCTTCGCGGGATTCCACGGACGCCCTTCGATAGCCTCGGCCCCCCTCCAAATGGTCATATGAGCCCTCTGAGAGAGCCCGCTTGACAGGGGAGGGTCGAAATTCTAGAATCAGGGCACTTTTAGGTAGGAGGGCGCTATGATCGCGACACTGCCCCAACTCCTTTTGAATACCCTCAGGTCCTACCCCAAAGAGGACTTGTTGCTGGTCAAAAAGGAGGGAAAGTACACGCCCATCTCCGCCAGGGAATTCGGGGACGCCGTTCGCGACATCTGCCTCGGGCTGAACGCCATGGGTTTCCGGGCCGGCGACAAGCTCTGCCTCCTCTCCGAAAACCGCCCCGAATGGACGATGACCGATCTCGCGGCCCTCTGCGCCGGCGGGCTGACCGTCCCCATCTATACGACGCTGGTGCCCGAGCAGATCTACTATATCATCGACGATTCTGACGCCACGGTCGTCGTCGTCTCCAACCGTGAGCTATGGAAAAAGTTGGAACCGATCCGGGCCCGGCTGGGCAAGGTCCGGCACTATGTCCTGTTCGAGGGCCAGCCTCCGGCGGGCGTGCTTTCTCTCCAGGACCTCAAAGACAAAGGCCGGGCCCTGGGCGAGGCCATTCCGGGCCTGTTCACCGAGCTCATCGACCGGGTCAAGCCCGGCGACGAGGCCTCGCTGATCTACACCTCGGGGACGACGGGCGACCCCAAGGGCGTCATCCTGACCCACACCAATTTCCTGAGCAACATCAAGACGGTCCGGGAGATCATCGAGTTCACCGAAAAGGATGTCTGCTTGTCCTTCCTGCCCCTCTCCCATATCCTCGAGCGGATGGTCACGTTCACCTACCTCTACGCCGGCTGCACGATCGCCTACGCGGAAAGCGTGGAGGCCGTCGCCCAGAACCTGCTGGAGACCCGGCCCCACATCATGGTCAGCGTCCCGCGCGTTTTCGAAAAAATCTACACCAAGGTCATGGACCAGGTCCTCGTCAGCCCGGCTATCCGGCGAAAGATCTTTTTCTGGGCCCTCGGCGTCGGCCGCCGGTACGGCGCCCGGAAGATCGCCCGGAAGCCGATTCCGGGCGGCCTCAAGCTCCGGAGGGGCATCGCCCACAAGCTCGTCTTTTCCAAGATCATCGCCCGCACGGGCGGCCGCGTCCGGTTCTTCGTCTCGGGCGGAGCGCCCCTGTCCAAAGAGATCGCCCAGTTCTTCTACGCCCTCGGCCTGGTCGTCCTCGAGGGCTACGGCCTGACGGAAACGTCTCCGTGCCTGTCGATCAACACGTTCGAGCGCCTCAAGTTCGGGACCGTGGGCCCGCCCATTCCCGGCGTCGAGATCCGGATCGCCCCCGACGGGGAGATCCTGGCCAAAGGTCCGAACATCATGAAGGGCTATTACAAAAAAGAGGCCGAGACCCGCGAAGTCTTCGAGGGCGGCTGGTTCCATACGGGCGATATCGGGCACCTGGACGAGGACGGGTTCCTGGTGATCACCGACCGGAAGAAGGACCTCATCGTGACCTCGGGCGGGAAGAACGTGGCCCCGCAGCCCATTGAGAATCTCCTCAAGATGAGCCCCTACGTCGCCAACGCCGTCGTCGTCGGGGACCGGAGACGGTTTGTGTCGGCCCTGATCGTGCCTGACTTCGAGAAGCTCGAGGCGTACGCCAAAGCCCAGAACGTCCCTTTCCAGGACCGGGATGGGCTCGTCAAGGACGTCCGGATCGTGGACTTCCTGAGGGCCGAGGTCGAGAAGGCCACCCCGCTCCTGGCGGCCTATGAGCGGGTCAAGAAGATCGTGGTATTGGCCCGGGATTTCGACATCGAGAAAGGCGAGATCACGCCCTCCCTCAAGGTCCGGAGGACGATCATCGAGGGGCGCTACCGGGACCTCATCGAATCGATGTACCGCGACGAGCCGGGAAACGCCCGGAATGGCGGCTGACCGGATCGGGGTGCTCAGTCCGTCTTGGGGGGCTCGGGCTTGGCCGGCAGATACAGAATCCGGCCGCAATTCTCGCACATGGTGATCTTGGCCTTGTCGCGGATCTCGTTGAGCATCTGGGGGCGGATCCGCATGTGGCACATGGCGCAGAAATCGTCCTTGACCGGCGAGAGGGCGATACCCCCCTTCTTCAGGAAGATCGCCTCGTAGAGCCTCATCTGCTCGGGGGGGATGCGGGGGAGAAGCGCGTCCCTGTCCTGGAGGAACCGGGCCTTCTTGCCTTCCGATTCTGCGGCCTTCTCGTCCAGGGCCTGCCGTTCCTTCCGGAGGCTCTCCTCGTCGTGGCCCTGCTTGAGGGTCGCCGTCTTGATCTCCTCCTCGACGTCGTCGGCGGCCAGCATCTCGGCGATGATGGCCTCCTCGAGGCCGTCGACCTTGTGCTGCGCGTCCTCGATTTCCTTGAGGAAGGACGTGTATTCCTTGTTGGTTTTGACCTCGTTCAGCTGGCGCTTGTATTTCCCGATCTGGGCCTTGACCTCCTTGACCTCGGCCTCGAGGTCCCGGCGCTTTTTCTGGTTCTGGGCCATTTTGTCCTTGGCCTCGGCGACGGCCTTGGAGCCGGCCTGGATCCGCTTGTCGATATCCTGGATGAGCTTGGGGATGCTTTCGATGACGAGGCTGGTCGCGTGGATCTCGGAATCCAGGTGCTGGAGCTTTATAATCAGATCGAAGTCGATATCCACGGTCTCACTTATCTCTCCGGTCTCGTCCTCTCGGTCTAATGGGCCTACCAGGATTCGAACCTGGGACCTGCCGGTTATGAGCCGGTGGCTCTACCACTGAGCTATAGGCCCTCGGCCCCCTTTTATAACAAAATCCCGGGCAATCGTCAATTACGGTGACATATAACTAATTACCGAAATTCCTACGGGCATGAACCACAATTCGGTGACACATAACTAATTACCAAAATTTCCCGGCCATGAGCAAACTTCGTCCCGGCCGGCGTCCTATTTCCTATGAATAGATTGATCTGGAGTCGGGAGCACCCCGACATTCGTTTGAAGGAGCGATCAGGCCAATGTCGCGCATTGCCAGAGTGGTCATTCCGGATTTTCCTCATCATGTCGTCCAGCGAGGGAACCGCCGACAGAAGGTGTTTTTCGGCGATCAAGACCGCCAATTCTATTTACGCCTGCTAAGAAAATACGGCGATGAAGCCGGGATCGCCTATTGGGGCTATTGCCTGATGGAAAACCATGTCCATCTCGTCGCGGTGCCGAAGTCCCCGGAGAGCTTTGCCAAAGGGCTGGGCACGGCTCATTGGAAATATACCTTGAGCATAAATATTCGCGAGGATTGGAAAGGTTACCTGTGGCAAGGGAGGTTTTTCTCCTGCCCGCTCGATGGCCGATATCTCATGGCCGCCATGAGGTACGTCGAATGTAATCCCGTTAGGGCGGGCCTTGTCACAAAAGCCGAAGACTATCCGTGGTCAAGCGCTCGCGCCCACGTCCTCAAGCAAGCGGACCCATTGATCGAGCGCTGTGCTATGCAGGATGAAGTCAAGGACTGGGCAGGGTTTCTGTCGATCGCAGTTCCGGAGTGCGAAACGAAAACTCTGAGAGAACAGACAACGACAGGTCGACCCGCAGGCGATCAGGATTTCGTTGAACGCCTCGAAAAGATCACAGGAAGAATCCTAAAGACAATGAGAAGGGGGCCCAAGCCCCGTCTAATTTGAGCGGGAGAGGCGTTTCGGCCGGAGACTTAGATGAACCGCATTTGCGATCAAACACGAGTTTCGGTAATTAGTTGTGTGTCACCGAATTAATGATTATTGGTAAACGACTTGAGCTTCCGGCTGCGGCTCGGGTGCTTGAGCTTGCGGAGGGCCTTGGCCTCGATCTGCCGGATGCGCTCGCGGGTGACCTTGAACTGCTGGCCCACCTCTTCCAGGGTGTGCTCGTTGCCGTCCCCGAGGCCGAAGCGCATTTTGAGGACCCGTCCCTCCCTCTCGGTCAGAGACTTCAGGGCCTCCTCGATCTGTTCTTTGAGATTGATGTGGATGACGGTGTCGGGCGGCGAGGGGATGAGCTTGTCCTCGATGAAGTCGCCGAGGTGGCTGTCCTCCTCCTCGCCGATCGGCGTCTCCAGGGAGATCGGCTCCTGGGCGATCTTGATGATCTTCCGGACCTTGCTGACCGGCATGTCCATCTTCCTTGCGATCTCCTCGCTCGACGGCTCGCGGCCGATCTCCTGGACGAGGGCCCGCGACACCCGAATAAGCTTGTTGATTGTCTCGATCATGTGGACGGGAATGCGGATCGTCCGGGCCTGGTCGGCGATGGCCCGGGTAATGGCCTGCCGGATCCACCATGTGGCGTACGTCGAGAACTTGTAACCCCGCCGGTACTCGAATTTCTCGACGGCCTTCATGAGCCCCATGTTCCCTTCCTGGATGAGGTCCAGGAACTGCAGGCCGCGGTTGCTGTATTTCTTGGCGATGGAGACGACGAGCCGCAGGTTGGCGGCCACGAGCTCCTTCTTGGCCTGGTCGCTGATCTTCCGGCCGGCGGTGATGGACCGGACCGACTTGCGCAGGGCCTCGGGGTCGAGGCCGATCTCGGTCGTATGCTTCCGGAGCTCCCGGTTCACGTCCCGGAGCTTCTGGTTGAGGACCGGGTCGTCCTTCTTCTTCTTCGAACGGGCCAGGGTCAGGTCGTCCTTCGCGTCTTCGAGCTCATTGATCGTCCTCAACCGCTCGCGGAGCTCCTCGATGATCTTCTCGCGCCGCGAGGAGCGGATGCTGAGGTCCCGGATGCAGCTGCTGATTGTGACGATGATCCGGCCCCGCGCGACCGTGGCCTTCCGCGTCGTCGGCAGCCGGTCCAGCCGGCGGCTCAGGTCCTTGATCTTCTTGATCCGGGAGAGGATCTGCTTCTTCTTCTCCTCGAGTTTCCCCTCGGCGATGTCCTCCTCGCTGAGGTCGAACATCTCCTGGATCGTGAAGGGATACTCCTTGATCCGTTCCTCGAGGGCCAGGACCTCGTTGAGGACCAGCCGCGTCTTGGAGAGGGCTTTGATGATGCTCTTCTCGCCGCGCTCGATCTCGCGCGCGATGGCGATCTCACCCTCCCGGGTCAGGAGGGAGATGTTGCCCATCTCCCGGAGATAGAGCTTGACCGGGTCCGTCGTCCGCTCGAGGCCGTGGGTCGAGACGAGGTCGCTCTTGCGCCTCCGGGGGATCATTTCCTTTTGCTGGGAGTCGAGGATCTTGATCCCGTAGTTGTCCATGGAGGACAGGAAATCGTCGAAATCCTCTTCGGAGTCCAGGTCCTCGGTGAAGGTCTTGTCGATCTCCTCGAAGAGCAGGTAACCCTGTTTCCGGCCCTTGGAGATGAGCTGGGAAATTTCGTCTTTGTGGAATTTGCTGTCAGGAGACACGCCGCGCACCTCTTTCGATGTTGTATCCGCGATGATCAACGTTCATGCCGGTTCCTTCCAGTTCAGGTTAACGAAAGGATCTGTCTCGTGACGTCCTGCTTCTGATAGACCAGGGCCAGGAGCTCCTCCATTTCGCCGCGCTTCTCCGAGCGGGCGATCTTCTGCTGGATGTCCTTCAGCCGGTTCTGGAGATAGAGCTTTCGGAGAGACTTGAGGCACTCGTGAGCTTCATCGACGGCCGCCCCGCTGCCCGGGCTTTTCTCGAACAGGGCTTCCGACAGCTGGGCGAGCAGCCCGGGGGAGACCCGGTCCTTCAACTCGTGGAAATTCCAGACCTTGTCGGTCCGGAAACATTCGAGGATATACTGGAAAACGGGCTCCCCCCGGAGCCCCTGGAAGATCTCCTCCCCGGCCTCCGAGAAAATATAGGGGGCGATCGACCGGTCCTCCATCAGGATCTGGAACAGGCGCTTTTCCGCCGGACAGATCAGGCCCTGGTCTCCGGCCCCTTTCCCGGCCGGCGGCCCCTCGATGATGCCGCGGAGGACCTCTTCGCCGAGGCCGAGATAGTGGCTGGCCTCCTTGAGGTACTCGCCGCGGGCGACGGCGTCGGGGACTTTTTCGATTTCCTTGACGATGCTCCGGGCGATGCGGCCCTTCTCTTCCGGGATGGCCGTCCGGACGCCGCGGGTCATGGCATCGACGAGGAACTTGAGGCCCGGCGCGGCCTTCTTCAGCAAGGCCTGGTATTTCTCCCGGCCGTGCTTCCTGATGAAGCCGTCGGGATCGAGGTCCTCGGGCAGGACGAGGACTTGCACGTTGAGCCCTTTCTCCAGGCACAGGGGGACGGTCCGGGCCGCGGCCGTGCGCCCCGCGTTGTCACCGTCGTAGTTGACCACGACCCGGGGCGCGAACCTCAAGGCTTGGGCCACCTGGTAGGGGGTCAAGGCTGTGCCCAAAGAGGCGGCGACGTTGCCGAACCCGGACTGGTAGAGGGCGGAGAAATCCGTGTAGCCCTCGACGAGGATGAGCGTGCCCTGGTCGCGGATGGCGTCCTTGGTGAAGTTCAGCCCGTAGAGGAGTTTCCCCTTGGAATAGACGGGCGTATCGGGAGAGTTCAGATATTTCGGTTCGGCGTCGACAACCGTCCGGCCCCCGAAGGCCACGACCTTGCCCGTCAGGCTGAAAATCGGGAAGATGACTCGCCCGCGGAAACGGTCGTAGTATTCGCCCGGCTTCTTTCCCGGGACGACCAGACCGCTCTTTTCAAGGAGCGATGCCGGGGCGTTTTTCCCCTCGAAAAAGGCGTAAAGAGAACTCCAGGAGTTCAGGGCGTAGCCGATCCGGAGTTTCTGGATGGTCTCGTCGGTCAACCCGCGTTTTTTCAGGTATTCGAGGGCCTTTGCGCCTTCCTCGGTGTGAAAGAGGTTCTTCCGGAAGAAGCCGAGGGCCAGCTCGTTCATTTTGAACAGCTTGTCCTCGAGCTTGAGGACCTCGGGGTTGAGCCGCTGCCGTTCGGGCAGGGGGACGTGGTACCGCTCGGCCAGGGCCCGCAAAGCCTCTGGAAAGTTGAGGTTCTCTTTCTCCATGAGCAGGGAGAAGATGTCCCCGCCCGCGCCGCAGCCGAAGCAATGGTAAAGCTGTTTGTCCTCGTCCAGCGTGAAGGAGGGGGTTTTTTCGGTGTGAAAGGGGCAGAGACCGACCCACTTTCGGCCCCGTTTTCTGAGGGTCGTGTACTGGGAGGCGATTTCTACGATAGAGGAAGCCTGCCTGACCTGGTCGATGATCTCCATAAGGCCTTATAAAACCTGGGGATTACCCATAGAATATAGGGACCCGAGCCCGACTTGTCAAGCCGACTCCGCCCGGAACCGGCATTTTCAGCCGCGCAATCCCACTCGGGGAATGATGGGGGGTTCAGAGGTGGTTGATCAGGCTGGCTAGATAGGCGGCCCCGAAACCGTTGTCGATATTGACGACGCCCACCCCGCCCGGGCAGGAATTGAGCATGGCCAGGAGGGCTGCCAACCCCTTGAAACTCGCCCCGTAGCCGACGCTGGTCGGAACTGCGATGACCGGGACGCTGACCAGTCCGGCGACGACGCTCGGCAGTGCCCCCTCCATGCCGGCGACCGTGATGATGACCCGGGCTTCCTGGATTTTCCCGTAGTGGTTGAGCAGGCGGTGAAGCCCGGCGACACCGACATCGAAGATCCTCTCGACGGCATTGCCCAGGATTTCGGCGGTCACGGCGGCCTCTTCGGCCACCGGGATGTCCGACGTCCCGGCGGTGATGACAGCGATCTTTCCCCTTCCGGGCGGGGCTGGTTTCTGGAGAAGGGTGACCGTCCTCGCCGCAGGGGAGTAGGTTGTCCCCCGGAGGCGGCCCTTGATCCGGGCATACACATCCGGCTCGATCCTGGTAACCAGGAGGTTCGATCCGCTCTTGATGATCTCGCGGGATATGCGGACGATCTGATCGGACGTTTTGCCCAGGCCGTAGACGATCTCCGGATAGCCCTTCAGGACCTCCCGGTAGTGGTCGACCTTGGCGAACCCCAGGTCCTGGTAGGGATAGTCTTTCAGGGATTCCAGGGCTTTTTTGGGCGACATTCGGCCCGTCCGGACCTTTTCGAGGACCTCTTCCAGCCTCTTTTTCACCTGTCTATTCTATCATAATCTTGTCAAAACGGGCCTTCTGATGTAAAATACGGCTCACTTCGACCGAACTTGACAGGGAGACCATAGTGACCGAGCAAAAGATCAAAAAAGACGAATACCAGAAAGCCCTGGCCGCGTTTGGCCTGGCCGTCAAGGAGTTCCACAAGGGGGACTTCGCGCAGGCCGTCGAGCTTTTCGAAGGCTTCATCGAGAAGCACCCGGCGGAGAGGGAGATCGTGGACCGGGCCCGGGCCTACATCGCGGTCGCCCGGAAGCGCCCGAAGAAGGACAGCCTATCGTTGAAGGACTTCGACGATCACTATCACGCCGGTGTCGTCAAGATCAATCAGGGCGATTATGACGGCGCGGTGAAGCTCCTGCAGAAAGCCCTGGAATTCAAGGAAAAAGAAGGCCTGATCTATTACCTTCTGGCCGACGTCCATTGCCTGATGGGCCAGATCGACCCCGGCCTGGATTACCTGAAAAAAGCCATCCTGAAAGACAAGATGTTTTCGACCCTCGCCCAAAACGAGCCCGATTTCGCGAATCTGTGGGACGACAAGAAGTTCAAGGTCCTCACCCGACTCGCATGAACAGGGACACGATCATCCTCGTCCACGGGGGGAACGGGGGCGCGGGTTTCGCGTCCGCCGGAGAAAAGCTCTTCCACCCGGTCTTGGGCAGGCCCCTCGTGTCGTACGTCCTTGCCGCCGCGGCCGGGCTACGGCCCGGTCAAATCGTGCTCGCCGTCGGCGACGCGGACCATGAGCCTGCGGCTGAGGCGGCCGCGGCTCTCGCGGAGGCCGCCGGGCGGGTTCCCTTCGCTTTGATCCGGCCCCGGAGCCGGAAGGGAAAGAGACGGTCCGGGATCGTGTCCGTCCTGCTCGGCTCCTCGGCCGCCCTCCGGAAAAAGTGCGCCTCCGACCTCCTTCTCGTTCCCGCGGACAGGCCTCTGCTCCAGTCCGGGACCCTAAAGAACTTCCTGGCCGTGCACCGCAGGCAGGGCTGCGGGATGACCTTGATGACGTTCGGTCCCGACATCGACCGGGACTCCGTCGCCGCCCTTCGCGGCGAAGATATTATCCCGCTTCTGCCCGCTCTGGCCGCGGCAAGAGGCGAATCCGGATTGCGCGCCGTCGCGGCCCTCCTCTCGGGCCGAGGCAAAAAAGTCGGGTTGACCGAAGTCCCCGCCGCCGGGGAGACCATGAGGATTACGGGACGGGTCGATCTGGCCCGGGCCGCGCGGCTTCTCCAGCGGCGCAAGAACGAGGACCTTGCCCGCCGCGGCGTCACGCTTCTAGACCCGCTGAGCGCGTGGATCGATTGGGCGGCCGAACTGGGACCCGGGACGGTCGTCTACCCCTCGGTCGTTATCGAGGGGGCGACGCGTGTCGGGAAAAACTGCCGCATCTATCCCCATGTCCACATCATGGGCTCGCGGATCGGGGACGGGGTCAAGGTCCTGAGCTCCACGGTGCTCGACGGCTGCCGCCTGGAGAACGACGTCCAGGTCGGCCCGTTTTCCCGCCTACGTCCGGGGACAGTGGTCCGGACGGGCTCCAAGGTGGGGAATTTCGTGGAGATGAAGAACACGGTCTTCGGCCCGCGATCCAAGGCCCAGCACCTGAGCTACCTCGGCGACAGTCTGGTCGAGGAGGACGTCAACATCGGCGCGGGAACGATCACCTGCAACTACGACGGTGTCCGGAAAAACCGGACGCACATCGGGGCCGGCGCTTTTATCGGCTCGGGGACCGAGCTGGTCGCCCCCGTCAAGGTCGGGAAGCGCGCCTACGTCGCCGCAGGATCCACGATCACCAAGGACGTCAGCCCGGCCAGCCTGGCCATTGGCCGCGCCCGTCAGGTTGAAAAACCGGGCTGGGTTGCGGAACGGGCCAAGAAGCTCCAGAAAAAAACCCGCGCCCACAAATAAGACCGGACGGGTCCTGTTCCGGGCGTCAAGGGAAAGGACCTCGGGGATGGCCTCCACTCCAGAGTGCGTCTTGCGCTAAGCCGCACATGACGTTTCGGCCATTCCCCTTCGGCCCTTTCCAAGCCGGGAGCCGTAGTAGAACGGGTGGCGCGGCAGTGCTCTCCGACGGACGAGCGGAAGGGGATTGCGCGAGAGCGCTGGGGGGTCCAGGGGGCGGCTTCCCCCCGGTCCGAGGAAGGCCCCCATCAGCCGAGGAGGGGTGGCTCAGGAGGGGGAATTTGCCCCTCCGCCCCGCGGGGGATGGGTGGAGCGAAGTCCGGTCGGAGACTCTGCCGTGACAGGACCCGTATGGTGCCTTGAAAACAGTTTCAAGCCTTAGGCTTGGTTTTTGCCTTTTTCGCCGGCTTGCGGGCGGCGCGCGCCTTGGCCCCGTACTTGCGGATGAACTTTTCCGTCAGATCGCGGGCCTCGGTATCCGTGTACTGGCGAGGGGGCGATTTCATGAAGTAGGACGACGGGGCGAAGAGGGCGCCCTTGACGCCGTTATTGAGGGCCAGCTTGACGCACCGGACGGCGTCGATGACCACGCCCGCCGAATTGGGGGAGTCCTCGACGGACAGCCGGCATTCGAGCGACGTGGGGACGTCCCCGAAATGGCGGCTTTCGATCCTGAGGAAGCAGACCTTGTTGTCCTTCTGCCAGGGCACGTAGTCGCTCGGCCCGACGTGGACGTTTCCGGGCGCAATGTCCAGGCCCCGGTTCCGGATCTGGGACACCACGGCGTTCGTCTTGGACTTCTTCTTGGAGTCGAGGCGCTCCCGCTCGAGCATGTTCAGGAAATCCGTATTCCCGCCCGTGTTGAGCTGGTAGGTCCTGTCGACGAGCATGCCGCGGTCGAGGTAGAGATTGACCAGGGTCCGGTGGAGGATCGTGGCCCCGACCTGCGACTTGATGTCGTCGCCGATGACCGGCAGGCCGCGCTCCTGGAACCGCTTCTGCCAGTATTTCTGGCTGGCGATGAAGACCGGGATGCAGTTGATAAGGCCGCAGCCCGCATCGAGGACCTGCTCGACGTACCACTTCGTGGCCATCTCGCTGCCCACCGGCAGATAATTGATGACGACGTCGGCTTTCGTGTCCTTGAGGATGCCGACGATGTCGGCCGTCGGGCCGGGGGCCTTTTCAATGATCTGGGAGAGGTACTTGCCCAGCCCGTCGTGCGTCATCCCCCTCTGGACCTTGACGTTCAGGTGGGGGACGGCCGAGAACTTGGTCGTATTGTTCGGATAGGAGAAGATGGCCTCGCTCAGGTCCTTGCCGACCTTGTTCCTGTCGATGTCGAAGGCGGCGACGAACTCGATGTCCCGGACATGGTATCCGCCGAGGCTGACGTGCATGACCCCGGGGACGAAATCGCCTTCCCTCGCGTTCTTATAATATTCGACGCCCTGGATGAGCGACGACGCGCAGTTGCCCGCGCCGATGATGGCGACACGGATCTTGCTCATGGGTCAAATCTCCTTCGAGAGCTGACGCTTCTCGTACTTTTTGACGTAAAGAATTCTCTGGGCGGCCGTAACGTTGGAGACGACGCCGATCAGGGCCATGACGGTCAGGAGGGCTGGGTCAAAGACGTGGAAGACGATCCCCACCGCGGTCCCCAGGAAGAGGAAGACCAGCCGCTCGGCCCTCTGCATGACGCCCACCCGGCAGACGACCCCCAGGCCCTCCGCCCGGGCCCGGGTGTAGCTGACCATGTTCGAGCCGAGAATGGCCAGCAGGACCATCCACAGTCCCCACCCGTGCCGGAAATGATAGGCCAGCCCTGCGTACATGAAGAATTCGGAATAGCGGTCTAGGCTCGAATCGAAGATGGCGCCGAACAGGCTGCTCCGGCTGGCGTTCGAGGCCACCTTTCCGTCCAGGACGTCGAAAACTCCGCAAATGACGATGAGGCCGGCCGCCAGGGCCGGGGCCCCGAGGCCGTAGAAGAGCCCGACAGCCATCCCCGCCAGGAAGCCCAGGACAGTCAGGACGTTCGGGTCGACCCCAAAGCGGACCAGCCCTCGCGCGAGACGGTCGGCAACGCTGAGCGCCAGGTCGATCAGGGGCGTGGGCAGAATCCGGAATTCCTTCTTCATCTCTTGGCTCATGGGGCGTTCGTCTCTCTCTTGTCGAAATAATGATATTAATCCGAAAAGGCCTCTAAAATCAACCCCTTCGCGGGATCCCACGGACGCCATCAAGAGGCCGCCCTGGGCAGCCTCTTGATGACTGCGGGGGTTCATGCCAACAAGGGCCCCCAGGCTGCAAGTTCGTGGAGCTTCAGGTCGCCGGGGACGCGCCGGGCTTGAGATTCGGCCGGGCTTCGTATAAAATAACACCTTCCAACCGGGAGGGGACGCCACGATGAAACGGCATGAGCTTCGGGATTATTTCCGGCACGGGAGGATTCACGTCGCCAAGGAAAGCTACGCGATCGTGAAATCCCGCCGGGCGTTGACGGGCGCCTTCGCCGTCGTCCGGGACGAGAAGGAAACGAGCTCGGTCATCGAGGAATCCCGCCTCCGGAACCAGAAGGTCCTGGGCATCGAGGGAGACTGGCGGCGCATCACCTTCGACATGATCCTGCCTTTCAGCCTGGTCGGCTTTTTCGCCCACGTGTCGGGGGTCCTGGCCAGGGAGGGCATCCCCATCTTCGCCATCTCGGCGTATTCGACGGACCATCTCTTCGTCAAGAACAAGGACCTGGACCGGGCCGTGAAGTCCCTCGAGGAGCTGGGCTTCGCGGTCAGGCGGATCTAAACCCGGCGCCGGAGCCGGCCCGCATCCCGCACGAGGAGGCCTGACATGCCGGCCGTCATATCGCTTCCCATGATCCTCGAGGCCGCCCGTTCCATCGACCCTCTCCCCCTCATCGAAGAGGGCTTTGTGGCCTATTCCCAGGGCCGCGCGGTCGTTCCCCCGGTCGGGGAGCTGATTTTCGAGGACCCGCCCGGCGACGTCCACATCAAGTACGGTTACATCAAGGGCGACGACCACTACGTCATCAAGATCGCCTCCGGTTTCTCCGACAACCCGAAACTCGGCTTGCCCTCCGGCAACGGCATGATGCTCCTCTTCAGCCAGAAGACGGGCGAGCTCGAATGTCTCCTTTTCGACGAAGGGTATCTGACGAACCTCCGGACGGCCGCGGCCGGGGCCGTGGCCGCGAAATACCTGGCCCCCCGGACGGTCCGGACGGCCGGGATCCTGGGCGCGGGCGTCCAGGGGCGGATGCAGCTCGAGCATCTCCGGCGCGTCCGCGATTTCGAGGACGCTATTGTCTGGGGCCTCGACTCGGGCGAGCTCAACGCCTATCGCCGGGACATGGAGCCGCGGGGCTTCCGGATCCGGACGACCCTCGACGCCGAGGAGGTCGCCGCCTCCTCGAACCTCATCGTCACCTGCACGCCCTCGACCAAACCTCTCCTCCGCGCGGACTGGATCCGCCCCGGCACCCACATCACGGCGGTGGGCTCGGACACGGCGGAAAAGCAGGAGCTCGACGCGGCCATTCTGGCCAAGGCCGACCGCGTCGTCGTGGACAGCCTCAGCCAGTCCGAACTCCGGGGTGAGGCGTTCAAGGCGCTCGGCGCGGGACTCATCCGGAAAGGGGACTTGATCGAACTTGGGCGGGTCATCAGCGAGGAAAGATTCCGCCGCGCGTCCCAGGACGAGATCACGGTGGCCGACTTGACGGGCGTCGCCGTCCAGGACCTTCAGATCAGCAAGGCCGTCTGGAAGGCCCTGAATCTCCATCGCGGGAGTCCACGGAAGTGAGTCCGTCTATTTTTCGACGATCGCTTTTCCCCGCGCCAGCTTGTAAGCCAGGCTGTCCTTGACGTCGTAGTTGCCGCATACGAAGACCTTCATGCCCATTTCCCGGGCCATGGCCGCCTTGGCGAACATGGCCTGATTGGCCGTCGCGGCGTCGGGGGCGTAGTGGACGGTGATGTGGTTCGACTTGTGCTTGGCCATGAGGGCGTCCCGGGACACTCCGTAAAGGATGGCGTGCATGATGGGCCACTCCGGGGTCGTCGCTTTCCAGCGCCTTTCAGTTTCCCCGGCCGGGAACTCGACGACGCCGCCCCTCCCGATATCCATGGATAGCACGCCTTCGTCGACGTAGACCCGGCTCCAGACGATTTCGCCCGGCCTGCACACGCCCTTGGTGGAGGCCCCGCCTTTCTGGAAATACATGTGCGGCTGGCGGACGGCCGTGATGCCGGCCCAGCCCCCCCGGACGTGCTCCGCGGGCGTATTCCCGGAAAGCTCGAACACCCAGACGAAAGCGTCGATCTCGAGGTCGCGGCCGGCGTATTTTCCCTGATACCGGTCGCCCCACCGGACGTCGTGCTGCGTCGTTTCGGGTCCGAGGTTCATTCCCTGAAGGATCATCTTGCTCATGATCTGGTCGACGCCGCATCCCATGTCGGCCTCGTTGGCGCACATGACGGGATCGCCTTCGAACAGCGTCCGGCCCTCGAACACAACGGGGGGACGCCTCGAGCTGTTCAACATGGCCTCCGGAAGGTCCGACGCGGCGCAAAGCCTGGCCAGCCCCAGCTGGTACGGGATGCCCAGGCCGGCCAGTCTTTCTCTATGGGCGTACTTGACCAGGGATTCGTACATCTGCCCCTGCTCGATGAGCTGGCCGTCGGTGACCTTGGTCTTGAAGTCGTCCCCGCGGTCCACTTTCATGCCCCATTCTTCGAGCTTCCGGATATGCGCGAAGGCGCGCTCCTTCGGCACCGTCTGCATCTCCGCGTAGAGGTCGGACTGGTTCAGCCGCCGGATGGATAGGCCCGTCCCCACCAGCAGCTCCTCGTCGAAGGCCGCGTTCAGCATGCCCATGCACAGGGGGTCGAAGATGCCGAGCCGGGCTCGCTTCGTCCGCAAAAACCGGCCGAGCGCCGTCCCGAGTTCGACCGCATCCCCGAATTTCTTGAGGTCGATGGTTCCGAGCGGCCGGGCGTGGGATACGTCGTACTTGATCCGGCCCGTCTTGAGGAACGTCCGGAGGTTCCTGACGGACGCCGCGTCCGTAAATTCCTCCGAGCTCCAGAGCATGCTGTGGCCCGCCTGGTCCCGGCCGTATTTGTGTTTGGTCAGGCAGGCCTCGAGCCCCAGGGCGCCCACGAGCCCCGGCGCCGAGCCGTCGAAATTCGAGGCGATCAGGATGGGGCCCTTGTGCTCCCAGAGCCGGTAGGCGACCATGTTGCTGTATTGCCAGACGGATTCGGCCACGACCAGGACGGCCCGGGGCGGGATGCGGTCGAAGACCTCGTCGCCCATGGCCTGCGTCTCGATGAAGCCGTGGCCCATCGCGGGGTCCTCGTCATGGGCGCGGGTGAGCTTCCACCCCTCGCGCGCGAAGGCCAGCGTGAGCTCGGCCTCCATGGCTTTCTGTCGCGCCCAACCCTCGAGATTGGCGGCCCGTCTCTCGTCGCCGTTGGCGATCATGAGGGCTTCTTTTTTTCCGATTTTGATCATGTCCGGTTCGCGGAATTTCTTGACGTCTAGCGCGGGCATTGGGGTGCTCCTTTCCATCCCCGAGACTAGCGGAGTTCCTTCTCGATTTTCGCGGCCAGGGCCTTGATGTCGGCTTGCTCCGGATTAAGCCGCAGCGAAGCGGTGAGCGCCTCCAGGGCGTCCTTTTTCCTTCCCGTCGCGTAGTAACAGGACCCGAGGCCGTTTAGGAGGCGCGTGTCGCTGTTGTAAATCTTGTTGCCCTCGAGGAAGCTGGAGATGGCCGGGGCGTACTCGCGCTTGCCCATCAAGGCCCGGCCCCTGATCAGGAAATAGTCGAAGCGGTATTTTTCGGCGTCCTTGAGCGGTTCGCAAATCCGCAGGGCCTCGTCGGGTTTTCCGGTCCGGACGAGGAAATCCGCGAACTGGACGACGCCCTCCAGGTAATCGGGCTTCATGCCGTAGGCCTTGCGCAGCGCGGCTTCGGCCCGGGCCGGGTCGCCGGTCTTGTCGTACTGGATGGCGAGCCCGTAGAAGTAAAGGAAGTTGCTGGCCGCGGGCAGCGTCCGGACGATGGTCACGGGATGCGGGACCGTCTCCGCGGGGGAGATGATGAACGGCGCCACGGCCTTGTCCACGACATTGCCCTGGCTGTTTCTCAGTGTCAAGCTCATCTCGTAGTAATCGGGGGGGAAACTGCGGGCGGGGGAGGCTTCGACGAAGGTCATGGTCGGCCCGTACGGGTGGTCGGAGAGCTTGATGGTGAGGACCTTGATGGGGCTTCCCTTGGCTGTGGCGCCCTCGGCGACAACCTCGACCGCGCCGCCGGACCAGAGGTCACGGGGGACGCGGATGAGATTCACGCCGAAGGCGACCTCGTCCTTCAGGCCGAGGGTCCCCTTGGGGTCCGTCAGGATCTGGCGGCCGAGGACCCGGAAGGGCACGTTGGCCCCCGCGGCGTCCTGGGTCCCGTAGCCGAGGACCGGCGCCGTCAGCTTGGCCGGCCCTTCGCCCGTCGGGATTTCGACTTCTTTTTCGAAGGTCGAAAATTCCTTGCCGACGGAATTTTGGAGGAGGACGGTCAGGTTGAATTTCCCCTCGGCGATCGGGAAGAGGTCGAGGACCGAGATCCCGTTGGCCTGGACGTTTTCGACCCGGTCCGGCGAAATATAGAACGGATAGTCCTTGGAATACTGGAACACGACCTCGTCGCCCCGGCGCAGGCTTACGCTGAGCTTGAAGTCGCAGTAGTACTGGTCCTTGGGCTGGTAATAATCCAGGGTGACTTTGCGGGGCGAAATGGAGAAGTGGAGGAAATTCATCCCCAGGGCCCGGTCAGGCATGACCTCCGCGGTCGCGGCGCTTTCGATGAAGTTCGTCAGGTACTCGGTGCTGACGATGCCCCGGTAGTTCAGAAAGTGCGTGGCGTAGGCGGGGCTGACGTCCTTTTTCGGCGATTCTAAAATGGTCGAGAGGATGATGTTCGTCTGGGCCGAGGGCATGTAGCCATAGGGGATCTGCCCCGGAATCAGCGAGACCGAAACGCCGGCCAGGGTCGGGGCCAGGTCCTTGATCTTCTTATAAACGGCCTCGTAATTCGTCTGGTCCAACCCCTGGGTGTCCTCGATGAGGCTGGCCGGTCCGTCGGCGAGCGGGTTGTAGAGCTTGAACTCGCCGCCCCGCCTCTGGACGAAGACCAGGGCGAAACTGCCGGGCAGGCCTTTGCCCTTTTCCCCGTAGTAATACCAGGCCTGAGCCGGATAAATGCCCTTGACGCCCTCGAAACGCTCGGTGCTCGTGGGAGCGCCGAGGATGATGTAGATCCGGCCCATGTCCGTCATCCAGCCCTCGCGGGTCGTCCCGCGGCGGTAATACTCGTTGGCGTACCGGAACCGCTTGACGATCTCGTCCTTGTACTCGTTCTGAGGGGTCGCGGGGGTGGGGTCCCTTTGCTTCCAGAAGGCGTCGATGAATATCTCCCGGTCCCGGTCGCTCGGAAGGGACAGGAAGACGTCCCGCTCGGCGGGGAGGATGATGTAGGCCGTGAGCTTCAGCCACTCCTGGAGTTGCGGAGAGAGGTCTTTTTCCCGGACCTTGGTCTGGCCTGAAACAAGCCCGGCCGCGAGGGCCAGGAGCAGGCCCGCGGCGGCCGCGGTCAGCGCTTTTTTCATGGCCTTCCTCCTCGCGTCATTTGCACATCCGGATGAGCTCGTCCAGCCGGGCCTTTTCCTTCGGCGCCAAATCCCCGTAGAAGAGGTCCTTGTAGCGGGTGAAGTATCCGAGGGCGCCGGCCCTGTCGCCCCTGGCGAGCAGGGTCAGGCCCAGGTTGTAGAGCGGAAAGCCGAAGTCGGGCTTGAGTTCGACGGCCTTTTTCCAGGCCCCGACGGCCCCGTCGATGTCCCCGGCCTGACGCAGGGCCGCCCCGAGGCCGTTGTAAGCAGACGCGTATTTGGGGTCGGTTGCGATCGCCTTCCGGAAATCCTCCGTAGCCGCGGCCAGGTCGTCCGGCTGTTTGAGTTTGAGGAACCGGGTCAGGTAGAGGGAACCCAAGTTGTTGAAAACAATGGCGTAATTGGCGTCCAGGCTGAGCGCCCGCTGGTAAGCGTCGCGGGCTTCGTCGAAAAGCCCCATGTTCCAGTAGGCGACGCCGAGATAATTCCAGGTCTCGGGGTCGAAATCGATAAGGGCCAATGATTTCTTGAGGACCTCGACAGCCGGCTCGAAGCGGCCCTCTTCGATCAGCGCGATCCCGTAGGCCGTCATGATCCGGAAGCTCGAGGGGTTGTTCCGGTAGGCCTCGAGCAGGACCGCCTCCGCTTCGCCGGGCCTCTTTTGTTCCTTATAGAAATTGGCCAGGTACGTGTAGGCCAGGTCGAAGTCCTTCCGCTCGGCGATGATCTCCTTCAGGAGCGAGATGCCTTCCGCGGCCCGGCCCGCGGAATAGGCGGCCGTGGCCGACGTCCATTTGTTGTGGAAGGGGAGGAGGGTCTTGAGGTCGTCCCGGGCCGTGAAGTCCTTGCGCGGCGGCGCCTGCGGCGAGGACAGGTAGCCGAGGCTCCGGAGCTTCTCCGCCGTCTGCCGGTCCACGTTCCGCCCGGCGGCCTCGGCCGCTTGGGACGATTCGGCCTGGACGAGGCCGGCGAAGATATTCCGGCACCGGTCGAGGCCCGTCCGGCCGGCGATATTTTCGACCTCGCCGAAGTCCTTCTCCAAGTCATAAACCTCCGGGATGGGCGAATCCATGTATTTTTCCCGGCCCCGGATATAGCCGCGAAGCGGCGCCCAGCCCCGGTTGTAATAGGCCGTGAGGGCCTCGAAATAGATGGGCCGGTCCGGGAGGCTCTTCCCCCTGATCAAGGGCAGGAGGGAGAGGCCTTGCAGCCCTCCCGGGCTTTTCTGGCCCAGGAGCTCGCAGATTGTCGGGAAGATGTCGACGTGGCAGACATCCTGTTCGAGACTTTCCGCCCGGATACCGGGGAGGGCCATGAGGAGCGGCACGCGGAGGGTCGCGTTGTAGGCGAAATAGCCATGGGTCGTTTCGCCGTGCTCGCCCAGCGCCTCGCCGTGATCAGCGGTCAAGATGACCGCGGTACGGCCTTCGATGTTCCGCTCCTTGAGGGAGCCGAGGAGCCGGCCGAGGGCCGCATCGACGAAGGCGATCTCGCCATCGTAAGGCTTTTCCCGGTACTCTGACCTGAAGGGCTCCGGCGGGTCGTACGGCTGGTGGGGGTCGAAGCAATGGACCCAGAGAAACCAGGGCTCGGCGCGGCCCCGCAGCCATTGGAGGGCCTTGTCCACGACGGCGTCGGCCTTGCGCTCGACGAACGTCATGTCCATCGGTCCCTGGCTGCCGTAGTTGTCGTCATAGACGTCGAACCCCCGGGTCAGCCCGAAACGCGAGTCCAGAGGAAAGGCCCCGACAATGGCGCCCGTGGAGTATCCTTGCCCCTTGAGCCACTCCGCCAGCGTCAGGAAACCCTCCCGGACGATGAAGTTCGAATTGTCGTGGACCCCGTGGGCGTTGGGGGTGAGCCCGAGCAGGATGTTCGTGTGCGACGGCAGGGTGGAGGGCGTGTGGGCGAAGGCCCGCGTGAAGAGGACCCCCCGTGAGGCCAGGGCATCGATCACCGGCGTGCGGATCCCGGCGTAGCCGTAGCACCCGAGATGGTCGGCCCGGAGCGTGTCGATAGTGATGAGGAGGATGTTGGGCCTGTCCGCCCCGGCCGCGGACAGGGGACCCGCCGCCGGGACCAGGGCCGCGGCCGAAAAAAGAACGAACGCCGCCGCGGTCTGATATCTGCTTGTTCGGGTGGTCCGCATCCGCGATGTCCGGCGACCGGCTATTTTTTTTTCAGGTAATCGAGGAAGCCCCTGACCTGGCTGGCCCTCGGCGAATCGGAGTCGTATTTCAGGTACTCCTCGAAGGGCGGGATGGCCTCCGCGTTCCTGGCCAGCGCGATATACGTCAGGCCGAGCTGGTAAAGCCCGTCGAGGAAGTCCTTCTGGACCTCGACGGACCGCTTGTAATACTTCAGGGCGTCCTCGAACTTGGACTGCTTGGTGAAGCCCGTCCCGATGTTGTAGAGGACCGTCGGGTCGGTGATCTTGTCGAATTCGATCTTGTTGTACCATTCCATGGCCTTGTCGGCCTCGCCGCGGTTGGCGTAGCAGTTGCCGATGAGGAGCTGGATGTCGGGATTGGCGGGCTCCTTGTCCAGGACCAGCCGGTAGGCGGCCTCGGCCTTGTCGTACTGCTGGAGCTCGAAATAGCAGTTGCCGACATTCTTGTTCAGGATGTAAGCCTCCGGGTTCTTGGCCAGGATGTTCTCGTAGGCCTTGACGGCCTCCTCGAATTTCTTGTCCGCGAAGAGCTGGTTGCCCGCTTTGAGCGCGGCCTTGAGCTCGTCGGTGATCAGCAGGCCTTCCATCTTCTTGAGCTTGATCTCGATCGGCGGGTTGTTGGTCCCTTCGGGGAAACTCGTGCTGATATGCCGGGGTTCGTAGCCGATCTTTTCGAAATCGAGGTTCCAGCCGCCTCCCCGGATGTAGTTGGCGATCCACTCCCCTCCGGCGCCCGTCGTCACCTCGAAACCGGATTGCCCCTTGAGCGAGTAGAGCTTGACCTTGACGCCTTCCAGCGGCTTTCCGGCTTCGTCGGTGACCTTGCCCCGGAGCCGGCTCTGGCCCCGGTAGCTTTGGGCGAAGACGAGGCTGCCGCCGAGGATTAGGATGATGGCCGCGAGCGTGGCTTTTTTCATAATGCCCTCCAGCCTCATTTTATCACCGCCGGCCGCCAAATGGCAAAAAAACCCCCACCCGGCCAGAGCCGGGTGGGGGGGAGAATCAGCTTGAACAGGAACTAGAAGTCGATGCGGACGCCGGCGCGGAAAACGCGCGGGTTCAGAATGCGCAAGGTTTGCCCGAAGGAGGGGTCGGTAGCGTCGAGCTGGGCCTGCACGGACAGGGACGTGGCCGAGTTGAAGACGTTGAAGGCGTCCACCGAAACGGTGGTGCGGAGGGTGTCGGAGATCTTGAACGTCTTTTCGACGCGGAGGTTGAGCTCGTAGAAGTTGGGCAGGCGGTCGCCGCCGAACTTGCCGATCTGGCCGGGCGCGTTGGCGTTGATGTTGGTCCAGCCGATGTTCGACCTGTAAAGGTTGATGAAGGGCGGATAGACGTACCCTTCGCGGGCATTGAAGGCGAAGCTGACGGCAATCCCGTAGGGGAACTGGTAGAGGCCGCTCAGCTTGGCCATCCAGCGCGAGTTCACGTAAACGTCGCTGATGCCGGAGCCGCCGCTTTGGGGGGCGATGACGGCGCCCTCATAGTAGTCGTAGTTTGTGAGGTCGTAGGGCCAGACCGATGGGTCGTTGCCGTGGTAGTATTTCCAGTTGGAATACGTGAAGGAGCCGTCCAGCATCCAGTTGTGGGACAGCCGTTTCTTCAGGACGAGTTCGACGGCCTTGTACACCTCGTGGGCTTTCAGTTTCGTCGTCCCGTTCACGGTGCCGTCGGCCTGGAGCGTCCCGTCCACGTAGTTGCTCCTGTAGTAGCCGATGGGCCTCTCTACGCGGGTGTAGACGTCTGCGCCGGTGATAGGTTCGGTTTCCTGCAGGTAATAGTTGGCCTGGGTTTCGAGCGTGCCGTCGCCCAGAATCCCCCGGTCCCAGGAGAGCCGGTGCGTATTCTTATAGAAGAGCTCGACGCGGGCGGCGAAGTCGGTGATGATTTCCCGCTCGAAGGACAGCGAGACTTCGTCGAGGAGCGGGGTCTTGTACCTGGGGTCGTACATGTTCGTGGACACGGCCGCGTTCGGGTTGGCGGGGTCAAAGCCGCCGTACCAGGACCAGCCGTTGGGGTCGTTGGGATCCACGGTCGGCAGGCCCGTCTCCCAGTCAGTGCCGTGAAGCTCGCTCTGCTGGATAACGCCGTCGGCGTTGGCGTCCACCCAGCGGAGGTCGATTTCGGCCCAGGGCGCCGGGTTCAGGAAGCTGGCGAAATCATAGCCCGTCTGGGACCCGTACTGGGCCAGGTTCAGCTTGAGGACGTTCTTGCCGTCGCCCGTGATGTCGTAGATGACGCTGATCCGGGGCGAGAAGATCTTGGAGCGGATGAGCGGATCCAGCTTCTGGATGTTCATCTCGGTCAGGTAGTTGGACATGAGCGGGGAGGCGGGCTGGACCTCGTTGGCCACGACGGATTTCTCGACGTCATAGCGGAGGCCGACGTTGACGGCCAGCCGCCGGCCGAAGGACAGCGTGTCCTGGGCGAAGATCGAATACCTCTGGAAGGTCAGGTTGATGTGCCAGTCGCGGTTGATCCAGGCCTCAGTCCAGGGCGTCCCGTCGACGAGGGGCTCATAGTGGGCGATCGTGGCGTTGCCGTTGACGATGGAGAAGCTTGTGACCGTCGAGTGCGTGTAGTCGACCCCGAACTTGATCTCGTGGTCGGCCCCGAGGACTTTCTCGGCGAAGTAGTTGCCGACGAAGTTGATGTTGGTCTGGGGCCGGATCGTGCCGTAGTCGCCGGGGGCGTTGCCGTAGGCGTAGAAATTCGGCCAGTAGTTGCGCTCGGCGTAGGGCCCGACTTTCTCGCCCGGCGTGAAGTGGCCGTTGAGGGGCACGAGATAGAACACGTTGTGCGTATAAATGGCCTTCAGGTTCAGGTACAGGTTCCCGAACATCTGCTCGACCTCTCCCTTGTAGATGGGGGTCGGGCCGTTCTGGTTCCAGACGGTTTCCGGGCCCTGCAGGGTGGCGCCCCAGTTCGTCCGTCCGTACTTCAGCTTGTTGTCATACTCGTAGAAAAGGTTGGCCCTCGTGCTCTTCGTGACCTGCGCGTCCAGCCGGAAATAGCCGGACTCGAGCCAGGAGTTGTCGGTCGTCCCGGCCAGGGTCCTCGTGCCGAGGTCCTGGATGCCGTAGGAGCCGTAGAACCAGACTTTGTCCCGGACGATCGGGCCGCCGAAGTTGGCGCCGTAGTTATAGACTTTGTTGATGCCGGCGCCCTTGTAACCGCGGGCGACCAGGTCTGCCGGAATGTTCGTGGCTTGCCAGGCGTTCTTTTCGGCTTCGAGGAAGAACGTCCCGGTGAAGGCGTTCCCGCCGCGCTTCGTGATGAAGTTGAGCTGGACGCCGCCGGTCTGCGACTTGATGTCGTTGTTGCCGTAGTTGATCTGGACTTCCTCGAACCCGGCCATGTTCAGGTAGCCGGGGGCCGCGCCCAGGGCGGAGTTGTCCGTGATGTTCCCGCCGTCGACGTTCCAGGTGCTGTCGCCGGCCGAGGAGCCGTGGCCGAAGTACGAAGACTGCTGGCCGGCGTCCGAGCCGCCCACGTCCTCACGGTCGATCAGCATCCCGGGGGCGAGCTGCATCAGGACCCACGGATTCCGGGAGGTCGGCAGGCGCATGATCATCTCTTCGGTGATGTTGACGCCGACCTGGGTTTTCTTGGTGTCGATGACCGGCGTCTGGCCGACGACGGTAACGGCCTCTTCCAGGGCCGCCTGCTCCATAGTGATGTCGAGCGCGATGTCCCGGCCGTAGGACATGACGAGCTGCGTGCGGGTGTAGGGCTTGAAGCCCTGGAGCTCGCATTTCAGCACGTAGTCGCTGGCCCCGGCGAGGTGAAGGAACCGGAAGTTGCCTTCCGCCGAGGTGACGGCGGTCAGGGGCGCCGTCTTGGATCCGGTCAGCGTGATGTTGACGCCGGGAAGGGGATTGCCCTCCTTGTCAACGATCTTGCCCCGGATGCTCCCGGCCTCCTGCCCGTAGACGAAAACGCCCAGCAGGAGAACGAGGGAAAACAATGCTAAGGCTTTTCTCAATGAACCCCTCCTTTTTGAGGTTTCATGTACTCAATCCATACCCTGGGTGGATTCCCCTCCACCCGGCCCATGCCTGATCGCCCCGAAGTGTACTCCTGTTTCTCACCTCCTAAACTCATAAAACCTAAAGCGATTTTGCCCAAATTCAATACCACCACCTTTGAATTACCCAACTTAATTGCAAATTAGGTGCCAATATTCGGGAAGGCGTTATCTTTAGTTATGTGGCTTAAAATAAAAAAGATACTAAGTTTGCACTGGACAGCGGGGTGGGCTTAGCGAGCCCGTGTATTCAAAATTATGGATATGGCTACAAAATTATGAATTCAATCCCCCTTCGCGGGGTCCCACGGACATGGGTCCGTGGAGCTTCAGTTGCGCTCCGAGAAATAATCAATCATCCGGGATATAGCTTGCTGGCAGACCCGGCAGAACTCGCCCTTGGGGCTCGAGATCATAATGCAGTAGATCATGGGCCGGTACAGCCCTTTGGCCGCATAACCGGCGCCCTCGAAGGCTCCGACCTTGTCCTCGAGGGAGGCGTACTGGTGGCGAACGTCATCGATTTTTTTGGCGACGGCCTTGTCCGCGTCCCGGTATTTCGCCTCGATCTTCTTGACGGCGGCCTCTCCGGTGCCCTTCTTCCTGGCGTCCTCCACCGCGCGAGACTGGTCCTCCCGGTTTTTCCGGCGCTCGGCCATGAGGGCCTCGATTTTCTCCTTCCCGTACTCCGTCGGGACGGCGATGCCCGGCGAGAGGAGGTCCTTCCACTTGATGTTCGCCGGGTCGAGGAGGGCCGTGATGTTGGGCTCGAGCGGCTCGACTCCCTTGGGATAGAAATCGTTGTACGAGACCTCGGACGTGTAATACTCGTCGGCCAGGCCGGCGAAGGAATGGCCCAGCTCGTGGATCAAGACCTGGGGGCTCGCCGCGTTGTCGACGGTGCTCACGCAGTAGTCGATGGCGATGCTGCCGCCGCCGTAACGCCTGCTGTTGACGAGGACGATGATGGCGTCGTACGGGACCTCCGCGGCGATCTCATGCATCCGGTGGTCCTCCTCGATGAGCATGTAGCGGTCGAGGTCGAACGCGTTGAAGGCCGCGTTGAGGGCCGTCTTCCTGTATACGCGCTGCCGCGGCTCGTCCATGGCCCGTTCCGGGGACGCGTGGAAGACGCCGCGGATGTTGAACCTGTCTTTCGCGCTTTTGTACGGCTCGACCGTGAAGAGGTAGCCGGAGATCCGGTCGACGTCGGCCTTGAACTTGTCGAGGTCGCCGGCCCCGTAGCCTTCGGAAATGAACGCGAAATCCACCTTCTCGTGCGGGTCGCCGTTCTTCAGGGCTTCATAAATGACGTCGCCGGCGGCCGTCGTCTCGCGGATGATGTGGTAGTCCGACGGGTCGACGGTCCGGCTGAAAAGGGGGTGAAGGAGATGGAGCTTGTCCCGGGCCTCGATGACGAAGAGGAAGGGGCGCCTGGGATGGGGGACCCGGACGGACCTCTCGAAGACGCGTTTGACGCCGTCGAGGGCCGGGGTCGTCGTTTTGTACTCCGCGTAGGTCGAGTCGAAGCCGCGGCTGTAGATCAGCCGGTTCGAGGCGACGTCGTAGAGCTTGACGGCGTAATGGCCGTAGCCGAACGGGTCGATGAGATGGGTCCGCGACTCGGGCCAGATCTCCTCCTGGTAGATTTGATCGAGGGTCACGATTTCGTCCTTCGCGTCCCCGACCTGGTAGAGGTCGAAGCGCAGGGCCTTGTCCAGGAAATACTCGTCGAACGGAACCTGGGCTTGGGCGCGGGCCGTCAGCACGGCCGCGGCCGCCGTGAAAAAGACGATCGTCCGCAGGCATCGGGTCATGATTGCCTCCATCTTCTTAGTTCGGTGACACATAACTCATTACCGAAATAGGTCCGAGCACCAAGATCGTGTATCTGGCTGCTGTCACTTCGATTCCAATGAGCGTACTTCATTGAATCTCAACGATGCTAATTTCGGTAATTAGTTATGTGTCACCATAATTGATCACTCGCCGAGGGCCAGGTCGACGGCGGCCCGGGCGTGAAGGTCCGTCGTGTCGAAGAGCGGCAGCCCGTAATCCTTCTGCTTGACGATGAGCGGGATCTCCGTGCAGCCGAGGACGATGCCCTGCGCCCCGCGGCTCTCGAGGTGTCCGATGATTCTCCGGAAGACCTCGCGCGACGCGTCCTTCACCGCGCCCAGGCAGAGCTCGTTGTAGAGGATGCCGTGGATGGCCAGCCGCTCGGCCTCGTCCGGGATGAGGACGTCGATCCCGAAATCCCGGGCCAGTTTGCCTTTGTAAAACTCCTGCTCCATGGTGAACCGCGTGCCGAGCAGGCCGATGCGCGTCAGACCGCGGGCCTGGATCTCCCGCCCGGTCACGTCGGCGATGTGGAGGAGGGGAATGCGGATTCCCTTCTGGATTTCGTCGAAGACACGGTGCATCGTATTCGTGGCCAGGAGCGCGAAGTCCGCCCCGGCGGCTTCCACCCGGCGCGCCGCCTCCGTCAGCAGGATCGCGGCCCGGTCCCATTCGCCCCGGTGCTGAAGGGCCTCGACCTCCGCGAAATCGACCGAATAAAGGGCCATTTTGGCCGAATGAAAGCCGCCGAGCTTTTCCTTGACCGCTTCGTTGATGATCCGGTAGTACTCGAGCGTGGACTCCCAGCTCATGCCGCCGATCAGCCCTATCGTCTTCATCAGGAGTTCACCTTCCTCTTTCTTATTTCGGGGACATACAACTCATGACCTCACTCAGGAACACGTGGCTAATTCGGTGATGAGTTATGTGTCACCGTAATCTAAATCAGCGCCAGTCCGTAGGGCATGGGGATGTGGATGTCCCTGAGGCCCTTGAATTCCGCGATCCGCGCCAGGCTCGGCTCGCCCTGGCCTTTCACTTTCTCGTAAAGTTCCTCGTAGTCTTTGAAGGCTTGGACCGCCTCGTGCATTTGCTTTTTCTTGACCGGGAAGCGGACCAGGGCCCCCCAGCTCGCGGCCACCTTTTTTTCCTCGCCGGCGATATACGACCATTCCGAGCCCGGCCAGTGGTCGAAGATGACGACGGCCGGGGCCATGCGGCGCGCCCGCTCGACGGCGGCGCCGGGGTCGGCCATCTCGTGCAGGCTGAACTCGAATAGGACGATGTCGGCCCGGAGCTCGACGTCATGGAAATCGCCCAGGACCGGCGTGAACTTCTCCTCGAGCCCGGCGGCTTTCAGGCTCTCCCGGAGCTTCTCCAGGGCCGGGGCGCTGTTGTCCACGGCCAGGATCTTGCCGGCCGCGCGGCCGTATTCGACGAGCTGGCCGCCCCCGCCCCCCACCGCTATGACCGTCTTGTCCGTGAAGTTATAGAACGTGAGCAGGTTGGCGACGAGTTTCTGATAGTCCGTGGCCATGGGCGCCTCGCTTTTACTGCGGATCCGGCACGGCGCGGATGCGCGTTTTCTGGACGAGCTTTTTCCCGCCGGCCTCAAGAATCACCACATATTCACCGGGCGGCGCCAGCGCCCCCCGGGAGCCCCGGCGCTCGAACTCGTCCCCGGACGGCCGGACTTGCGCCGCGGCCTTTTTCGCGGGCGAGCGGCGCATATCCCAAACGACCGTGTTGAGTCCGGCCGCGCTTGTCCCGTCCATGGCGGCGAGCTCCTCGCCGTATGGGTCCGTGACGCGGATCGTGACCTTGTCCTTAGCCGCGGCTTTCAGGAAATAGTTGATGACGATTCCGGCCGGCTCGTTCGGGGCCACGAATTTCCTGTCGCCTTCGGTCCCGGCGAACATGTTCCAGCGTGCCGGCCACTGGATCTTGGGCCCGACCGTGAACAGGTGAACGTCTTCCGTGAGGAACGCGTCCCGCATCTCCTGGAGGGGCGTGATGTCGGTGATGAACAGGCCGCGGCCGTGCGTGGCCGCGACGAGGTCGTTCTCCCGCGGATGAATGAGAAGGTCCGTGACAATGGCGTTCGCGGGCAGGCCGCTCCCGAATTTCGTCCAAGCCTTGCCGCCGTTGAGGGTGGCGAAGACACCCATCTCGGTTCCCGCGAACAGCAGGTCCGGGTTCTTCCGGTCCTCGACGACGACGTAGACCGTCCCCTCCGGCAGGTCGGACGTGATGTTCGTCCACGTCTCGCCGAAGTCCTCGGTCTTGAAGACGAACGGCCGGTAGTCGTCCCGGTGCCACCCGGCCTTGGCCGCATAGGCCGTCCCGGGCTTTGCCGACGAGGCGGCGACGCGCGTCACATAGAACTCTTCCGGCGCGCCGGCGGCGGCCAGGTTCCTGGTGACGTCCTTCCAATCGCCTCCGCCGTTCTTCGTGACCTGGACCTTTCCGTCGTCCGAACCGGTCCAGAGCAGGCCGGCCGTGAGCGGGGATTCCGAGATCGAGGTCAGCGTGCAGAACTCGATATTGCCTTTGAGCTTGTCCGGGTCGTTCGTCGTCAGGTCGGGGCTCGCCTCCTGCCAGGTGTCGCCGCGGTTGAGAGACCGCAGCAGGACCTGGGCCCCGAGATAGATGATCTGGCTGTTGTGCGGGGAGACGGCGATGGGCGCCGTCCAGTTGAAACGGTAGGCCGGCCTGCCTTTCTCCGGGCGCGGCCGGATGAATTTCGAAGTGCCCAGCTTCTGGTCGACGCGCTGGATGGCGCCGAGCTGCGAGGCGTTGTACAACCAGCGGCTGTCGGCCCAATCGACGACGTTGTATTGTCCATCGCCGCCGCCGACGGCGACGCAGTCGTCGCGCGTGATCGCGCCGAAGGGCCCGTTGCTCGGAATCTTGACCGAGCCGTTGTCCTGGAGGCCGCCGTAGATGTTGTAGGGCTCGTCCATGTCGGCGCCGATGGCATAGTACTGGGCGAGCGGCAGGCTGTCGAAGGCGTCCCACGTCGCGCCGAAATCGTAGGAGACGGCCAGCCCGCCGTCGTGGCCGAGAATGATGTGGTTCGAATTGGCCGGGTCGATCCAGATCGCGTGATGGTCGACGTGGACGCTCGCGGCCAGGTTTTCGGGGCCCTGCTTTCCCCAGGTTTTCCCGCCGTCGAGCGAGCGGAGCAGGATGACGCCGGGCACGTAGATCGTCTTGTCGTTCGCCGGGTCGATGTAGACCTGGCCGTACCACTTGCCTCCGCCGACGCTTTCCTCGTCGGCGTTCGTCTTCCGCCAGCTCTCGCCGGCGTCGTCGGAGCGATAGATCTCGCCGCCGAAGCGGCGCTCCGCGGGCTTGGCGCCGGCCTTGGCCGCGCGTTCGGCCTCGGCCTTGGTGGCGGGCCGCATGTTGTAGTTGTCGACCGTCGCGTACATGATATCGGGGTTCTGGGGATAGATGGCCAGGCCGATGCGGCCGAGCTTGCCGCCGGGCAGGCCGTTGGCCAGCCTTTTCCACGTGTCACCGCAGTCCGAGGACTTATAGACGGCGCTCAGCGGTCCGTACTCGTCGAAGTTCCAGGGGAGGCGGGCCTTGTCGTAGGCGGCGGTGAACACGACGTCCGGATTCTTCGGGTTGATGACCACCTCGACGAAGCCGAGTTTGTCGCCGAGATCGAACACCTTGTCCCAGGTCTTTCCGCCGTCGGTCGTGCGGTAGAGCCCGCGTTCCTTGTTCGCGGTGAAGTGGGTGCCGACGGCCGCGACAAAGACGATGTCGGGGTTCTTGGGGTGGATGGCGATCCGGCCGATGTGCCGGGTCTCGGTGAGGCCCACGGACGTCCAGGTCTTGCCGCCGTCGGTCGATTTCATGACGCCGAAACCGCGGAACGGGACCCGGCCCGAGGCCGCGTCCCCGGTGCCCACCCAGAGGACGTTGGGGTCGGAGGGCGCGATCGCGGCGTGGCCGATGGGGACGTTGCTCTGACCGGGGAGGATGCTCTCGAAGGTCGTGCCGTTGTTCACGGTCTTCCACAGGCCGCCCGACGCCGGCACGATATAGAAGGTAAAGGGCTGCGAGGGATGGGCCAGAACATGAAGGATGCGGCCGCACTGGCGGGCCGGTCCGACCGCCCTGTAGACGAAGGACTTGGCCAGCTCTTCGCTCAGGGGGTTCGCCGGGCCGGGGGCGGTTGGGGTGGGCTGCGTGTTTTGGCCGGAGAGAATCATGGGCCCGGCCAGGGCGATCAGAAGGACAAGGCGTGACACGCGGCGCATGCGGCCTCCTCTTTTATTTCGGTGACACATAACTAATTACCGAAATACGCGCGGGCCCTATTTCGGTAATTAGTTATGTGTCACCGTAATTAATTATAGATGGTCGGGGACGGCCTGTCCCGTTAATTGTTTTCGGGGTCAGAGATACTTGTCGACGACCGCTTGCATCTCGTCCATCCGCTTTTCCATCTCGGCCACCATCTTGAACTGGGTCCGGCAACGGTCCAGGTTGTGGCCCTCACGATGGATTTTGAAATAGACGTCGCCGTTGAGGTGGTCGGTGAGGAACCGGATGCCGCACTCAAGGGTCAGGAGCTTGGCGGAGAAGGCCAGGAGCCGGGACTCCTCGTCGGTCAGGAAATCCCGCGCCGCGTCCAGGTAGCCCTCCGCCAGGCGGTCGAAGAGCGCGAGGTCGAACCCGACAATGGCGAGGTCGCGCTCGTCCTCGGTGGCCGTCGCCGCCCCCAGCCGCACCGAATCGCCGAAATCGTAGAGCACGGACCCGGGCATCACCGTGTCGAGGTCGATGACGCAGATGCCTTCCCCCGTCCGGTCGTCGATCATGACGTTGTTGAGCTTGGTGTCGTTGTGGGTGACGCGCTCGGGAATCCGCCCCGCGGCCATCCCATCGACGACGACACCCGTGTCTTTTTCCCGTTCGCGGACGAACGCGACCTCGGAGCCGACCCCGGCGGCCCGCCCTCGCGCGTCTTTCCCGAGCGCGGCGAGGAAGGCCTCGTAGCGCTTGCGGGTGTGATGGAAGTTGGGGATGGTTTCGTGAAGGCGGCCGCCCGGCAGCCGGCTCAGCATTTTCTGGAAGGCCCCGAAGGCGCGTGACGCGGAGTAGACGTGACGCAGGTCCTCGACCTTGTCGTACGTCCGGGCGCCGTCGATGTAGCGGAACATCCGCCAGTAGGTGCCTTCCGGGGTCTTGTGAAAGGATTTCCCGTCCAGGGCGGGGACGATGGTCAGGGTCTCCCGCATCGGGTCGCCGCCGGCGGCGACGATCCGCTCCCGGGCGAAGCGGGTCACCCGCTCGATATTCTCCATCAGTTTCTCCGGCTCCCGGAAGACCAGGTGGTTGATCCGCTGGTTGACGTACTTGATCAACCGTCCGTCGGCCTCGAACTTGGAACAGTACGTGTCGTTGATGTGGCCCGAGGGGATAGGGCAGCTCGAGACCCAGCGGCCTTCGACGGCGAAGGCCCCGCAGACCTCTTTCAGGTCGGGCACCGGCTTGACGTCCATGGATAACCTCGGCGTTCCGCCCCTCTTTTCCCCCCGGAAGGGCGATTCCCTCAGGCGCCCATTCTAATCGACATGAGGACGGGCTGTCAATTTCGCGTATTCACGTGATGCCGGTGCCGCGCTACTCCGGTAGTCCTAATTTCGGTAATTCGTGGTGTGTCACCGAAATAAGTGAACCGGAAGCATCCCGCATTATTTGCGGCCGCGGCCGGGACCGTTGGCCTGCTTCATGGCGTCGGAGAGGAGCCCCAGGCTCTCGAGAACTGCCTCGTGCTTCCTGGCCGGGATCAGACCGAAAACCCTGGTCATGAATTCGTAGTAGAGGTTTCCGATGGCCTCGTAGACTTTCCGCCCTTGTTTGGAGAGAGAGATATTGACATAACGCCGGTCTTTCGGATTGGTCGTCCGCGTTACCAGCCCAAGCACGACGAGGCCCTGGATGGTCCGGCTCAGGGTGCTTGTGTCCAGGCCGAGGGAAGAAGCCAGGTCCACGAGGGAGACCTCGCGTTTAGCCCCGATTTCGGTCAGGGTGTGGCATTGGGAATACGTCAGGTCGCAACACTTCTGCTGGTCGTCGAAAACGTCGTACGACTCGCGCATGAGGACCCGGAGTTTTTCGAGGAGGTATTCGGCCTGTTCGGCTTTCATGGACCCTCTCCTGTTTCGAGGCGCACGAATTGTAATTCACAAGTAATGGTATAGTCAAAGGATTCGGCGCCGGGCTGAGGTTGTCGCTCCGTCCTTGGCCGCAGGGGAGCCGCGCTTCCGGGTTGAAATCCTGAAGGGGACATAGATCGGGCAAAAGCCGATAAGGCCGACCGCCGTCATGACCAGGCCGATCGCCATGACCGGGATATTCCATTTCATCAGCATGGCCCCGGCCAGGACGAGCGCTGGGCCGGCGATAAGCCTCAAGGTCCGGTCGATAAGGCCAACGTTCTTTTTGATTTTCAAGCTGTCCTCCATTCCGTTCAAGACCTGCGGCAGCAGGGCCGCCCCAAGAAATTAATTCCCGAAGACGAAGAGTGACCGGCGAAGACCGGCGCGCTTTCTGAGACACCCGGATCATTCCGCGGCGCCGGCCCAAACACGTTTTCGACCGCCCGTTCCGCGGCCGCCCGCATCCGCCTCCGGACGTTCGTGTCCGGCACGACGGGCGTGGCGTTGTGCGTCCGGGCCAGGAGCCTGTCCCTCAAACATACCCGTTCGGCGGCGATATTCATCAGCGCATTGACCAGGCGGCCGATGTCGCGCTCATCGTTTTCGATCCCGAAGCTGACCCTGACCAGTCCCGGAAGCATGGACTTCGTCAGCCGTGGCGCGAGCCTCAGTCCCGCGTCGGCCAGGGCTTCCCGGACGGGGGAAATTCCGAGCAGGCGCTTGACCAGGATATGGGCGCAGAAACAGCCGTCCCGGACGCCGATCCCGCCCTCCCCGGCGAGCTTTTCCGCGACAAGATTGTGCGGCACGCGCTTCAGGCCGAAGCTGACGACGCCGCCCCGCCTCTCAAACCGCGGCGAATCGGGGTCCTTGATTCCGTAGATCTCGATGCCGGGGACCGCCGCGAGCTCCCGCAGCGCCTTCCCGGTCAGCTTCCGTTCTTCCTCCCCGACGACGTTCATCCCGACCCGCTCGAGGAGTTCGACGGCCTTGCCGAGGGCGGCGATCCCCGCGGCGTTTTCCTCGCCCGACGCCCTGATCGACTCCAGCTTTTCGCTCCCGGACGGCAGTAGTCCCTTCCTGGCCACAAGCCCGCCCGACCCGAACGGGGCGTACATCTTGTGCCCCGAAAAAGCCAGGTAGTCGATGTCGTCGGCCTCCATGTCGATTTTCCGGTGGGCCGCAAGCTGGGCCGCGTCGACAAGGATGCGCGCACCGTACATATGGCTGATCCGGCTGATTTCCCCGAGGTCCGGGCACGTTCCGAGGACGTTGGAGGCTCCGCTCACGGCCACGACCCGGATTCGCCTGCGGCCGTGGGCTCGGTCCGCGTTGTATTCGCGGAGCAGCCGTTCCATCTCATTCATGTCCGGGAATCCGTCGCCGTCGACGGGCGTCCGGACCAGGGAAACCCCCTTGGCGAACCGCCAAGGGAGCTCGTTCGAGTTGTGTTCCATTAAAGTGTTCAAGATGACCGGCTCGAAGCGGACGGCGGGCTCACGGGGCGGCTCGTGCTCCAGGCTCAGCGCCGCGAGGTTGATGGCCTCGGTCGTATTCGACGTGAATATCATTTCGTAGCGGGTGAGGGGGGCCCCGAAAAACCGGGCGCACGCGCCCTTGGCGCGGGCGACGAGCCTTCTCTGCTCGTCCTCCGGCTGTCTCCAGGCCCTGGAAAAAGCCCGCCAAACGGGCTGGAACGCCGGGGTGCTGGCGGCGTTGTCGAGATAGACAAACGACTCGGACCCGTTGGCCGTCGGCACTTGGCGCCCCGCGCCCATAACCGACGCGCGGAGGCGGCCGAGGAGATCTCGCCCGCTCCATCCCTCGAGCCCGTCGCAATCGGGAAGCCGCGCGGCCGTCCCGGCTGAGCCATCCCGGACTTTGAAGACTCCCGCTCCGCGCCGGCGGACGATCTGAGCGGCAAGGGCCAGGGCGACGGCGTTGATCACGGCGGGCGTGCCGGCTTCGAACTTATCGGGAGCATCCTCCCAGACGACCGAGCGGCGCGAAACGATCCTGGTCGTCCCTCCGCCCGTCTGAAAGGGGACACCCGGGGGAAACGCGGCTTTTCTGACGGCCAGGGCGATGATTCCCAGGGGCAAACCGATGTCGCGGCTGGACAGGGCGAGCGAGGTCCCGGACCCGAGGCGGGCTTCGAGCGATGAGGCCCGGTCCGGGGTGCAAAAGACCGCCGTGAAATGGCTCTTATCGAGATCCAGGGCGTCGAGGATGATCTCCCGGGCCCGCTCGTAAAGCCTCGTCGTCACCAAGGAGTTGTATCCCGTCCCGCGGTGGACATTGGAATAGGTTTCGAGCGCCCGGAGGACGCCGGCCTCGAGCTCCGAGAAAGCTTCCTCACGGGCGCCGGGACGGTTCGTGCGGGACTCCTGCCTCGACGCGCGGGCGCTCGGGACGGGGAAGGGGCTGATCGGCTGAGCCGTTTCTGTCATGCTCATCGGCGTTTTCTCCTGCGGCCTGGTTCCGTTATGATTGCCATGTACATCTATTATATTAATCAATAATTGTATTATACAATTATATTAGCGGCCCCGAGGGAGTTTGTCAAGTCTTTTTTTTGAGTCTTATTCCGGTGACACACAACTCATTACCGAAATTCAATCCCGCTCGCCGGATTCCACGGACGTGAGTCGGTAAAGGAAGAAAGAACGGGGACGAAAAAATGGGGACGGTCCTGTTTTTCCCCTCTGCGTTTGCGTCCGGGCTTCTTTTGCCGGCCTGGGAAAACAGGACCGTCCCCATTTTCGGGGACAGGCGCTCCAAAGCCTACGAAAGTTGGATCCCGCAGGCGCCATCAAGAGGCCCCCCCGCCGGCCTCTTGATGACTGCGGGGTTCAAGCCAACAGGACCCCCCGGCTGTAAGTCCGTGGAGCTTCAGTCCCGTCGTCCTTAAGGAATGTCGGGAATTGACGATGCGTCAATGGCATAGGGAAGCGGGCGAATTTCGGTAATGAGTTGTGTGTCACCGAATTGAGCCGGTGTAGCTGACGAAGGCGATGCGCTTGCTGTCGGGTGACCACGACGGCACGTTGATCGTTCCCTGGCCGCCGTAAACGTAAGCGAGGATCCGGGCTTCGCCGCCGTCGATCGGCATGATCCGGATGTAGACCTGCTTGTAGAACGGATGGTCCTCCGGGGCGACGTCCTTCTCGAACGACAGGAACACGATCCACCGGCCGTCCGGGGAAACGTGGGGGAACCAGTCCTGGAGGGTGTCGGCCGTGACCTGCCGCTGCCCCTTCCCGTCGGCCCTCATCCGCCAGATCCGCATGCCGTCCTTACGGCTCGAGTTGAAGAGGATATAGCGGCCGTCGGGCGAGTATTCGGGGCCGTCGTCGAGGGCCTTGGATTTGGTCAGCCGGATCTCCTTGCCCCCGCGCACGGGGATCTTGTAGACGTCGAAATTGCCGTTCCGGCCGCCCGTGAAGACGAGCGTCCGGCCGTCGGGCGACCAGCCGTGGAGGTAGGAGGGCCCTTTCGGTGTCGCCCGCACCGGCTTTCCGCCCTCGACGGGCAGCGTGTAAATGATGGACGTGCCGCCCTCATCGGGGATCATATTGCTGATGCCGAGCCTCTTGCCGTTGAACGACAGGACATGGTCGTTGTTGAGAGACTTCGCGAGGCCGGTCTCGATCCGCGCCGGGGCGCCCGCGGCGAGGTCGAAGCGGTAGAGCAGGCCCTCGCTGTTGTAGATGAGCGCCCGGCCGTCTTTCGTCCAGTTCGGGGCCTGGAGCTCCTTCGGCGATTCGTAGACGACCTTCCGGTCCTTGGTCGTGATGTCCATGATCTCCAGGCGGCTCCCGATATAGTCCCGGTAGGGGACGAAACCGTCCTTCGCCGGGGTGACGATGCGCACGTTCGTGAAACGGGCCTGCTCCAGAACGCTCGCGCTGTGGGAGCAGATGAAGAGCCCGGCGTACACTTCGTCCCCCAGCGCGATGTTGTCGACCTGCTCGCGGATGTACGTTTCGCCGAAGTGGGCCACGGACATGATATAGGATTTCCCCCGCCGCTCGAGCTGGATCTGGTTGGGGCCCGTGACGCCGATCTCGTCTTCGGCGGTGTCCCGCCCGCTCGTCTTCCTGTACTGGACCGACGTCAGCCCGTCGCCGTGGACGACGGCGCTGACGTGGGCCGAATCCTGGGCCAGAGTGGAGCGGGCCATCCAGCCGATCTTGCGGTGGGGAGCGACGCCCTTGCCGATGAATTCCACCCTGGCGCTCAGGATGAAATCGCCTTTCAGGCGCTTCCACAGGAAGTGGCCTTCGTCGGTCCCCAACCACATGTTCGTCCCGGAGCCCGCGAGGAGATACTCCTGCTTTTCCGCGTCGAATGTCACCCGGCCCGGAATCTCCACTTCGCCGAGGTCGCTGTGGCCGTCGAAGACCCCCAGATTTCTACCGTGCCCGGCCTGGGAGGATGCGGGCCTTGCGCTAGGCGGGGGGATGGCCGCCGCGCAGAGCATGATGGCCGCGGCGAGGGCGGTCAAAATAGCGGCGGCTCCCGGCGGACGCACGTTCCCGTCTTTCATTTTTTCAGTCATCGTTCGAGGCTATGGCCTCGCTGAATGATAGACGAATGCCGCTTCGGGGTCAAACCTCCACGCCCCGGGCGGCGGCCGGAGCGCGCCCGGACCCCTCCTCGGCCGGGGGCTCGGGGCGCGCTGGTTTTGACATCGGATTTCGCCCCGTGTTATAAATCATTAAACTCCATGAATTGGTATATCGCCTGGGTCACCAGCCATCCGCTCTGGTCGGCGGCGGTGCAATTCGCTCTCCTGGGCACGCTCGGCGAAGTCTTATCGCTCCTCGTGCGCAGGAAGCCGCTCGCCGCGCTGGGCGGCTGGTGGAGGGGAATCCTGAAGGTTGCCGCCTGGGGGGTCTTGGGCGTTGTCATTCACTACGGCTTCACCGGCATGAAGGGTTTTGTGGACGCCCTGATTTCGAAGGGCCTGCTTCCCCAGGCCTCCCGCGGGTCCGTCCTCTGGGCCTTCATGGTCTCCGCTTTCCTCAACCTCTTTTTCGGCCCGCAGATGATGTTTTTTCACCGGCTGGAGGATTGCCTGATCGCCTGGAAGTGGGACCTGGCCGGCCTCAAGAAGGCTTGGCTGACCTTGCTGTGGTTTTGGATCCCCGCCCATACCGTCACCTTCTCGCTCCCGGCGGACTATCAGATCGGCCTGGCGGCGCTCTGGTCGGTCGCGCTGGGGCTCATCCTGGGCCTGACATCGGCTCCCGCTAATTCGGTGACATATAACTAATTACCGAAACTCCCTTATCTAAATCCAGGCAGGCTGAATTTCGGTAATTAGTTATATGTCACCGAATTAAGCCGAATTAAGCGAATGAGAAGGCGGCGAGGCGGCGCCTTGTGCCGGGGCGGGCCCTTGTATTAGACTCTGCGCAGAAGCCGATTGTGGTTGAGGAGGAATGGATGAGGCCGCGCGAATCGGGGGGGAAGTCACCGTCGTTATCATTGGCCCTTGCCGCCGCTTTGGCCTTCATGTCCCTTTTGTGCTGTTCGGAGAAAGGGGGGGGGACCGGACCGCAAAAGCCGCCTTCCTCGAAACGCTCGCCGGTCTCCGCGGCACGGACGTCGCAATTCTCACAGGAAGGCCTGAGGGTGTCCGGCGCGGGCGGCACATACCTGGTCAGTCTCGGCCGGCAGGACTGCCTCGGGTTCACGGCTCCCGAGCTCCGCGGAAGCGCGCCGGCCGAAGTCTCCGTCGACCGCGTACTTCCGCCGGCGGGCGAGCCGCCCTCCGGCTGCGAATGGCGCCATGTCCGGATCCGCTGGCGAGTCCCGGCGGAGGTCAAGCAGGACGAGCTCGCGGTCCGTTTTCGCTATCTCGAGCCGCCCGACTTCTGGTGGGCGCCCCACCTCGCTCCCGAGCCGGGCTACGTCATCGCCCAGCACGTCTTCCGCTCGCCCGCGATCATCACCCAGGCCGGACCGCTCACGGTCGCCATCGTCCCCGACCTCGATCTCGTGGGCCGGAATCCGCAAACGCCCTGGTTTCTCGACCTGGACGCCTCGGCCGGGGAATCGTGGCTCGGCCTGAGCCGGACGGACGTCCCCGAGCACGTGCTTTTCAAGAAAGCCCCCGGCATGACCTTTGCCCCGGGCGAGGTCGAGATCGCCTTCTACGTGACCGCGTACCAGGACTTGAGCCCGGTCGGAAACCCGTGGGCGCACGTCAGCCATTTTTTGTGGAACCGTTGGGCCCGGCCGCTCATCCGCCAGGGCGAGCCCATCGAAGCCCCGCTCGAAAACTACGTGCGGCATACTTATCGCTGGGCCTTCGAGACTTGGGGGAAGTCCGTCTGGCAGGAGTTCGACCTCGGCGGACGCCGCGTCGGCGCGCCGCAGTTTATCGTCAACGTGTCGCAGTCGCCGAATTTTCGCGGGCTGTGGTTCCAGCGGGAGTTCCTTTCGATCTGGAACCAGGCCTGGTTCTCCTCCCTGCGGAGCGCTTCCGGGCTCTTCCGTTACGCGCGCCGGACCGAGGATAAGAACCTTCTCGGCAAGGCCCTGCTCACGAAGGAGCTCACTCTCTCGGCCCCGCTCCGCGACGGGCTTTTTCCCTCCGTCATCCGCACGGACAACGTCGAGGTCGAGGCCGGCGGGGTCAAGGTCAAGCGCCCCCGCGGCTGGGAGACCGCGTACTGGACGAATTCCGACCGTTGCCCGGAGGATTACGGCATCACGCCCGCGTGGTACCACGTGCTCGACATGAGCTGGACCGGTCTCCTCATGCTGCGCTGGAACGCGGAGCTCGAGCCGGACCCGCGGCTCGTCGACTATGCCAAGACCTACGCCGACAAGCTGCTGACCCTCCAGGACAAGGACGGTTTTTTCCCCGGCTGGCTGCACCCGAAAACACACGCCCCCGGCCCGATCATGAACCGGACGCCGGAGACCAGCCTGAGCGTGACCTTCCTCCTCGAGCTGGCCAAGGTCACGGGGCGCGAAGCCTACCGCGCGGCCGCACTCAAGGCCATGGATGCCGTGATCCGCGACATCATCCCGGGCGGGCGGTGGGAGGATTTCGAAACCTACTGGTCCTGCTGCCCGTGGGGGAGGCAAAGGTACCTCGGACGGACGGTCGACCGCAACGACATGTACAAACAGTGCAGCTTTTCGATGTTCTGGACCGCTGAGGCGCTCCTCGCGGCGCACCTGGCCACGGACGATCCCCGGTACATCGAATGGGGCCGGCGCGTCCTCGACGAGTTGTCCATGGTCCAGCAGGTCTGGCAGCCGCCGTTCATCTACGTGCCCGCCCTGGGCGGCTTCGGCGTCATGAACTGCGACGGCGAGTGGAACGACTCGCGCGAGACGCTCTTCGCCGAGCTCTTCCTCAACTACTACCGCGAAACCGGGGACCCGACTCTCTTCGAGCGCGGCGTCGCCGCCCTGCGCTCGGGATTCATCATGATGTACTGCCCGGAGAACCCCAAGGTTAGGGCGATGTGGGAGAAGGTTTATCCGTGGTTCGGGAAAAAAGACTTCGGGTTCACCATGGAGAATTACGGCCACGGCGGCCTGACGAGCCCGCAGGGCGAGGGCATGGGGAGCTTCACTATCTACGACTGGGGGAACGGTGCCGCGGCCGAGGCGGCCAACCGCGTCATCGACCACTATGGGCACGTCTATATCGACCGCGCGCGGGGGCGGTGTTTCGGGCTGGACAAGGTCCGGGTTACGCCATCCGGTCAGGGGTGGGAAATCGTCAACGAGGCGGGCGCGCCGCGGACGCTGCGCGTCGTCTTCGAGGACGGCAGTTCGCGGCAGGTCGAGGTCAAGGACAAGGTCGTCCTCGAACCGTCAGCGCCCGGTAAACCTGGGAAGTGAGGCGCGGCGGCGGGCCGGAGGAGCCGAGGGCCGGGCGGGGTTGCGGAGCGGATGCGGCGCTTGTCAATCCAATAGCCAATTCTCGATTTTGAGGCCCGGGATCCCGGTGAAGTGACGCACGTTGCCGGTGACGACGGTCAAGCGATGCCGGAGGGCGACGGCGGCGATCTGGAGGTCGGGCTCGAATCGCGGCCGGCCTTCACGCTCGACCGCCGCCTTCAGTCGCCCATAGACCTGGGCGCTTTCCCGGTCAAACGGAAGGATCGTCAACCGCGGGAAGACCTGGTCCTCGAAGAACCGGAGGAGACTCTCGCGGCCCTCCGCCCTGAAGATCCCGTAATAAATCTCGGCCGCGTTCACGGAGCTCGTGAACTGGGAAGCGAGCGGCGTCCGGGCCAGCCTCGACATGAGGGCTTCCGGCCGCCGTTTTTTCGCGACCTGGCTGAGGATGTCCGTGTCGAAGAGGTACATCAGAGGGCCGGCTTCCGCGATCTGGATTTCACCCGGGCTTCATAGATCTCTTCGAGCATCGCGTCGATATCGGAGTCGAGGTTTTCCGGAGGCGGCACGACCGAGGCGAGCCCGCCGGCCGCGTCGGACGAGCGCCTCTCCCAATCCTCGTAGGGAACCAGGGCGGCAACGGGTTTTCCGTGCTTGGTGATCACGATATGTTCCTTCCGATGGATAAGACGGTCCACGAGCGCCGAGAATCGCGCTTTTGCCTTGGTCAAAGGGATCGATTCCATGAACTTACGCTCCTGGACTAATATGGTCAAAATGACCAGTATTGTCAAGCGGCACATTCGGGCAGCTGATGGCCGTCGCCCTGGCGGGGGTTCGATCCCCTCTTCTCGGCCTTGACATCCCTATCGATATTGTTCATACTACGGTATGACCAGTTCATACCAAGGCGAATGAGATGAGCAAAACGGCCAAATTCGCGGTCAGCATGCCCGAGGCGGAGTTCAAGAGCATTGAGGCCGAACGGCAACGGCAAAAAAAGACGAGAAGCGAGTTTGTCCGCGATGCCGTCCGGGCATGGCGGCAGCGTGAGGGGCGGGCGGGGAGCGCGGGCGTCCAAGCCCTATGGTCTTCCGTAAAAGAGGAGCCAGGCCGGTACGGGCCTGGGACGCCTGCCCGGGAGACGCCTGAGCCGGAATTTCCGAAGGACATCGCCGAACTGCGGCGGCGGGCGATCGCCGCGGCCGGGAGCTTCCGTTCGGCGGCATCGGACCTCTCGGTGAACCACGATAAGTATCTCGAAGAGGGTTTCGCGGCCACAGGACCGGCGGACGCCGGCGGCGACAAGAAAGAATCCGGGGCGAAGCCTTGAATATCCTGGTGGACACGAGCGCTTTCCTGGCCGTCCTCGATCAACGCGACATCAACCACCCGGCCGCCAAAATCCGGTGGGTCGAGATGCTCAATCGCGGGGACGAGCTCGTCAGCCATAATTATATTCTGGTCGAGACGTCGGCCGTCGTCCTCCGGAGGCTGGGTCTGGAAGCCGTCCGGGTCTTCGAACGCGACGTCGTGCCGGTCCTGCGCCTGGTCTGGGTGACCCGCGAGATCCACGATGCCGCCGCGGGCGCCCATCTGGTCGCCGGGCGCCGCACCCTGAGCCTCGTGGATTGCGTGAGTTTCGAAGTGATGCGGCGGACGGGGGTGCTGACGGCCTTCGCCTTCGACCGCCATTTTCGGGAGTACGGATACCAGACGGTCCCGTCAGAGCCTTAAGTCCTTTTATGTATAATATCTGGGATTGGACCCAGGAAGAGTGAGGCCGCTTGAACAAGATATCCCGCCGGAAGTTCATTGAGCGCGGCGTCAAGATGGCCGGATTCGCCGGCGTCGGTGGACCTTGGCTTGCAGAGCTCGCCGATTCCCGAAGCCGCGAAAAACCCCCCGCGGTTCCATCGCCCGGTTCGACTCCCAACGCCGGCGGCAGCCGTTTTTTCGGCACCCAGACCCACTTCGGACAGTACAGGGCAGGCGCGGATGCGATCCTCGACCTCATCAAAGACGCCCGTATCGGCTGGATCCGGGACGAGGTCTATTGGTCGGAGGTCGAAAAGGAGAAGGGCGTTTTTAGATTCCCGCCCGCCTACGATTATTACCTTCGAGCCGCTCAGGCCCGTGGTATTCAGGTCCTCCTGATCCTCGATTTCGGCAACGCCGTCTACTCAGGCGCGGAGAAGGGCGCCCCCGCGACGGAAGCCGAGCGCCAGGCTTTCGCCCGCTACTGCCGGGAAGTTGTCAAGCGCTACAAGCCGCTCGGGGTCCGGCATTATGAAATCTGGAACGAGCCGAACGCCTCCATGTTTTGGAAACCTCAACCCAACCTCGAAGATTATGCCAGACTGCTCGAGGCCGCCTACAAGTCCTGTAAGGACGCCGACCCGGGCGCGACCGTGCTCGGCTGTTCGACCTCCGGGACGGACCTGAATTTCATCGGCCGGGTCCTTGATGCGGGCGGCGGCCGGTTCATGGATGCCGTCTCATTTCATCCCTACTGCCAGCCTCTGCCCCCGGAAAAAAAGCTCTTGACCGACATTTCCAAGCTGAAGGGTATCGCTCCCGGCAAGCCGCTGTGGATCACGGAATTCGGCTATCAGACCGACACCGGGGCCGCGGGCGTGGACGAGGAAACACAGGCCAATTATCTTGTCAGGGCCTTCCTGCTGGCGAGATCCTCTTCGGTCGTCGAGCGCGTCTCCTGGTATGATTTCCAGAATGACGGCGAAGACCGCGCCGAGCCGGAAATGAATTTCGGACTCGTGCGGAAGAATCTGAGCCCCAAACCCGCGTACGCCGCCTTCAAGACGATGGCTTCGCTGGTGAGGGACCTCCCCGTGGCGGAATTCCAGATCGCCGGGAACACTTATTTTTTGAGGCTCGGGGAAGGATCGAACCGGCTGACCGCCGTTTGGAGGCTGGGCGGGACCGAATCCGTGGAGATCCCTTGTGCGAACGGCCGATACCGCGTTATCGACCGGGACGGAGAAAGCCGCACCGTCGAGGCCAAAGAATCACGCCTCGAGATATCCGCTTCGGAGAGGCCGAGATACATTCGGTCGTCGGCCTAGAGCTGGCCGTGCTAGATTATATCTAGAAATCTAGACAAATATTGACATTAACCCGGGAAAGTGCTATTCTCCCCTTATATACTCGATGTGACGCCCGGATCTCTGAAAATCATAGATCGCCCGAGCGTCCATTGAGATATGAGCCACGTGATGAAGAAGAAGATCGGTACGATTATTGACGACGCCCTCCTGGCCGGCGCCAAGCAGAGGGCGGCGCTCGAAAAGCGCGCTCTGTCCGGCCTGATCGAGGACGCGCTCGTCGGCTATCTCGACCGCCATCCCGGCCGCGATGAGCCCCTCCGCGCACTCGCCAAGTTTACCTCACATGGCGGCCTGCTCTCGCCCGGGGAAATCGACGAGATCCTTGAAGAGGACATTCTCACCCTATGAGCGGCGCGCTCTCCTCAATCCCCGCCGGGGCCTGGGTCGTTATCGATACCAATATCCTCGTTTACGCCAGCCAACAGCAGTCGCCCGAGTGCAAGGATCTCCTGAGGCGTTGCGTCTCGGGCGAGCTCCAGGGCGTCGTGCCTGTTCCCATGGTCGCCGAGCTCGTCCACACGCTGATGCTGATCGAAGCCCGCGAAAACAACTGGATCGAACGCGCCAACGCCGCCCGGGCCCTGGCCGAGCGCCCCGACCTGGTGCGCCGCCTGGTCCGGTACGAAATCCAAATGAGGGAATTCTTCGGCATCGGGCTCAAAATCGAGCCGGTCGGAGCGGTGGACATCCTCGAGGCCATGCGCATCCAGAAAGAGGCGGGCCTGCTCACGAACGACGCCCTGCTCCTCGCGGTGGCCCGACGGCTCAACTGTGAAGCCGTCGCCAGCGCGGACAAGGCCATTGCCCAAGCCCCCGGGTTCAGCGTTTTCGCCCCGGCGGATACTCTCTAAGAACTGGCTCCTCAGGAAATCCATGCCCCGGTCTTAAGCCCGCGTTTTCTCATTAAGATACTGAGGTCCGACCCCAATAAGAGGGGCTAGGCCGTCGGGTCGATGGGTTCGAGGAAGGGGAAACGGTGGAAATCGGTGTCGCGCGTATAGATTGTCTTGATCCCGTGCTCCCGCATCAAGATGGCCGTTTGGGCATCATAGAGAAGGTTGCCGCGCAGATTCGTCGATTTCCGGATCGTTTCGGCCGCGATCTCCGCATGTCTCTCTGAAGGCACGAGAAGGCTGAAGGCGGGGGCGGCCAGGATCGCCGCGACGAAATCCCAGGCCTTGGGCGCCGCCCACGGCTTGCGGAAGACGCGAGGGTGGGTGCTCACGCGGAGGAATTCGTACATGATCCCCCAGGTGGAGTACCAGGGCGTGCTCAGGCGGCGCCATTCCTCGATTTTGCCCCGACAGCACGCATAGAAAGGGGAGTCCTCGTCGGCGGCATACACGAAGATGTTGGTGTCGACGACGAACATTAACGGCCCTCCATGGCTTCGTAAAGGGCTTCCCTGTCGGCAATTTCGACCATCGCGCCGCCGCTTTTAAACGAGGGTAGAGGCGGCATGGGGCGAGGGCCTTCCTTGGCCGTGAGAAGCAGGCGGAGGGCGGATTCCACGAGCTCCGACATGGTGCATCCGCGGCGCGCCGCCTCCCGTTTCAAGAGAGCCATGACCGAATCGTCGATGTTCAAGGTTGTTTTCATCCATACAACCATACGTCAGATATGGATATATGTCAAGACGTCCCAATCGTTCCCTATCTTTCGTTCTACAATAGAGACGAATTGCGGGCGAGAATATTCTCGCGTTGACTCAGGCCGCGGTGGCCTTCACCCGGTCTTCCTGCGACATCGCCGCCAGCCGCTTGACCTCATTCACGTAGAGGCCGAGCCCCTTGGCGACGCGGTCGCCGTAATCCGCGTCAGCCTTATAGAAGAGGGCGGTCTCCCGCAGCTGAATGCGCTTCTGCGCGCCCTTGATGTGGCCGACGATGTTGGCGACGAGATGCTCGCGGTCCTTGTCCGTCATGACTTTGCGGTAAAGGTCCCCCGCCTGCACGAAGTCGATGTCGCCGAGCGCGTACGCGTGCCGGGCGGCCGCTCCCGCCATGTCAATGGCCGGGAAGGCAAAGCCGGGGTCCGGCGCCGGGCCGCCAAAACTGTTCGGCCAGTAATTGGGCCCGCCGCCCCCGTTTCCGTCGAAACGCATGAACCCGTCCCGCTGGTAGCTCGCCTCCGGGGCCGCCTTCGGCGCGTTGACCGGCAGAAGGTGGTAGTTGGGGCCAAGCCGGTGCCGGTGGGTGTCGTGGTAGCTGAATAGGCGCCCCTGGAGCATCTTGTCCGGCGACGGCCCGATGCCCGGGACGAAGTTGTTAGGGGAGTAGGCCGCCTGTTCGACCTCGGCGAAATAATTCTCGGGGTTGCGGTCGAGGACCATGCGGCCGATCTCGACCGGCGGAATGTCGGCGTGCGGCCAGACCTTGGTGATGTCGAACGGGTCGAAGCGGTAGTCCTTGGCCTGCTCCGGCGTCATGATCTGGACCTCGACGCGCCAGGCCGGGTATTCGCCGCAGGCGATCGCCTGGAAGAGGTCGCGTGTGGCGACATCGGGGTCAATGCCGCGCATGCGGCTGGCTTCCGGTCCGTCGAAATTCTGGATCCCCTGGAGGGTCTTGAAGTGGTACTTGATCCAGGAGTATTCGCCCTTGGCGTTGTACCACATGTACGTGTGGCTGCTATAGCCGTTCATGTTGCGGAAGGAGCGGGGCGTGCCGCGATCGGAAAAGAGAATCGTGACCTGGTGGATCGACTCGGGGGTCAAGGACAGGAAGTCCCAAAACATGTCCGGGTCCTTGAGATTCGAGGCCGGGTTGCGCTTCTGGGTGTGGATGAAGTCGGGGAACTTGAGCGGGTCGCGGATGAAGAAGACCGGGGTGTTGTTCCCGACCATGTCGTAGTTGCCCTCTTCGGTGTAGAATTTGACGGCGAAGCCGCGGGGGTCGCGCTCCGAGTCGGCCGAGCCCCTCTCACCGCCGACCGTGGAGAAGCGGACGACCACCTCGGTCTTCTTGCCCACCTTCGACAGGAATTTCGCCCGCGTGGACTTGGTGACATCGCGGGTGACTTCGAAATAACCATGCGCGCCGGCGCCCTTGGCGTGAACGACGCGCTCCGGGATCCGCTCGCTGTCGAAGTGGGCGAGTTTATCGATGAGGTGCACGTCCTGGACGAGCACCGGGCCTTTGGGGCCGGCCGTCATCGAGTTCAGGTCGTCGGCGACGGGCATCCCGAAGCCCGTCGTCAGGGTTTTCTTGCTGTCGGTCATGTCAATCCCTCCTTATTGAATTCTTATGGAGATGAAGGGACCGGGCCCCTTCTGTTTGGTTCGCGTTTTTGGCGGCGGCGCAGGCCGGGCAAAGCCCCCGGACCTCGAGCCGGGCGGACTCAGGGCGCCCCAGGGCCCGGGCCGCCGCCGGGATTTTCAGCCCGTCCAGGTCCGGATCAGTGAAGTCCCGGGTCAGTCCACACCGCGTGCAGACGAAATGGTGGTGGACAGTGGTGTTGGCGTCGAAGCGGATGCGGCCGGGGAGAGGTCTCAAGTTCGAAACCAGACCGAGCTCGAGGAAAAGGTCCAGCGTCCGGTAGACCGTGTCGAGGGAAACGCCGGGCATCTTTTTGCGGACGTTGCGGTGGATCGTCTCGATGTCGGGATGATCGGCGGTTCCGGCCGTCTGGCGGTAGATTTCGAGACGCTGGGGGGTCAGCTTGACTCCGGCACCCCGGATCACGGCCTCGAACCGCTCCAGCATCTTTTTGAGTTCGCCAGGATTCCGTTTCACCGCGCTGCTTAATTAAATAATAAATGATTATTAATTAAGAATATATTCCTAATTATTGGGAATGTCAAGTCCCTCGGCAAATCGGTGCCACCGCTCTTAAGTCTGCGTTTTCGGCCCCTATATTACCTAACTTCCTTTTCGAGCGCCCGTCGGACGAGTTGGTTCAGCGAAATTCCCTCGCTGACCGATTTGCGGGCCGCTCGCTTATGAAGGTCCGGAGAAATCCTGATATTGAAGCTCCCCCCGTAGGATTTTTGCAGGCCTTTTCCGGCCTTCCGGCAAAGCTCGATGTAGTCCTCGACCGCGTCCCTAAAGCTTCCCTTAAGTTCGTCGACGGAGCGGCCTTCAAAGGCTACAAGATCGTCGACGCCTTCGATCCTGCCGTGAAAGCATTCGTCTTCGGGACTGTAATAAACGGAGCCCAAGAATCCCTTGTAGCGAAAAACGTTTTTCATGGCAGGAATCCTCTCCTCTTGAATTCACGCTCGATGTCGTCTATCTGGTAGCGTTTAAGGACCTTGCTCGGATGGGGTTTATGAAGGCGAATGATATGTTTGCTTTTCTCCTCGATAAAAGCCGCCCGGGAACCTGATGTCTTTCCCTCTTTCATTTCACGATAACCATAACCTCGCAATAGCGTGGCGAGCTCGTTAAAAGTGAAATCCCTGGGCTTGGCCAGGAATCTTGTCAAGAGTTTTTGACGGCGGCTCATGAGCAGAATATCAAACCAGGGGGGAAAATGCAACTACTATTTAGTTGCACTCGGTTCCTCCGGCAATTGTGTATTAATAGAGGACGAACAGGGGGAGGACTTTTTCGCACAGGTCCGTTCGACGGCGACCGTTTGCTGGTTGACGGGTTTTAAGTTGCCTTTTTCGGCCCCGAAAACAAGGACTTAGGGCCTAGAAACTGCCTTAAAAATAGGTCAACTATATTGATATCAACAGGATGCCGTGGCGCGACCCCAATAATTATTTCTCAAGATCTAGACGCTAGCCCGATTTAGGCAAAAGCTATTTCACCGGCGTCAGGATGACCGCGGCGCCGCCGCCGGGGGCGAGGTGGAGCGTGATCTTCTTGCCGGCCGAGATGCGCATCGCGCTGACGGTCAGGCTCGTGCCGTCCGATTCGGCGATCGGGCCGTCGGCGAAGACCTTGGCCTCGTACTCTCCCGCGCCCAGGAAACTCAGCGGGACCTCGAGATCGCGCGCGTCCCAATTGGTCATAGCCCCGACGTACCAGCTATCGCCGCTCTTCCTCGCGATCGCCACGAACTTCGCGGGCTCGCCGCCGACGACCTTCGTCTCGTCCCAGACGACCGGCACTTTCTCGATGAACTCGAGCCCCGGCTGGCCCGCGTACGCCTCCGGATAATCGGAGACCATGACGAGCGGGCTCTCGTAAACGACGTACATCGCGAGCTGGTGGGCCCGCGTCCCCTGCGACATCGGCGCGACGTCCAGCGCCTTGAACTTGCCGCGGGCCGCGTTGCGCATGGCGCCGGGCGTGAAGTCCATCGGCCCGGCCAGCATCCGCGTGAACGGGATGGTCACGTCGTGCTCCGGCGTTACGCGCTCGCTCCACTTGTTGTATTCCATGCCCATGATGCCCTCGCGCGTGAGCAGGTTCGGGTAGGTCCGGCACAGCCCCGTGCCCTTGTACGCGCCGTGGAAATCCACGGTCAGGTGATGCTCCGCGGCCTTGCGCACGACCTTCTCGTAGTAATTCACCATCTCCTGGTCGTCGCGGTTCATGTAGTCCACCTTGATCCCGGCCGCGCCCCATTTCTCGAAGAGGGCCATGGCCTCGTCCATGTGGGCGTCGAGCGCGCGCCATTCGACCCAGAGCAGGACCTTGACGCCCTTGGCCTTCCCGTAGGCGATGATG
>JBEKVN010000020.1:0-61712 GCA_049513915.1 Candidatus Aminicenantales bacterium | reverse complement strand
AATACGACCGGACCATCGACCTTTTCGGGAAGAAACTCGTCTCGGTGGAGCAAAAAGAAACGGATGAGGAGGCTTATCTCGAGGCCAAGGACGATTTCAAGATCGCCGAGGCCGGCCTGAAGGAGGCCGCGGCCCAGCTCGAGAGCAGCCGCCTCGACCTCCAAAAAACCCTGATCCGATCGCCGATCGACGGCATCGTCGTGGCCCGGAACATTATGCCGGGCCAGACTGTGGCCGCCCGGTACCAGGCGCCCGTCCTCTTTTCGATCGCGAACGACCTGCGACTCATGAGACTGCAGTGCGACGTGGACGAGGCGGGCGTGGGACGGATCAAGGAAGGAGAAAGGGTCGAGTTTACGGTCGAGTCGTTTCCCGGAGATACGTTCACCGGCCGGGTTGTTCAGGTCCAGCTTGATGCGGAGGTCGATTCCGACGTCGTCCGCTATCCGGTCGTCTGCGAAGTGGACAACGCGGGGAGCAAGCTGAGGCCGGGCATGACAGCGACGGTGACGATCCACACGGGGGAGGCGCACGGCGTTCTCAAGGTCCCGAACGCCGCCATGGACTTCGTTCCCGCGGTGCGGACGCCCTCCATGACGGAGTTCATCAGGAACGCCGCCAAGGGTCAGCCCGAAGGGGAGAGCCCTCGGATCATCTGGAAGCTCGAAAAAAACGGGGCCATAACGCCGGTTGTGATCAAAACGGGACTGGCCGGCCAGCGCGAAACGGAAATCATGGGGGGGGGATATCCAGGAAGGCCAGACCGTCGTCACGGGTGAGAGGGGCGCCGGCATCCGGTAGCCGGAACCCGGTACCCTGTTCGCGGGCCCCGTTGAGTTGCGCATTCCATCGGCCTAAAAGAACTTCGCCTTGTCGTCCGGGAGCGCCGGGGCTAAAATAGAAGGGTTACGGGGGATAACGATCATTATCCCGGAGTGTTGCCTCATGAACGACAAAGCGCGTCAAAAAGCCTTCCTCGCGTGCTGGCTTCTGCTTACCCTCGGGGTGTCGGCCGCGGCCGATGACCATATCGTGAGTGAGCTCAAGCGGACGTACATGGGACGGACGTACCCGGCGCGGACCTCCGAAGTATGGCTTGGCGGCGACAGGACCTTTGTCCGCGAGGGACCGGTCATCATTATCACCCGGCATGATCTCAAGAAGCGATGGCTCGTCATGCCCGGCCGAAGTAAATACTTAGAGGAGCCGCTGGCCCCTTCCCCCGAAAAAAAGGAGCCGGCCAAGCCGGCGAGGATCCAGGAATACGGATTCGATTACCGGCCGCTCTATGAGTGGACCCTCCAGGAGACCCCCGAGACGGCGACCTTGGGCGGCCTTTCCTGCCGGAAGATCATCGCCCGGGGCGAGGCCGAGTACGCTAGTGAGGTGCGGGAGATTTGGGTGGCCGCGGCGCCGCCGATCGACATCAAAGGCTATTACGAGAAAATCGAAAAACCCAACCTCGATGAACGCTGGGCCAAGATCTATCAGGGGAACGAGGACCTGAGAAAAGGGCTCGTCATGAAAAGCCGGATCACGACCGAGCCGGCCATCGCGACCACTTCGGTCGTCGAAATAACGGTCACGAAAGTCGAACGGACGAAACCCCCGGACGGGACCTATGAGCTTCCCGCCGGGCTCCGGAAGGTCATGACCCGGGCCGAGCTCTACGCCCGCTGAGCTCCCGAAGATGACGAAGAAATTGACGCCGGCCCTGGCCGCGGCAGCCGCGCTCGTCCTCCTGGCCCTGCCATCCCCCGGCCGACCTATCACGGGACTCCCTGACTATGCGCGGATCGACCTCAAACGCCTCGAGGAGACCTGGAACGTCCTCGACCGGTTCGCCGAACGGATCTGGCCCGGGTGGAAGGGATACCAAGACGTTCCCTTCCGGTTCAACTATCCCAACGGCGTCCAAATGCTCGTCGGACATCCCAGCCCGACGGACGGCTTTGAGCTTGTCCCGGGAGCCGAGGTCCGCGGAAAAAAAGTCTACCTCGACAGGCGGCAGGAGATTCCCCTCGAGCTCAAGCCGCCGCTCAGCGGGGGAGGCGGGATCATCCCGTTCGGGAAGGACCAGCAGGTCCCGATGGTCGACCTACACATGGCCCCCGTCGCTCCCGACAAGCTAAAGACGGGGGAGACGCCGGCAACCGGCGAAAAAGCTCCCCCTCTCCCTCCCTTCGCGAGCGAGAGTCAGATCCTGGTCAACATCCACGAGATTTTTCACTGCTTCCAGAGCACGATCTATCGTTACCGGTTCGGGAACCTCCAATTCAACACGGACGCCAATTACGCGGCTTACGCCGAAGTGGAGGGGCTCGCCCTCGAGAACGCTTTCCTGGAGCCCGAGGAAAGCGCGGTCCGGAGCGCCCTCAAGGATTTCCTGGCCGCCCGGATGCTCAAGCACAAGAGCATGACGGAGCTCGAAGTGAACCAGGAATCCGAGGACGACCTCATGGAAGGCACGGCGGTTTACGCGGAGACCATGGCCCTCGAGCTGATCAAGCAGGGATACGGGCCCCTCATAACCTCCGGGGACGACCCGTCCTTCAACGGATTCCGGGAGGTGGACCGCTACATCAAAGAAAAGCTCGATATGCTCAAGAACAGCCGCTCGGAGACCATGGACAGCCGCGGCAAGTGCTATGCCTTCGGGTGTTTCCAGGCGCTTCTCCTGACGAGGCTGTTCCCGGGCTGGCAGGCCACGTTTTTTCAGGACGGAACGTTCCTCGACCAGGTCCTCGAGGCGCGCCTGGGGCTGTCCGGTGCCGAGAAGCAGACCGTGGCCGCGGGCTTGAAGGGCCGCTACCCCCTGGGCGAAATCTCCAACCGGCACGGCCTGCTCATCCGGGAGAGGGACCGGGCCCTGGCCATGATCGGGAAACGGAAGGGTCGAGCCTACATCATTAATTTCAAGCCCCTCCTCGAATACGTGATTCCAAAAGGCCGGGGCGAGAAGTACAGCCTCGGACTCGTCAATATTTTCCCCGAGGGCATTGAATCGGTCGAAGTCCGGGACGTCGTTTTCCACGGGGAGAAGAGCCCCATGGTTTGGGACCAGCTTTATTACGCCAAATGGGTCGATCCCAAAACGCGGCCCCGCGGGAAAGGGTACACCCTGATTTTCAGCCGGAAAGAAGGGGAGGATATCTATTATGACGCGGTCGTCAAGACCGCGGGATTCGTCCTCCGCGCCCCGAAAATCCAGCTCCTTGAGCTGAAGGGTTTCGTGAAAATCACCGTTCTCGCCAAGCTCAAACCCATTCCGCTCCGTTGACAGGCCGCCCGAAATAGATCACAATCGCGGTGGATTTCGGCCGGCCCGCTGACCCGGAGCGCCACGGCGCGGCACGTCATCCCCGACATGGAATCGATCATATCGCACGACTTGGCCCTGTCCCTGGATTGGGAATACGACTGGGATTTCATCCGCCTGATCGAGGAGGAGGCCCGAGGCCTGGGGCTCCGGACGCTGACCGTCTCTCCGGTCAATATCGCGGAGGTCCTGGCCGAATTGCGGACCGGGCGGCTCGGATTCCGCGTTCTTCTCGACCGGGCCTCTCCCGCGACACCCGACTTCCTGGCCCTCCAGTCGGCCGCCATCGAGAGGGGAGCGGACGTCATCGAACCTTTGGACAAACTCCGCTGGGCCTCCGACAAGGCGACCATGCACCTGGAATTCATCGCCCACGGCATCCACACGCCCTACACGGTGATCCTTCCCTCCTATGAGTCGGTGGCCAGCCCGCCGCTCCGGCCGGCCGAACTCGTCCCGCTGGGTTCTCCGTTCGTCATCAAGCCGGCCAATACGACCGGCGGCAGCCTGGGGGTCGTCGAGGACGCCCGCAATATCCAAGACGCCATGGCCGCCCGCCTCGCGTTTCCGGCCGACAAATATCTCCTCCAGGAGAAGATCATTCCCCAGGACCGGGAAGGACGGCGGTTCTGGTTCCGGGGGTTCTTCATTTTGGGAGAAGCCCATTGCGCGTGGTGGGACCACAGAACCCACGTGTACGCCGAGCTCACGGACGAGGACGTCGAGCGTTATGAGCTCCAGCCGCTCGCCGGGATCGTCCGGACCGTCGCGGCCATCTCGGGCCTGAGATTTTTTTCGACCGAAATCGTCCGGGACGTCCTCGGCCGGTTTGTCTCGGTCGACTACGTCAACGAGATCTGCGACATGAGGCTCCAGTCGAAGGCCGCGGACGGGGTTCCCGACGCCGTGGTTCGGAAGATCGCCTCCCGGATCGCTTCCTATGCCGCGGAGGGGTCTCCCGTCCCGGGACGGAGGTGGCCATGAAATTCCGGGGCCTGCTGATCATCCTCATGCTGGGGGCGGTCGTCGTCTATTTCGTCTATTTCGCCAGGATGGGGAATGACAAGGGCGCTCTCCAAACCGAGGTCGAGCAGTTCGCGAAGACCAAGGTCAAGTTGACCGAGGTGAACATGGAATCCTTGGCCCGGGTGATCCTCGGCTACGCGACCGGAGACCAGGGTCTGCCGGAGGACCTCAAACAGCTTCAGAGGTCGCGGCCATCCCTGGGAATGGGGCTCCTGGACGCTTGGGGGAGGGCCATCAAGTACGAGAAGATTTCGGACACCGCGTTCCGTCTCAGGTCCGCGGGACCCGACGGCGCCTACGATACGGCCGACGATGTCGTGAAGGAGTTTTGATTACGGCCCGTCTCCGGCCGGCTTCCGCCTGCGGAACAGGCGGCGCACTTTGTCCCGGAAGCCCGGCTTTTGGGCCGCTTCCTCGATCTCCACTTTGCCGACCGATTTCCTGAACGGCGCCTTAGGCGAATAGTAGAACGAGCGCTTGAGCAGGGCCAGGTCGTAGGCCTTCTTCTTCTCCGGATCCCGGAGCGTCTGGTAGGCCTCCTCGATCCTCTCGACGATCAGGCGGCGCTCCTCTTCCGTGACCAGGCTGTAGGCGGCGAGCGAGCCGGGGTGATACGTCGAAAGCGCGGCCTGATAGGCCTCCCGGATCTCCTCCCGCGACGCGGTCCGCTCCACGTTGAGGAGTTCGTAGTAGTTCCAATCCTCGATCTTCTTGATCATCGGCCTTCCGGAAAGCGGATCTCCGACGGCGTCCGGTGCGATAATTCGACGGAATAGGCCAGCTCCTCGGCGGCCTCGCGGATGGCCTTGGCCGCGGCCGAATCCCCGTGCGAGACGAAGAAGGGCCGCAGGGACCTCAGCGACTCGTGGACCCTCCCGTCATACGGAACGGCCCCGAGGTAGTGGAGGTCGATGAGCAGGTACTTGCGGGCTACGTCGGCCATGGCGCGCCCCAGGTGGACGTCCCGCTCATCGCGGACTTTGTTCAAGATCAGGCAGGGCTGGAAATTCCGGAGGGCCCGGTAGAGGATGGTCCCGTAGGCCCGGTCGGCGTCGACGAGGGACCTGAAAAAGCCGTAGAGGGACTGGGAGTTTTTCTCGATCTGGTCGAGCATCTTCTGGTGAAGGTCCGGGATCCTGTAATGGTCCATGTAGAGCTTGAGGACCCTCATGATGCAGGATTTCAGGAACAGGTAGGAATTTTCGATGGCCGTCGGCTCGGGGGTGGCCACGACGATCCCGGGGTTGGCGCTCAGGAAGAAATCGAGGGTATTGTACGAGCTCCCGGTCCCGAGGTCGAGGATGATGTCCTGGGTCTTGATCTGCCGGATCTGGCGCAGAAGCCGGAGCTTCCGGTAATGGTTCAGGTTGGCGATGAACAGAATGTTCTCGGTCCCCCGGATGATCCGCAAACGCTGGAACGGCGTTTCGACAGCCGCTTCCTCCAGGACGGAGATTTTGTTCGTCAGAAAATCGCCGAGGTCCGGGTGGCCGTTCTTCATCCCGAGGAGCGTGTGGAGGTTGGGGCCGCCGAGGTCGGCGTCGATAAGGAGGACGTCGCGCTCGAGCGAGGCCAGATGAAGGCCGAGGCTGCTCGACACGAAGCTCTTGCCCGTGCCGCCTTTTCCTCCTCCGACAGCCCAGATTCGCGTGCCCATTTCCTTTGCGCAGGCCCTACATTAGCACACTCGGGAGCGCTTTTCAAATTGACTTGGCGGGTGGTTTTCTTTAGAATTCGGGCCTCGCATGATGGACGTTAAAAACAAGCCTTCGCGGAAGCCGGCCGGCCGCAAGAGCGTCTTCGCGCTGCCGACGCTGGCCGGGATCACGCTCCTGGCCATCCTCGTCGCCTTGCGCAGCCTGGGGCTCGTCCCCGTCCCCGCCGCCGCGCTCCTCGCCGTTCGCTGGCTCGTGACCGCGCTCTTCGTCGGCCACGCTATCCAGCGCCGTTCCCTGACGACCTGGATCCTCGTGAGCATGGTCATCGGCGCCGGGCTCGGCTACGACCTTCCGGCCGTGGCCGTCAACCTGAGGGTCTTCAGCCAGATCTTTCTCCGGATGATCAGGACGATCATCGCGCCCCTCCTCTTCGCGACCCTGGTCGTCGGCATCGCCGGGCATTCGGACATCAAGCAGGTCGGGCGGATGGGCATCAAGGCGCTCGTCTATTTCGAGATCGTGACGACCCTGGCCCTGTTCATCGGGCTCGCGGCCATCAACATCTCCCAGGCGGGGAAGGGGATCAGCCTGCCGGCCGTGGCCAAAACGGAACAGCTCGCGGCGGCTAAGCAGTCGGCGTCCGACATCGTGATCCATATTTTTCCGGAAAACATCGCCAAGGCCGTGGCCGACGGCCAGATCCTTCAGGTCGTCATCTTCGCCATCGTCTTCGGGATCGCCCTGGCCCTGATCTCCGAGGCCAAGCGGCGTCCTCTCCTCACCGTGACCGAAAGCCTGGCCGAGCTCATGTTCAAGTTCACCAACATCGTCATGCTCTTCGCCCCGGTCGGCGTCGGCTGCGCCATCGCCTATACGGTCGGCCACATGGGCCTGGGGATCTTGGTCAACCTCTTCAAGCTCCTGGCGACCTTCTACGCCGCGATCGTGGTTTTCGTCCTGGCCGTCCTCTTTCCCGTGGCCCTCTTCATCCGGGCCCCGATCCGGAAGTTCCTGAAGGCCATGATCGACCCCGTGACGTTGGCCTTCGCGACGACGAGCAGCGAGGCGGCCCTGCCCCGGGCTATGGAGGCCATGGAGGCGATCGGCGTCCCGCGGAAGATCGTCGCCTTCGTCATGCCCACGGGCTACAGCTTCAACCTCGACGGCTCCAGCCTCTACCTGTCGCTGGCGGCCATATTCGTGGCCCAGTCGGCGGGGGTCCACATGAGTTTCGGTCAGCAGCTGCTCCTCGTTTTCACGCTGATGCTGACGAGCAAGGGGGTCGCCGGCGTTCCCCGGGCTTCTCTCGTCATCCTCCTGGGCACGGTCGCCCAGTTCAACCTGCCCACGGAGCCCGTCTTTATCATCCTGGGAATTGACGAGCTTATGGACATGGCCCGGACCTCTCTCAACGTCCTGGGCAACAGTTTCGCGACGCTGGTCATCGCCCGCTGGGAGAAGGAATTCGGGACCGAGCATCCCTCCCCGGTCGTCCGCGAAGCCGCTGGAGGCGGCGATTAAGGCCGCCGGCCGGGAGCGAATTCTTAGGAGCGACTAGCAGAAGTGCGACGGAGTGACTCGGAGGCGCACTTCTGGTAGATATCTTGAATGAGCTATGGAATCCCCAGCGGGGGCTTTCGGGCGGCCTTAATCGCCGCCTCCCATATCCCCCGCCCCCCGGCCGCTTGCATTTTCTCCGGTTTTTTGGTATCCTTAGCAAGAATTCCCTGAAAATCCCTCTGAGGAGTCTAACGAGTTGGATAGTTTTGGAAATATCGACAGCAAATTCAGGTTCGTGATTCTGGCCTCGAAGCGTGCCAAGCAGCTCCTCAAGGGAGCCAAACCCAAGATCAAGGCCAAGTCCAGGAACCTGATCCGCATCGCCCAGTCGGAAGTCAAGGCGGGCCTCATCGAGTTCGAGCTTATCCCCACGGGGAAAGACGAGATCCCCGAACAGGATGAGCGCATGTTCGTCGGCGCCGAGATCGTCGCGGAGGATCTCGGGGAGCCCGCGCCCCCGACCAGCAAGGACCTCAGCGACGTGGAGGCCGGCAAGGACGCCGAGGGGGATGTCGAGGAAGAAGAGGAAGAAGTCGAAGAAGAAATCGAGGACGGCCTCAAAGAAGAGAAGGACGAATAAGGCCGGGCCCTCCGCTCAGCCGCCCGCGGTTTTTGCCTCCCCTTTTTTCCTTTCCCGCCCGATCAACTCGACATAATCCGTCTGCAGGAAGTCCGCCCGGCCGAATCCCAGGCTTCGGGCGAAGCGCGTGATCTCGTGCCGTTTCCCCTCGACTTCGAGATAATCCCCGGCGGACGTCTCGTCCACGCAGATGAGCAGATTCCCCTTGCGCAAGATCGTCCTGTGTTTCCGGTAGGTAAAGGTCGGCTGGAGGCCGAGGGCCTTGAGGATTTTCCGGACCTGACCGCCGTCGCTGACGGCCGTCTCGAATTCCTCCCGGACCTTGAAGGAGCGTGACGGGTGCGGGCTTCCCTTGAACGTCAGCGTTTGGCGCCGGCCGGATTTCCGGAGCCGCAGGGCCCGCCGTCCCGCTCGCAGTTTTTCCCCCGGGAAGTCGTAGAGGGTGTTGTCTTCGAGATCGCGCTCCCGGGACACAACGGCCCCCAGGGCCAGGAGACTGGCCAGGACCGCTTTGGGATCCTGGATCCGGATTTTGACCTCGGTTTCGATCATCGCCATCGCTCCTCAGGTTGATGACGCCGGGAAACCCGACGGCCGCGGGTCAGCGGTCTCTTCCCAGCACGAAACGGGCCAGGGCGGCCAGCGCCTGCCGCGGCCCGGACTCGGGAAAGCGGCCGAGGAGGGCCACGGCCCTCTCCGAGAATTCGCGGGCCTTGGCGGCCGTGTAATCCAGGGCTCCGCTCGTCGAAAGAAGGTCGAGCAAGCCGTCCTTTTCCTTTTCGGCGAGGTCCCTTCGCCGGAGAAAGGCGGCGATCCGTTCGCGGTTCGGACGGCCGTCGCTCCGGAGGGCCCGAATGAGGGGAAGGGTAACCCGCCCTTCGCCCAGGTCGGACATCACCGGTTTGCCGAGGGCCTTTTCGTCGCCCGTGAAATCCAGGAGGTCGTCGACGATCTGGAAGCACATGCCCAGATTCGTGCCATAATCGGCCAGGTCGTTTTCTTCCGCGGGGGTCGCCTCGCCGAGGATGGCGCCCAACCGGCAGCAGGCCGAAAACAGGACGGCCGTCTTGTCCTCGATGATCCTCAGGTAACGTTCCTCGGATATCCCGAGGTCGCCGCCCAGGGCGCATTCGTCGAGTTCGCCCTCGATCATCCGGCCCGAGACGTCGGCCAGGAGGCGGATGACCCGGTCGTGCCTGGACTGGAGCGAAAGGCCGATGGACTTGATGTAGAGGTGGTCGCCGAGGAGCACGGTGATATTGGGCCCCCACCTGGAGTGGACGGATTCCGCGCCCCGGCGGACGTCGGCCTTGTCGACGATGTCGTCGTGGATCAGGCTGGCTGTGTGGACGAGCTCCACGAGCGAGGCCAGGAAGACGTTCTCCTCGCTTCCGGCCTTGAAAAGACGCGAGGTGAGGAGGACGAGAGCGGGCCGCAGCCTCTTCCCCCTTTTCCTGAGGATGTACCGGCTGACCTCGGCCGTGAGGGGGTTCGCCGAACGTGACCAGGCTTCGAGCTGTTCCTCCACCTGATCGAGGTCGGGTTTGATATCCCCGTAAACGGCGGCCAGGTCCCGTTCCTGGGCATCGGAGATCCAGCGCGCGGCGAAGGGAAAAGGGAGGGTCATCGGTAATTCATGAACTGCATGTGGATGCCCAGGTCCCGGCCCTTGATGTAGGCGATGACTTCCTGGAGGACGTCGATTTTGGGCGAGGATATCCGGACCTCGTCTCCCTGGATGGCGACCTGGGCTTTGAATTTGGCCGCCTTGACCAGCTTGACGATCTCCCGGGCCTTCTCGATGGGGATGCCGACCTGGAAGAGGACCTCCTGCTTGACGGTCCTGTTCGGTCCGTCCTCGATCTTCTGGTAGCTGAGCGCCCGGAGAGGGACTTTCCTCTTGACCAGCTTCTCCTCGAGGGCCAGCCGGAGGGCCTTGACCTTGAAATCGTCCTCAGCGACGAGAGTCAGCTTGTCCTTCTCGACGATGATGTCCACCGGGCTGTTCTTGAAGTCGAAGCGGTTCCGGATCTCTTTCAGGGTGATGTTGACGGCGTTCGTCACCTCTTGAAGGTCGATCCGGGAGACGATGTCGAAAGAATGGTCCTGGGCCATGGCGGGCCTATCTTAGCACCGGAGGCCCGTTTTTTCAAATGGGAACAAGCGGGCGAAATTCTCCGTCGTGGCCCCGGCCAGCTCCGAAAGGGGGAGGCCCCGGAGCCCGGCCAGGAGCTTCGCCGTCTCGACGACGAAAGCCGGCTCGTTGCGTTTGACGGAGCCCCGGAACGGCACGGGCGTGAGGTACGGCGAATCGGTCTCGACAAGCAGACGGTCGAGGGGGACCTTCCTGGCGACGTCCCGGAGGTCGTTGGCTTTGGGGAAGGTCAGGATGCCCGAAAACGAGATGAGGAACCCGCGGTCGAGCATGCCCCGGGCCGTGTCCCAATCCTCCGTGAAGCAGTGGAGGATCCCGCCGCCCGTGAAGCGCTCGCCGTCCACGGCGTCTATGACGTCCGCCCCGGAGAGACGGCTGTGGAGAATGGCCGGCAGGCCGAGCTCGCGGCCGGCCCGCAGTTGGCGGCGAAGGGCGTCCCGCTGGCTCTCGGGGGTGGAGTAATTGTAATGGTAGTCGAGACCGATCTCGCCCACGGCCCGGATTTCTCCCCGTGAGGCCAGGTCGCTGAGTTCACGGAGGTGGCCGTCGGTCAAGTCCTTGGCCTGGTGCGGGTGGACCCCGGCCGCCGCCAGGACCGCCGGGTGAGTTTTGGCCAGCTCCTTGATCGCGGGCAGGCTCCCGGGCCGGGTGAGGTCGGCGGGGCAGAGGATGGCCACGATCCCGGCGGCGAAGGCCCGCCGCACGGCCTCCTCACGGTCGGGATCGAATTCGGGCGCGTCCAGGTGGGCATGGGAATCCACGAGACGGGGAGGATGGACGGTCGTTTGCATCCCCGCCTCTACCTCCTCGATATATGGGCAGAAAGACCTGGGAATCCGCTCCCGGCCGCCCGTGCCCTGAGTTACTGAGCTATTTTCGTCTTCAGCGTCCGGAGCGGGATCGCTCCGAAGCTCAGGAGCTTCTGGAGGAATTCCTTCTGACTGAAGGCGTTGCCCTTAAGCTTGCGGTAGTCCTGGTCCATGTCCAGGATCTCCTGGTAGCCGATGTAGGGCAAGGTCGATTCCCCGGGATTGAGGACGATGAAATCCCAATGCCGTTCGGCCTCCACCTGGGTCATGAAACCGCCCCTCATCATATAGTTGACGACCTGGTCCTTGTTCCAGGTCCCCTCGTGAACGTTCATGTCCATCTGGAAGCCGATGACCGTCTTCAGGAGGACCTTGAGCTCATTCAACCGGCTCCTGAGGTCGAAATTGTTGTAGCCGTTCAGGACGAGCATTTCTTCGAGGTAGAGCGGCCAGCCTTTAATGAGGGCCTGGTTGGCCGCCATTCTTTTGACGACGGACGGGTCTTTCCGGGTGACATAGGTCGGCACGAAGCTCCCGGGATAGGCCCTCTGGATGGCCAGATAATCAATCAAGTAGTTGTTGTGCTCTTCGAGGAAGGATGTGGCCGTCTCGACGGGCCAGTCGGCGGGAATGGGCCGGACGTAAAGGGTGTACGGGCCGCTGGCTTCGAAAGCGCCCGGCCCGGCAAGCACGTACCACAGGGAGCCGGTCATGAACGCCGGCATGGATTCGATCGCCAGGTTCTCGTCGGGAAGGTCCAGCAGCTTGGCGTCCTGGATGAAGCCCTTGATGCTGGTTGCGGCCTGGCTGACCCGGCCGGGGAACTCATCCCTTCCGACGTGATTCGTCTTGATCTTATCGAACACGCCCTGGATGACCGTCCGGCGAACCTGCTCCTCGCGGGCGGCCTTATCAGCGATATTTGCCCCGAGCTGTTCGATGTTTACGTCCGGATACATGATCTTGTAAAACGGGAGGCAGACCATGAACATCTCGCGACGGATGTTTCTGGCATCGGCCGTGGAGCGGGCCACGACGTCCTGGTCGATCGAGAGGTTGCCCTGGCTCAGGTAACGGATGGCCTTGCGGTGCGCCTCGGGGTTCCTGAAGTTGCCCGTCGAGCGGGGCAGGAGCTCGTTCTGGAGGAATCTCTGGTAGTCGTCGAGGGCCATCAGGATCTTCTGGGTCTCCGCCAGGAGGCCGGGGGCCGACCCCGCCAGCTTGGGGAGATCCGTCTTGTAAAAGTCGATGACTCCAGGGATCTGCTTGATTGCAGCCTGGGTGTATTCCTGCGGCGGGTTCTTCAGGTTTTCCTTGGCTTTCTTGATCAGAGCCGGCAGGAGCTTGGCCCGCGCCGCGGCGGCCGGGGCAGCGGGATTCCGGGTGATGAGCGAGCGGATGCTGTTGACGAAGAGATCGTTGTAGTAAAGGGGATTGTCGATCAAGAAGAGGGAGTTTTCGAGTTTCAGGACCTGCATGTCCAGAAAATCGCGCATCATCTCCTGCTCGAGCTGCAGGTCGGGCGAGAGCTTGAACTTGTCGATCTTGGAGACGAGCTCCTGGTTGAAGCCGTCGATGCTGTCCAGAAATTTTTCGATGGCCGCTTGGCTCAGGTCCTCGAGCTTGTCATTGTACTTGGTGAAGCCCTGGAGGGTGCCCTGCGTGGGGAAGAGCTTGAAGTACGTATCCCAGAACGTGTCCTGGAACTTCTTGAACTTGGCGTCCTCGGCGTTTTGGGCCAGAGCGCTCCCGGCGGTGAACACCAGGAAGGCCAGCACCGTGAGTGTCAAGACTGTCTTTTTCATGCGAACCTCCTCGCGGCAATGGTCAATCATTGCCGCCCATGCTAGCATAATTCTCCATTCCCTGACAACCCCATTCGCTAACCCTCGATGTATGTGAAAAAAAGCCCGGTGTCACCAGCGGATGATCGCCGAAGCCCAGGTGTAACCCGAACCGAAGGCCGTCAGGGCGACGATGTGTCCCCTCTGGATCCGGCCGCCCCTGACCGCCTCGTCGAGCGCGATCGGGATGGAGGCCGCGGTGGTGTTCCCGAACCGGTCGATGTTTCGGACGACCTTTTCCACCGGGAGCTTGAGACTCTTGGCGACCATAAGGGAAATCCGGTCGTTCGCCTGATGGGGGATGAGCGTGTCGATATCGTCCACCGTCAGCCCGTTCTGTTCGAGGCCGGTGCGGACGGCTTCGGGCATCCGCTCGCAGGCATTGACGAACACCTGCCGCCCGTCCATCCGCGGATAGAATCTGCCCTGGTCGAAAAATTCCCTTTGGAAGGTCGGGTTGTCGCCGGGGCACGGCTTCTCCATCCAGAGCTGGGAGGCGAAGCGCCCATCCGAATACAGGTGGGTCGAGAGGAGGCCCCGTCCGTCATCCGTGTCGTTGGGCTCGAGGATCACGGCCCCGGCGCCGTCGCCGAAGAGCACGGCCATGTCGCGTCCTTCGTCGGAATAATCGAGGTTCGCCGACTGGACCTCGGCGGCGACGAGGAGGATCCTCTTGTAAGTGCCGGCCCGGATGAATTGGTCAGCCGCGGCCAGGGCGTAGATGAACCCGCTGCACTGGTTCCTCACGTCCAGGGCGCCCAGCGTGCCGAGGCCGAGCTTCGCCTGAACGAGGACCCCGATTCCGGGAAAATAATGGTCGGGCGAGAGGGTTGCGGCGACGATGAAGTCGATGGTGCCCGGATCGATACCGGCGTTTTGGATGGCCATCCGGGCGGCTTCCGTGGCCAGGTCCGAGGTGTTGACCCCCGGTTCGACGTGGTGCCGCGTGACGATCCCGGTCCTCTGGCGGATCCACTCGTCCGACGTGTCCATTCGTTTTTCGAAGTCCTGGTTTGTGACCACCCTGGGGGGAACGTAATGACCGGTACCCGTGATGACGGTTCTTCTATTCATGGGCTATCCCAATTATAGATGATGGGGGGCGAAAAATAAAGACAATCCTCGACCGTTCCCTCAGAGGAGCCCGTTCCGGACATACCAGTCGATCGTCTCCCGAAGCCCCTCCTCCAGGGATATCCGGGCTTCGAAGCCCAGGAGTTCCCGCGCCTTCCGGACGTCCGCCTCCCAGTGGTCCGGACGCATGTCATTGAATTTGCTGAGGTTGAGGGCCGCCGGTTTGCCTCGTACGCGGCCGGCCCCCGTGGACGCGGCCGCGACGGCGAAGATCGCCCAGGCCGGGATACGGACGCGGAGGAATTTGCGCCCGAGGATGCGGGCCGCCGTTTCGCCCATCTCATTCCAGGTCGCCGGCCTGGCGGCGGCGACGTTGAAGATCTCGCCGCTTCGGACTTCGGCCGCCGCGGCCAGAGTGAGCGCCTCGACGACGTCCCGGGCGGCGCAGAGGCTGAGCGTCTTTCTCCGCCGTCCGTAGGCGGGGAGGATGCCCTTCCGGATCCAGCGGAAAAATTCCAGAAAATCCTCGTCGCGCGGCCCGTAGATGGCGCCCGCCCTGAGGATGACGAGCGGGAACCGGTCCTTGAAGGCGAGGGCCTCGCGCTCGCCGGCAAGCTTGCTACGCCCGTAGTGAGATACGGGCCGTGGTTCGTCGTCCTCCCGGACGGGCCTTCCAGGAGAGGAAGGTCCCGCGGCCGACAGACTGCTGAGGTGAATGACCCGGGGCCACCCGCCTTCCGCGGCCAGAGCGCGAAAAAGACTTGCCGTACCGGCCTGGTTTACAGTATAATATTCGCTTGGTTTGCAGGCCTTGGTCAGGCCGGCCAGATGGAAGACCACGGATAGGCCCGACGGCAGCCTCGGGAGGCTCGAAAGGTCGCCCTCGAGGAGCCGCAGGCGATCCCTTCCTTCGATGCGGCGGGCCTTGGCCGGGTTCCGGACCAGGGCGTAAACCTCGGTGTCGGGGTCCTCGAGCAGCCGGTCGATGAGGTGGCTCCCCAGGAAGCCTGTTCCTCCGGTGACGAGGACTTTCATAAACGGAATTGTATGGGATTTGACCACGGCGGTCAACGATATCGGCGTCCCCTCCGGGGAAACCCGGAGGCCAGCCCCGATAAATTCTGAACAGGCGGACGATGGAGGACGGAATGGATCTTTTTGATAAATGTCTGGAATTCACGCGGGCCGAGGAATACCAGGCGGCGGACCTGTACCCTTACTTCACGCCCATCCAGGAAGCCAAGGGGAACCGCATCAAGGTCAAGGGCCGGGCGATGATCATGGTCGGCTCGAACAACTACCTGGGGTTGGCCGACCATCCCAAAGTCAAGGAGGCCGCCGAGAAGGCCATCGACCGCTACGGCGTCGGGACCTGCGGCTCCCGGTTCCTGACCGGCACGATCGACCTCCACGAGGAGCTCGAGCTCCGGCTGGCCAAGTTCATGAAGAGGGAATCCGCCCTGACCTTCAGCACGGGGATGCAGACCAACCTGGGCATTATCCCCACGATTACCGGCAAGGGCGACGCCATCATCGCCGACCGGATGGTCCACGCCTCCATCATCGACGCCTGCCGGCTGTCGTTCGCGGACGTTTATAAATTCAAACACAACGACATGGCGGACCTCGAACGGCTTCTGGCCTCGCTGAATCCCGACGTCGGGAAGCTCATCGTCGTCGACGGCGTTTTCAGTATGGAAGGGGACATCGCCGATCTTCCCGGCATCATCCCCCTTGCCAAAAAATACCACGCCCGGGTCATGATCGACGACGCCCACGGCATCGGCGTCCTCGGCGCCAACGGCCGCGGCACGGCCGAGCATTTCGGCCTCGAAGCCGACGTCGACCTCATCATGGGCACGTTCAGCAAGACCTTCGCCTCGATCGGCGGCGTCGTCGTCGGCGACAAGAAGGTGATCTCCTATATCAAGCATCACGCCCGCTCCCTGATCTTCAGCGCCGCGGCGACCCCCGCCTCCGTCGCCTCCGTCCTGGCCGTCCTGGAAATCCTCGAAACCCAGCCCGAGCTCCGCAAGCGGCTCTGGGAGATCACGACGAAGATGCGCACGAGCTTCCAGGCCATGGGCTACAAGACCGGCCCCTCCCAGACGCCCATCATTCCCATCCTCGTCGGCGACGACGAAAAGGGATTCATGCTCTGGAAGCTTCTCCGGGAGGAGGGCATTTTCACGACGCCGGTGATCTACCCCGCCGTTCCCCAGGGCCAGGCCCTGATCCGGACGAGCTACGGCGCCGGCCACACGGACGAGGAGCTGGACGCGATCCTGGCCGCTTTCGAGAAATGCGGTAAGGTCCTGGGCATTATATGATGACGGCCCTGCTGCCGGGCGGCCCGGAGGCTCCCGGCCATTTCCATGGGAACACAAAAACATGAATCATAACGCGCGCCGGATTTTTGTTCTTCTCCTCGGCCTCCTTGTTTTGGCCCTCGTCTCCGAAGCGGCTTCCCCGACCATGCCCCTGGCCCAGATCAAGCCCGGCATGAAGGGCCGGGGAAGGACCGTCTTCTCGGGGACGCTGATCGAGGACTTCGACGCCGAGATCATCGGCATCCTGCCCAATGTCCAGCCCAAGCGGAGTGTCATCATCGCCAGGCTTACGGGCAAAGGGCTGGAGTCGACGGGCGTCATCAGCGGTATGAGCGGCAGCCCCGTCTACATCGACGGGAAGCTCATCGGCGCGGTGGCCTTCAGTTTTTCATATTCCAAGGCGGCCATCGCCGGGATCACCCCGATCGACGAGATGCTCGCCCTGGACAAGGAGCCCCGCTCCCCGCGGCCGGGCATCCCCGACGCCGCCCCGATGCGGAGCAGCATGACGCTCGAGGACCTCTCCGCCCTCTACCGCGCGACCTTCGAGACGCGGAAGGTTTCTTCTCCTGACGGCCAGGCTCTCGTTCCCCTGAACGTGCCCCTGGTCTTCAGCGGGTTCTCATCCTGGGCTTATGAGCACGCCCGGTCGTTTTTCGCGGGCCTGGGCTTCCGACCCGTGCAGGCCGGCGCGGGTGCCCAGGATTCCCCGGTCACGCCGCCCAAGGGCGCCTCGCTCGAGGAAGGGGATGCGGTCGGCGTCCAACTCATCGGGGGGGACCTGGACCTTTCGGCCGTCGGGACCGTGACCTATGTCGACGGTTCCAAAATCCTGGCCTTCGGCCACCCGTTCTACAATTTGGGCGCCGTGGACTACGCCATGACGAGGGCCAGCATCCTGACCGTCGTCCCGAGCCTTGAAAGCTCCTTCAAGATGGCGGCGACCGGACCCGTGATCGGCCGCATATCCCAGGACCGGACCGCGGGGGCTGTCGGAGAGATCGGGAAGATGCCTGCGCTCATCCCCCTCAACATCTCCCTCCAGGACGGCCCCCTGGACAAGAAGGAATTCAAGCTCAAGCTCGTCAACGATAAGTTCCTGACTCCGGCCCTCGTGAACCTCTCGGTCTCCTCCCTCATCACCGGCGAGGAAAGGGCCTACGGGTACTTGTCCCTCGACTTCGACGGAGACATCTTCCTGGACAGGGGCGTGAGCATCCACGTCGAGGACCTTTTTTCGGGGAATTATGACACCTCGGCGACAAGCCTCTCCGGGCTCCTGGCGGCCGTCGTCTATTACCTGGGAAACAACGAGTTTAAGGACGTCGGGATATTCCGGATCGACCTCAATGTCCGGGCCCTCGAGGAGGCGCGGCTGTGTTTCCTTGAAAAGGTCCTCCTCGACAAGTATGAAGCCTCTCCAGGGGAAAAAATCCAGATCAAGGTTTATTTCCGGACCCTTAAGGAGGAAAGCCTGGTCGAGGAAGTGACGTTCCTGGCGCCCGCTCTCCCGGCGGGCACGGACTTCCAGATCGTCGTCGGCGACGCGGCCACAATGGCGCAAGTCGAGCGGTCCCAGTACCGGGTCCAGGAATTCATGCCGAGAAGCCTCAGCCAGCTCATCCGGATTCTGGGCAACCTCAGGAAGAACAACCGCATCTATTTCAAGATCATCGCGCCCAAGCCCGGGATTTTCCTCAAGGGCGAGGAAATGCCGAACCTCCCGCCGACGCTCAAGTCCATGTTCACGTCGCCCCGGGCCTCGGCGTCCGCCCCGATGGACCTCACGCGCTCCACGCTCAGCGAGTACCAGCTCCCCGTCCCGTACGTCTTCCGGGGCGGAGCCGTGATCCCCGTCAAAATCCGAAAGTAGGAGATCGAGCCTATGAGAAAGCTTCCCCTGTTCGGCCTTCTGGGAATCGCCGGACTCTGCCTTTCGCTCCAAGCTGTCGTTCCCCAGAAGTGGGAGCTCAGGACGAAGGAGGATTTCCTCAAAGGCAAGCTCGCCGGCGTATCGGTCTCCAACGACGGCGTCCTGGCCCTGGCCCCCAAGGAGCAGAAGATCGAGGCCCCGATGGAGGAGTTTTACCTGTCGGTCCTCCTGACGCCCGACGGGATCACCTATCTTGGGACCGGCCACGGCGGCAAGGTTTACCGGATCGGCAAGGACGGCAAGGCGGAGCTCTATTTCCAGGCTCCGGAAATGGACGTGACCTGCCTCATCCAGGACAAGCGGGGCGCCCTTTATGCGGCGACGTCCCCGAACGGCAAGGTTTACAGGATCACGGACAAGCTGAAAGGCGAATCCTTCTTCGACCCGGCCGAGAAATATATTTGGGACCTCGAGTTCATGGACTCAGGCAACCTCTGGGTGGCCGTGGGCGAGACGGGGGGGATCTATGACGTCACTCCGCAGGGCGAAGGCCGGAAAATATTCAAGACCGAGGAGAACCATATCCTCTGTCTGAAAAAGACAGGCCGGGGAGACGTCCTCGCCGGAAGCGGCGGGAACGGCGTCGTGTACCGCCTGTCGCCGGAAGGCCGGATTACGGTCATCTTCGAAACGCCGTACGAAGAGGTCCGCAGCCTGGCCGTTGACCGCGAAGGCATGATCTACGCCGCGGCCTCCGGAACGCCTTCAAAGTCCCGAAAGGACGAAGGGGCGGTCGTCCAGGCGCGGCCCGAATCGGGCGGCGCGGCGGCACGCGGGGCTACCGTCAGCACGACCGTCACCTCTGTCAGCGTGCCCTCCCTGGCCGGGATCTCGGGCGCGGAGGCCCTCGTGGCCCTCGGGCCTTCCCAGAAAGAATCGGGAGCTCTCTACAGGATCTCGGGGGACGGGATGGCCAAGATGCTCTGGAGCTCGGGTGACGAGATGATCTACACCCTGCTCTGGAAGGCGGACGACCAGAAGGTCATCTTCGGCACCGGCAACCGGGGCCGGATCTACTCCGTGGACAGGGATGAGAAAGTGTCCCTCCTCCTCGAGGAGAATTCCGAGCAGGTGTACCAGCTGGTCCCCCTCGATTCCAGGATCTATATCCTCTCCAATAACCCCTGCTATCTTGGCCAGCTCCTGACGGAGCAGCGGTTCGAGGGCGAATACCTGAGCGGCGCGCTGGATGCGCGGACACTGTCGGCCTGGGGCCGGATCTCGTGGCAGGGGACCGCCGACGCCGGCTCGAGCATCCAGCTCCAGACACGGAGCGGCAACACCTACGAGCCGAATTCGACCTGGAGCGAATGGTCGCCGCCGTACCAGAAGCGGGAGGAGCAGGTCCTGAGCCCCAAGGGCCGGTTCATCCAAATCAAGGCTCTCTTCAAGACCCAGACCGGCAAGGTTTCGCCGGCCCTCGATACGCTGACCCTGTTTTACCTCCAGACCAATATCGCGCCCGCGGTCACCCGGCTCGAGTTCCTCAAGCCCAACGAGGTATATCTCAAGCTCCCCGAACAGGAAGAGGTCATCCTCGGGGTCGAGCGGAACCAACCCGAACAGGCCCAGAAAAAAGATGACCTCAAGATCAGCTTCCCGGCCAAGAAGGCCGAGCGCAAAGGATTCCAGACCATCGTTTGGGACGCCGCCGACGAGAACGGCGACGCCCTCAGCTATACGGTCTCTCTGAGGAAGGAAGGCGAGTCCGAATGGCGCGTCATCCAGGACGGCTGGACCGAGACTCTTTACGCCTTTGACACTCTGTCCTATCCGGACGGGACATATTTCGTGCGGATCACCGCGTCCGATTCCCCGTCCAACCCCGCCGGGCTCGACCTCACCGCCGAGAAGGTCAGCCCGCCCCTCGTCATCGACAACTCCCTGCCGGTCATCAAGAATTTCACGGCCGCGCGGAACGGCGCCTCGATCGACGTGACCTTCACGGCCGAGGACGCGTACTCGTACATCGAAGAGGTCAAGTTCCTGGTCCGGCCCGGCGAATGGCGGGTGGTCTTTCCGGTGGACGGGATCTGCGATTCGAGGAGCGAGGCGTTCAAGTTCTCCGTCAAGCTCCCGGCCGGGGCCGAGAACCTGATCACCGTCCGCGTCCGGGACAGCTACGGGAACGTCGGGGTGTACCGCCAGAATTTCTAAGGGCGGGTTATTTCGTCTTCGCCCGTTCCAGGTATTTGTCGTCCCGCGTGTCGACCCGGATGACGTCCCCTTCCTTGATGAATTCGGGCACCTGGATGACGGCCCCGGTTTCGAGCGTCGCCGGCTTGTACATGGACGTCTGGGTCGCCCCCTTGAGCCGCGGCTCGGTGCCCACGACCTTGAGGTCGACCGCATTGGGCAGATCGACGCCGACCGGCCGTCCTTCGAACAACTCGATCTTGATGACCATGTTCGGCAGGAGGTACTTGACGCCGTCGCCGATGGCCTCGGCGGTCAAGGTGACCTGCTCGTAGTTCCCGAGATTCATAAAAAAGTATTCGTCGCCCTGCTTATAGAGGAATTCCATCTCGACTTCCTCGAGATACGCCTGTTCGAGGCGTTCCTCGGAGCGGAAGCGGTGCTCGGTCTGGGACCCGACCTGGATGTTCCGGAGCTTGGTCTGGACCATGGCCTTCCACCGGCCGGGCGTGATGAGCTGCATTTCCATGACCCGCCATAGCGTGCCGTCCATGATAATGATCATGCCTTTGCGGATCTGCGTCGCGTCGATCATGCTCCCTCCTGAAGTGGACGCCGAAGCGTCTGCCAAGCCGAATATTCTATCACATCCGCGGGCCGGGGCCAACCTCCGGGAACCGATTGATTTCGGGGGGGAATTCCTTTATATATGGGCTTCAACCCCCTGCGCGGGATCCCACGGACGTAGGTCCGCGGAGCTTCAGCGGGAGGCGCATGGCGGAAGTTTATTTTCTTGGCACCGGCGGGGCGCTGCTCACGCGGGAACGGGACAACACCGCATTCCTCCTGCGGGACGGCGGCCTCTGCGCGCTCATCGACTGCCCGGGGAGCGTCCTCCAGAAGGTCGTCCGGGCCGGCGTCCGGCCTCTCGATGTCGCCGCCCTCTTCGTCACGCACGTCCACCCGGACCACGTTTACGGACTGCCGTCCCTCGTCCACGGCCTGATGCTCCGGGACCACGTCATCCGGCTCTTCGGTTCGGCCGAGAGCGTCGATTTCTGCGGCCGGCTCCTCGACCTGTTCGGCCTCTGGCAGTCCCAATACCGGACCCGGGTGGAGTTCATCGAGCTCGCGCCGGGCCGGCCGGTCGGACTGCCGGGCGGCGCCGAGGTCACCGGGCATCGCGTTCCGCATCACGCTTCTTCCCTCGCGTTTGAGTTCCGGCTGGAGGGCGGCCGCCTCAAGCTCCTGTTCTCCGGGGACGCCCCCGTTTACCCACCCCTCTTTGAGCGGGCGGAAGACGCGGACGCCCTCTTTCACGACTGCGGCGCGCCGGCGCGTTTTTTCGCACAGTACCCGGCTCTGGCCGCGAAGCACACGAGCGCCCTGGACCTCGGGACATGGAGCGGCCGGGTCCGGGTTAGGACGCTCGTGCCGTGTCATTTCCTCGGGGAGCTCGACTTCGCCGAGGCCGAGGTAGAGGCCGAGATCCGGGCGGGATTTTCGGGACGGCTGGTCATGCCGGCCGACCTGGGAGGATGCGTCATCTCATGAACAAACGGGCGGCGCCGCTGGCGCTTATTTTCATGGCCCTGGGGTTATTCTCCGGGTGTCCGGCTTCTCCGGGAGGGACAATGGTCGACCTCGTTTTGATCAACGGTTCGGTATGGACGGGAAATCCCCGGCAGGCCCGGGCGGAAGCCGTGGCCGTGCGGGGAGACAAAATCTACAAAGTCGGAACGACGGGTGAAATCCGGACGCTCGCCCGGGATCGGGCGGCCGTCGTCGACGTCAAGGGGGCGCTCGTCCTCCCGGGTTTCATCGACAGCCACACCCATTTCCTGGCCGGCGGCTTCGCCCTGAAAAGCCTCCAGCTCCGGGACGCGACGAGCCGGGGGGAGTTCGCGGCCAGGATTGCCGCCAAATCCCGCGGCATCGGAAAAGGGGAGTGGATCATCAACGGCGACTGGGACCACGAGCAGTTCAGTCCGCCGGAGCTGCCCCGGAAGGAATGGATCGATGCCGTGACGCCCGACAATCCCGTCTGCATCAACCGCTTCGACGGGCATATGGTTCTCGCCAACAGCGCCGCGCTGAAGCTCGCGGGGATCACGCGCGACACGCCGGTCCCCGCCGGCGGCGAAATCGTCAAGGATCCGAAGACGGGCGAGCCGACGGGAATCCTCAAAGACGCGGCCATGGAGCTCGTCTACGCGAAGATCCCGGAGCCGTCATTCCAGGAAAAGCTGCGGGCCGCCGAGGCGTCCCTGAAGGAAGCCGCGGCCCATGGCGTGACCTCGGTCCACGAGATGGCCGACGCTTCGAGCTTCGAAGTCCCCGAGGAGCTCGACCGTCAGCACAAGCTGACGGCGCGGCTCTACGTCTATATTCCCATCACGGAGGTCGATTTTCTGAGCCGCCTCAAAATCAAGTCGCCGTTCGGCGGCCGCTTCCTGAAACTGGCGGGGCTCAAGGGATTCGTCGACGGCTCGCTCGGATCGGGCACGGCCTATTTTTTTGACCCGTACAGCGATGACCCCAAGACCTCCGGGCTCCTCCACGAACAGATGTTCCCCGAGGGCATCATGGAAAAGAGGATCCGCGAGGCCGACCGGGCCGGGCTCCAGGTGGCGATCCACGCCATCGGCGACCGGGCCAATAACCTGCTGCTGGACATCTTCGAGCGGGTGATGGCGGAGAACGGCCCGAGGGACAGGCGCTGGCGCGTCGAGCACGCTCAGCATCTCAGGCCGGCGGATATCGCCCGGTTCGGGCGGCTCGGCGTCGTCGCCTCCGTTCAGCCCTACCACCTGATCGACGACGGCCGCTGGGCGGAAAAGAAGATCGGCCGGGAAAGAGTCGAAACCGCCTACGCCTTTCGCTCACTGCTCGACGCCGGAGCGGTCCTGGCTTTCGGGTCGGACTGGACGGTGGCGCCGCTGGACCCAGTGGCCGGGATCTACGCCGCGGTGACGCGGCGGACCCTCGACGGAAAAAACCCCGGCGGCTGGATTCCCGGGCAGAAAATCACCGTCGAGGAGGCCGTCATAGCGTATACGGCCGGCGCCGCGTTCACGGAATTCGCCGAGACGTCCAAGGGGACGATCGAAGAGGGCAAGCTCGCCGACCTCGTCGTCCTCAGCCGGGACATCTTCAGGATCCCCGCGGAGGAGATCCTGGGCGCCGGAGTGCGGATGACCATCGTCGACGGAAAAATCGTCTATCGAAAAGAAGAATAGCGCCCGCGGGCGCGGGAGATGGAGCCGTGGCGGAACTGAAGCTTTTTCCGGCCGAGCCCGGCCGCATCGGCACGGATGAATCAGGCAAGGGAGATTTCTTCGGCCCGCTCGTCGTGGCCGCATTTTTCATGCCCGAAGGCCAGGAGGGAGCGCTGCGCGAGCTCGGCGTTAAGGATTCCAAGCGGACTTCCGACGCCCGGTGCCGGGAGATCGCGGACGTCCTGAAAAGGGGCTACGTCCATTCCATCGTGAGCGTCGGCCCCGAGAAATATAACGCGCTTTATGAGAAGCTCCGGAACCTCAACAGGCTCTTGGCCTGGGCCCATGCCCGGGCCATCGAAAACATCCTGGAGCGGGTGCCGGCGGGGAAAGCGGTCACGGACCAGTTCGGGGACGAGAGATTCGTCCGGGAGGCGCTTCTTAAGAAGGGCCGGGCCATCGAGCTCGTCCAGATGCCACGGGCCGAGGAGGACCCGGCCGTCGCGGCGGCCTCGATCCTGGCCAGAGCCGAGTTCCTGACGCGCCTCCATTTCCTGGCCAAGGACATCGGCGCCGATCTGCCCAAAGGCGCGTCGGCGATCGTCGAGGCGGCGGCCGTGAAGCTCGTCCGCGAGAAAGGCCCGGACATCCTGGACAAAGTGGCCAAGACCCATTTCAAGACGACGGCCCGTGTCCTGGCCCTCGCCGGGCAGTAAGAAGCGGCCCGTTTTTGGCATTGCGTAGAGTTGACCCCCTCTTTTATAATCTGCCGAGAGGCCGAGGAGATAGCGATGTCCCAGAATGACAGTGATGAGAAGAGGAACCCCCCCGGGGCCCGGCGGCTCTACTTCGAAGACGCCTATTGCAGGGAGTTCGAGGCCGCGGTCGTCGAAAAAAGAACGTACGAGGGATGGCCCGCCGTCGTCCTGGACCGGACCTGTTTCTATCCGGAATCCGGCGGTCAGCCGTGGGACTTGGGGACGCTCGGCGGGACCGAGGTGCTCAAGGTCCTCGACCTCGACGGTGTCATCCTCCACGTCCTGAAGGGGGACGTTCCCCTGGGGCAGGTCAAGGGCCGGATCGACTGGCCGAGACGCTTCGACCACATGCAGCAGCACACGGGTCAGCACATCCTTTCCCAGGCCTTCTTCGAGCTTCTCAAGGGCGAGACGCTGGGCTTCCATCTGGGCCAGGACGTATCGACCCTGGAGATCGGCCTCCGGACGCTCTCCGACGACGACTCGGACAGGGTCGAGGACCGGGCCAACGCGGTCGTCTGGGAGGACCGAGAAATCAAGACCTATTTCGTGCCGGAGGAGAGAATCAACGAAGTGCCGCTCAGGCGCCCCCCCAAGAAGCAGGGGCTTCTCCGGGTCGTCGAAGTCGCGGACTTCGATTACTCCGCCTGCGGGGGGACGCACTGCCTCCGGTCTGGCGAGGTCGGCTTGATCAAGATCCTGGGGATCGAAAAGATCCGGGGCCATGTCCGCCTCGAATTCCTCTGCGGCGGCCGCGCCTTGGCCGATTACCGGCTCAAAGACCGCGGCATCCGGAAGATCGCCGGCGCGTTCTCCTGCCTGCCCCGGGACGCGGCGGCCCAAGTGGAGAAGCTCTCGGCCGATGGCAAGGCCCTGCGGAAGAGGATCCGCGGCCTCCAGGAGCGCCTAGCATCGTTCGAAGCTCAGGACATCATCCGCCAAGCCCCCGGCCGGCTGATCGCCGCCGTCCTTCAGGACAAAACCCCCGATGAGGCCCGCCTCCTGGCCCTGAATATCACGAGGGCCGGCGAATTCGCGGTCGTCTACGGAACCGCGGGCGAAGGCCAGGGGCATCTGGTTTTCGCCCGGTCGGACGGGCTCGCGGCCGACCTTCGGGGCCTCGTCCCGGTCGTCGGGGCGGTCGTCGCTGTTAAGGGCGGGGGAGGCCCGTCGCTCATCGAACTCGTCACACCGGAGATGGACAAACTGGGACCCGCCGTCGAGGCGGCCAGGGCTTGGCTCGAGGAGCGCTTGGCCTCGCCAAACAAATCATGAAGAACATCCTCGTCATCGGCAGCTCGAACACCGACATGATCATCAGGGTCCCGCGCATTCCCAGGCCCGGAGAGACGATTCTGGGCGGCACATTCTCGATGTCTCCGGGGGGCAAGGGCGCGAACCAGGCCGTTGCGGCGGCCAGGGCCGGCGGCCGCGTGACGTTCGTCGCCCGCGCGGGGGATGATATCTTCGGGAGACAGGCCCTCCGCAATTTCGAAGCCGACGGCATCGACACCCGTTTCGTCGCATGCGACGCCTGGGCGCCATCCGGTGTCGCGCTCATCAACGTAGCCGATGACGGGGAGAATGCGATTTCGGTCGCGCCGGGCGCCAATGCCCGGCTGACGTCCGAGGACATCCAGAAGGCGGCGGCCGCGTTCGAAGGCTCGGACATCGTCTTGATGCAGCTCGAGACGCCTCTCGATACCGTCCGGGCGGCCGTCGAGGCGGCGAGGATTCGCGGGATTCCTGTCATCCTCAATCCGGCCCCGGCCCGCGAACTCGATGACGGGCTCCTCAAGAACGTGACGATCCTCACTCCGAACGAAACCGAAGCCGAAGCTCTGACCGGGATTAAGGTGGCCACGGAATCGGACGCCAGGCGGGCCGCGGCCGCCCTCCGCGCCCGGGGACCCCGCGGTGTCATCATCACGCTCGGGGAAAAGGGGTGCTACGCGGCGGCGGACGATTTTGAAGGGCGGATCCCGGCCTTCAGGGTCCGCCCCGTCGATACGACCGCCGCTGGAGATGTCTTCAATGGCGCTCTGGCCGTAGCCCTGGCTGAGCAGAGGGCGATCGTTGAGGCCCTACGCTTCGCCTCGGCCGCCGCCGCGCTATCGGTGACAAAACTCGGCGCTCAACCTTCGGCCCCGACCCGGGCCGACATCGAGAAGCTCCTGGACGGCCGGAACATATGAAGAGAAAAAAGGGGGTCACGCCCATGGCGGATGTGCGACGTTCAAAACGGCTGCCTTCGGGACAGCGGACGACGGAACGGACAAAGCGTCTGGCTTCATTTCCGCTTCTGAATCCCAATCCCGTTCTCGAGGTCGATGAATCCGGCAAGATCACGTTCGCCAATCCGGCTGCCCGCAAGGTCCTGAAGAGCCTCGGCCTGGACGGCCGCGATCCCCGGCCTTTCCTTCCCTCGGATATGGCCGCGATCCTCAAGAATCTGGCCCACGGAAAGGGGGTTCCGCTCCGCCGCGAAGTCACTATCGGGAACCACGTTTTCGGCGAAACGATCAATCCGATTCCCCGGCTCAAGGCCGTCCGTATTTACACCGCCGACATTTCCAAGAGAGTTCAAGCCGAGGAGGCGCTGCGCCGGAACGATGTTCGGTTGATGCGGGCGCAGGAGATCGCCCATCTGGGCAGTTGGGAGCTGGACCTGGTCCAGAACCAGCTGACCTGGTCGGATGAGGTTTACAGGATTTTCGGTCTTCGCCCGCAAGAGTTCGGCGCGACATATGAAGCTTTCCTCGAACGGGTGCACCCCGACGACCGCGCGGCCGTGGATGCGGCTTTCTCGGGCTCGCTGCGCGACAACCTTGACCGCTATGAAATCCAGCATCGTGTCGTCCGCAAGGATACCGGAGAAATCCGTCGCGTCCACGAAAAGTGCGAGCACTTCAGAGACGCCTCGGGACGGATTTTCCTTTCCATCGGAATGGTGCACGACGTCACCGAGCAGAAGCGGGCCGAAGAGATCCTTCGGCGGTCGCACGAGGAGCTTGAGGAGTTGGTCCGCCAGAGGACGGCGGAGATCAAGAAAAAGGACGACTTCATCCGCCGATCCCAGAAGATCGAGGCCCTGGGAACGCTGGCGGGGGGGATCGCCCACGATTTCAACAATATCCTGTCGACCGTCATCATCAATACTGAACTCGCCCTTCTCGACCTGGCGGGTCCCGCCCGCGGCCAAAGCCCCCTGCCCCTCGTCCTTGAGGCCGCTCAACGGGGGCGGGACCTCGTCAAGCAGATCATCACCTTCAGCCGGCAGAGAGAACAGGAGCGCCGGCCCATCCGGGTCGCGCCCGTTGTCAAGGACGCCTTGAAGTTCTTCCGCTCATCGCTGCCGGCGAGCATCGAGATTCACGCGGATATCGGGGAGGACGCCGGCGTCGTCCGGGCCGACCCCTCCCAGATTCATCAGATCCTGGTGAACCTCTGCGTCAACGCGGCGCATGCCATGCGGGAACGGGGCGGCCTCCTGGAGGTTGCGTTGAGGGCCGTGGAGGTCGACGCCCCCATGGCGGCGAAACACCAGGAGCTCCGGCCCGGCCCCTACGTGCGCCTCGTCGTGAGCGACAATGGGTGCGGCATGACGCCCGATGTCGCGGAGCGCGCGTTTGATCCCTTCTTCACCACGAAGGCGCCCGGAGAGGGTTCCGGTCTGGGGCTGTCGGTCGTCCACGGCATCGTCCAGAGCTACCGGGGCGGCATCATCGTTTACAGCGAACCCGGCCGGGGCTCGACATTCAGCGTCTTCCTGCCGCGGGCCCAGGGGGAACAGGAGCCGGCACCGGGCAAGGCCGAGATCGTCCGCGGCGCCGGCGAAAGGATCCTGCTCGTCGAAGACGAGGCCGTCCAGCTCCAAAGCTTCGCGGCGATGCTGGAGCGCCTCGGGTACGCGGTGACGGCCAAAGAGGACAGCGGCGAGGCCTTGGCGGTTTTCGAGGCCGGCCCCGGTGATTTCGATTTGATCATCACCGACCAGACCATGCCAAAGATATCGGGACGCCAGCTTGCCGAGGCCATCCTGCGGATCCGGCCCGGCACGCCGATCATCCTCAGCACCGGGTTCAGCGAGCTGGTGGACCGCGAGAAGGCCAAAGCCATCGGCATCCGGGAGTTCATCTTCAAGCCCTTCTCGCTGCGCGACATCTCGACGGCGATCCGCCGTGTCCTGGAGGGCCGGGGGATCGCGAAAGCGGAGAGCGCACGCTCTGAGAGGCCGAAGAGAGGCTAGCGCGGCCGATAACGCCGGGCGTGAATCCCAGAAAGGGGGCTCGTTTACTCGTACCTGAGCGAGACGATCGGGTCCATGCGCGCGGCCTTCTGGGCCGGGAAGATCCCGAAGGACAGCCCGATGGCGATCGATACGCCCAGGCCGAGCCCGACCGACCACCAGGACACCGCCGCCGGCAAAGGTGTCGCCACCTTGACCAGCAGGGCGATGCCGAACCCGAGCAGAACCCCGATAAGCCCGCCGCCGGTCGTCAGGACGATGGCCTCGATCAGGAACTGCTTGAGGATGTCGCCGCCCCTGGCCCCGATGGCCTTGCGGATGCCGATCTCCCGCGTCCGCTCCTTGACCGAAACGAGCATGATGTTCATGACCCCGATCCCCCCGACGACGAGGCCGATCGAGGAGATGACGATCATAACGAGGAAGGCCGCGCCCGTGATCTGCTTGTAGAGACTGATCAGGGTGTCGGTCGTCATGACCGCGAAGTCGTTGGGTTTTCCATAGGGAACTTTGCGCCGGACGCGCAGGATGTCGCTGATCTGCTGGATGGTTTCGTCGAGCGTCCCGGGGGTCTTGGGCACGGCGATGATTTCGAGCCGGTCCTTCTCGTAGGCGAAATACTTCATGAGGGTCGTCACGGGCAGGCCGACGAAATTGTCCCGGCTCTGGCCGAACACCTGGCCCCGCTTATTGAGCACGCCGACGACGGTGAAATTCTCGTTACCGACCCGGATCTCCTTGCCGAGGGGATTGAGGTTCGGGAACAGGCTGTCGGCGAGCTCCGAGCCCAGGAGGCAGACCCGCGCACTGTGGGCGAGCTCGGCCTCGGTGATGAACCGGCCCATCTTCGGAAGGTAGACGGACATGACGGTCGGCCACTTTTCATTCATGCCGACGACCATCGCGTTGTCGACCTTGTTGTTCATGTACTTGATTTCGACCTGCTCGAAGACGCTGACGCTGACGCTGACGGCGACGGCCTTGACGAGCGTGGCCTCCTTTTCGAGGGCCTTGGCGTCGTCGAAGGTCAAGTCCTTCCGCGTCCGCATCTCCTCGTCCATGCGGCCCATCTGGGCCGGCTCGTATTTCATGATCCCGATGATGTCCGACCCGACGGATTGGAGCTCCCGCATGAAGGATTTATTCAGCCCCTGGATGACCGAAACCATGCCGATGACCGTCATGACGCCGATGATGATCCCCAGGGTCGTCAGGAACGAGCGGAGCTTGTGGGTGCGGAGCGAGTCGATGGCCATGCCGAAAATCTCGCGGACGATCTGGAGTCTCATTGTTCCGACCTCAGGGCTTCGACCGGGTCGAGCTTGGCCGCCCGGTTGGCGGGGTAGATCCCGAAAAACAGCCCCAGCGACCAGGACATGACGATCGCCAGGGCTACCGAGGCGGGATCGACGCTCGAGGGCATGGACGTCGTCGCGGACACGATCTTCGCCACGGAGAAACCCAGAAGGATGCCGATGATGCCGCCGACGGCGGAGATCACGGAGGACTCGATGAGAAACTGGAAGAGGATGTCGCGGCGCCGGGCGCCGACGGCCATGCGGATGCCGATCTCCTTGGTCCTCTCCGAGACGGAGACGAACATGATGTTCATGATGACGATCCCGCCGACGATCAAGGCGATGGACGAAATGGCGATCATGGCGAAATAGATGCCCGACGTGGCCGTCTTGTAGAATTGAATGAAGGTCTCGGAGGTCGCGATCGAAAAATCATCGGGGTCCTTGTAGGACCTTTTCCGCCATGACCGGAGGATCGTGCGGACCTCCTCTTCGGCCCGGACCATGTCCTCCTGGGACTTGGTGTGGATATTGATGTTGATCGAGCGCCGGGAGCCGTAGATCTTCATGAAGGTCGTGATCGGGATCCGGACGTAGTTGTCCTGGCTGAAGCCAAGGAGCTTCCCGATCTTCTTGCCCGTGCCGATGACCAATAAATTCTGGGTCCCGACCTTGATCCACCGGCCCAGGGGGTCAATGGTCGGGAAGAGCTTCTCCACGACATCGGACCCGATGATGCAAACGGGCCGGGAATTGGTTTCGTCCTGACTCTGGATGTGCCGGCCGCTCTCGAGCTCGAGGGTCGAGCCGATCTCATGGCTGTTATAGGTGACGCCCCGAATTTCCGTGTTCTTCAGGGACTGGTTGCCGAACTTGACGTTCTGCTCGGTGCTCGTGGTCGCCCCGACGAGCTCGCACGACTTGCACCGGTCGCGGAGGAGCTGAGCCTCGACCAGGGTCAGGTCCTTGCGCTTCATCTGTTCGCGGAATTCCTTGAGGGACGTGCCCATCATCGAGAACTTCTGGACGGAGAAGTCGTTCGCGCCGTAGAAGGACATCTTGGTGTAGACGTAGTTGTTGAGCCCCTGGATGACCGAAACGACCGCGATGACGGTCAGGACGCCGATCACGATGCCGAGAAGAGTCAGAAAAGAGCGCAGCTTGTTGGCCCGGAGGGACAGCCAGGCCATAGATAGGGATTCTCGAACCTGTAATTTGGCCATGGTCAATTCACTATTCTACACGATTCATACGGAGCGGAGAAGAAAAGGTTCAAGGGCCAGCCCCCCCAGCCCTTCTATCGTTCCGTAAATACCGCTTCATCCGTCTTGGGTTGGGCCGTCTTGACAAGTTTTCAAGCTGTCGGGATAATGGGTGAGGCGTCCGGGGGCGAACGGTCCGGACGTTTCCCGGGTTTGAGGCCATGGCCGATGAGGCCAAGCCCCTTGAACAGGCGGCTGGCCCGGGCAAAGGGAGTCCACGCATGAAAAAAACGGCCACAATTTTCCTCGTTGCCGTCTTGGTCCTGGCCTTCACCAGCCAGGCCCAGGCGGCCGTCGGGATCTATTTCGGGCTCCAGGGAGGCTGGGCCCAGGAGACGGCCAGTTTCAGCAACATCACGTTCAACACGGACTCGTCCTTCCTCTATGGGGTCAAGGCGGGGATCAGAATCTTCACGCTGGCCGTCGAGGTCAATTATTACCAGGTGGCCCACAACCTCGACCCCAGCAACCCCGTCGATACTTTCCCGGCCAGGAAGGTCGACTATAATTACGCCGGGATCAATGTCCGCTGGATCCTTCCCCTCCTCTTCCTGAACCCCTACTTAACGGGAGGCTACGGGTACTATTCTGCCGACATCCAGAGCATCGACACGAAGAGGGATGGAGGGTTCAACATCGGCGCCGGGTTGGAAATCATGCTCGGCCGGAGGTTCGCGGTCGCGGCCGAGGGCAAGTACCAGAAGGTCAAGATCGCCGTATCTGGGGCCACGACAGGCACGCTCTCCAGCGGCCAGTTTACCGTGAGCGGCGGCTTGAACTTCTATTTTTAGCCCTCGGACTTTCACCGGGCCCCGTCATGCTCGTCCGCCTGAATAAGTTCCTGGCCCACTCGGGGGTCTGTTCGCGCCGCGAGGCCGACCGTCTGATCGAGGCGGGCGGGATCAGGGTCAACGGCCGGGTCGTGGACGAGCTCGGCTACAAAATCGATCCCGACCGGGACCGGGTCGATGTCAGCGGCCGGAGGGTCAGGGGAGGGGACGACCGGCCGGTGTACATCCTGCTCTACAAGCCCGCCGGCCGGGTCGTCACGGTCAAGGACCCCTTCGGGCGGCCCACAGTGATGGACCTCCTGCCGAAGCTCCGCACGCGGGTCTATCCCGTCGGACGCCTGGACGCCGAGAGCGAAGGGGCCCTGCTCCTGACAAATGACGGTGATATGGCCTACCGCCTCACCCATCCCAAACACGAGATCGGCAAGGTCTACGAGGTCCGTGTGGACGGGGAGCCGTCCGGGGACGACCTGGACAAGCTCAGGAAAGGCGTCTTCCTCGAAGGCCGGAGAACGGCGCCGGCCCGGGTCCAGGTGCTGCGGCGCGGCCCGCGCCGGACGTTCCTCAGGATCGAGATCCACGAAGGCCGGAAGCGCGAGATCAGGAAAATGTTCGAAGCCTTGGGATACGAGGTTTCGGGCCTTCTGCGCGTTCAATTCGCCGGCCTGACCCTCGAGGGGCTCAAGCCGGGCCAGTGGCGCTACGTGAAAGCCCGGGAAATCGCGAACCTGCGGAGGCTCGCCGGGCCCGCCTCTGCCGCCTAGGAACTCAGCGGCTCGCCGTCCTTGCCTTTCTCCTCGGCCTCGGAGAAGGCCTTCAGGCCCCGGGCCAGCCGCTGGAGCTCCCGGTCCACGAGGAAGTGAACGGTCCCGTCCTCGTATGTCCCGTCCTCCCGGGCCGCGCCAGCCTCGACGCCCGTCAGGATCTCGATCCCGTCATCGATGGTTTTGACCGGGTAAATGTGGAATTTCCCCGCCTTGACGGCGTCGACCACATAGGTCCGGAGCATCAGGTTCTGGACGTTTTGATGAGGGATGACGACGCCCTGGGTCCCCGTCAGTCCCTTGGCGCGGCAGACCTCGTAGAATCCCTCGATCTTCTCGTTGACGCCGCCGATGGCCTGGATCTCGCCCTTCTGGTTCAGGGACCCGGTGACGGCGATGTCCTGGCGGAGGGGGAGCCCGGAGAGGCTGGACAGGATGGCGTAGACCTCGGTGGATGAGGCGCTGTCGCCGTCGACGCCGCCGTAGGATTGTTCGAAGGCCAGTGATGCCGAAAGGGTGAAAGGCCGGCGGGTCGCATATTTTCCCCGGAGGTAGCCGCCGAGGATCAGGACCCCCTTGTTGTGCGTGGGTCCGCTCATGTCGGCCTCCCGCTCGATGTTGATGACGCCGGCCCGGCCCATGGCCGTCCGGGCGGTGATCCGCGTCGGCTTGCCGAACATGAACTGGCCCATGTCGTACACGGACAGGCCGTTGACCTGGCCGACGACGGCGCCCCCCGTGTCGATCATGATCGTCCCTTCGTCGATCATCTCCTGGATTTTGTCCTCGATCAGGCTGACCCGCTCGAAGCGCTCGTCGACGGCCTTCTCCACGTCGGCGCGGCCGACGGAGGACTTGCCCTCCTTCCGGGCCCAGTAGCAGGACTCGCGGACGACGTCGGCGATGACGTGGAACCGGGTCGAGAGCTTTTTCTGGCGCCCCGCGACCCGGGTGGCGTATTCGATGAGGGCGGCGATCCCGTCCTTCGCGAAGGGTGAAAGCCCGTCCTCAGTGCAGATCTTCTTGATGAACCGGATGTAGTCGCCGATGGCCGCCGCGTCCTTCGGCATCTCCGAATCGAACTCGGCCTTGATCTTGAAGATCTTCTTGAAATCCTCGTCCTGGAAGTAGAGGAGGTTGAAAATGTAGAAGTCGCCGATCATGACGACCTTGACGTCGGACTTGATGGACTCGGGCTTGATCCGGGGGCCGGAGAAAAAATACATCGACAGATAGTTCTGGATCTCGAAGATCTGGTTGCGGAGGGTCCTTTTGAGGGTCGTCCAAACGCCGGGCTCGACCAGGGCGTCCAGGGCGTTGATGACGAGGTATCCCCCGTTGGCCTTGAGGAAGGACCCGGCCTTGATCATCGTGAAATCGGTCTGGCCGAGGCCCATCCGGGAGTAGGAGAATTCGATCGACCCGAAGAGGTTCGGGTAGGTTGGGTTGGTCTCCATGACGACCGGGGCCCCTTTCTGGTCCGAGTTGTCGACAAGGAGGTTGACCCGGTATTCATGGAACTCGTCCGCCGGCTCCTTTTCCTTGTCCTCTTTTTTCTGGTTCTTGAAAAGGTCGATCGTCTTGACGAGGTTCTGCTCGACCTCGGTCAGGTAGGCCGCGATCTTCGGGGAGGGGAACTTCGTCCGCATCTCGTCGATGGCGCCCTTGATGAGCGGGGAGATGGCTTCCTCGTCCCATTTCTTGAGAAGCGTCCGCGTTTCCTCGTCGATCTCCTTGAGCTTTTCGAACAGGGCCTCGAGCTCGATCGTCAGCTCCGCGTATTTCGCGCGGAGTTTCTCCAAGGTCTCCTTGGGAATCTTTTTTTCCTTGACCAGGCCCTCGATTTTGTTGAAAGGGATGGGTTGGCCCTCGATGACCGGGATGAGGTCCGGCCGGGTGAACAGACCCATCTGGACCTGGATCACGGAAAATCCCTCTTCCGCCACCTCCTCCTCGAAGTGCTGGAGGAGGTCCCGCTGCTTTTTCTGCTGGGACTCGACGGTCGCGTCCCGCTTTTCCGTATAGTACTGGCTCTTGAGGAGGTTCGGGATGCTCGTCCGGAGCATGTCGATGAGCTTCTCCATAGCCTCGCTGAAGAGCTTGCCCTGTGCGGCCGGGAGGGTGATGAGGACCGGCTCGTCGGGGTTCTTGAAGTTGTTGACGTAGAGGATATCGTCCGGGGTTTTCTCGCCCTTTTCGAGCTGCTCCAGCAATTGCTTGATCGTCGTCGTCCGGCCGGTGCCGACCATGCCGGTGATGAAGATGTTGTAGCCGAGGCTCTTGATGTCCAGGCCCGTCTGGATGGCCTTGAGGGCCCGCTCCTGCCCGATGATGTCCTCGCAGGCCGGGGCCTCGTCGCTTGACGAGAAGGGGATTCCCTCGGGGCAGCAGGTCCAGCGTAGTCGGTCGGGGGAGAGCTCTTCGAACGAGGTCTTGGTCTTCATCATCCACTCCTTTTCGGGACGGGCGCCCGCCCCTCTGAAAAGCCAAAATATCATAATCCGCCTGTTTCCTCAATCCCCTTCGCGGGATTCCGCGGACGCGAGTCCGTGGAGCTTCAATCCGGGGCGGCCGGCCTTTCTTTTTGATGCAAAAGACCCCGACATCTGCTAAAATAGGCCTCACCAGGACTCGGGAAGGAGAGGCCATGAACGGTGTGACCGTCCGCAAGGTAGAAACAGGCGGGGACCTCAGGAACTTCATCCGATTCCCCTGGAAAGTCTACAAGGATGACCCCCGCTGGGTGCCGCCGCTCATCATGGAGATGAAGGACAGGCTCAATCGCCGGAAGCATCCCTTTTTCGGGCACGCGGAAGCGGACTATTTCCTGGCCTGCCGCGGGCCGGAGACCGTAGGCCGCATCGTAGCGTTGGTCGACTGGAACCACAACGAATCCCATGGTGAAAAAACGGCCTTTTTCGGCCTTTACGAAAGCTTCGACGACGTCGGGACGGCCCGGGCCCTTATCGATGCGGCGGCCGCCTGGGCCGCGGAGCGGGGCATGAACCGGCTCCGGGGCCCGGTAAACCTCTCCATGAACGATGAGTGCGCCTTTCTTCTCGAGGGATTCGACTCCCCCCCGGTCGTCATGATGCCCTACAACCCGCCTTATTATCTGAGCCTCATGGAGCAATGCGGCCTGGTCAAAGCCAAGGACCTCTACGCGTTCCTCAAGGGCCGGAACAGGCACCTTTCGGCCAAGGTCGAGGGATTTCTCGCGGGCCTCCGCAGTTCGAAGCAGTTCACCCTCAGGGCCGCCACAAAGGCCAGACTGCGGGACGACGCCTTGAACATCGCCAAGATTTACAATGCCGGCTGGCGGAACAACTGGGGCTTCGTTCCGTGGACCGACACGGAAATGAAACACATGGTTAAAAACCTGGCCACGTTCGCCGACCTGGACCTGGTCATTTTCGCGGAGCACAAGGGCCAGACGGTCGGTTTCGCGTCCGCCCTCCCCGATTTCAACCAGGTGTTCATCAAAATGAACGGCCGGCTCTTCCCCTTCGGGCTCTTCAAGTTCCTGGCCGGAAAGCGCAAGATCACGGGCGTCCGGGCGATCGTCTTCGGCGTCGTCCCCGAATTCATGCACACGGGGCTGGCGTATCTCCTCTACGACGAGTTCGAAAAGGCCATCATCCGGAAGGGTTACGACTGGTGCGAACTCTCCTGGCAGCTCGAGGACAACGAGGCCATCAACAGGTTCGCGGTTTCGATCGGGGCGAACCTCTATAAAAAATACCGGATCTATGAAAAACAGATCACACCCGCAGGAGCGTGAAGACAATGAAAATCCACCAAGGAAAGCTTCAGGCCAAGGGATTCAAGATCGCGATCGTCGTCAGCCGGTTCAACAGCTTCATCTCGGAACGGCTGCTCGAAGGCGCGCTGGAGGCCCTGCAGAAGACGGGCGCCCAGGAGGCCGACCTCACGATCTATAAGGTTCCGGGCTCGTTCGAGGTCCCGCTCGTCGCCAAGAAAATCGCCAAGGCCAAGACGGCCGACGGCATCCTTTGCATCGGGGCCCTCATCCGCGGGGACACGCCCCACTTCGACTATCTCAGCGCCGAGGTGACCAAGGGCCTCGCCCAGATCGCCATGGACGACGGCGTCCCGGTCTCCTTTGGGATCCTGACCGTGGACACGGTCGAGCAGGGGATCGAGCGGGCCGGCACCAAGGCCGGGAACAAGGGCTACGACGCCGCCTTCGCCCTGGTCGAGACGCTGACCCTGATCAAGGATTCGGGGCTTCGCTGAGCGGCCCCCCCGAGAGTACGCCATGGGCAAACGCCGGAAATCGCGGGAGTGCGCCCTCCAGATGCTCTTCATGATGGAGTTCAACGCGGCCGACCCGCGGGCGCTGGTCCGGCAGTACTGGGAATACCAGAAGACGACGGCCGATGTCCGGGAGTATGGGAGCTGGCTGGTCGACCGGATCCAGGAACGGCGCGAAGAGATCGACCAAACCATCCAGGCGGCTTCGAAAAACTGGCGCCTGACCCGGATGGGGGTCGTCGACCGCAACATCTTGAGGATCGCCGTCTGCGAGCTCCTCTACGAGCCGGCCCTCGTCCCGGCCATCGTGATTAACGAGGCCATCGAGATCGCCAAGCGCTACGGCGGCCAGGAGTCGGCGACGTTCGTCAACGGCCTCCTCGACGCCGTCCGGAAACATCTGGCGCCGGGCCCCGCGGCCCAAGCCGGAGCCGGCCAAAAAGGAAGTCATGAGCAAGAAAGAGGACATCCAGGAAAAAGGACCAGAGCCGCCGCAGCCCGAAGAGCGGGACACTGACCAGGAGATCGCCCGCCGGGAGAAGCTCCGCCGTCTCGCTGAAGAGGGGATCCCCCTCTTCCCCTACAAGGCCGGGCAGACGCATTCCGTCCACGAAATTGTCGGGGCCTATGCGTCCCTCTCCAAGGAGGAACTCGAGGACAAGAAGCCGGCCGTCGAGGTCCCGGGCCGCATCCTCTCCATCCGCAAGATGGGCCGGGCGACGTTTTTCCACATCTCCGACGGCCGGGCCAGGCTCCAGGTGTACATCCGTGAGGACGTCGCGGGGGCCAAAGCCTACGAGCGTTTCACGCTGATCGATCTCGGCGATATCCTCGGGGTGCGCGGGACGCTGTTCAAGACCCGGACCGGGGAGCTCACGGTGCTCTGCGAATCCTACACGTTCCTGGCCAAGTCCCTCCACCCGCTTCCGGAGAAATGGCACGGCCTCCAGGACGTCGAGCTCCGCTACCGGAGGCGGTACCTCGACCTCATCATGAACCCGGAGGTCGGCGAAGTCTTCCGTCTGCGGAGCGCCATCGTGGCCTATACCCGCCGCTTTTTCGACGCCCGCGGCTTTATCGAAGTCGAGACGCCGATGATGCACCCCATCCCGGGCGGCGCCCTGGCCCGGCCTTTCAAGACGTTCCACAACGCCCTCGGCCTGGACCTCTATCTGCGCATCGCGCCCGAGCTCTACCTGAAACGGCTCGTCGTCGGCGGATTCGACAAGGTCTACGAGATCAACCGGAATTTCCGGAACGAGGGGATCGACGCCCAGCACAACCCGGAGTTCACCATGCTCGAGTTCTACGAGGCCTACAAGGATTATTACGACATGATGGACCTGACCGAGGAGCTCTTGACCGGGATGGCCCTCGACCTCATCGGCCGGGAGGACGTTCCTTTCGGAGAGCATGTGATCTCGTTCAAAAAGCCCTACAAGCGGCTGACGTTCATGGACGCCTGCGTCCACTACAGCGGCCTGGCCCCCAGCCGGTTTGCCGACCGCAAGGGGATCCAGGAGTTCGCGGGGACGCTGGCCCCCGAAAAAAAGCCGCTGACCTTCGGCAAGGCCCTCGACGTCATATTTGACAGGTTCGTCAAAGACAGCATCGTCCAGCCGACGTTCATCACCAACCCGCCCAAAGAAATCTCGCCGCTGGCCAAAACGTCCCGGGACAATCCCGAGGAAGCCGAGAGGTTCGAGCTGCTCGTCGCGGGCATGGAAATCGCCAACGCCTTCTCCGAGCTCACCGACCCCGCCGAGCAGCGGGCCCGCTTCGAGGAGCAGGCGGAGGAAAAAAAGAAGGGGGACGAGGAGTCACACGCCGTGGATATGGACTATGTCGAGGCCCTCGAATACGGCCTGCCGCCCGCGGGCGGGGAGGGAATCGGCATCGACCGTCTGACCATGATCCTGGCCAACAGGAAATCCATCCGGGAGGTCATCCTGTTTCCCCTCCTGCGGCCGAGATGAGAAAACCCGGATGGCGGTTGAACGGCGCTTGAGGCCCCGATGACTTTCGAACTTTTCGTCGCCCGCCGCTACCTCACGGCCCGGAGGAAGCAGGCCTTCATCTCCCTCATCACCTTGATCTCCGTCCTGGGTATCATGATCGGCGTCGCGGCCCTGGTCATCGCCATCGCTCTCATTACGGGGTTCCAGGAGGACGTCCAGGCCAAGATCCTGGGGGCCACGTCCCACATCATGGTCCAGGACCTCTCAAACGAGGGCTTGGCCGGGTACCGCGCGGTCGGCGACAAGATCCAGGCCGATAAGGGGGTCCTTTCGGTGACGCCCGTCGTGTATAGCGAGGTCCTCATCTCGGGACTGGCCAAGAGCAAAGGGGCCCTGTTGAAGGGCATCGATTTCAGCCGGGAGCTCCCCGGCGCCGCCTGGCTCCAAAGGCTCGAAGCCGGCGCGATCCCGGGGCAGGGCGGTCAACGCGAGGGCATCCTCCTCGGGCGGGAACTCGCCTTCACGGTCGGCGCACAGGTGGGGGACCTGGTGGACATCGTCACGCCCTCCGCGAACCTCTCGCCCATGGGTCTCATGCCGAAACGTCGGCGGTTCCAGGTGACGGGGATATTCAACACCGGACTCTACGAGTTCGACGCCAACACGGCCCTGGTGTCCTTGTCAACGGCCCAAAAGCTCCTCGGCATCGAGGACAAGGTGAGTTTTCTCCAGGTCAAGATCCGGAACATTTTCGAGGCTCCGGCCATCGCCGAACGGATCAAGAAGGGGCTGAACCACACGGTTTACGTGACGACCTGGATGGAGCTTAACAAGAACCTCTTTTCCGCCCTTAAACTTGAAAAGAACATCATGTTCCTGACCATCACCCTGATCGTCATCGTGGCGGCCCTGAACATCATCGCCACGCTGATTCTCATGGTCATGGAAAAGACGAGGGACATCGGGATCCTCATGGCCATGGGGGCCACCCCCCAGAATGTCCGCCGGATCTTCTTTTACCAGGGGGCGCTCATCGGCGTCCTGGGCACAGGGCTCGGGGCCGTCCTAGGGCTGGCCTGGTGCTGGCTGGCCAACACGTTCCAGCTGATCAGGATCCCGGTCGATATCTACCAGATCTCGTTCGTCCCCTTCCGGCTCAGGCCTCTCGACTTCCTGGCCATCGTCGGCGTGACCCTGGTCATCAGCTTTGTTTCGACACTCTTTCCGGCCCGGCGCGCCTCCAAGGTCGACCCGGTCGTGGCGTTGAAATATGAATGACATCGTCCTGAAGGCCGAAAACCTGGGGAAATCGTATCCCCTGCCCAAAGGGGTCCTGCGCGTCTTCGAAGGTCTCGGCCTCGAGCTCAAGAGGGGGGACCTGGCGGCGATCACGGGCGCCTCCGGCGTGGGGAAGACCACCCTCCTCAATCTTCTGGGGGCGCTGGACCGGCCGTCGGAAGGCCGTGTGATCATAGACGGCGTGGATCTTTTCTCGAGAACGGAGCGGGAGGTCGCGGCCATCCGGAACAGGAAAATCGGCTTCGTTTTCCAGTTCTATCACCTCCTACCCGAGTTCTCCGCCCTGGAGAACGTAAGTTTTCCGCTGATGATCCAGGGCCTCGACCGCGGAGAGGCGTTCGCCAGGGCCGCCGCGGTCCTCAAAGAGGTGGCCCTCGAGGAGAAGGCCGATTCCCGGCCCAGACAGCTCTCCGGCGGCGAACAGCAGCGGGTCGCCATCGCCCGGGCGCTGGTGAGCGACCCCACCCTCCTCCTCGCCGACGAGCCCACGGGGAACCTGGACTGGAAGTCGGGAGAAATGGTCCTCCGCCTGATCCTCGACCTCCACGCGAGGAAAGGCCTGTCCTCGATCATCGTCACCCACAACGATAAGATCGCCCGGTACTGCCACAAGCTCTATCTCATGGAGGCCGGGGAACTGAAACTTTTGTCCTCGACGCCGAGTTAAGGTCTTTGTGACGATAGAGTCTCCCCGGTCAGCCCTGCCCTGGCGCCTTGCCGCCCGCTTCCGCCGCTTTTTGAAAAACGGGGGAGAATATGGTATAAGGATGACGAAATGAAGAAGTTTGCCTTGGTCCTGCTCCTGGCCCTAATCCCCGGCATCGTGTACGCGCAGGAAATTTTGGAAAAGATCGAGGTCGCGGGAAACGACCGGGTCACACCCGAAACCATCCTGTACTACGTTTCCCTCCGCGAGGGGGACTATTTCACCGAAGACCAGGTCCGGAGGGATTTCCGCGTCCTCTGGTCCACGGGATTTTTCGCCGACCTCAAGATCGAAGAGATCCAGGGCACGCGGGGAAAGATCCTGCGGATCACGGTCGAGGAAAACCCGATCGTCAAGGCCGTGACCTACAAGACCGGGTCCAAAGTCAAAGAAAACGACATCGTCAGCAAGCTCAAGGAGAAGGACCAATACATCCTGCCGTACTCCTATTACAGCCCCGCCAAAATCGAAAAGGTGAAAAAGACCATCACTGAACTCCTCAGCGAGAAAGGCCTGCTCGCGGCCAAGCTGGACACGGAGGTCAAGAAAGCGGGCAAGAACGAGGTCGAGGTCCTCATCAAGATCGACGAAGGCCCCAAGGTGCGCGTCGGCGACGTCGTCTTCCAGGGGGACACCAAGCTCCCGGCAAGCGCGCTCAAGTGGGCCATGAAGGACAACCGGCCCCACACGTTCTTCAACTGGATCGCCGGCAAGGACGTCTACAAGCAGGGCCGGATTAAAGATGACATGGACTTGATCAAGAAGAAGTATCAGGAAGACGGATACATGGAGGCCACCGTCGGCGAGCCCCGGGTCGAGGAGATCACGAGGCGGGCCTTCCCGTTCCGCACACAGAAGATGATGCGGCTCATCATCCCCGTCAATCCCGGCTATCTTTACCGCGTCGGCGAAATCCGGATCGAGGGCAACAAGGCCTTCGCCGCCAAGGGGCTGCGGACGATGGTCAAGCTCCAGCCCGGCGAGGTCTACAACACGAAAATGCGGGAGAAGACCGTCGAAGACATGTCGGAAGTCTACCGCAACTACGGCTACCTCTACCAGCAGATCACGCCCGTCGAGAATCTGGACCCGAAAAATAAGGTCGTCAACGTCACCTTCAATATCTTCGAAGGGGACATCGTCTACCTGAACCGCCTCGAGTTCCGGGGCAACGTTTACACCAAGGACAAGGTCATCCGGCGCGAAATGCTCCTCATCGAAGGGGAGCGGTTCAGCCTGGCCCGGTTCAAGGACAGCCTCCTGCGAGTCAAGCAGCTCGGGCTCGTCGACGTCGAGAAGGAGCCCGATTTCAAGACGAACCCGGACGATCCGACGAAGCTGGACCTCACCGTCAACGTCAAGGAGCTGCAGCGGAACAACATCCAGTTCTCGGCCGGCTACAGCGGCTACGACGGGACGTTCGTCGCCGCCAGCTACTCCACCGTGAACTTTCTCGGGGCCGGCGAGAATCTGGAAATCACGGCCCAGACCGGCAAGCGGGTCCGAAACTATATGTTCGGGTTCACCGAGCCCTACCTCTTCGACCAGCCCATCACCGCCGGCTTCAATATTTATGACCGGTACTACGATTACAGCAGCCTGGGGTTGTACACCCAAAAATCGACGGGCATCGACCTGACCGTCGGGGCGCGGATCCTCGGCTACTGGCGGGCGAACCTGACCTACACCATCCAGAAAGTCAAGATGGACTACCCCTCGACCTCGGCCATCCCCGTGACTCCGATCTACGGCTTCGGCACGTACTACGAGAGCTCCATCACGCCCATGATCTACCGGTCGACGGTCGACAGCCCGCTGACGCCGAGCCACGGCACCATGTACTCGGCCATGGTGAAGCTGGCGGGCGGCCCCCTCGGCGGGCAAATCAATATCATCAAGCCGCAGCTCGAGTTCGCCCACTACCAGCCGGTTATCGGCAAGCAGGTCATCGGCTTGCACGCCGAGTACCAGTTCATCCTCTCTTACCAGAATTCGCAGATTCCCTACTGGGAAAGATTTTTCCTCGGAGGGGAGCGCTCGATCCGGGGCTACGACGTCTACACGATCGGGCCGCGGAACGAGCAGGGGATCAACTTGGGCGGCGATAAGGCCTTTTATTTCAACGCCGAGTACATCATCCCCATCGGGGGACCCCTGTACGGCATTTTCTTTTATGACCTGGGCAACGCCCTCAACGCCGGCCAGACATTCCGGCGCGACAATCTGTACACGTCGGCGGGCTTCGAGGCCCGCATCTTCGTCCCCGCCCTGCGGGTTCCTTTCCGGCTCATCTTTGCCTACAACAACCGCAAGATCTATATCGGCCAAAGCAACTTCGCCTTCCGCTTCGCCGTCGGAACCCAGTTTTAGCGGCGCGGGGGCCAACCATATCGGGGAGGTCGGAGCGTGATCAGCATCGAGGCTATTTCCAAATTTCTGCCCCACCGTTTTCCCTTTCTTCTCATCGACAGGGTCCTCGACCTCGTGCCGGAGAAAAGCATCGTCGCCCTGAAGAACGTGACCTGCAACGAACAGTTCTTCCAGGGCCATTTTCCCGAATGGAAGATCATGCCGGGCGTCCTGATCATCGAGGCCATCGCCCAGGCAGGGGCGGTCCTGCTCTTCAATTCGATCCCCAACCCGGAGAACACCTTCGTCGTCCTGAGCAAGATCGAGAGGGCCAAGTTCAAAAAAATGGTCACGCCCGGCGACCAGCTCCGGATCGAAGTCCAGTGGATAAGGCTGAAAGGGCGGATCTCCCAAATGAGGGGGAAAGGCCTGGTGGACGGCGAGGTCGCGGCCGAGGGCGAGATCTTCGCGATGCTCCTCGATGCTAAGGACATGCCGGCCAAAAAATAGGGGAACGTGACGGCGGACCTCCGCCGGATATTCAGAGCCGGGCCCTGCGCGGTCTTTTCCAGAAAAAAACGCGACGGGGAGAACTCCGCGACCGGACCGGCGGTTGCCCGTTAGGCGACCGCCGGTCCTGCCCGGAGAAAAAGCGCGGTTACTTATTCATCGCGAAGAGCGAATCCTCGAGGTTGTTGTTGAAGGTGATCTTGGTGAAGGTGATCTTGAGGTAGTCGGTGCCGTCCACGACCTGCCGGATGGCATGGGGGACCATGGACTGCCCGACCTTCCGGTAGTCCGAAGGATAGCTTTCGCTCTTGGACTCCGTGCCCGTCGGTCCGAGGGCCATCGTTTCGACCTTGTAGGGCAAGGAGGTCGCCGGGTCGATATAAATCGTCGTCTTGTGGCCGTCGGCGTTGGTCTGTTCGAGGACGACGTATTCCTTGTCCTCCAGCTTGACCTTCGGCTTGACGGCGTAGGTGATGCCGTACTTCTGCGGGTTAAGCAGCGCGTCATTCCCCATGGCCTGGCGGGCCATTTCCTTGGCTTGGGCTTCGGGGGATTCCTCCACCGCGCCGGTCTGGAAATTCGTGCCCCAGGCCTTCTGGCCGTCATAGGCTTGAGTGATCACCTGGCCCATGACCTCGATGTCCATCCTCATTTTGTTGGGCTCCTTCATGTACTGCGTGAAGGTCCCCTGCATGCCCATCGTCGTGAGCTCGAGGTTGCCCGTGCTCGTGGTGTCTTTGATGGTCTCCAGGTACTTGCGGCCGCCCTGGGCGTCGATCATCTTCTTCACGACATCCTGGGCCGTCTGGCCATAACCTGGAAGGGCCGCGAGGGAGACCAGGAGCAGTGCGGCCATGGTCCACGCAAAGAGTTTCTTCATTGACTTCCTCCTATATAAGGTTTGTTTCTTGGGATCATGCTTTCAGGGCGTTATTGATATACGGCTATTTTAGATGAAAGTTCTGCTTTTGCCAAGAACCATCGACCGCCCGTCTCCATTCTCCTTGCGGGACATTCCCCCTGCGATCCCCGGCCTCGGCCACAAGGGCCTGCTAATGTCTAAATGCCATTTATTAGAATACTGTTTGGATCGATCTGATATCAGTTTTCATTAATAAAATATTTATTATGAGAGGATTAGATCATGATAGCGCAGAATTATCAAATATACATATGTATCTAAACAGGACATTCAAAAATAGTCAATTAAATTTTTTTCTTGACCTTAGGCAATAATTAGAAGTATAATCTATATGTCCTAATATAGGACATATATTGAAGGTGAGGGAATACCTCTGACCTGTCTTGGAAACCCAAAATGGCCCGTCTTCTCAGCCTGATCGTGTGTTCAAACCTCGAGCGAGAGGTCAGGGCTATCTCCGGACTTCCTGAATTCAAAGACGTCAGTTTCCTCCCCCTCAACGTGCGATGCGACCAGGTCGAAGCCCGCTGGGAAGGCCTCGGCGATACGGTCCAGGCCCACGTGAGAGACGGGCACCCCGTATGCCTGGTGGGGAGTTTTTGCCTGACCCAGGCCACGGCGCATCTTGGGACACAGGGAATCTGCTCGACGGCCCAAAAGAGCCAATGCTTCGAATGGATCGCGGACAAGGACGTCCTGGACCATCTCCTCCAGGATGAGGCCCTCCTTATCCTGCCTGGATGGCTCAAGAACTGGGAACAGCATGTCGATGCACTGTGGCCCTCGGACCGCAAAAAGGCCCAGGCGTTCTTCCGGGAATCCGCGAAAAAGGCCGTTCTCCTCGATACGGGCGTCTACCCGAAGATCGAGAGCGACCTCAGGGATTTCGCCAAGTTCATGCGCTTCCCCCACGATATTTATTTTGCGGGCCTGGGGCACTTCAAAATGAGCCTCGCCGAAACCCTTCATTCCTGGCAAATGGAGAAGGAACGGGAGCGCGTCGAAGACCGGGTATCGTCCATCCGTCAGCAGATGGCCGACTACAGCCGGATCGGCCACCTGCTCGGGGCTCTGATGATGGTGCGGACCGAGGAGGAAGTCCGGGATGATATCCTCGAGGTTTTCCGTGCCCTGCTATCCCCCCAGAAAATCGCCTATCACCCCGCGGCGTCCCTTTCGCAGGGGCGCCGGGAGGTCGATTCCCCTCAGGACAGGATCCTGTCTTTGAACGCCGATTACGCCTGGACGGAAAACCGCAACGGACTTCTCCTCAAGGTCGCCAGCGGCCGGGAGATCCTCGGCATCCTCGAGCTCTCCGGGCTGCCCTTCCCCGAGCGCAGGGACCACGACCTGAACCTGGCCCTGACCCTGGTCAAGATCGCCGCCATGGCTTTCGCCAAAGCGGGCGCCCACCGGGCCCTCAGAGAGGAGCAGGCCAAGTCCCTGGCCGCCCAAGCGGCCCTCATGGCCAACGAGGAAAAAATCCGGTCATTCGAGGGCGTCCCCCTGGGGCTTTACCGGACGACGCCTTCGGGTCAGATCATCGATGCGAATCCGACCCTGGCCCGCATCCTCGGCTACCCCGACCCGGCCTCCCTCCGGAACGTCAACGCCTGGGACCTCCACCTCAGCCAAGGCGACCGCGAAAACTGGCAATCCCTGCTCGAAAGCAGCAGCTCCGCCGAGTTCGAAACCCAGCTCCGCCGGCTCGACGGCATTATCATCTGGGTCCGCGATTCCGTTCGCGCCGTCAAGGACCGCCGGGGCCAGACCCTGTTTTATGACGGGTTCATCGAGGACATCAGCAAGCGGAAGCACACCGATGCCGCGAGCTCCTGGAATATGCAGATCAAGATGTCCCTGGCGAACGTGTCCCGGCGCCTGCTCCTGCCGACGCCCATCGAAGAAATGTCCGCTCTCGTTCTCGACCATGCCCGCCGCCTGACATCCAGCCGGACCTGTTTTGTGAGCTATGCAGACCTCGATACGGGCAAACTTATCCCCGCCGCCATGACCCAGGACGCCATGGACCAGACCGCGAGGCGATCGGAGACCAACGGCACGGCCCACGCGGCTTCGGGGATCTGGCGGTGGGTCACCCACGACAAGAAACCGATCCTGACCAACATGCCCACCCTCGACCCCCGGTTCACGGGCATGCCCGAATGGCATTTCTCCGTCGGCCAGTTCCTGGCCGTGCCCGCCTTGATGGAGGGCCAGTTCGTGGGCCTCATCGCCGTGGCCAACTCCGACAACCTGTATTCGGAGAGGGATCTCGAGGCCATGGAACAGCTGGCCACGCTCTACGCGATCGCCGTCGACCGCAAGAGGAAGGAGGACGAGCTCCGGGAGATGTCGCTGACAGACGAGCTGACGGGGCTCAACAACCGCCGCGGCTTTTTCACCCTGGCCGAACAGCAGCTCAAGATCGCCAACCGTTCAAAAAAAGAGATGTTCCTTTTCTTCGCCGACCTGGACGGTCTCAAGATCATCAACGATACGTTCGGCCACGACGAAGGGGATAAGGCCCTCGTCGAAACCGCCTCGCTGCTGCGGGACGCCTTCCGCGAATCCGACATCATCGCCCGGATTGGCGGCGACGAGTTCGTCACCCTGGCCGTCGACGTCGGCGATGCGCGGGCCGCCAGCCTGGCCCGGCGGATCGGCGATAAATTCGCCGAGCGGAACGCCAAGCCCGGGCAGCGGTTTGTCCTCTCTATCAGCCATGGGATCGTCTGCTACGACCCGGAAAAGCCCTGCTCCGCCCAGGACCTGGTCAGCGAGGCCGACAAGCTGATGTACGAGGATAAGGTCGCTAAAAAAGGCCGCGGGACCGGCCGGTCGGCGGAGGGATCGCAGACACCCGCTTCCTGATCATTCCCGGCTGTAAGTCCGTGGAACTTCAGTTCCGGATCTTGTACTTGGCGATCTTGTTGTAGAGCGTCGTCCGCGATATCCCGAGGATTTTGGCCGTCTGGCGCAGGTTCCCCTTCGTCACTTTCAGGAGATAGGAAATATAGTCCTTCTCGAGGTCGTCGAGCGAGGACAGGTGCTCGCGGCCGACCAGGGCCATCGCGCCCTGCGGCGGAATGAAATCGCGGAGGTACTTGGGCAGGTTGGCGAGCTCGATGAAATCCTTCTTGCAGAGCATAGCCGAGCTCTCCAGCACGTTCTCGAGCTCCCGGACATTCCCCGGCCAGCCGTACTTGAGGAACAATTTCTGGACCTCGCGGGACACGCCCTTTAGATCCTTGGAGAACTTCTTGTTGGACCCCTGGAGGAAATGCCGGACGAGGAGGGGGATGTCTTCGAGCCTTTCCCGGAGAGGAGGGAGCTCGACGACGACCTTGTTTAGGCGGTGGAACATGTCCTCGCGGAAGGTCCCGGCCCGGACCATTTCGGCCAAGTTGCGGTTGGTGGCCGCGATCACCCGGACCTCGACGCGCCGGCTTTCGTTCCCGCCGAGCGGCCGGAACTCGTGGCTCTCCAGCACCCGGAGGAGCTTGGCCTGGACGGCCGCCGGGATCTCGGCGATCTCGTCGAGGAAAATGATCCCCCCGTCGGCTTCCTCGAACAGGCCGCGCTTGTCCCTGTCGGCGCCCGTGAACGCGCCCTTCTTGTAGCCGAAAAGCTCGGACTCGAAGAGATTCTCCGGGATGGCCGCGCAGTCGCAGATGACGAGGGGCCTGTCGCGGAACGGGCTCAGGCCGTGGAGGGCTCGGGCCACGACGTCCTTGCCCGTCCCCGTTTCGCCGACGATGAGGACGCTCGTGAAATACTTGGCGATGTTTTCCGTGAGCCCGAAAATCTCGAGCATGTAGGGATTGCGGCTGATGAGTCCCTGGAAGGCGTACTTGCGCTCGAGCTTCCGTTCGAGCTGGAACGTCTCGCGGCGGAGGCTCCGCTTCACGGATATCCTGCGGAGGATCTCCTGGAGGATGTCGTCCCGGAAGGGCTTGGGGATGAAGTCGGTCGCGCCGGCATGGATGACGTCGAGGATGGCGTCGCGGTCCAGCGGCTCCCCCCCGATGAGGACGTCGATCAGGGGGTCGAACTTCTTGAGCTTCTTGAGGGCGATGAGGGCGGCGGCGATCGAATCGCCCGAGTCGACCAGGGCCACGCGGATCCCGTTCTCACGGACGACTTTCAGGAAATCGTCGTCGGACTGGGAGAAGTAAAGGCTGAAATCGACGGCCACGGACGCCTTCTTGATCGTCTCGTAGAGCGAGAAATCGTCGGAGATGATGAGGAGATTGTTCGGCGCGTCCATCCCGATACTGCCCTTCCCTTGGCGCCCCTTATCTTAGCAACTTTGCCGGCCTCTGACAACCGGTTCTTTATTCCGTTTTCCCGACGCGGCCGGGCCTCCCGCGGACGAACGAAATGCGGACGCGGTCCTGGCTCTCCTCCTCGATCCGGACGAGGTCGAACTTGGCCTGGCTCAGGTAGTTCACGTGGGCCCGGAGATAGGCCAGGCCCTGGTCGCAGAGGAAGTTCAGCCAGGACCCGGTCGCCGTCTCGTCCATGACCTCGGGCGTCTGCTCCACGAAGGTCGTCTGCGTCCGGGCCGACATGCGGACTTCCGTGGAGGCTTTCCTTTTGGCGAAGATGTTGACCCCGTCGTAAATTTCGAGGGCGTCCATGTGCGGCGCCCAGCGGCCGGCCCAGCGGCGGTAGCGGTCGTAGAATTTCCGGTTCGAATCCCTGATCTTCGCGTCGGCCCCGAGCTCCCGGATGATGAAGCCCATGAGGTCGTCCCCGGCCTCCTTCCACTTTCCGTAGACGGGCAGGCTCAGCGTCCGGTAGTAGGTGAACCATCCCTTGGGGACCCAGTAGTCCCGGAAAAGGTAGGGGGTGTAGTTCGAGAACTGCTGAACCCACTCGTGGGAAGGGTAGCCGTGGAGGTTAAGGTAAATGTCCGGCAGCCACCTGCTATAAAGACCCGGCCGGACCGCCGCCTCCGGAAGCAGGGGCTTGGAGCCCATTTGATAGCCGATGTCCACGCCGAGGGAGCTGTACCGGCCGGCGTGCAGGCTGTGGAAGGGCTCGATTTTCTGGAGCTCGTAGGCGAGGTCGGCGCCGTCCGGGTTTTCCATGGGCTGAAGGACGAAATTCATTTTCTTCAGGGCTTCCTGATAGGCCCCGTCCCGGGCCACGAGCTCGGCGAACCTGAGGACGTAGTTCGTCGAGGAGACCTCGTTGGCGTGCTGACGCGCGGAGAGCTGGAGCGTGGGCTTGAAGGTCACCAGGCGCGCGATGGATACGTATTTCTCGATCGGAAGATACATTTCGAGCACGGGCACATCCCGGCCTTCGTACGACTGACCCCCGACGTAGCTCCGGATGACCCGGAATTGCCCGAGGCGGCGGACGATCGCTTGGCACATCGCGGGCGAAATGATCTCCCTCGTGGTGACGATGGCTTCGTCCGGCTTGGCCGTGGGGGCGCCCGGCGCGGCCCCGGCCTCGGCCGGCTTTGGGACGACGGGCACGGTCTCCTCTTTCTCCTGGTCCTGGACCCTAAGACGGACCTTGATCCGGGCCAGCCGCGGGTAGCAGAACGGGTCCTCCACCAGGCCCTTCTCGCCGGCCTTCCGGTAGGCATCCAGGATGTCGATGAGGGCCAGGTAATCCGATTCCTTGTCCCAGTCCGTCTCAAGCCAGAGCTCCTCGACGCGCCCGTCTTTGCCGTTCCAAACGAACCCCGGCAATCTGAGGTCTTTGGGTCTGAGGGTCGGGAAAACGATTTTCCTCGTGACCTCGTCCCGTCCCTTTTCTTTCCACTTGAGCGCGATCTCGGGCGATTGGCCGGGCCAGTCTTCGAAGGTGACTTTGACCCGGGCCGGCCCTCCCTCGAGCGATGGATGGATGAAGGGCAGGACGTTTCCTGGCGCGGACGACCGCGACGTGTCCGGAGGCAGCTCTTTGTCCTCGGGATCGAACCGGGTGATGCCCCGGAGAAGGTCGAGCGTATCGAAGTAGATCTCGTCATGGAGGGCTTCGAGAGAGCTGCAGACCTCTTCGTCCAGGCCGATCTTGAAGTCCGGCTCGCTGGCCCGGAGCTCGACCATGAGCCGTTTGAAGTACGGCTGCTTGGAGAAGGTCGGCTCCTGGCCCGTTTTTTTCATGATGTGGGAGTAGACCGGGCCGAGGACCTCGTTCTGATAATACGCCCAAAATTTTTCGAGGTCCGTCTGAATGTCGGTGTCCGCGAGGACACTCGTTCCCGACTCGATCCGGAGCCAGCCGCAGGTGATCCTGGCCGTGCCCCATTCGGGCAGGACGGTGAGGAGCGGGATGTCTTTTGTCCGCGGCGTAAACCGGTCCTCGAAAAGGATAGCGTTTTTCGCGTCGAAAGCCCGGACCTCGTAGACCGGCCCTCCCGGCTCCTTGATCTCGAATTCGATCCGTTCGAGCGGGATGCCGAGGTCCCTGGACAGGATCTCGTCCACGGGATACAGCTCCTGGAGCCAGCGGGCCGGCTCCGAATAGGTCCGCTTGGGCCGGGTGAGATCTTCTTTCTCCTCGGAGAACCGGATCGTCAGACGCTCGACGGCCTTCCCCTTGAGGGCGGGGAGGATTTTCTCGGTAAGCCAGAAGAACCCCTGCTTGTAGGCGGACAGGACCTCCACGTCCGGGGCCGGGGCGCCCGCCGAGGACACGGCCTGGACGACCCGGTCCTTGATGTCCCGGCGGACGCGGGGCGACTCGCTGAGGCCCAGGCTGATTTTAAGGGGGGCCGGCTTCGACCCCGGCGCCGCAGGACCCATGGCCCCGACTTTCTCTTTGATCAACGCCAGGGCGTCATCGGCCTCCCAGGTGAATTCCTTCTCCTTCTCGAAGACGGTGCGGCCCGTCCTGAGCGTCGAGCCGGAAACGGTGAGCGACGGCGTCCGGACGGCGCCCGCCAGAAGTCCGCGGACGGCCTCCTCGAATTTCTTGTTTCGCCGCGGGAGGAGGACTTGGGCGTCGAACGATTCGATGTCCCGCCCCTTGAACTCTTCGGCGAGCTTCTCGAGCTGACCCAGGAAATAAGCTTCCGCGCTCCCTTTTTCCCCCTTCAAGAATTTCTCGAAATCGGACGCCGTGTCTTTGAATTGCGGCCGCCCGTCGCCGTAGTCGTCGAAATAGGGAAACGTTCGGGCGAAATAGGACAAGGTTTTTTCGAGCCCCGCGGTCTCCGGGGCATAGAAAACGAGGGCCCCGGACTTGCCGAATGCCTTGGGAACGACGCACGCCATGCCCGACGAGCCGTCCAGGGCCGGCAGTTTCAGCTTGCCCGATTTGATGAGGTCCCGGGTGAGGGAGTTGGGGCCGACGAGGATGGGCGCCGCGAGCGACTTCCGGCTGTCCACTTCGGAATCCAGGACGACGACCGGGAAGGAGGCGCCGGCCGTGGCCAGCATCAATCGCGAAGCCAGCCCGGCGACGCCTTCTATCGCCTGTCCGGCGGGGACGACGACCGAGGCATCGAGCCCGTCCAGGATTCCATCTCTGTCCAGGTCCGAATAAAAGCCCTTGGTCGAGACGAGTCCAAGAAGGTCGAATTCCTTGCCCGCCATGTCGGCGGCCGGGCGTTCCTTGAAGGACGGAGTCAGGAGGCGCTTGGTCGATCCCGTCCTCGGCAGGGCGATCTCGGTGGTCATCGTTTCGCGCCGGAGAGCGAAAGTGACCTTCCCGCAGCCGGGGTAGGAAAGGACCTCGGTGCGCAGACCTTTCTTTTGATCCCCAAGGAGCCCGTCGAGAGAACGCACCGCCTTTTGACGGTCGCTTTCATCCGCGAAAATGACCTCGACGGTCAGGTTCTTGATCTGTCCCTGGTTGAATGCCAGGCCTTGCAGGGCGTTGGCGGCGGCGGGGCGGACGGGAAATTCGTAGAGGGCTTCGCGAACGACCGTGGCCGTCGGGTGGACGCCCTCCAGACCGACAAATTTCGCGAGGTCGGATTCGAGCGTCATATAGGTGGCGCCCGTGTCGCGGCCCCAGATTTCCCAGAAGTACGGCCAGCGCAGGAAGAACGCGCGCCCCGTCTGGAGAAGGGCCTCGCCGGAGCCGGCGATACAGGCGACGCATGTCCGGTTCTTATGGGAAAATACGAAGACCAATCCTTGGTTGGGGCCGAGGGATTCAGGGGCGATATTGCGCTCCTTGAGCGCGTCCCGGACCCAGGGCGACCCGGAGCCGACGAAAACCGGGCAGGGGAGGGCCTGCAGGTCGCCGGCTTCTGAGGCCCGCCGCACGAGCCCGAAATCCACGGCCAGGCTTTCCAGGTTGGCCCGGGCCGAGATGTCGGCGGCGAGGGCCATTTCGAAGGCCGAGGGATTGTCGGGGATGATGATGGTCAGGGCCGGCTTCTCGCCGAACCCGTCCCCGTCCAGGTCGAGGATCGTTTTTCCGGGCAAAAAGAGGTGCGCCAGGCTTTGGACGTCCGCGAACCCGGCCCCGACGAGCAGGAGCGCGGCCGCGGCAAAAAGAAGGGTTTTTTTCATGGTCCGTCCTCCCCGATCCAGGAAAGTCACCCGCATTGTAGCACAACTCGAGGGCGCCGCTCGCGGTCGTTATTTCAGGCGGCGGCGTTGAATTCCCGCCGGTTGTGAAGTATATTCGGTGAGCCGTCCGGCCGCCCGGGCAAAGGAGTTCCCCATGAAAGCGGTGATCGTCCTCGCCACGCACGGCGCCCCGCCCCTGGATTTCCCGGAGCAGGATCTGGCCGAGTTCTATGGCCTCCAGGCCAGGCTGGCTCGCGGACACGGCGCCGGGCCGGCGGCCGCGGAGCGCCGCTGGTTCGAGCTCGAAGAGAAGATCCGGACATGGCCCCGCACGCCCGGGAACGACCCGTTTTACGCGGGCTCCCAGGACCTGGCCATCCAGCTCCGCAGGGCCAGCGGCCGCAAGGTCATCCTGGGGTTCAACGAGTACTGCGCGCCCAGCCTGGACGAAGCCCTCGACCAGGCCGCGGGACAGGGGGCGGAGAAAATCATCGTGGTGACGCCCATGATGACCCGGGGCGGCGAGCATGCCGAGAAAGACATCCCCGAGGCTGTCGAACGGGCCCGCCAGCGGCATCCCAAGGAAAAATTCATCTACGTTTGGCCTTTCCCGGCAACGGACGTGGCCGAGTTCCTGACGGCTCAGGCCGGCCGGGCGATCGCCGGGGTGGGTCATGGATGACATCCGCGTCGAGCAGTTGACCAGGAAGTTCGGAGAGCTCACGGCCGTCGACCGCCTGTCGTTCACCGTTCCGAGCGGCGAGCTCTTCGGGCTCCTGGGTCCCAACGGGGCCGGGAAGACGACGACGATCAACATGCTCGCGACACTCCTCAAGCCCACCTCCGGGTCCGCCGAGGTCGCCGGCTTTGACGTCACGAAAAACCGCGACGACGTGCGCAAAAGCATCGGCATCGTTTTCCAGGAGCCCGCCCTCGACAGCCAGCTCACGGGCCGGGAAAACCTCGAGTTCCACGCCATGATGTACGGCATGGGCCGCGAAGACCGCCGCAAGAGGATCGAAGAGGTGCTCGGCCTTGTCGAACTCACGGAGAAGGCCCGCGTCCAGGTCCAGAACTATTCGGGAGGGATGAAGCGCCGGCTGGAGATCGCGCGGGGCCTCATCCACCATCCCCGGGTCCTTTTTCTGGACGAGCCGACCCTGGGCCTCGATGCCCAGACGCGCCGCCACATCTGGGACTATATCAAGAAGCTCAACAAGGAGAAGGGCGTCACCATCATCCTGACCACGCATTATATGGAAGAAGCCGATTACCTGTGCGGTCGGGTGGCCATCATGGACCGCGGCACCTTCGCCGCGCTGGACACGCCGTCGAAACTCAAAGACGTCCTCGGCGGCGACGTGATCTCCCTGGAGGTCGAGGGCGAGACCGGCGCGATCGAGGCGGAATTCCGGGCCCTGGACTGGATCAAGAAGATCAAGTTCCACGAGGGGATTTTCAGCCTGACCATGGAGCGGGGCGACCGCCGGATCCCCGAGCTCGTCTCCATCGCCCAGAACGCGGGCGTCACGGTCGACTCCGTCAACCTCCGGAAGCCGAGCCTTGAAGACGTGTTCCTGTATTTCACGGGCAAGACCATCCGCGAGCATGAAGCCAGCCAGGCCGACCGGAACAGGGCCATGATGATGGCCCACCGGCCGAGGAGAGGGCGATGATCAACCTGGTCGCGGTTTATGTCCTCTGGCTGCGGGAGATGAAACGCTATTTCCGGGCCAAGTCCAGGATTCTGGGCTCTCTGGCCGTGCCCTTTTTCTTCCTGGCTTTCCTCGGCCTGGGGTTCAGCCGGATGACCGTCCCCGGCGTCACGCAGAGCGTCGGGTACATCAAATACCTCGTGCCGGGCATCATCGGCATGAGCCTTCTCTTCCAATCCATCTTCGCCGGGCTCTCCGTCCTCTGGGACCGGGAATTCGGGTTTCTCAAGGAAATCATGGTCGCCCCGGTCAGCCGGGTTTCGATCGTCCTCGGCCGGATCGCAGGAGGCATGACCGCGGCCCTCATCCAAGGCATCCTGGTCATGATCGTCTCGCTCCTCGTGGGCTTCAGAGTCCGGAGCGTTCCGGGGCTCCTCGCGTCCCTCGTCTTCATGGTCCTCATCTCGACCTCGTTCATCGGGCTCGGCCTGCTCTTCGCGTCCCGGATGAAAGACATGCAGGGCTACAGCATCATCATGAACTTCGTGGTGTTTCCGTTGTTTTTCCTGTCCGGGGCCCTTTACCCGCTCGACAACCTGCCGACGTGGCTGAGGCTCCTGTCCCACCTCGATCCGCTGACCTACGGCGTCGACGGGCTCAGGGGAGCGCTCCTGGGGATTTCGACCCGGAGCATTCCCCTGAACCTCTTGGTCATGGGCGCGATTTCCGCTCTGATGGTTTTCCTGGGCGCCTGGTCGTTCGAACGCGGCGAAAGCGCCTGACCTCGGCCGGGCCTGGAGTGCCCAGCCGGCCGGCGGGCCCGGGTTTTAGGCCTATGAACCCCAGTCTCAAGGAGGGTTGAATGAGGCGACTCGCCGGAAAAATCCAAGGGCGGGCGGTCTTCACCGTCCTGGCCGTCTCGATCGTCCTCGCGGCATCCTGCTCCCGCCGGACCGGGCCGGCGTCCGCTGTCCCGCCGAACGAGCCGGCGAGGGTCATCATCAAAGGGGAAAAGATCCGGATCACCTATAACGGCGCCGACGTTTTTTCCGGCGATCTCCGGGGCTCCGGCGGGGGGGTTGAAGCGACCACCAACGTTTACCGGAACGGAGAGAAGGTCACTCAGGTCATCCTCCTGACGCCGCGGCCGGGCGACCGGATCATCGTGAACGGCACGCTCCGCGGCAGCCCGGAGTCGTTCCCCTGCGAGGCCGACCGCCGCGACCAGGGCCCTGCGTTGGTCCGGAACTCATCGGGCTCGAGCCGGAGCCTTCTCAACAGGGCGCTTTACGACCGGCACCAGGATTGGCTCCTCTCGGTCGACGCCGGGCCGCGGGCAATCGTCAGGCCGCTCGGCGAGGACGCCGGCTCCCGGACCTTCGCCCTCGAGGCGGAAGGCGGCGAAGTCGTCCTTCGCTTCCGCCCCCGCTTCTATCAGGTCCACCGCGGACTCCGTTTTTTCGAGCCTTGGACCTACAAGATCTGGCCGTCACCCGTGGCCGGCTGGATCTCCTGGTTCGCATTTTTTGACAAAGTCACGGAGGAGGACATCGTCGAGACCGCCGACACCCTCTCGGAGGTACTCCTCCCTTACGGATACGAATACCTCCAGATCGACGACGGCTACCAGCAGGGCGAGGGCCTGCCGGAGCGGTGGCTGAGCGCCAACGCCAAGTTCCCGCGCGGCCTGGATTTCCTCCCGCGCTATATCAAGAGCAAGGGCCTCCGGCCGGGCATCTGGACGAACACCGCCTTCAAGCAGGCCGACTTCGCGGAATCGCACCCCGATTGGTTCGTGACGGACAAGTCCGGAAAGCCGGCCCGGGGCAACTGGGTGGTGTTCAGTCTAGACGCCTCGAAGCCGGAGGCGCTCGACGGGATCGTCCGGCCTTTATTCAAGGGCCTTCGCGGCATGGGCTGGGAATATTTCAAGGTGGACGCCCTCCGCCATCTCCGCTACGAAGGATACAATGCGCACGCGGATTATTTCCGCCGGAGGAAACTCGACCTCACCGGCACCTACCGGCGTTATGTCGAGACGATCCGGGAGGAGATCGGCCGGGACGTTTTCCTGCTCGGCTGCTGGGGGATCCGGCCCGAGCTCATCGGCCTCATCGACGGCTGCCGGATCGGGACCGACGGCTTTTCGTACGCCGGGCTGGCCCAATTTAATTCCTGGAACAATGTCGTCTGGCGGAACGATCCCGACCATATCGAACTCAACGACGACCGCTACCGCTCGACCCTCGTCACCTCGCTCACGGGGTCGATCCTCCTCTTGACGGACAAACCCGCCCTATACCGGACGGCGGCAGCCGCTCCGGCCAAGCGGGCCGCGCCCGTCCTCTTCACGGTTCCCGGCCAGGTGTATGACGTCGACCCGTCGCGCTCGGGGGCCCTGGACCGGGTGGACTCGGAAGTCAGCGGAAGCGGACCCCGGGTCTTCGACGCGGGGCGCACTCCGGCCTGCGACCTCTTCCTCCTCGAGGTCAACCGTTCCTTCGAAAACTGGGTCGTCCTCGGCCGGACGGGGGAAAGCGTCCGGGAGGTCAAGTTCGCCGACCTCGGGCTCGACCCGGCGAAAGAGTACTTCGTCTTTGAGTTCTGGTCCGGCCGGCTCCTCGGGAGCTTCACGGGCGCGTTCGCCCCGGGGCCGCTCGACTCCGTATTCAGGTGCCAGGCCCTGATCATCCGGGAGCGGAAGCCCCGCCCCCAGGTCATCGCCACCAGCCGTCACGTGACGGGCGGGGGGGTGGACCTCCTGGACGTCCAATGGAAGGACGGCGTCCTCTCGGGGACGAGCCGGGTGGTCAGCCAGGACCCTTACGAAATAGAGATCTCGGAGCCCTCGGGATTCCGGCTGGACAGCTTTGAATGGGATGGGGCCCCGCCCCTGGACGTCAGAAGAGAGGGCATCGTGCTCAAAATCAAGGTCAATTGGGGGGGCGAAGGAAGCCGCGACATCGCCTGGGCGGCCAAATTCGGGACTCCCGGGGGGCGCTAGGATACCCGGGCCCGAGAGGGGAATTGCCGGAGAGTTGACAGGCGGGCCGGATTATTGTAGATTGGTTTTGAAGCCAAGGGGGGCGAAATGGCCGGGATACAAGGATTAGTGGAGAAATTCAGCGATGGTAGCATATATTGATTCTCGACTTGACAAGCGCCTAGGGACCGGGCTAGTATAAAAGCGTCCCAATAGTCAGCCCAAGACCCATGCGCATACGCAAGATCCGGTACCTTATTATCTTATTCCTGGGGTTTTCCTTTTTTGGCGGCATCCCCGTCGAATTCGGAAACGAGGGCGCGTTTTTCCACGGTTTCATGATCCCCAAGCCCGTCATCAACATCGGGCTGGGCACGAACCTCAAAGACCTCCAGATCCGCTCGTCCTCAGGGATGAAGATCTACGAGGTCAACACCGACTACAAGCTCATCTCGGATGACGCCGAGGAGGCCCAGGTCAAGAGCGGCAGCCAGAAGATCACCGAGAAATTTGTGCTTCTGGTCGCCCACGCCAAAGATAAGAAAGAAGCCGGCCTCCTGGTGGCCGGCCTGAAGCGGAATATCGGAGGCAAGGTTTATTTCGAAGAGGACCATGAAAACAATTCCGGCGGCCTTTTCGAAGTCAAAGTCGGCGACTTCCTGACGCGGGGCGATGCGCTGACCACGATCAGGGCCCTGAACAAGCTGGGCCGCAAGGACATCTGGATTCTCCGGGAAAATATCACCGAGGGGGAGTCCAAGCCGATTTGGATGCTTCTCGACAGCCGCCTCATGCCCCTCGGCCGGGAATCCGTCCTTTATTTCATCCCGGCCAACCCGCAGAGCTTCCTGTCCTTCAACGGCCGGAGCTACCGGGGCCTCTTCATCCTGAAAGGAACGCCCAAGGGCGTCGTCCTGGTCAACGTCCTCAACATCGAAGACTACCTGATGAGCGTCGTGCCCGGGGAAATCAATCCCGAGCAGTTCAACGCGATCGAAGCCCTCAAGGCCCAAGCCGTGGCCGCCCGGACATACGCCATGAAGAATATCGGCCTGTTCAAAGACTACGGGTACGACCTCCTCGATACGCCGCGTTCCCAGCTCTATTCCGGGATGGCCTCGGAACATCCGCTGAGCACACGGGCGGTCGAAGAGACGCGCGGGGAAGTCCTGCGTTACAAGGGCGAGCTGATCAACGCCCTTTACATGAGCACCTGCGGCGGCCGGACGGAGAACGCTGAGAACGTGTTCACCGGGACGCCGCTGCCCTACCTCAAGAGTGTCGAATGCACTTACGAGAAGCAACCGGAATGGCACCTTGAGGTCAAGGGGCCGGTGCTGCCGGTCATGGTCGGGGGCCGGAACGCCAGCCTGGACCTGGCCTTTCTCGCCAGCGTGGGCGTCATTCCCCTGGGCGTCGAGCCGCTCGACTTCAGGCAGGACTGCACCTTCGAGGAGGCCGTCGAGTGGATCGGCGCGACGCGCCGGCTCCTGGGCGTGAAACCCGGTGAATTCGCCCCGGAATCACTCCCCCTGAACTTCGTCAACCTGTCCCGGCTCCTGATTCAATCGTTGGGTTGGGAGGAACGGGTCGGAAAACTCATGCTTCCCTCGGAGGTCGATTTCCTGATGAGGGACCTGCCTCAGGTCCAGGGGAGGGACAGGGGGCCGATGGCCTACTGCCTTCAGACCGAGATTTTCCCAGCCCCGGCGGAGTCGGGCGACCCGCTCCGCCCCGTCAGCAGGGCCGAGGTCGCGGTGGCCCTGCACAGGATTCTCTCGACTGAGCACGGCTTCTTCCAGTCCGGGATTTTCCGCTCGGCCGGGAAGAAAACGATCGAGGTGGGCAAGGATTTCGAACGCAAAACCCTGCGGCTCTCTCCGCACCTCTTTCTGCTGAGAAACCTGGACGGGGCAAGCACCTTCGCCTCCAACCTGACGCTCCTCGGCGGGGAGAAGGTCCAATGGATCGAGCGGGAGGGCGAGGTCGCCTACCTCGAGGTCTTTTACCCGCCCAACTCGAACGTCCTCGATAGGTCCTCGCGGTTCAACCGGTGGCAGGTCCAGAAATCGGCCAACGAGTTTGAAGCCATGATCAGCCAATCCTGCCAAGTCGGACGGCTCGTCGACATGACGGTCAAGGGCCGCGGGGTCTCGGGCCGTGTCAGCGAGCTCCTGATCACGGGCGCGGACAACAAGGTCACGCTCCGCGGTTTCCAGATCCGCGAGACACTGGGGTTGCGCGACACGCTCTTTGTCATCGACAAGTCGTACGACGAGGCGGGCCACGTGACCGGCTATACATTCTCGGGCCGCGGGTGGGGCCACGGCGTCGGCCTGTGCCAGGTCGGCGCGTACGGGATGGCCGTGGCCGGGGCGAACTACAAGGACATCCTCAAGAAGTATTATCAGGGCATCAAGATCGAAAAGCTGGTCTAGCGGAAGCGAAGACCGGCCCCGGCGTCCGTGCCTCAGGAGGACAACGGACCATGAAGACGACCAAAGGACTCAACGCCCGAAAGACCGAAGCCCGCGAGTACCAGACGCCGGCCTCCGGGATCTTCTTCACCGTGAAGAAGGTCCTCTACAGCGGCCGGTCGCGCTTCCAGACGATCGAAATCGTCCTCAACCGGGATTACGGCCGCGTCCTCATGCTCGACGGGCTCGTCCAGACGACGGAGCGGGACGAGTTCTACTACCACGAGATGCTGGTCCATCCGGCCCTGTCGTCCCACCCGAAGCCCGACCGCGTCCTGATCGTCGGCGGCGGCGACGGGGGAGCTCTCCGAGAAGTCCTGAAACACCCCGTCAAAAAGGCCTGGATGGTCGAGATCGACGGAGAGGTCATCGAGGCCTGCCGGAGGCATTTCCCTTGGCTGCGGCCGTCGTTCAAGGACCGGCGGGCCGAGTTCGTCATCGCCGACGGAAACGTCTTCATCGAGAAGACGCCGGAGACGTTCGACGTCATCATCGTCGATTCGTCGGACCCGGTCGGGCCGTCCACGGTCCTCCACGCCGAGGCTTTTTACCGCAAGCTCAAATCCCGGCTCAATCCCGGCGGGATCATCGCGGCCCAGGCGGGGTCGCTTATGCTCCACCAGGATTCGCACGCCCGCAAGAGCGTTTTCCTGGGGAAGATCTTCCGGCACTCCAACCTTTATTTTGGCCCCGTGCCGACCTACCCCGTCGGCACCTGGTGCTACAATTTTCTGTCGGACGGGATCGACCCCCTCGTGCCCCGGAAGCTGAGAATTCCGAAGGGGCTCAAGTACTATAACGCCGACATCCACCGGGCGTCCTTTGCCATGCCGAATTTCCTGAAAAAGAAGATTCAGGCTCGCCTTTCCTCGGAAAGGCCGGGGGAACCGTTCCGCGGGTCTTAATAATTCAGGGTGCCGGCGGCGTGGCGCTCGGCGAGGGCTGAAAGCATGTCGTCGGTCATCAGGGCCAGGTCGTAAGCCGGGCGCCAGCCCCATTCGCCGCGGGCCGCCGAATCGTCGATCGAGGCCGGCCAGGAATCGGCGATGGCCTGCCGGAAGTCGGGTTGATAATCGCAAACGAATGACGGGACCCGTTTCCTGATCTCCGCCGCCAGCTCGCCCGCCGAAAAGCTCATGGCCGAGACGTTGAAATTCGAATGATGTTTGAGCCTGGCGAAATCCGCCCGCATCAGGTCGAGCGTGCATTTCAGGCAGTCGGGCATGTACATCATGGGCAGGCGCGTGTCCTCGCGGAGGAAGCACGTGTAGCGGCCGTCCTTCACGGCCGCGTAGTAGATCGCGACCGCGTAGTCGGTTGTCCCG
>JBEKVN010000019.1:0-76231 GCA_049513915.1 Candidatus Aminicenantales bacterium | reverse complement strand
CGATAGAAGGTCTGAGGGGAGATGCAAAAATGGCGGCAGGTCAGCCGGGCATCCTCACATCGGTTATAAAAATCGAACCACTTCAGGCGCCTGGCGGCGTCCTGGGAGATCGTCCCCTGGCGGACCAGGGACCGGATATACTCCGACCCCGGGATCAGCGACCCATACGTCGTCGTCGGTTTCAGATACATGGCGGCACCTATCATAGACCAAGGTGTCACCTATGTATCTGGACTAGTTCAGAGAGGGGGAAGGCGCGACGTGGGGAGTCCCCTCCCGCGGAGGGGGACGGGAAACGGGGGACGCTCAGGGACGGGTCAGGCGTTCTCTTTTTTCTCCGCCGTTTCCTGTTCGAGGTTCTTGGTTCTCTGGGCGTCCTTGATACTGCTGATGCCGGCGATAAGGCCGATCAGGCCGCCGAAGAAGAGGATGGGCGGGATGAAACCGAGAACCACCTGGCGGAAGGCATGCCAGAAGTCAGCGGATAGAATGAGCAGGGCGAGACCGCCCGCCATGGCAACGAGGCCGCCGAGCACGGCGATGTACTTACCCATGATTGGACCTCCCTCAAAACGTATCGAGGCGATTATATCAAAAAGCCAGGCGGCGGCGCAACAGAAATTTGCGCGCGGGGGCGGCCGGTCCCGATAGTTCCGGACCGGCTGGACCCGGCCGCCGTCTTCGACTAGAATGTCGGAAACGATTAATCAAGGAGGCAATCATGACCTTTGGACCGAAAAAAGCGATTTTTGCCGCCTGGGTCCTACTCTCCATAGCGCTCGCCGCCTTTCCGGGGCAGGACGCTCCCGGCGTGTTCGCGATCGGCGACCTCCGGGCGAAGCCCGGGGAGATCGCCTCGGGGTACCTCGCCGTCCCCGAGAAGGACGGCGTGGGAACGAAGATCCCCATCACCGTGATCCAGGGCGCGAGGAGAGGCAAGGTCCTGGCGCTCGTCGCCGGGCTCCACCCCGTCGAGTATCCCCCGATCCTCGCCCTCTACCGGCTGAAGGCCGCGATCGATCCCGCGACCCTCACCGGCACGGTCCTCATGGTCCACATCGCCAACCTGCCGGGGTTTCAGAGACGGACGATCTATTATGTTCCGAGCGACTGGAAGAACCTCAACCGCGTCTTCCCCGGGAATCTCAAGGGCACCTTGAGCCAGCGGATGGCGGCCGTTATCAACGAACAGGTCGTCAAGCGCTGCGACGCCCTTCTCGACATGCATTGCGGCGACGGGAACGAAGCGCTCATCCCGTATACGTATTGGATGATCAGCGGCAACAAGGCGTTCGACGAGTCGACGAAACAGCTGGCCCTGGCCTTCGGGCTCCCTCACATCATCATCGATGAGACCCGCGGCCATGACCTGGCCGATTCGAAATACCTGGGGAACACGGCCATCCTGCAGGGGAAGCCGGCCATCACGACGGAGGCGGGAAACCTCGGCCGCACCGATGAGGAATCGGTCGCCCGGAACGTAAAAGGCGTCCTGAGCGTCATGAGATTTTATGGCATGATCGCCGGCGCGCCGGAACCGGCCGCCGACCCCGTTTGGATCGATAAGTACGAGGTCGTTTATTCGAAATGGGACGGGCTGTTCTGTCCGCGGCTCGAGATGGGCTACTACGTCAAGGCCGGACAGGTCGTCGGGACGATCACCGATTACCTTGGAAACGTCAAGGAGGACGTCCGAGCGCCTTTCACCGGCATCCTGCTCTACACCATCCATACGCCGCCCTGCAACGCCGGCGAGCCGCTCTTCGAAGTCGGCCGGGTCAAAGAGAAATAATCCGCCCGATGGGCATCAAGGGTGTCATCTTCGATCTCGACGGCACGGTCGTCGAGAACTCCTATGACTGGCCGAAAATCCGGGGGGAGCTCGGAAACTCGGAGGTGTCCATCCTGCACTATATCTGCGGCCTCGAGGAACCGGAGCGGTCACGGAAATGGGCCATCCTCGAGCGGCATGAGGCCGAACAGACCGAGCGGTCCGTCCTGCGGGATGGCATGCGGGAGCTTTTGGGCTTGCTGAAAGGCCGCGGCGTCCGGTCGGCCCTCGTGACCAATAACTCCCGCAAAAACACCCAGTATCTTCTTGAGAAATTCGGCATCGGGTTTGACCGCGTCATCACCAGGGAAAGCGGACTTTGGAAGCCCTCGGGCGCGCCCTTCAGCGAGGTTCTGGAGTCCTTCGGGATCGGCCCCGGAGAATGCTGCGTCATCGGGGACACGCGGTTCGACATCCTGGCCGCCCTGGACGCCGGGATCGGCCCCATCTTTCTTCTCGCCGATGATCCCGACGATTTCGCCGGCTTTCCCGTCGAGGTTTTTCCAGGACTGGACATGCTGGTCGAGCGCCTCGAAGAACTCCTTTAGCCGCAGTTCCCCAAAATCGACGCTGAAGCTCTAAGAACCTACGCCTGGTGAATCCCGCGAACGGAATTAGTTGCAAGGGAGGGGATAAATATCACCCGAAAGCCCCCGTAGCGGAGGGGGTCCCGGCGGCTTTGCCGACGGGGGAACCGACGGGACTGGTTCCCGGGGGCGCGGGGGATAAGGGTGATATTTATCCCCTCCCTTGCCCTCAATCGAGCTCGAGCCAGCCGCGGGGGATAAGGATGGCCTTTATCGCCACCCCGCGTGAGAGACATCTGGTGAATCGTCTCGCCCGGATTTGAAACGTTCTGGACCCGCCGGTGGTATTAGAAGGTGAAGCGCAGCAACCGAGAACCATCAAAGGAGAACAACGTGAATCATCGGGTCAAGTCAAGGTTTCTGGGAATTCTCGGTTGCCTGATCGGTCTCGCGACGCTGGCGCCGCGGCTGCTCGCCGACGGCTTCATCGTCCCGAACCCCAGGCACGGGGAGATCATTCCGCCGCTCACGGTCAAGTACCACCACGTCACCGTGGAGATCGTGAACCAGGTGGCCAAAACGTCGGTCGATCAGGTCTTCATCAACAATTTTGACCGCGACATCGAAGGCACGTACATCTTTCCGATACCGGAGAACGCGTCCGTGTCCGAATTCGCCATGTACATTGGAAACGAGAGGGTCCTTGGCGAGATCCTCGACAGCCAGAAGGCCCGCGCCGTCTATGAGGCCATCGTCCGGCGGATGCGCGACCCGGGGCTCCTCGAATACCTCGGGCGCAATATGTTCCAGGCCCGCGTGTACCCCATCCCGGCGCACGGCGAAAAGCGGGTCCAGATCTCGTATACCGAAGTCCTCAAGTCCGATAACAGCCTGGTCAAGTACCAATATCCGCTCAACACGGAACGGTTCTCCCGCGACCCCCTCAAGGACATCAGCCTCACCGCGCGCATCGAAAGCCAGGTCCCGATCCTGAACGTCTATTCGCCGTCGCACAGGATTTCCGTCCGGAAAGAGGGAGAGGGTAAGGCGTCCGCCGGGTACGAAGAGGCGAACGTCAAGCCGGACCGGGATTTCGTCCTTTATTATTCGCTGTCCAAGGATGATGTCGGACTGACCTTCCTGAACTGGCAGGGGCCGGACGACGGCTATTTCATGCTCCTGGCTTCGCCGCGGTACGACGCCGAAAAAGCGAGGGTCATCCCCAAGAACATGATCCTTGTCCTCGACAGCTCGGGCAGCATGCGCGGAAACAAGATCCGCCAGGTCAAGGCCGCGGCCCGGTTCATCATCGAGCACCTGGGGAAGGATGACGCCTTTTCGCTGATCGATTTCGACGACAGCATCACGCCGTTTTCCGAAACCCTCGTCCCGGCCGGCAAGGAACACGTCGACAAAGCGCTGAAATTCGTTGACGCCATCGCGGATTCGGGCGGCACCAATATCAACGATGCGCTGGCCAAGGCCTTCACGCTCATGCGGCCGGGAGAGCGCCCGAACTATGTCCTGTTCCTGACGGACGGGCAGCCCACCGTGGGGATGACGGAGACGCCGGAGATCCTGAAGAACGTCGGCCGGGCCAACGCGTCGGCGTCCCGGCTGTTCGTGTTCGGCGTGGGGGACGACGTCAACACCGAACTTCTGGATAGGCTCGCCTCCGACCAGCGGGGAGCCTCCGTCTATGTGGCCGAATCCGAAGACATCGAGGGCGCGGTCTCAGGGTTTTACGAAAAGGTATCGTCGCCGCTCCTCTCCGACCTGACCGTGAGCTTCAAGGGAATCGAAACGGGTTCGGTATACCCCCAGGCCCTGCCCGACCTGTTCAAGGGTTCGCAGCTCGTCCTGGTCGGGAAATACAGGGGCGAAGGGCCTGTGACCATCGTCCTTGCAGGAAAAGTGGGCAAGGAGTCGAAGCGGTTCGTCCTCGAGGGCCGGAAACCCTCCCGTGACGAGTCTCTCGGTTTCCTGCCCCGGCTGTGGGCGACCCGGCGGATAGGGTATCTTCTCGAAGAAATCCGGCTACGTGGTCAGAATTCCGAGCCCGTCGACGAGGTGAAGCGGCTCGGGCTCAAGTACGGAATCGTGACACCCTACACGTCTTTCCTCGTGACCGAGAGGGAAAAGGGGCTGCTGCCCGCCGCGGCGCCCGAAGCCCGGGACGCCATGGCGACCCGCCAGGTTTCGGGCGGATTTGCCGTCAAGGCGGCCAAGATCAGCAGCGCTCTCAAAGCCGAAGACATGGCTTCTCAAGCCGCCTCCACGCAAATCATGTACAAAGAGGACAAGACGTTCCTTCTCAAAGACGGCGTGTGGGTGGATAGCGAATACAAAGAAGGAAGCGCAGTCCGGGAGATCCGGTTCAATTCGGACGAATATTTCCGGCTGGCCGCGGAAAAGCCGGGGATCGTCAAGTATCTCTCGATCGGAAATAAGATGATCGTCGTTTATCAGGGCGCCGCCATCAAAATCGTCGACTAAACACCTCCTCAAAGACTCCTGCTCCCTTTCCGCCAGCGGAAAGGGAGCAGGGCTGCCGGCTTGATTTCTACGCCGCGATTGGTGACAATGGAACGGAATTTTGCGCGCGAGGCAAGCCATGGCCAAAGAAAAATTGCTTTTGATCCCGGGCCCGAGCCCCGTGGTGCCGCGGATCCTTGAAGCTCTCGCCCAACCCACGGTCTCCCACGTCGGGCCGGAGATGGTCCGTGAGCTGCGGGAATCCTGCGAGAACCTTAAGAAGATCGTTTTCTCCGCGAAGGGCGAGCCGTTCATTATCTCGGGCGCAGGGACCCTGGCCATGGAAATGGCCCTCCTGAACACCGTCGGGCCGAACGACCGCGTCCTCGTCCTGTCCCAGGGCTATTTCGGCCAGAGGATGGGTCAGATCTGCCAGGCCTTCGGGCTCCAGCATGATGTCCTGGAATGCGAATGGGGGAAGGCCGTTCTCCCCGGGGAATTGGACGCCCAGCTCGCCAAGCAAAGCTACCAGGTCGTCGTCTGCACACACGTCGATACGGCCACGGGCGCCTGCGCTCCGGTCGAAGATTACGCGCGCATCGTCAAAAAAACGGGCGCCCTTTTCATCGTCGACGGGGTTTGCGCTACCGGCGGCATCCCGGAACGCATGGATGATTGTCAAATCGATATCGTTCTCACGGCCGCGCAGAAGTGTCTGGGCACGCCGCCCGGGCTGTCCATTCTCGTCCTTTCGGAGCGGGCCATGGAGAAGCGCCGGGGCATGGCTTCGATCCCGGCCTATTACTCCGACCTGCTTCGGTGGCTGCCCATCATGCACGAGCCGGCCAAGTATTTCTCGACGCCCTGCGTCAACGAAATCCGGGCCTTCTGCGAGGGCACGCGCATCATCATGGAGGAGGGGGTGGAGGCAAGGTTCAAGCGCCACGACCTCCACGCCCGGGCCATCCGGGCCGGCCTGGCCGCGCTCGGCTTCGGCTTTTTCACGGACGCTCGATTCCCGGCCTCGACGCTCTCCGTCGTCCTCTATCCCGGCGGCGTCGACGACAAGGCCTTCCGGACAACGCTCTACGAAAACGGCGTCGTTGTCGCCGGCGGCCTGGCGCAGACGCTCGGGAAGGTCTTCCGCATGGGCCACATGGGCAACCTGAGCGCCGGCGATGTCCGGTTCGCCCTCCAGGCCGTTGAAAAAACGTTGGCCGCAATGGGCTACGGTTTCCGCGCGGGCGCGGGACTGGCTGCTGTCGCGAAAGTCCTGGGCGCCTGAGAAGAGTCGCGAGCCTTTCATGAAGAGCAAGGTCTACTTCATCCCGGCCGACGGCAAAGAGCCCGCCGAGGTCCTGGCCGATAAGACGCGCAAGCTCTACCTCGCCACAGGCCTCAACGAAAAACTCGAGAAAGACGACTTGACCGCCCTCAAGATCCATTTCGGGGAGGTTAAGAATACGGGCTACGTCAGGCCCCAGTGGCTGACCGGCCTCATCTGGGAAATCCGGCAGAAAACCTCCCGGGCCTTCCTGACGGACACGAACACTCTCTACATCGGGAGCCGCTCGAACTCGGTCGACCACATCCGCCTGGCCTGGTCCCACGGCTTTACGCCCGAGGTCGTCAGCATCCCCATCATCATCGCGGACGGGCTCATCGGCCATGACAAGTACGAGACGAGGAGCGCGCAGGCCCGGACCTCGTCCTCGAAGATCGCCACGGCCATCCTCGACTCCGACGCTTTTGTCTGCCTGACGCACGTCACGGGCCACGTGCAGACCGGGCTCGGGGCGGCCATCAAGAACATGGGCATGGGCTGCGCCTCGCGGTCCGGCAAGCTCGACCAGCACTCGACCGTCCATCCGCGGGTCAATGCCAAGCAGTGCCGGAACTGCGGCATCTGTTTCGAATTCTGCCCGGAAGACGCCATCGTCCAGGCCGAGGGGCGCGTCACGATCGACCCGGCCAAGTGCATCGGCTGCGGCGAGTGCCTCGTCGTCTGCAAGCCCGGCGCCATCAAGATGAAATGGGACGAGGATTCCCGCCGGCTCCAGGAAATCCTGGCCGAGTATGCCCTCCGCGTGCAGAGCCATTTTAAGGGGAAAACCGCGTTCCTCAATTTCCTCATCAAGATCACCAAGGACTGCGACTGCATGGCCAAGGACGACCCGCGGATCGTCGAGGACATCGGCATTCTGGGCTCCCTTGATCCGGTCGCCGCCGACAAGGCCACGGCCGACCTTGTGATCAAGCACGGCCGGGGAAAAGACGCTTTCCGCAAGGGTTATGATATCGATTGGTCCTTTCAGCTGAAGCACGGCGAAAAGATCGGTCTTGGGTCAATGGACTACGAGCTCGCCGAGCTCGCCTGAACGCGCGCCCTGAATCCCCTTCGCGGGATTCCACGGACGCAAATCCGTGGAGCTTCAGTCATCGCCGGGCCGGCGGAAGCTTGGGGGATGAAACAGAAGAGGATAGATTATGGCTATGAGAACCGCGAGGAGGAATGTGCCCATGCTGTCAAGTCTTCGTTCCCGATCCGTCTTCTATGCTTCTCTTATTGTCCTTTCCGCAGCGGTGTTGGTGTCGGGCCAGGCGCCGCCCAAAAAGGATATCCCCGGACCGGCAAAAAAGGCCGACCAGGCCCCCGAGAAGGACCGCGGCCAAATCCTGGCCGAGATCGCCGTGGCCCGGGAAGCCTTCGGGAAAGACCCGGACAAAGCCGAAAGCAGATTCCGACTGTCTCAGCTGCTTTACCAGGCCGGGAATTTCGAAGAGTCCCTGGTCGTGCTCCGGCCGCTCCTCGAAGCCCAACGGACGCCGGTGAATGCCCTGCTCCTCGCCGCGGACCTGGATTATCTTTTCGGACGCTACGAAAGCGCGGAGGATATCCTCCAGAGGATCGTGGCCGGGAACCCCCCGGACAAGGCGGCCCAGCTCAAGGCCCAGGTCAAGCTCATGTTCGTCTGTTATCAAACGAACCGGTTCGAAAAAGCGGCCGGCCTGTTCCAGGGCACGGAAGGCAAGATCAAACTTCCCCTGCTCGATCTGATGCGGGCCTTCGGCCGGGACAAGCCTTTCCGTGCGGACTGGGCGGACAAGAGCCGAAGGACGGTCATTCCATTTATCGTGAAGGATCCCCTTCCCGTCATCGCCGTTGAGGTCCACGGTCGGCAGATCTATGCCCTGATCGACACGGGAGCGGACATGTTTGTTTTGGACAGCGAAATCGCCGCTTCGATGGGCATCAAAGGCCTGGCGTCTACGACCGGGACCTTCGCCGGCGGGAAGCAGGCCGAGGTCGGGTTCGCCGAGCTGGATTCCCTCAAGATCGGGGACGTCACGCTCACGTCGGTCCCGATCTCTCTCCTTCCGACGCAACGATTCTCCAAGGGCTTCGCAATCGGGAAATACACGGTCGGCGGCATCGTGGGGACCGGCATCCTGAAGCAGTTCCTGTCGACGCTCGATTATCCGAACAGCCGGCTGATTCTGCGCCGCCCGGACAGCCGGGGCATCGAGGAACTGGGCCGGGAGATGGCGGGAAAAACGACGGTCGAGGTGCCGTTCGTCCTGGCTCTGAGTCACTTCATGATAGCCCGAGGCCGGCTCAACGATACGGAGCCGTTGACCTTTTTCGTGGATTCCGGGCTGGCCAGCGAAGCCGCGCTCACGGCCCCCGTCCAAACCCTGAAATACGCGGGCATTCCCGTCCCGGAGACAAAAATCCAGGAGGGCAGCATCGGCGGGGGAGGCGGAGCGGGGTTCGGGACGGGGCTTTTCGCCATCCGGAGGTTGGGTTTGGGACCTCTTGTCCAGGTCGACAAAAAAGGAGAATTCGGCAGTTTCCCGCCCGGGGGATACTGGATGCTCGGCTTCATCGATGACGGGATCATCAGCCACCAGTTCCTCCGCGAGTACGCCTGGACCATCGAATTTTCGTCGATGAAGATGATCTTCGCTAAGTGACCGGGTCGTTCCGGTCAAGTCTGATGCCGGCCGAGCGGACCGGCCATCGCGGGGAAAAACCGCACTCTGCGTATATTTTTTTTCTTGACTATGGCTTGAAGCTGACGATATTATTATTTTGTAAGGGGAGGGTTAGTGCCGAGCCTTGTAGCCTGGGTTCGGGTGGCGCCAAATAGAAGTTTCCTATCTACTCAACACAAGTGTCTTGTGCTGAGCATCGCAAGGCCTTGGGTTTTTTATTTTTATGGAGGGGGGAAAAAATGAAAAATAAAAGGGAATGGGGAGAGTCAGGGACGGAAGTGCTCTTAGAGTATGCCAATAGCATCATTGCGACATTGAGAGAGCCATTTTTGGTTTTGGATAAGACGTTGCACGTCATTTCGGCCAATCAAGCTTTTTTTACCACATTTCGGGTTGCGGAGAAGGAGACCCTGCGCCGGCCGCTTCCTGGCTTAGGGAACGGGCAATGGGATATTCCTAAGCTTCTCCAGCTATTGAAAGAAATTATACCGGAAAAGATCGTTGTGAGAGATTATGAGGTTGAGAAGAAATTTACGGACGTTGGACGGCGAACCATGCTCCTGAATGCCCGTCAGTTGCGCGTTCCCAAGCACGTCGCCGCCATAATAGCGGCCGGGGTATTAGGAGCGGGAGACGGAGACGACGAAGAGCTCATCCTGCTGGCTATTGAAGATATCACCGAGAGCAAGCGTTTACAGGAAGAATTAAAGGAGTCTGAGGAGCGTTATCGCAGGGCCTTCGAAACCTCGCGGGACGGATTGATGCTGGTTCATAAAACCGAAGCGGGCATCCTGAATTCCAATGCCTCTATACAGGAATTGCTGGGTTATTCCCAGGAGGAGCTTTCGAAGAAAAAACTCTGGGAAATCGGCGTGACCAAAGGCCTTAAAGATTTTCAGGAGACGCTGTCAACATTGGAAAAGGATGGTGTCATTCATTACGAAGACGTGCCCATAAAAACCAAAAAAGGCCCGAGTATCAACACAGAGATTATTTTGGTTGACAGGGCAAAAGTTATTCAATGCAATATCCGCGACATCACCGAAAGAAAAAAATTACAGGATGAACTAAATGAGAAGATGCAGACGCTGGAGCGATTCAGCGAATTCGCCGTGGGTAGGGAATTGAAGATGGAAGAGCTGGAGAAGAAAGAAAAGGAGCTTGAGGAAAAGCTAAAAAGCAGATGAGATTTGAAGGCAGAACCAGAAAAAAGACCGCTCCTAAAGAAGGCCAAGAGGTCATGTTAGACCAAAGACGATATTTGGAGAATATCTTGTCCTCGATGACGGACTCTCTCATCGTCGTTCATCCCGATTCAACGCTGAGGTCAGTCAATCATGCTGCCCTGGATTTATTGGGTTACCGGGAAGATGAGCTTATCGGCCGACCGGTGAAAAAGATTTTTATGCAAAACGAAAGTGCCCTGCAGGCATGCTTCCAGAAAATCATCGATGCGGGCGCGGCGCATAATATTGGTTTAACTTTTCTTACCAAACAGAGGAACGGCATTCCGGTCAATCTCAGCGGTTCGGTGATGCAGCAAGACGGCAAGATTATCGGCATCGTGGGCGTTGCCAGAGATATGCGTCCGATGACGGCAATGATCAGCGATTTGGAGAAGAAAGACAGGGACCTTGAAGACCGCGGCAAGGACTTTACCCGGATGCAGAGGGCCATGTTGCATATGATGGGCGATTTGGATATTGCCAAAAAGGAGCTGGAGAAGGCCAATAACGAATTGCAGATACTCGACCAGCTAAAATCTGATTTTGTCTCCACAGTCTCGCATGAATTACGCACACCGTTGACTGTGACCCGAGAGGCTATTTCGCAGGTCTTGGACGGTGTATACGGTGAAATCAATAAAGAACAAAAACATTTCTTGCTCATGTCTATCGGGGGGATTGACCGACTGTCGCGCCTCATTGGGGATCTCCTGGATATATCTAGAATTGAAGCGCATAAAATTGAACTCAAAAGAGAATTGATTGACATCGTGTCTTTGGCTAAACACGTGAGTTCGAGCTTTGCCTCTGCCATTCAAAGCAAAGGGTTGGAGATAAAACACAATTTCCCTGAGGATAAGATAGAGCTCTACGTGGATCAAGATAGGATTCTCCAGGTCTTCGTGAACTTAATGAGTAATGCCCTGAAATTCACTTCGGCTGGCCATATACAAATTTCCATCGTTGATAAAGACAATGCCGTAGAGTGCACAGTTTCCGATACGGGCATAGGGATTTCAGATGAAGACCTGCCTAGAGTATTTGGCAAATTCAAACAATTTGGCGCGGACTTCGAATCCGCGGAAAAAGGCACCGGTCTTGGCCTGGCCATCTCTAAAGGGATCATTGAATTACACCGGGGAAGGATCTGGGCGGAAAGTCAGTCCGGCCGGGGAACCAAAATCTGTTTTACCCTCCCTAAGTACGGGCCAAGGGAATTATTCAGGGAATTCGTCACGAATGGCCTGGCAGAGGCGATTAAAGAGGGCGCCTCTTTATCCATTATCATTTTTGAAATCAAGAATTATGTTATTTTACAGGGAAAGTTGGGGCAGGATAAGATCGCATCTGTCCTGCACAGGCTCTGGCAAGTCATCAAAACCGACCTCAGGCGTAAGGCCGATATCAGTATTCAAGATAACCGGGCGATTTTGGTGGCGCTGCCGGAGACGGATAAAGTAGGGGCCTGTTCAACAGCGAAAAGACTTAAATCAAGTCTTGACGATTGCTTATCTCTGGAAGGATTAGCTAAAGACATAGAGCTTGACTTAAAAGTCGCCAGTTTTCCCGAAGATGCTCAGACAGAAGAAGAGTTGTCAAATAGGGTCCAATTATCAGAGGATATCAAAAAATGACGGAAAGGAGAGGTGGATAAGTATGGCTAAGAAGATATTGATCGTTGACGATGATCGGCAGATTGCGTCCCTTCTCGCCTCGCGGTTGAGGGCCAATGAATATGAGGTCGTCATGGCTTATGACGCGGTGCAGGCGGTAGCCAACGCCATCAGCGAGAAGCCGGACTTAATTCTTTTGGATATTAGGATGCCCGCGGGTGGCGGTCTCAGCGCGATGGATAATTTTAGGAAATCCGCAAAGACATCTGTCATCCCGGTCATTGTCATAACGGCGTATCCCAGCCCAAAAATACGACAGAAAGTCAAAGACATGGGGGCTGTCGATTTCATCGCTAAACCATTTGAGGCTGAAGATATGTTATCAAGAATTGAGAAGGCCTTAACCGAGGGCAGTCCGAGAAAAGGAGGGTCAGGATCCATGACCAAAAAAATATTGGTCGTTGACGATGAATCCGATACCGTTGAATTGCTGCAGGCCAGGTTGGAAAAGAATGGATACGGTGTGATTGTGGCCTATGACGGCCAGGAAGCCCTTGACAAAACATATCAGGAAAATCCCGATTTAATCATTTTAGATATCATGCTACCCAAAGTCGATGGGTATAATGTCTGTAAAACGCTTAGGTCCGATGAGAAGTATAAGGCGATTCCCATTGTCATGTTGACGGCCCGAACGCTGACCCAGGATATTAAGATGGGTATGGACTTGGGCGCGGTTTCTTATGTGCAAAAGCCGTTTAAGCCGGAGGTGCTGTTGGGGATTATCCAGGGATTATTGAAGGCCTGAGCCTTCTCTCATCATGACCCTCCGGTCCTCAGTTCTGATGCCGGAGGCGCGGGAACAAAATCCAGAGCAGGACGGCGGCCAGGAGCATCACCGACGCCCCCATGAGGACCGCCACGGTTTCTCCCAGGCGCTGGGCCGTCGCGCCGATCGCCAGCGCGGCGATGGGCATGCTGCCGAAGAAGACGAAAACGTAAACGCCCATGACCCGCCCGCGCATGGCGTCCGGTGAATACGTCTGGACGAGGGCGTTGCATAAATTGAAAATGAAGATCTGCGAAACGCCGGCCCCGAACAGGAGAAGGAGCGACAGGGGAGTCCAGCGGACGAAAGCGAAGGCGAGGATCAGCACCGGCATGGTCAGAGTGCCCAGGGTCAGGAGCTTGCCCCGGAAACGGAACCGGCCCAGGCTGGCGATGAGGAGAGCTCCGGCCATGGCGCCGAGGCCGCGGGAGGCCTGGAGAAAGCCGTTGGTTTTGGCGTCCCCGCCGAGGATTTGCACGGCCCAGGCGGGAAGAAGCGTCGCATAGGCGATGCCGAAAAGGCTGACGATGGCGATCAGGCCCGTGATCACCCGGACCATCGGGTGTCCCAGAACGTACTTGATGCCCTCCTTGAGGTCGGCGATCAATGACGTCTTTTCGGCTTTGGGGACGAAGGGCTTGAGCTTCATGAGCGACAGGGCCACGATGACGGCGATGAAGGAAATCCCGTTGATCGTGAAGCACCAGGCCGGCCCGAAAATGGCATAAACCACTCCCGCCGCCGCCGGCCCGACCGCCGTGGCCGTGTTGAACATGGCCCCGTTCAGGGCGATGGCGTTGGTCATGTCGGGGAGGTCGACCATCTCCAGGACAAACGCCTGGCGGGCAGGGGCCTCGAATGCATTGGCGACACCGAGAAGAAGGGCGATGACCAGGATGTGCCAAGGCTGGACGAGGTGCAAGAACCCGAGAGCGGCCAGGACGAACGCCAATAGCATCATGGAGGTCTGGGTGATGATGATTATGGTCCGTCGCGGCATCCGGTCGGCGATGACCCCGGCGTAGAGCATGAATAACCAGGTCGGGACGCCCGCTGCAAAGCCGACGAGCCCGAGGTAAGCGGGAGACCTGGTCAGCTGGTAGATTAGAAAGGCCAGGGCCGTGCTCTGCATCCACGTCCCGAAAAGGGAGAACATCTGGCTCCAGAACCAGAGCCGGTAGTTCGGGTATTTGAGGGCGGTGAAGGCCTGCTTCCAGCTCATCGTCTTGCGCAGACCGGCGAGCCGCCGCAGGAACGGGGCCCGGGGTTCGCCGGCCGGGGAAGGGATGGGAATCGGGGGCATCACGTTTTCTTGACGCCGGCGCAAGCCGGTCCGGGGCGTCCGCCCGGGAGGACCTCCTCGTCCTCGGGCTTCCAGGCCGGGTCGACGATGCAGAGAAAGGCGAGGTCGAGCGCGCCCGTGTTTTCGATGGACTGGATGTGGAACGGAGGGATGTACACCGCCTGGCCCGCCGAAACCTCGGCCGTCTCCTGCTCGATGTGCATGAGGCCGCGGCCTTCGAGGATGTAGTAAACCTCCGAGTTCTTCAGCCGGTGGGGATTCGTTTTGCCGCCCGTCTTGACCACGGCCCGGGCCAGGCTGTAATCGAATTGGAACGGGCCCTGGTCCGGATGGAGAAGTTCGCGGACGGCCGATCCGTCACCGGCCGTGATTTCCCGGCAATCCTTGAGGTCGCTGATAATCATGGGGGAAAAACATCGGGGAGGTGGGATTTGAACCCACGACCCCAGCGTCCCGAACGCTGTGCGCTAGCCAGGCTGCGCTACTCCCCGATCTTGAGCGCCTCATTATACACGTTTTCAGGCCGGGAGTGAAGAGCCCGAAAAAGGGCCGGGATTTCCGGATTCTTGACACACCTTTCACAAAACTTTCACATCCTTTTGACAACTCGCCGCCCGGCCGGAGCTATTTTCCAGGCGGACGGCGAAAGGCCGTGAAAATCCAAAAGGAGGTTTGACGATGCGTCAGACAATCAAGCGGTCGGGAGTCAAAGGATGGCGGACGGTCCTCGCGCTCATCTTTATCGTGGCGATCAGCACCGTTTCCGCCCGGGCGCAGTTTCTGTTTTCGAATCTGCAGAGCGCTTCGGTCCTGAAGCCGAGGCAGGTCGAGGTGACGCCGGATTTTTCAACGGTTTCCATCTCCTACACTGGGAATACCGCACACGTCTGGGACCTCTATGGCCTGCAGTTGGGCGTCGGCGTCTTCAACCGGGTGGAGCTCCGTGTCCGGTACGGATATCTCAACTGGACCGGGTCCGGCCCCAACGTGAGCTTCATCAATTTCGGACCCAAGATCGGCCTGTGGAGAGACTTTCTCTCTCTCTACGTGCCCTTCGAACTCGGCTTCGGTGACATGGTGGACGTCTCCGAAACCTGGAGTGCCCATCCGACCCTGATGGCGAGCATTCCGGTCGGCAAGATGATCGAAATCAATCCGGCGGCCAAGGTCCTGATCCCGTTCCAAAAGGACTCCGACACTTTGGTCGCCCTGGACTTGGGCCTCGGCATTTTCCTGCTCGAATCCAAGAATCTCGTGATCCGTCCCGAGGGCAGCATCCTGTTCCACCCTGGCGACTCGGGGAGCTACCTCCAGTTCAGCATCGGCGTCAGCTATCGCTTCAGGAAGTAACGGGGGAACCCATCCGAAAGCGAGGGGGGAACCCAAAAAGGGGGTATGGACTAGGCCCCCCATCCTGGGGGGCCTAGTCCCAATGGGTTTCCGTAGGAGGCCGCATTGGGGTCGCGCGTGAAAGGGATGCCGGTTCTCGTTACGCCGGGCCAAACCTGAAGCGGGCGACGTCCGGAGCCGGCAGGAACTCCCAGGACCCCGAGAGGCCCGCGGCTCGAACGCCGAGCTCGAAGTGGAGCATGGCGATCCCGCAGTCGAGGCGGCGGGAGATTTTGTCGCCTTTCCCGTCCTTATCCGAGCGGATAAGGACGGCCCCGTCCTCGATCCCGAAGCGCCAGGGCTGGCGGTTATAAGCCGACGGGGCGAGCCGTGCCGCCTCGAGCCCCCTCCGGATCCGCGCGTCAGTCACGAGCCCGCCCGGGACCAGCTCGCCGAGGGGCTTGCGGCTCTTCGACCCGGCGAAGAACTTGAAGGTCCTGTCCGTAACGCTCTGTTTCCCGCGGGCGAATCCAACCGGGCTGATCGCGAGGACGCCTTCGTTCGCTTCGAGCCGGGCCTGTGCGGAAACGGCGCGCCGCCCGAAAAAGCCGCCGACCCAACACGTATCCAGGCCGAGCGCCGTGGCCAGCAAAATAAGGCCTTCGCCCGTATAGCCGGTGCACTCCTGGACCCGGCTCGAGCTCATGTCGCCGACGAAGGCGAGATAACAGGGCGCCCCGGTGATGCGCCCGTAGCTTCCGACGATCCCCATGAACACACCGTCGGCCGGCTCCCGGACGAGTTCGGCCCGGGATTCAGGAAACGGGCGGAATTCACGGCACGCGTTTTCCAGGGGGACAAGTATTTCGTCCCCGAGGGGCCGGGCCTCATAAGTCCTCCGGGAGGTGCGGACCGGGACGGCCTTGAACCAGGCGTCTACGGGAAGTTCCATGCGGCTCCTCGCTCGTGAAGTTCCGCCATTATAGCACAAGGTTTCGGCTGTTTATTTGGGGTCGAGATGAGTATAATGTTTTTTCCCTGACCGAGGCTTGAACGACCGATGAAAAACTGGTGGCACCTCAGCGCGGCCGAAGTCGCCGGAGCCCTTGGCACGGACCTCAAGGGGGGTCTGACCGCGGCGGAAGCCGGACTGAGGCTCAAAAGGCTCGGCCCGAACGAGCTTCGGGAAAAGAAAGGCCGGGGCCCGCTCGCCATTTTCCTCGAACAGTTCAAAGGCCTGATTATATGGGTCCTCATTGCCGCCGCCCTCGTCTCCGGGTTCCTCAAGGAATGGGTGGACGCCCTGGCCATCCTGGCCATCATTATCCTGAACGCCGTCCTGGGCCTTATCCAGGAGTATCGCGCCGAAAAGAGCCTGGCCGCCCTGAAGCGACTTTCAGCCCCCTCCGCCAAGGTGGTCCGCGACGCCGCGCCGGCCCTCCTCCCGGCCAGGGAGCTCGTCCCCGGCGACCTCATCGAGCTCGAAGCGGGCGACCACGTCCCCGCGGACAGCCGGGTTGTCTGGCACACCCCGAATTTCGCGGTCCAGGAAGGAAGCCTGACCGGCGAATCCTCACCCGTCAATAAAACGGCACTCGCCCTGACCGAAGAAGAGATCCCGCTCGCCGACCGCGCCAATATCGTCTACTTGGGCACGGCTGTCGTCTCCGGCAAGGCCAGGGCCGCCGTCGTCGAAACGGGCATGCAGACCGAGCTCGGCCGGATCGCCGGTTTGATCCAGGGCATCACCAAGGAGTCGACGCCGCTCCAGCGGAAGCTCGAACAATTCGGGAAATGGATCATCTATCTCTGCTTCGCGCTCGTGGCCGTCGTTTTCGCGATGGGTGTCCTGCGCGGCGGCGATCTCCTGGACATGTTCCTGACGGCGGTCAGCCTGGCCGTCGCGGCCATTCCGGAGGGCCTGCCCGCGGTCGTCACCATCGCCCTGGCCCTCGGCGTCCAGAGGATGGTCAGGCGCCACGTCCTCATCCGCAAGCTCCCCTCCGTCGAGACGCTCGGCTGCGCGACGGTCATCTGCTCGGACAAAACGGGGACCCTGACCAAGAACGAGATGACCGTCCGTTCGGTCTGGACCTCCCGTCAATCCCTCGATGTCACGGGGATCGGCTATGAGCCCGAAGGCGAATTCCTGGACGGCGGGATCGCCGTCCGTCCCGCCGATTTCCCCGACCTCCTGAGAACCCTGACCGCCGCGGTGCTCTGCAACAACGCCCAGCTCGTCCGCGACGCCGGACCCGTGAAGGTCTTCGGCGACCCCACGGAGATCGCCATCCTGACCGTCGCCGCCAAAGCGGGGATATGGAAAACGGAGGCGGAGAAGGCGCTGGAGCTCGCCGAGGAGATCCCCTTCGACTCCGACCGGAAGAAAATGACCATCATCCGGAAGTCCGGCCGGGGCTTCACGGTCTTCACCAAAGGCGCTCCGGACATCCTCGTTAAGGATTGCACGCGCATTCTGGAGGACGGCGGCGAGCGGCCGATCGCGGGGGCGGACCTCGACCGCATCGTCTCGGCCACCGACGCGCTCTCGGCCCAGGCCCTACGGGTTCTGGCCGTGGCCTATAAGGAGATGGAGGACGAGCCCTATTCGTGCCAGGCCGACGTGATCGAACGGGAGCTCGCGTTCTGCGGCCTCATCGCCATGATGGACCCGCCGCGCCCGGAGGTCAGGAGCGCCATGGACAAATGCCGCTCTTCGGGCATCCGGACCGTCATGATCACGGGGGACCACAAGAACACGGCCGTGGCCATCGCCCGGGAGCTCGGGCTTTTCGAAAGCGATTCCGTGGCCCTGACGGGCGAGGACGTCGACCGCCTCTCCGACGACGAGCTGGACCGGACGGTCGAGAAGGTGGCCGTCTACGCCCGCGTGTCGCCGGAACACAAGCTCCGCTCGGTCCGCGCCTGGCGGCGCAGGGGAGAAGTCGTGGCCATGACCGGAGACGGGGTCAACGACGCCCCGGCCGTCAAGGAGGCCGACATCGGCGTCGCCATGGGCATCACGGGCACGGACGTGACCAAGGAAGTCTCCGATATGATCATCACGGACGACAACTTCGCCTCGATCGTCGCGGCCGTCGAGGAAGGGCGCGGCATCTACGATAACATCAAGAAGTTCATCCACTATCTCCTCTCCTGCAACTCGGGCGAGATCCTGGTCATGTTCGTCGCGTCTCTCCTCGGCTTCCCCGTTCCGCTCCTCCCGATCCAGATCCTCTGGGTGAACCTGGTGACGGACGGCCTGCCCGCGCTGGCCCTCGGGGTGGACCCCGTAGACCCGTATATCATGAACCGGCCGCCGCGCAAGCCCGACGAGCCCGTGATCACCCGGCCCCGTGCCTGGATCATGATGGCCCAGGGCGCCTTCATCGCCGCCTGCAGCCTCTCGGCTTTTCTGTTCGTCCTGAGCGTCGAAAAAGAGGGGATCGTCCGGGCCCGGACGGCCGCGCTGGCCGTGCTCTCCTGCAGCCAGCTTTTTCATGCGTTCAACTGCCGGAGCATGAAGGTCTCTCTCTTCAAGCTGGGCGTTTTCTCGAATCCCAGTCTCGTGCTGGCCACGGGGTCGTCCTTCCTGCTTCAGCTCTCGATTATCTACGTGCCGTTTTTGCAGACGATTTTCAAGACCCAGGCCCTCAGCCTTCTCGACCTCGGCGTGATCATGGCGTTCTCGTCGCTCCCGCTCTGGGCCATGGAACTGGTCAAGGCTCTCAACAGACGAATGAGATTCTACGATATCGATTGAGCGGCGGGGACGCTCACTTTCCCGGCGTTCCGCGTACGCGATCCGAAGGAGGATAACGTGAAGATGAAGAAGCGGACCCTGATCCTGATCCTTCTCCTGGCCTTCGGCCTCATGGGCCGGGCCGACGAGGGGATGTGGATGCCCCACCAGATGAAAGATCTGAACCTCCAGGCCCAGGGGCTCCAGATGGATCCCGGAGACCTCTATAAAAAGGATGGCACCGGCCTGATGAGCGCCGTCGTCAACCTCGGCGGCGGAACCGGGGAGTTCGTCAGCCCCGAGGGCCTGATCCTGACGAACCACCATGTGGCCTACGGCGCGATCCAGCGGGCCTCGAGCAAGGAGAAGGACTACATCAACAACGGCTTCCTCTCGATAACGCGGGACGGGGAGATCCTGGCCCAGGGCTACACCGCCGGCGTCCTTCTCGGCTACGAAGACGTGACGGCCAAAGTCAACGCTTATTTCAAGCCGAAGATGACGCCGCGCCAGCGTTACGACGCCTACGACAAGGCTCAGAAAGACCTCATCGCCGCCGCGGAAAAGGCGGGCAAGGACCTGCGCTGTGTCCTGGCTTCCATGTACAGCGGCAACGCCTATTACCTTTACACCTTCAAGCAGATCCGCGACGTCAGGCTCGTCTACGCCCCGCCGCAGGACCTCGGGAACTTCGGCGGCGAGGTGGACAACTGGATGTGGCCGCGGCACACTTGCGATTTCTCGTTCCTGCGGGCCTACGTGGGCCCCGACGGAAACGCGGCGGATTACAGCACATCTAACGTCCCCTACAAGCCCAAGGTCTGGCTGAAACCCTCCCTCGACGGATTCAAGGAAGGCGACTTTACCTTCGTTATGGGGTACCCGGGCCGGACCTTCCGTAATTACGCCCTGGCCGAGCTCAAAAACGACCTGGAGGCCATGGCCAAAAGGGTCAAGGACACCCAGGACGCCATCGCTTTCTACGAGGCCGCCGGGAAAAACGATAAAGAGGTCGAGATTCGCTACGCCTCGCTCGTCAAGGGCCAGTACAACGGCCTCAAGAACATGCAGGGCAAGCTCGAGGGGCTCGAGCGCTACGACCTCATCACCAAAAAAGCCGCCCAGGAAAAAGAGCTCCTCGACTGGATCAACGCCGACCCAGCCCGGGCCAAGCGATACGGCGCGGTCGTCGCGGACCTGGCGACCTTCCAGGCCCGGCAGAAGGCCTTCGGCTCCAGGACCGAGCTCCTGAACGGCGTCCTCGGCGGCTCCGTCATCATGTCCCAGGCCTACACCATCGTCCGGGCCGTCCCGGAGATCCAGAAGCCCGACAAGGAACGTGAGCTGGGTTATCAGGACCGGAACTTGCCCCAGCTCAAGCAGCGGATCCAGCTGGCCGAACGAGGCTATGTTTTCGGGACGGACCGCGAGCTTCTCAAGTGGACGCTCAAGAGGCTCAAGGCGGCCCACCCCGACGTCGCGAAATGGCCGGCCGCCCTGCAGGGCCTCGTCGCCGGCACGGACGCGGAGATCGCCGCGCGGGTGGACAAGATGTACGCCGAGACGGTCCTCGGCGACTCCAAGAAGCGGGTGGAGTTTTTCGACCTCAAACCCGCGGCCCTGGCCGCGGTGCCGGATCCTTTCCTCAAACTGGCCTCCGACATGGAAAAGGAGCTCAAAGTCGTCCGCGAGGAAAGCAAGGGCCTGAGCCGGGAAGGGGCCGACCTCAAGATGGCCTACGAAGCGGCGATCCTGGAGATGAAAAAAGGTACCTATCCCCCCGACGCCAACGGAACCATCCGCTTCACGTACGGCCCGGTCCTGGGCTATACGCCTAGGGACGCCGTCTGGTACCTGCCCCAGACGACCGTCAAAGGGGTCATCGAGAAGGACACGGGGAAGTTCCCCTTCGCCGTTCCGGCCAAAATCAAGGACCTCTGGAAAGCCCGGGATTTCGGCCCCTACGCCGATGCCCGGCTCAAGGACGTCCCGGCCTGTTTCCTGAACACGACCAACGTCACGGGCGGGAATTCGGGCTCGCCGACGTTCAATGCCAAGGGCGAGCAGATCGGCATCATCTTCGACATGACCTACGAGAGCGTCATCGGCGACTATTACATCATTCCCGAACTCCAGCGTTCGATCAGCGTCGACATCCGCTGGGTCCTGTTCGTGACGGACAAGTTTTCCGGGGCGAAGCATATCATCCGCGAGATGGGTTTATAACGTCCGAAGGTGGCTGACATAAAAGGAGGAGCAGAATGAAACGCTTCATGGGAGTCCTGATCGTCATCGTCTGCCTGACGTCCGCGGCGCTCGCCGTGGAGGAAGGCCGGTTCTTCACCTACCCGACCGTCAACGGCGACAAGATCGCCTTTACGTATGAAGCCGACCTTTGGGTCGCGAGCGTCCAGGGCGGCGCGGCGACACGCCTGACGACCTTCCCGGGCACCGAGAGCTTCGCCAAATTCTCGCCCGACGGGAAGTGGCTGGCCTTCACGGCGACCTACGATGGTTCCCAGGCCGTTTATCTTATGCCGGCGGAGGGAGGCGCCCCGACGCGGCTGACGCACAATCCCGGCGGCGCCCAGGTCATCGCCTGGACGCCTGACGGCGCCGAGGTCGTCTTCCGTTCGATGTTCGAGAACGTGGTCGGCCGCGACCCCAACCTTTATTCCGTGAGCGCCAAGGGCGGGGCTCCGAAACGGCTCCCCCTTGACCGGGGCGTGCTCGTCAGCTTCATGCCCGAGCAACAGAAGTTCCTCTACTGCCGCCGAGGCAGCGAGGAGTATTACTGGAAGCGCTACAAGGGCGGGCAGTATCAGGACATCTGGATGTACGATGCCGCCGCGAAGACGTACACGCCGGTCACGGACTACGTGGGCAAGAACAGCTACCCGATGTGGGCGGGCGGCCTGATGTACTTCGTCTCAGACCGCACGAACGGGATCTCCAACCTCTATACCCAGAAGCTCGGGACCAAGGGGGTCAAGCCCGTCACATCCTACGGGGATTTCGACGTCATGATGCCCAACACGGACGGCCGCTCGATCGTCTACATGCAGGACGGCCGGATCCACATTTTTGACGTCGGGTCGGGCCGTGACAGGAAAATCGCCGTAACGGTGCCCTCGGACCGTTGGGCCCTCCGGAACCGCGTCATCAACCCGCGCGACTATCTCCACACGGCGAACGTCTCGAACGACGGTAAAACCGTGATCCTCGAGGCCCGGGGCGACGTCTTCCGCGTTCCGGCGTCGGAACCCGGGACGGCGGACAACTTGTCCGGGACACCGGGCACGCGCGAGACGTATCCCGCGCTCTCCCCGGACGGGAAGACCATCGCTTTCTTCAGCGACAGGACGGGCGACTATCAGCTCTACACGCAGAGCGCCATGGGCGGCGAGTGGACCCAGGTTACGACCGGCCTCGACAAGGCCGTCTATCGCCTGTCCTGGTCGCCGGACGGCAAGAAGATTCTCTTCGGCAACAAGGATTATTCGGTCTTTTACGTCGACTTAGCTACGAAGGCCCTTGTCAAGGTCGACTCTTCCAACCAGATGAAAAACGACGAGTTCATCTGGGAGATGGCCGATTACACCTGGTCGCCGGACTCGAAATGGATCGCCTACAGTTTCGTCCAATACAACCGCAACAGCCAGATCTTCGTCTATAACGTCGAAACCGGCAAGAAATACGCGGTGACGAACGATTTCTACGACAACCTCTATCCCGCGTTCGACGCCGACGGGAAATACCTCTATTACGTCTCGAGCCGCAACTTCGAGCTCCGGATGGATTTCTATGAGGACAACCACGTCATCGCGACACCTCAGCAGGTCATGGTCGTCCAGCTCCGGGACGGGGAAAGACCCCCTTTCGCGCCGGGGGGCTCCCTCAAGGAAGAAAAGAAAGCCGAGCCCGAGCCCTTCCGCATCGACACCGACGGCCTGATGAAACGGACCTATCCGCTGCCGGTCCCCGCGGGCAATTACTTCTACCTCAAGGCGGGCAAGGGCAAGGTCCTCTGGGCCTCGGTCCCCGAGTTCACGGAAGCGGAATATGAGGAGATCTTCCGGCCCAAGCAGGGGGACACCAAGTGGACCCTGCACATCTTCGACATCGCCGACCGCAAAGACGTCACCCTCAACGACAAGGTCCGCGATTTCGGGATGTCCGCGAACGGCGAACAGCTCCTCATCTGGAAGGACGCCGATCTCTACACGACCGCGGTCGATAAGGCCTTCGCCTCGAAAGCATCGGGCGAAAAGCTGAACCTCTCAGGCCTGGTCTACACGGTCGACCTCCAGAAGGAATGGAACCAGATCTTCAACGACGCCTGGCGCTGGTACCGGGATTTCTTCTATGACGCAAATTTCCACGGCCGGGACTGGAAGGCCATGGGCGATAGATACCGGGCCTACATTCCCTACCTGTCTTCGCGCGCCGAGCTGAACTGGGTCCTCTCCCAGATGGTCGGCGAGCTGTGCGTCTCGCACACCTACGTCGGCGGCGGCGATTTCGGCCCCGGTGCGACCCCGGGCTCGCCGGTCTTCACCGGCCTCCTCGGAGCGGACCTGGTCGCGGACAAGGCCTCCGGCCTCTACAAATTGGACAAGATCTACGGCCCGACCGAAATCAACCTCAACCTCCCCGGCCCGCTCGTCCGGCCGGATATCCAGGTCAAGGAAGGCGATTTCCTGCTGGCCATCAACGGCGTGGCGCTCAAGGCGGGGGACGATTACTTCAAGCTGCTCCAGACGACGGCCGGCAAGAAGATTAAGGTCACGGTCAACGCCAAGCCCGCGATCGAAGGCGCCAAGACCTACGAGGTCGACCCCGTCCGCAGCGACAACCAGATGCGCTACTTCCGTTGGATCCAGGACAACATCCGGACGATCGAGAAGGCGACCAATGGGCGCGTCGGCTACATGCATATCAACGCCATGGGGTCGGGCGGGATCGGCGAGTTCGACAAGTACTGGCGCGCTTTCCGCTACAAGGGCGGGATCATCATCGACGTCCGGCGCAATTCCGGCGGCTGGACCGAATATTTTCTGATCGATAAGCTCGAACGCGTCATGACGTCCCAGAACGTCCTGCGCGGGATGGTACCCTTCCGCTACCCCGGCTCGGCCGGAAACGGCAACTTCGTCGTCCTCTCCAACGAGAACAACGGCTCGGATGGGGAGGCCTTCGTCGACGACTTCAAGTCCCGGAAGCTGGGGACGGTCGTGGGCGTGCCCTCATGGGGCGGCTTGGTGGGGATTCTCAACCAACAGCTGACGATCGATAACGGCACGGTCGAGCAGTCGAACAACGCCTTTTACGGACGGGACGGCAAGTGGATCGTCGAAAACCACGGCGCGGACCCCGACGTCCTGGTCGACAACGACCCGGGCTCGGTCATGGCCGGTCGCGACCTCCAGCTCGAGAAGGCGATCGAGGTCATGCTTGATAAGATCAAGAAGAACCCGCTGAACTTCCCGCCCACGCCGGCGTATCCGAAGAAGTGATGCCGTCTGGGCGTCGGGGAGTCGATCCGGGAAGGATCGGCTGAAGGGCGGAGCTTCGGGGCGTGGCGGCCAAAGGGCCGCCCTCAAGGATTGATTGAGGCCTGCGGTTTTGTCGTCGTCCTGAGCCAATCCTTGAGGATGCCCGCCTGAAGCGGGTCCGGGGTCGGAAGCGCCGTGATCGTATAAGTTACTTTTGTGCTCTTGGCGAGGATGACCTCTGCGTCCTGGGCTTTGTTTCCGCGCGAAAACCGCAGCTTGATCTTGTCTCCCGGCCCCTTCGCCGCGAGCTGGTCGCTGAGGACTTTGGTCGCAGCGGGGAGGCCGTCGACCTCCAGGATCTGGTCCCCGGGAGCGAACCCCGCCGCCTCGGCCGGCGACCCCACGCTCGTGCCGGTCACGAAAAGTTTCCCGCCGTCCGTCCGGGTGTCCAGGCCGAGGAAGGCGCCCGGAGCGTCCTCAACGGCGGCCTTGACCTCCAGTCCGGCCAAAGCGAAATATTTCGCGTATTCGATGTCTTTCGAGGAAGCCGCGTATTCGAGGACGTCGGTCAATGGGGCCCCGGCCGCGCTTTCGCATTCCTCCCGGAACTCGGCGTCCGTGAAGCCCCGCTTTTTCTCGCGATAGTATTTCCGGTACAGGGACCGCATTACGTCGTCCAGGGAGCGCACATTCCGGCTCGCGGCGCGGATTTTGAGGTCCAGCATCGCCCCCAGCATGGCGCCGTTGTCGTAGTAGGACATGGTCGTCTTCCGGTCCCCCCCGAAGCCGGCGCCGCCCCACGTCTCCAGGCTGGACTCCGCCGCGGACATGTAGCGATGGCCCGGCGCGTTTTCGAACCGCGTCATGGCGCTTTGCATCTCTTCGAGATACTGTTCGGGGGTCATGAGACCCGCCCGGACCATGACGATATTTTCGTAATACACCGTCAGGCCCTCGGACACCCATAGCATGTCTGTGAGGTTCTCCGTCTCGTAATCGAACGGCCCCAGGGCGATAGGCCGGATCCGTTTGACGTTGAAATGATGGAAGTACTCGTGGGAGATATAGCTGAGCCAGCCCCGGTAGCCCTTTTCGTTCGTCAGGCCCTTGCCGTTGAAGGCACAGGCGGCGGAGTTGGCGTGCTCGATGCCGCCGTTCCCCGTGCCGATCATGAGAAATGTGTAGTGCCTGTAGGGAATGTCCCCGATTAGACCGGTGGCCGCTTCGACCATACGCTTCAGATCCGCCATCATCTTAAGCCGGTCCACGCTCTCGGGCACGTTTTCGATGACGACCTTGTGCGGGACGCCCTTGACATCGAAGCCCCGCACTTCCTGGGTTCCGAGAAGCGTCGGGCAGTCGTAGAGGACGTCGAAGTCCGGCGCGTAAAAGGTTTGGGGGCGGCCCTGGACCGCGTCGAGGCCGGTGCCGATCTGCGTCCAGCCGGCCGGCGCCTGGAACGTGACGGTCACGGGATGCCGGATCTGCCCCGAGACGTACATGTAAAGGCCCGGCGGGGCGATGAAGGCCCGCTTTTCGTCAAGATAGTTCTGGGCGACGAAGGAGACGTTCCCAAACACGTCGTAATCCAGGACGACCGCCCGGGCGTTGCCAGTCGCCACGCGCCACGTGTTCCGGGTGACCTTCTCCCAGGGCTGAGGCCGCCCCGTCCCATCGACGGCCCGGAAGTTCGTCACGTTCTTCTCGTAGTCCATGATTCTATAGAAGCCGGGCAGCCAGGCCGGCATCACAAAATCCTGCATCTCGCCCTTTAAGCCCTCGCACCGCAAAGTCACGTGAAACTCATGCGTGCCCGGCTGAGGCATGGACACCGTGAAGGCCAGGGTCCCCTCGGCCGGGAACGCGAACGCGGAGAGGACGCTGATAAACAGAACGACTCTCTGGACCGTCTTGGCTTGCCTCATCATGATTGCGAACTCTACAAGAAGCGCCGAATCGCTGTCAATCCCCCAAAAGGGATTGACTTCGGTCCGCCGCCCGGAATATCATCTTGGCGCGATAAGCGAGATCGATCCCGGATTTGATGGGCTGGGTGGTCGGGCTGCGCGAATCCGCAAATCCAAGCGAAACTGAATCCGAGGAGGTCCGAGATGAAGTCCACGATGTGGAGTCGAAGAACGTTTCTGAAGACAGCCGGCGCCGCCGGCACGGCAGCGTTAGCGTTCAAGGCCAACGCCCTCGAGCGGGTCACGGAGGCGGCCCAGTCGATCGCCAACATGACGCCCGAAGAGGTCGCCAAGGACGAGTTCTTCTGGCGGGAGATCCAGCTGGCCTTCAAGTTGGATCGCTCCCTCATCAACCTCAACAACGGCTTCACCTGCCCCATGCCGCGGGTGTCCCTGGATTCCGTCTTCCGGTACATGGAAATGATCAACATGCTGCCCGTCCATTATCAGGGGATGGTCGCCGGGAACAGTGAAACGCTCCGCCGCCGGATGGCCAACGAATTCGGCTGCGATATCCAGGAAATGGCCCTGACGCGCGGCGCTAGCGAGGCCCTGCAGATCGTCCAGAACGGCATCGACCTCAAGGCCGGCGACGAGGTCATCACGACAGAGCAGGACTACCCCCGTATGCTGACGACCTGGGACCAGCGGATGCGGCGCGAGGGGATCAAGGTGACCCGCCTCCAGTTCCCGGTGCCGGCGACGCAGGATTTCCTCTACAATATGTTCGAAAAGGCCATATCGCCCAGGACGAAGGTCTTCCACTTCACCCACATCACCAACCTGACGGCCCAGCTCTTCCCGGTCAAGCGGCTTTCCCGCCTGGCCCGCTCAAGGGGCATCGTCACCATCGTCGACGGCGCCCACGCCCTGGGGCACTTCCCTTTCAAGCTGAGAGACCTCGAATGCGACGCCTATGGCGTGAGCCTCCACAAATGGCTCCTGGCGCCCCTCGGCAACGGCTGCCTGTATGTCCGGAAAGAGATGATCCCGCGGTTCTGGCCGCTCCAGGCCGCCCCGGAGCAGCAGGACAACGATATCCGCAAGTTCGAGTCGATCGGAACGCACCCCTGGGCCATCCGGGCGGCGCTCGGCGAGTCCCTGGCCTTCCACCAGGCCATCGGGGCGGAACGAAAGGCGGCCCGGCTGCGCTACCTGAACATGCGCTGGGTCAACGTCCTCAAGGTCCACCCCAGGATCAAGATGCTGACGGACACGAGCGAGCCGGCCCAGGCTTGGGGCGTCATGGCCGTCAACATCGAGGGCATCGACGTCCGGCAACTGGCCACCTTCTTGAGGAACAACTACCGGATCATCGTCGTGCCGCTCGTCGGCGGAGCGCCGCCGAACTCGGTCTTCGACTACCAGGCCCTGCGCGTGTCGCCGAACGTCTACACGACCCTCGAGGAGATCGACACTTTCGTCGAGGCCATGGGAGAGGCCGTCAAGAGCGGCGTTCCCGAGACGCCGGACCCGATCCCCGCATACCCGGCCGACGTCACGGTTTGAATTATTGAATGAATTATGGTGACACATAACTAAATACACTTAATTGCCGGTCCACACCTTCCGGCGAAAGGGATAATTAAGTGTATTTAGTTGTGTGTCACCGAATTAAGGAGGGGGAGATGAAACGTTTCGCCAAGTGTTCGGTCATGATCCTGGCTTTCGTTCTCGTCGCCGGAATTTCTTTGGCCTTTGCCCAGACCGTGTTCAAGGTGCCCTTCGAGTTCCAGGCGGGGGGCAAGAAGCTTCCCAAGGGCGAATACACGGTGGCCATGAAGGGGGACGGGCAGGTCGTCCTCCGTCAGGAGTCGACCGGCAAGGAGATCCCTGTCCCCGTCCTCAAGAAGCTCGAACAGCCAAAGCCGCCCCTGGCCGAACCCCGGCTCGTCTTCGACGAGGCCGGGGACTTCGCGCCGTCGTACACGGAATATATGACGGTCTACATCCTGGCGGAAGTGTGGCTCCCCGGGCAGGACGGCCTCGAGGTGCACGTCACCAAGGGTGCGCATAAGAACCAAGTTGTCCAGGGGCAGATCACGAAGAAGTAGCGCCGGGCGGGCTGTTCTAGCCTAGTCAATCCCCTTCGCGGGATTCCATGGACGCCGTCAAGAGGCCGCCTTCGGTGGCCTCTTGACGACTGCGGGGGTTCAAGCCAACAGGAGACCCCCCGGCTGTAAGTCCGTGGAGCTTCAGTTCGCCGTGGGGCCCACCGCCGTGCCCGATGGCGGGGCGGCGGCTATTCAGGTAAAATATCCTATTTGAGAAGGAACGAAATCGCCCCATGATCATTGTCGACAACCTTTCGAAGAGCTTCGGAAAGCAGGGGCTCTTCGACTGCGTGAGCTTCAAGGTCAACCGCCGCGAGCGCGTCGGCGTCGTCGGCCGGAACGGGCACGGAAAGACAACCCTCTTCCGGATGATCGTCGGCGAGGAGGATCCCGACGAGGGGACGATTTCCAAGCCCCGGAAGTACCGGATCGGCTATGTCGAGCAGGTTATCAGCTTCACCGGGGACACGGTCCGGGCCGAGGCCTTGAAAGCCCTCCCCCCCGATGCCCATAACGAAGCATGGCGCGTCGAAAAGGTCCTGGCCGGCCTCGGGTTCGAGCCGGCCGATCTCGACAAGCATCCCCTCGAACTTTCGGGCGGCTACCAGGTCCGCCTGAACCTGGCCAAGGTCCTCCTCGGCGATTTTCAGATGCTGCTCCTCGACGAGCCCAGCAATTACCTCGATATCACGTCCCTCCGCTGGCTCGAGCGCTTTCTCATCTCTTGGCCGGGCGAGGTTATGGTCATCACCCACGACCGGGGCTTCATGGACAACGTCGTGACCCACATCCTGGGCATCCACCGGCGCAAGGTCCGGAAGATCCAGGGCGACACCGGCAAGTATTACGAGCAGATCGCGGCCGAAGAGGAAATCTACGAAAAAACCCGCGTCAACGACGAGCGTAAGCAGAAGGAAATGGAGCTCTTCATCACCCGGTTCCGGGCCAAGGCCCGCCTGGGCGGCCTCGTCCAGTCGCGCGTGAAGTCCCTGGAGAAGATGGAAAAAAGGGAGAAGCTCGAGGCGGTCAAGGATTTGGATTTTGCGTTCGTCGAGAAGCCGTCTTTCAACAAGTACGCCATGGACGTCCGCGACGTCTCCTTCTCCTATACGCCCGACCGGCCGCTCATCCGCCGCTTTTCGATCAGCATCGGCGCCAAGGACCGCGTGTTCGTCATCGGCAGGAACGGGCGCGGGAAAACGACCCTGCTCAAGCTCCTGGCCGGCGACCTCGAGCCGCGCTCAGGCGAGATCACCTCGCCGCAATCCGTGGCCCCCGGCTATTTCGAGCAGACGCACATCTCGACCCTGACCGACTCGAACACCGTCCTCGAGGAGATCGGGTCCGCCGACCCCGAGGGCGATCCGAAGCGGGCCCGGTTCATCGCCGGCGGCATGATGTTCGAAGGCGACGACGCACTCAAGAAGATCGCCGTCCTCTCGGGCGGAGAGAAGAGCCGCGTCCTCCTGGGGAAGCTCATCGCGACGCCGATCAACCTTCTCCTGCTCGACGAGCCGACGAACCATCTGGACATCGAATCGAACGACGCCCTGCTCGCCGCCATCGACAATTTCGACGGGGCCGTCGTCATGGTCACCCACAACGAAATGTTCCTGCACGCCCTGGCCGACCGCCTGGTCGTCTTCGACAACGACGACATCATCGTTTATGAAGGCGGCTATCAGAGGTTCCTGGAGAAGGTCGGCTGGAAGGACGAGGTCATGCAGCGTCCCTCCGGGAGTCTCCGGGCCTGGGCGGCAGGCGAGACGAGCGAGAAGCTGACGCCCAAGGAACTTCGCCGCCGCCGCTCGGAGATCATCACGGAGCGGGCCAAGGTCCTCCGGCCCCTGGAAACGAGGATGGCCGAGATAGAAAAAACCGTCGAGGGCCACGACGCCTCGCTCCGGGATCTCAACAAACAGGTCGTCGAAGCCTCCCAGGCCCGCCAGGGCAGCCGGGTCGTCGAGATCTCAAGGACCATGCATCAGGCCAAAAAAGCGATCGACCGCCTCTTCGAGGAGCTCCAGGCGCTGACCTCGGAATACGAGGGGAAAAAGGCGGATTTCGACGCCCGACTCCGGGCCCTCGACGCCGAAGAGACGCCCGACATCCTAAAAAATTAACCAATTCTTAACCATAAAAGGTGGCGGGCCCGGTTTCCTTTACGATATAATCACGCTTGGCGCGAGCGCCAAAAAGCGATCAGATGAGACACCCTATTGTCATTTTGTTTCTCCTCCTCTGCATAGCAACGCTTCCGTCATGCCGGGGCGGCCGGTCCCAGAACGACGTGATCGTGGCCGGGTCCACGAGCATCCAGCCGTTCGCCGACAAGTGGGCCGAGGTCTTCACGGAGAGCCGGCCGGCCATAGGGATCAACGTCCAGGGCGGCGGATCGAGCGCCGGCATCCAGGCCTGCAAAAGCGGGGCCTGCCAGATCGGCATGTCCTCCCGCGAGCTCAAGGCCGACGAGAAAGATCTCCACGAGATCGTCGTCGCCCGCGACGGGCTGGCCATCATCGTCCACCCGTCCAATCCCGTCCGCGGGGCGACCCTCGCTCAGGTCAAGCAGATTTTTTCGGGCGATCTCACGGACTGGAAATTTATCGGCGGCCCGGATAAAGAGATTACGGTCGTCACCCGGGAAGAGGGTTCGGGAACGAGGGGCGCCTTCCAGGAGCTGGTCATGGGTAAGACCCGGATTTTCAGGGGCGCCATCACCGAAGATTCGAACGGCACGGTGCGGGAAATCGTCGCCCACGATCCTAATTCCATCGGTTTCATCTCGCTCGGCCTCGTCAACGAGCAGGTCCGGGCGCTGGTGCTGGACGGGGCGGCCGGGAACGAGGCCAATATCCGCAATGGGTCTTACGGGCTCGTCCGGCCGTTCCTTTTTCTGACCAGGGGCGAGCCGACGGGGGCGGCCAAGGCTTTCATCGAATTCGTCCTTTCGGACGAGGGCCAGGCCCTCGTCAAGAAAGAGGGGCTCATCCCCGTGAAGTAGCGGCGGGCCTCGGCGCCGGAACGGAAGAGGAAGGGAAGAGGCATGAACAGGCTCGAGAAAAGAGACCGGCACGTCCGGCTGGCCCTTCTCGTCATTGCTTTTTCCGCCGTCTCCATCCTGGCCGTCATCACGGTCTTCATGTTCGAGCAGGGCACGCCCATCATGTTCAAGTACGGCGTGAAGAATTTTTTGGCCGGGTCGGACTGGTATCCGTCCGAAAAAAGTTTCGGCCTGTGGCCGATGATCGTCGGCTCGATCTACGTAACCTCCGGGGCGATGGTCATCGGCGTGCCCTTCGGCCTGGCCTGCGCCATCGTCCTGACCGAATTCTCGTCCAAGCGTGTCCGCGGGGTCATTAAACCCTTGATCGAGCTCCTGGCGGGAATTCCCTCGGTTGTTTACGGCTTCATGGGCGTCGTCATTCTCGTCCCGTTCATCCGGGAAACATTCGGCGGGCCGGGCCTCTCGGTTCTGGCCGCCTCGATCATCCTTGGGATCATGATCCTCCCGACCATCATCAGCATCTCCGTGGATTCGCTCCAGGCCATCCCTCCGGCCTACCGGGAAGGGTCGATCGCCCTCGGGGCCACGAAGTGGCAGACCGTCCGTATGGTCCTCCTGCCGGCCGCCCGGTCCGGGATCATCGCCAGCATCATCCTGGGCATGGGCCGGGCCATCGGAGAGACGATGGCCGTCATCATGATCGCAGGCAACGCCATCAGCGTCCCCCGCTCCCTCCTCGCCCCTGTCCGGACGCTGACTTCGAACATCGCGCTGGAAATGGGCTATGCGGCCGGCGAGCACCGGCAGGCCCTGTTTGCCACGGGAGTCATCCTCTTCATCATCATCATGATCCTGAACACGGTTGCCAACGTGACCTCGAGCCGGAGAAAAAAGGCGAAGGGATGAGCCTCGACCCACGTCTTTCCCAGCGCATCGCCAGAGTTCTTCTATGGGCCATGACGGTCCTCACGGTCGCCGTTCTCGTCTTCATCATCTTTTTCATCCTGAGAAAGGGCCTGCCGGCCGTCAATATCGATTTTTTGACCAAAAATCCCGTCGATATGGGGAGGGGCGGGGGGATCTTTTCCACGGTTATCGGAACGATCGTGCTGACCGCCCTGGCGATCGTCATCGCGACGCCCCTCGGCGTCGGAACGGCCATTTACCTGACCGAATATACCTGGGAGAACACGCTGACCCGCGTCATCCGCTTCGGCGCGGAATGCCTGGCCGGCATCCCGTCCATCATCTTCGGCCTCTTCGGCTTCATCCTCTTCGTGACCAAGCTCGGGTTCGGTTGGTCGATCTTGAGCGGCGGCCTGACCCTGGCCTTCATGATCCTGCCAACGATCATCCGGACGAGCGAGGAGGCCATCAAGAGCGTGCCCGCCTCCTACCGGCAGGTCAGCTTTTCCCTGGGTGGCACCAAGTGGCAGACCGTGACCCGCGTGGTCCTGCCTTCGGCGCTGCCGGGGATCATGACCGGCATCATCCTCAGCGTGGGCCGGAGCATCGGCGAAACGGCGGCCGTAATCTTCACGGCCGGAAGCGCCCTGAGAATTCCGACCTCCCTGTTTTCTTCCTCCCGGACGATGTCCGTCCATTTCTACATCCTGGCCCGGGAGGGGATATCGATGTCCAAGGCGTATGGAACCGCGGCCATCCTGATCATCGCGATCCTGGCCGTCAACATTGCGACCTATTTCCTGATGAACAGGTTCATCAGGAAATATTCGTGAGGCGGAGAGAGAGGTATGCCCAGCGCTTCCGTCGCCATCCAGGTCAGCCGGTTCAGCCACTTCTTCGGCGCCGAGCAGACGCTCATCACCCTGGATTTGGAGGTCCTCCGGAACGAGATCCTGGGGATCATCGGGCCGGCCCGGAGCGGCAAGTCGACCTTTCTCTGTGCCCTCAACCGGCTCAACGACCTCGTCCGCGGGTCGCGCGTCGAAGGGCGGATCGAAATCGACGGCAAAAACATCTATGACCCCGACGTGGACGTCATCGAGCTGCGCCGGAAGCTGGGCACGGTCTTCGCGACGCCCATCCCCCTGCCGCGGTCGATCTTCGAGAATGTCGCCTTCGGACCGCGCATGGCCGGAGTCCACGACAAGGTCAGGCTCGACGAGATCGTCCGCGACAGCCTGGAGAAGGGCGGCCTCTTCGAGGAGGTCAAGGACCGGCTCGACACGAGCGCCCTCAAGCTCTCGGGCGGCCAGCAGCAACGGCTCTGCCTGGCCCGCATCCTGGCCCTCAAGCCCGAATTCATCCTGCTCGACGAGCCGACGTCCGGCCTGGACCCGATCTCGACGATGAAGATCGAGGACTCGCTCCGGAAACTGAAAAAGGATTACACGATCATCCTCGTGACCAACAACACCAAGCAGGCGGCCCGGGTCTCCGACCGGACCGCCTTTTTCCTCAACGGCGGGCTCATCGAGATCGGCCCCACGGCCGGGATCTTCACGGCCCCCGCCGACAAGCGGACGGACGACTATCTCCGGGGAAAATTCGGGTAAGACATGAACGCCATCGAAGTCCGCGAGCTTTCCCTCTTCTATGGGAATTTCCAGGCCCTGAGGGGCGTCAGCCTCGATATCCGGCAAAACCAGATCACCGCGCTCATCGGGCCTTCCGGGTGCGGCAAGACGACTTTTCTCCGGGCCCTCAACCGGATGAACGACCTCATCGACGGCGTCCGGACCACCGGGAAGGTTCTCATCGACGGCCGGGACATCTATGACGCGGCGACCGATCTCCTGGAGCTGCGGCAGAAAGTCGGCATGGTCTTCCAGCGGCCCAACCCGTTCCCGCTGAGCATCCACGACAACGTCGTCTACGGCCTCCGCGTGCATGGCGTCAGAAATCGCAACGCCCTGGAAGAAACGCTCATCCGGAGCCTCGAATCGGTCCACCTCTGGGACGAGCTCAAGGACCGGCTCGACGCTAACGCCCTGAGTCTCTCGGGGGAGCAGCAGCAGCGCCTGTGCATCGCCCGCCTGGTGGCGGTCGAGCCGGAGATCGTCCTCATGGACGAGCCCTGCTCGGCCCTCGACCCGGCGGCCACATCCCGGATCGAGGACCTGATGGCGGAGCTCAAAAAGCAATACACGATCGTGATCGTCACCCACAACATGCAGCAGGCGGCCCGTGTCTCCGAGGAAACGGGCTACTTCCTCCTTGGGGAGCTCGTCGAATTCGGCCCGACGACCCGGGTGTTCACAAATCCCCAGGACCCGCGTACCGAGGACTATATCACCGGCCGGTTCGGCTGATATAGCGTCGGGCGGCGCCCCACGGCGGAGCTTTTCGCTTTTCGGGAAAAATAGTATCATAGAAGGAGGCGGGACTTCCGATCACGGAAGATGGGTCCCGTGAACGAGATGGCGGTACCCGCCGGGGAGGTCCGATGAGGCAAATAATTTATCAAGCCCTATTCGCCGCAGTCTGCATAACTTTGGCCGCCTCATGCATCATGGTCGTGGACCCGGGAAAGGACGAAACCTGGCAGGCAGCCGCCGAGTTCCGGAAATCGGCGGATTTCCAAGCCGGAGGGACGATGGCCGTGGAGCACACTCTCGGCAACATCGTTATCGCCGGGTGGGACAATAATTCCCTCGAGGTCGTGGCGACGGGAAGGCCGCCGGAGCCCGCCAGCCGCCGTCAGGTCCGGCTGTACAGCGCGGCCGACATCGAACCGTCCGTCGATATCCGGCAGGCCGGCGGCGCAACCCGGATCAGGACCCGCTCGCTCGGCGGCCCATGGGCCATGGGCGGGTTGGACTATGCCATCAGTGTCCCCCATTCGGTCAACCTGGATACGATCAGGCTGGAACACGGAGATCTGACGATCTCCGACGTGTACGGCCGGGCCGATGTTTCGGTCTCCAAAGGGAATCTGACGGTCAAGAATTTTTCAGGCCCCCTGAAGGCCGTGCTGGACGCGGGCGGGGCGGATATCGAGCTTCTGGATATCCGGGGCGTGGACACCGTCGACATTTCGTGCAAGGACGGGGATATCGTGATCCGGCTTGAGCCGGACGCCGGGGTCACGATCAAAGCCGAAGCCCCCGAGGGGCAAATCACGAGCGAGTATGATCTGGGACGGTCTCTTCCGGCCAAGGAACTCTCGGGCCGGATGGGAAGCGGCGAGGCCGGGATCACGCTGAAAACACTCCACGGCAACATCAAGATTCTGAAAGCCGGCGAGAGCCGCCCGGCCGTGATCGGCTGAGAAAGGACGGCGCGGAGGACCATGGACGACACGCACGCCGACGAACAAAAAAGGGTCTTGAAACTCGGATTGGGTATTTTCCTGGTTCTGGCCGCCGTGGGGGCGGTCCTTTATATCGCGGTCTTCAAGAAGCCCGCCTCCGCTCCGGCCCCGGCGAAAGCCGTGGAGGAAACCGCCAAACCGCCCGCGGCGGGGACCGCTGCGGCCACTGAGGGAGGCGAGCCCCTCGTGCTCCCGCCCGTCGGCCTTGACCAGAGCGATCCGGTTGTCCGGGAGTATGCCGGGGCCATCTCATCCAGCCTCCGGTTCGGCCAGTGGCTCGGGTCCAAGGAGCTCGTCCGGAAATTCGTTGCCGCCGTGGACAACATCGCGAATGGGCTGAGCCCTAAGCCCCAGGCCGATTTTTGGGCGCCGGAGGGACAATTCAGGGTGGTGAACAAGCCCGCGGGAACGTTTATCGACGAATCAATATACAGCCGCTACGATCCAGCCGCTGAGGTCTTTGCGTCCCTGGACGCGCGCGCCGCGGTCCGGTTTTATCGCGGGTTGCGGCGCCTTATCCAAGAAGCTTATCGCGAACTCGGCTACCCGGACACGGATTTCTCAGACACCCTTGTCAAGGCCATGGCGGAGCTTCTCGAGACGCCGGTTGTCGAAAAGCCGGTCAAAGTCGAAAAGAAGATCCTGAGTTACGTGATGGCCGATGAATCCCTGGAAAGCCTGAGCCGGGCCCAGAAACAGCTCCTGCGGATGGGGCCGAAGAACGTCCGGCTGATCCAGGGCAAAATCAGGGAGCTGGCGGCCGCGTTGGGGATTCCCGAAGACAAGCTGCCACGGACCAGGGTCATCTCCGCGAGCGGCGCCCGGCCCTGACCTCTGTTCGGGCCGGCCTCCGGCCGCCTCATTTCCAGCGGAAAGGCTTCTTTTTCCGGAAGTCCGGGACAAGGTGCTCGTCCGGCCGGAACGGTCCGGGCTGAAGGAAGAGATGATCGAAGCCGAGCTCGAGGGCCAGGTCGGCGACGGGCTTGTATTCCTCGGGGGTCAGGGACCGCCGGATTTCCTCCGGCGCCTCATAACACGGACGATATTGGCTCATCAGGCTGAGCCCGATATAGGGGGACAGGTTTTCGCTCAGCCATCTCAGAATGAAAAGGGAGTCGTCCGCGGAGCCGGGGAGAACGAGGTGGCGGACGATGAGTCCCCGGCGGGCCGTCCCGTCCGGACCGGTTTCGAGGACGGGCTGCTGAACGGACATTTCCCGAAGGGCCGCGGATGCGTGGCGGAAATAATCCGAGGCTCCCGAATATCTTTTTGAGATCGCCGGGGAATGGTATTTGAAATCCGGGAGGTAAATGTCAATGATCCCCTCGAGCGCACGGACGACGTCCAGGCCGTCATAGCCATTGGAATTCCAAACCAGCGGTAGGCGGAGACCGCGGCCAAAGGCGATCTTGAGGGCCCGGAGGATGGGCAGGACGACGTGCGTAGGGGAGACCAAGTTGATGTTCAACGCCCCCTGGGCCTGGAGGTCCAGCATCATGCCCGCGAGCTCCTCGTCCGTGACCTCGGCTCCCTCCAGGAGCCAGCTGAGCTGGTAGTTCTGGCAGAAGAGGCATTTCAGGTTGCAGCCCGAGAAGAATATCGTTCCCGAACCGGAGCCGCCGCCGGCTTCCCCGCGTCCCGGCTCCTGCGCCCTGGCCGCGCCGCTCAGCACCGGCTCCTCCCCGAAGTGAAGCAGGGCGTGAGAGACCGAGGCGCGGCTGCCGGTTTGACACACGCCCCTTTCGCCCGCCGTCCTGTCCACCCGGCAATTCCGTGGACACAGCGTGCAGCACTTTTCGAGGGGCTCGAGCTTCTCCAGGGCCTTCTCGATCAGCGGGATCTTGCTTCTTGCGTTGGCCATCGAAAACCACTTGATACGAGCTCTATTGTAACAAAAAAGCGGCGACGGGCGGCATGGCGATTGATTCCTCGGGCGGCGGTGTGTATAGTAGTGGCTCATTCCGGGCCTGCGTGCCCTTCGGCCGGCCCGATTACGACGACCGGAGCTGACGTTGATCGCCAAAATCATCGACATCGCCCTTCATCTCGATAAATATCTGAGCGCCATTATCCAGCAATACGGCGCCTGGACCTATGGCATTCTCTTCGCCGTGATCTTTATCGAGACGGGCTTAGTCGTCATGCCGTTCCTGCCCGGCGATTCCCTCCTCTTCGCGGCCGGGACGTTCGCCGCCCTCAAGGCCCTGAACATCGTCTGGTTGATTGCGCTCCTCGCGGCGGCGGCCATCATCGGAGATACGGTTAATTACTGGGTCGGCCATTACCTCGGGCCAAAGGTTTTCTACAAGGAAAAATCCCGCATTTTCAAAAAAGAGTATCTGGACCGCACCCATGCCTTTTTCGAAAGATACGGCGGGAAGACCATCATTATCGCCCGCTTCGTCCCGATCGTTCGATCCTTCGCGCCCCTGGTTGCGGGCATCGGCCGCATGTCCTATGGCAAGTTCCTCGCCTATAACGTCGTCGGGGGGATCGGGTGGGTCCTGCTCCTCACCGGGGCCGGCTATTTCTTCGGTAACATTCCCGTTGTGCGAAAGAACTTCTCCCTGGTCATCATGGCCATCATCATCATTTCGACCATACCCGCCGTGACCGAGGCCCTCCGGCATCGGAAGAAAAAGCCCGCGGCCCCGCCAGAGCCCGGCCGGTAACCAAAACCAGCGCAATACCCAATCTGAGATCCCCCTCCCCAGGGCGGATGACACGTGGATTATCTCCCGGGATTAGAGGCCGGAAAGCGCCTTGGCCAGTCGGCGCAGTTTGGGCGACGCCAGCGCGTGATGGGCGGTCATGTCGGTGTGAAGCGGAGTCAGCGAAATGTATCCTTCGTGGGCGGCGATGACGTCCATGCCCTTGTCGCCGACCCTCTTGGGGGTCCCGGTCCCGATCCAATAGTAGGAGGAATCCCGCGGGTCCTTCTTCTCGATGATTTCCGGATCGTAGAATTTCCAGCCCAGGCGGGTGACCTTGACCCCCTTGACCGGAGGCGGCGGCACGTTGACGTTCAGGGCGATCCCGGCGGGCAAGCCCGACTCCAGGACCCCGGCGGCGAGGCGAAGCGCCACTTCGGCTGCGAAATCCAGGGCGAAGCGGCCGCGGGCATCCGGGAGCATCGAGACGGCCAGGGACGGAACGCCGAGAAAGGTCCCCTGCAGGGCCCCGGCCACGGTCCCCGAATAATTGATGTCCTGCTGGCCGAGGTTCGGGCCGGGGTTAATCCCCGAGATGATGAGGTCCGGCCGGCGGGGGAGGAGCTTCTGGAGGGCGAAGTAGATGCAGTCGCCCGGCGTGCCCTCGACCGCCCAGATCCGCGGCTTGATATGGTGGATGCGGAGGGGCTGGCGCAGGGTGATGGCCAGGGACGAGGCGCTCTTTTCCCTGTCCGGCGCGACGATATAGGTCTTTCCGAGACAACCGAGCCGCCGGAAGGGGAGCTGGATCGTTTCCCGGAAAAAACCGTCGTCGTTGGTCAGGAGGATGAGGGGCTTTCGGTCCCGGGCGCTTTTCGGCGCAGCGTTGGTCATGGCCTATGTCTTGATCATGACGAGCATCATTTTGAAACGGGCGACGGCCTTGAGGGCGTGGGGAATCCCGGCCGGCATGATGATCATCTCGCCGGTCTTGAGGGGATGAACCTGGCCGCCGATCGTAATGCCGGCCGCGCCGTCCACCCCGACGACCAGGGCGTCGAAGGGCGCGGTATGCTCGCTAAGCTGCTGACCCTTGTCGAAAGCGAATGCCGTCACCGTCCCGGCTTTTCCGCGGACGATCTCGCGGCTGACGACCGCGCCATCCTGATATTGGACGAGGGCCGAAAGAGCGAGAGTCTTCCCTTTCAAGTCGATCGAGTCTTTTTGTGTTTTGGCCGGTTCCATCATCAACCTCCTATGATTATCCTTTTCCTGAAATGTACTGGCAATAGCCGTAAATCAGTTGAAGCTCCACGGACATACAGCCGGGGGGTCCCGTTGGCTTGAACCCCCGCAGTCATCAAGAGGCCACCCTCGGCAGCCTCTTGATGGCGTCCGTGGGATTCCCCGAATGGGATTGAAGAAGAAAGTGGTCGGGACGGGCGGATTCGAACCGCCGACCCCATGCACCCCAAGCATGTGCGCTACCAGGCTGCGCCACGTCCCGATCCGGGGCCTCCCATTATAACAGAAACGCAGGATATTATTAGCCCTTTTTGGGCCTTTTTTCGAGGACGGAAGCGATCTGCTGGAGCTCGCCCCGCACCTGATAGAGGGCCTTCCGGAGCTTCTCCGGGTGGATCGGGAGGGAGGGCACGAGCCCGAATTCCTCCTCGACGCGCCTCTTGATGCCGGCCATGGTTAGCGTCTTGCCGTCCGCGAGCTCCTTGATCCTGAGGATCATATCGACGTCCTTCTGCCGGAAAAACTTCTGCCCACTCCCGGTCCGGCCCGCGTTCAGAAAGGGGAACTCGGTTTCCCAGGACTCGAGAGTTTCGGCGTTGAGTTTGGCCATCCGGGCGACCTCGTCGAACCGGTAGACGAGTTTGGTTTTCAGTTTTTCCTCTTTGAAAAGCTTGGGTTCCGTCGCTTCGTTTTTCACGACAATCCGGATAGCCCACATTAGCATTTTCAGCCGCGGCGGTCAATCCCTTTCGCGGGATTCCACGAACGTAAAAAATGGGTAAAAAATGGGGACGGTCCTGTTTTTCCCCTCTGCGTTTGCGCCCGGGCCTCTTTTGCCGGCCTGGGAAAAACAGGACCGTCCCCATTTTCGGGGACACCACGGGCGTAAATCCGCGGAGTGGCTCCGTGAAGGCTGTGATATAATTCGTCCCTGAGGCGCGCATGGCTGACCGCGAAAAGGCGATAGACAGGAATAAGGAGATGCACACGCCGCTGGCCGAGCGGATGCGGCCGCGAACCTTTGACCGCGTCTACGGCCAGGACCACATCCTGGGCAAGGGCAAGATTCTCTCCGAGCTCATCGAGACGAACCGGCTCGTGTCCATCATCTTCTGGGGCCCTCCCGGCTCGGGGAAAACGACGCTCGGCATGATGCTCGCCCGTCATTTCGACCTGCCCTTCGAGTTTTTCAGCGCCGTCCTCTCGGGGATCAAGGAAGTCAAGGAATTCATGGCCCGGGCCGAGGCGCAGCGGAAGCTCTATGGAAAGCCGATGATCCTGTTCATCGACGAGATCCACCGCTTTAACAAGGCCCAGCAGGCGGCCTTCCTGCCGTACGTCGAAAGGGGAGACATCGTGCTCTTCGGGTCGACGACGGAAAACCCGTCCTTCGAAGTCATCGCCCCGCTGCTCTCCCGGACGCGGGTCCTCGTCCTCAAAGAACTGGACCATGACGCCCTCGCCCGCATCATCAAAGACGCCCAGGAAGACGGGGAGAAAGGGCTGGGCAAGCTCCATCTGGCCATCGACGAAGCCGCCCGGGACCTTCTTATCGATTTCGCCAACGGCGACGCGAGGCGTGCCCTGAACACCGTTGAGATCGCCTCCAGCCTGGCCAAAGGGAAAACCATAACGCTCGAGGACGTCCAGGAAGCCCTTCAGAAACGCACTCTCCTTTACGACAAGGCCGGGGAAGAGCACTACAACCTGATTTCCGCTCTTCACAAGAGCCTCCGGAACAGCGACGTCGATGCCTCGCTCTATTGGCTGGCCCGGATGGTCGCGGCGGGCGAAGATCCCCTTTACATCGCCCGGCGGCTCGTCCGTTTCGCTTCGGAGGACGTCGGGCTGGCCGACCCCCAAGCCCTGGGGATCACCCTCCATGCCAAGGAGGCCTATGACTTCCTCGGGTCGCCGGAAGGGGAGCTGGCCCTGGCCGAAGCCGTCGTCTATCTGGCCTCGGCGCCCAAAAGCAATCGCGTCTATTCCGCCTTCGGGGCCGCGGTCAAGGATGTCGAACGAAGCCCGCATGAGCCCGTGCCGCTCCACATCCGGAACGCGGTGACGCCGCTGATGAAGGAGATCGGGTACGGCAAGGATTACCAGTACGCCCACGATTCCGCGTCATCGACGACCGACATGGAGACGTTTCCCGAAAGGCTCCGGGACCGGAAATATTACGAGCCGGGAGAGTTGGGCTTCGAAAAAGAGGTCAGGAAACGCATCGAATGGTGGCAGGCCCTGAAGGCCAAGATCAGAGACCGGGCAAAGAGCTAACGATCAGCCTTCGGACGCCGGCGGCCCGTCCTCCTCTTCTTTTTCCTTGAGAAGGTAATACACTTCCCAGCTGATATCGTCGGCCAGGCAGCCGATGCACGACTTGGGGGTCGTGGCGATCTCGTCGTCGGCGATCTTATCCTTGATGATCCTCTTGACGATCTTGCGGATCTTATAGAGAAGGATATAGTTGACCATGGCCGGCTCTCAGCCGGAAATGATATCAGCTTGGGGCCGTTTTTGCAAAATAGCGGCGACGGGTCCTGTCACGGTGCGTCCCCGTCCGGCCTCGGCTCCACCCATCCCCCCGTGGGCGGAGGGGAAAAGGCCCCCTCCTGAACCACCCCTCTCCGTCGCCTCCGGCTCCTGCGACCGGGGGGAAGCCGCCCCCTGGACCCCCCAGCGCTCTCGCGCAATCCCCTTCCGCCTCGGGCGGGCGGGGACTGGCACCGCGCCACCCGTCCCCCTATTGAATCGTTCATTTGCGGGTTGCATGAATCATGCTATATTGGGCTCGGCACCGAGATGAGAAAGATCGCGGCCCGACTGCTTGCCCTTTCGCTGGGCGTCGCGCTCGGCGCCTGCCATGGCGGGCGGCCGAACATGGCCCCGCGGCCGGAGGCGCTGGGATTTCCCCTGATGGAGGAAAGCGCGCTGATGTTCGAGGGAACGGCCAACAGTCCCGTCGTGGTCCGGTATGGAGTGGCTTATTTCACGACGGAAGAAGGGTCGCTCTACAGCCTCGACGTCCTCTCCCGGCGGATTCTCTGGAGGTTTAGCGCCGACCGGCCTGTTTCCGAGTCCCCCGAGCTCTGCGCGGATACGATCCTTATCCGGGACGAGGGAAACACAATTTACGTCCTGGATACCGACGGCCGGGTGACTCTTAAAACGACGCCTTCCGACCCTGTGACGACGGCCGTCCGTGAATTCGAGGGGCGGATTTATTTCGGGTGCGCGAACGGCCGGATTACCGCCCTCGACGCCCGGGCAAACGGTCAAGCCCTCTGGCTGTTCGACGCCGGGTCCGCCGTCCGCTGCGGCCCGGTTTTTTCGGACGGGCTCGTTGTCTTCGGCACGAAGAACGGCCGGCTCCTGGCCATGGACCCGGCAGGGAAGCTCGTCTGGACATACGCCGCGACGGGCCCGATACAGGTCGATCCCTCGGCGTCGGCCGGGCACGTCTATTTCGGGACCGCGGATCGCAACCTTTATTGTCTGGCCTCGGCCACTGGGAAGAAAAAGTGGGCCTTCCGTCCGGCAGGGGCCGTCCTCCATCCTCCGGTCGCTGCAGGAAAGCGGTTGATCATCGCGGCCTCGAACAGCGTGATCTATTGTCTCTCCTCGGGAAGCGGGGACATCCTCTGGTGGCAGGCCGTGGCGTCGAGGGTCGTCCACGGTCCGTCGGTCGCCGATGGCGTCGTCCTCGTATCGTCGACATCCCCGGAGATTTTCGGCTGCGACCTCCGGGGCGGGTACCGGGTCGGCAGCTACCAGGCGGGGGGCGACTTGCAGGCCGGCGCGGTCTGGGTCTCGCCCTATCTTGTCCTCATCGGGAAGGACACGGCCTCGGCGGGCGGGAGGGTCATCTTCCTGAAGCGCGACCGCCGTCCGGTCCAAGCCCTGGGAGAGACGAAACCCGTCCGCCGCTGAAGCTCCACGGACTTACGTCCGGGGGATCCCGAAAATGGGGACGGTCCTGTTTTTCCCAGGCCGGCAAAAGAGGCTTGGGCGCAAACGCAGAGGGGAAAAACAGGACCGTCCCCGTTTTTTCCGTCCGTCGAACCCCGCGAAGGGGATTGAATCGCGCCGGGAATTGGCCTAGAATCTGGCTTCGGGAAAGGAGAGAGCCGATGACACGGGAAGACGCCCTGACACTATTGAAGCAGCATCTCAAGAACAAAAACCTGGTCAAGCACTGCCTGGCCGTGGAAGCCTGCATGAAATCGGTGGCCGTCCGGCTGGCCCATGACCCGGAGCCCTGGGGGCTGGCCGGCATCCTCCATGACCTGGACTATGAAGTCACCGAAAAAAGCCCCGAGTTCCATACCACGGAAACGGTCAAGATCCTCCGGGAAAAGGGGATCGACGAGGCCGTCATCCACGCCGTCCAGGCCCACGCTGGCAAAGTCCCCTGCCAGACGCCGATGGACTGGGCCATCTACTCCATCGACCCGCTGACCGGCCTGATCATCGCCGCGGCCCTCATGCATCCCGATAAAAAGCTCAAGTCGATCGACCTCGAGTTCGTCAAGCGCCGCTATAAAGAAAAGAGCTTCGCCCGGGGCGCGCGCCGTGAGGAAATCGAGCAGTGCGCCAATCTCGGCCTGGACCTGGACGAGTTCATGTGCATCGCCATCACGGCCATGCAGGGCATCGACCAGGACCTGGGCCTGGCCTAAAATAAACCGGCTTTGAGTCCCACCTCCAGGTATCTCCCCCTCCAGGGGAAGCCCGGTTCCGTGTAGAAATAGTGATTGAAAATGTTCGTGACCCGGACGAACGGCTCGAAGTCCCGGGCGGCGTAACTGAGGACGGCGTCGAAACTGAAATAGCGGGGGATAGTCAGGAGCGACGACGTCGTCGAATTCCACCACCAGGATTCCGAGGCCAGGATGCCGGTGAAACCCAGGCGCCAGCCGCCCAGGGCCCTGAATCCCAGCTCGAACGATCCGTTATGCTTGGCCAGAACGTCGAGGGGGCGATTGTCTGTTTCGTTTTTGTGATCGAGGAACGTATAGTTCAGGAGGGCGTCCATCCCATATCTCCCCCAAGCCCATGTTTTTTGGGCCTGGAGTTCGAAGCCGTTGATACGGGCCCTGTTGATGTTGTAGTACCGGCGCGTCCCGTCAGGCAGCCGGACGGTGTTGATGAAATCGCGAAGGGCATTCAGGAAGAACGACCCCGTCAGGAAAACCCCTTTGTTGTAGGTGGCCGAGAGCTCAAAGCTCCGGCCGAACTCGCTCCTCAAATCGGGATTCCCGCTGGACGATGAATAGAGCGATCGCATCGAAGGGAACTTGGATTTCGTGGCATAGGACACATGGATGTCCAGGGCGTCCGTCGGCGAATATTTGAGGCCCACCAGGGGGTTGACCTTGTTCGACGTGCCGCCGACGTACTTGTGGAGGCTGTCGAGACTGACACCCATGATGAGCTTCCAGTTCTCGAGGAAGGCGATGTGGTCTTCCACCCCCACCGAAAATATATTCTGCTTGTAGGTGTTCCAGGGCAAGGTCGTATTGTCCTGTTGGTGAGTCTTGTCGGCCTCATAATAAACGCTGGTTTTCAGCGTGCTCCACGGGGCCACCGGGATTTCGCCGAGCCCGAAGAAGCCGTAGGTCGGATTGTCGTAGGTGCTCTCCGCCGACAACGCGTTCATTGAAGCGTCGGTGTACTGGTCCAGAACGTTGTAGTAATTCACGTAATAACCCCGCAGGCGGAAGAAGGCCTTGTCCCCGATGGACGCGAAACCGCCTGCGCTGACCGAGTTCCGGTCCCAGTCCGTGAACCGCCAGTAACGAGCCCGTCCGAAGAGGTCGGGCGGAATGCCATAGGCCGAGTGGTAGCGGTCGGCGTTGAGCATGATCTCGCTCGTGCTCGAGGGGTTGACCACGACCTTGCCGCTCAAATTGAACCGCTGGTAATCGCTGAGGCTGCGGTCCTGCTTGACGCCCGACGGGTCCGTGAAGCGGAATCCGTCGGAGTCCTGGTAGAGGGCCGAGCCCACGACGCCGACCTTGCCGAACTGAAGGGCCGCGTCGGCCCCGCCCCCCCGGGTGTTCAGGTTGCCCAGGGCCATCGTGAGGTACACCCTTGGGTCGGGCGTCGGACGCTGGGTGATGACGTTGACGATCCCGCCCAGGGTATTCGGACCGTAGAGGACCGACGACGGGCCCTTGGTGATCTGCATGGATTGGATGCCGCCCGACGAAACCGTCTTCAGGTCGAAGGTGCCGAAGTAAGGCTCGACGATGGGAACCCCGTCGACGAGCAAGGCGATCCGGCCGGAGTCGATCCCGCGGAGTTTCAGCATATACTCGCCTTTGGCGCCCACGGTGACCGTAATGCCCGGAGCGTACTTGATGGCCTCGGCGAGGTCCAGGGGCTTCCTCTGTTCGAGAGCCGTGACCCCGATCGTGGTCACGGTCGCCAGCGGGACGTCCCGCGGGGCCTTGCCGATGACCTGGATTTCCTCGGTGATCCGGACCGGCTTTTCCTGTTCCTTCTCCTTCTTCTGTTTCTCGGCCGTTTTGTCCTGTCCGAAGCCAGGGAAGGGACGAAGGCAGAAGGCAATAATGAGGAGGGTGACAATAAGAGCTTTGGAGGGGGAAGACACAGAATGCATGAGAACGTTCTCCTTTTCGAAATGGAAGGAAAAACCGTTTCCCGTTTTTCCCTGTCGGTCGGGGGGCATGGCCGCCGGGGACTTTAGCGCCGCCGACTCGGAGACGCGGCGAATTTTAACAAAAATGCCGGCCGCAGGTCTACTCTTATTTTATTTGGCCAAACGCACCTGCAGCTTGCTGTGGTGGACGCTGTACAGGAAATAGATCAAAAGGCCGACCAGGAGCCAGATGCCGAACCTGATCCACGTGATCTTGGGTAAGCTGTACATCAAGTAGAAACAGAATCCGACCGTGATCAGCGGGGTAAAGGGGACGCCCGGCGTCTTGAATTTCCGCTCGACTTCGGGGCGAGTCTTCCGGAGGACGATGACGCCCACGGAGACGAGGACGAAGGCGAAGAGGGTCCCGATGTTGCAGAGGTCGATGATCATCGGCAGCGGGAAGAGTCCGGCGATAACCGCGGTCGCGACGCCCGTGATCCAGGTGCAGATGTGGGGCGTTTTGTGCACCGGGTGGACCCTGGAGAACGCGGCGGGCAGGAGCCCGTCGCGGGCCATGACCATGAAGATCCGGATTTGGCCGTACAGGGTGACGAGCAGGGTCGAGATCATGCCGATGATGGCCCCCGTGGCGACAATCGCCCCTCCCCACTGGATCCCGATCCGGGCCAGGGCGGCCGGCAACGCGTTGCCCACGTCGATCAGCTTGTAGGGGACGATTCCCGTCAGGACGAACGCCACCGAGACATAGAGGATGATGACCACACCCAGGCAGAGCATGAGGCCCAGGGGAACGTCCTTCTTGGGGTTCTTGGTTTCCTCGGCCGCCGTAGAGACCGCGTCGAAACCAATATAGGCGAAAAAGATGATGGCCGCGCCGGCCATGACGCCCTTCCAGCCGAACGGCATCATGGGCTGGAGGTTGGCGAGGCTCACGTGGCGGACGCCCAGGAAGACGAAGAGGAGGATGACGGCGATCTTGACGAGGACGATGATGTTGTTGATCTTGGCGCTCTCCTTGATCCCGATGTAGAGGATCCAGGTGATGAGCAGTGTGATGACGATGGCCGGGACGTCGACGACCCCGCCGGAGAGGACGATTTTGCCGGCGGCGTTGGTCGTGATGGGCGGCGTCAGCAGGGCCTTCGGCAGCTTGACGCCGGCGCTCTGGATGAGCCCGATGAACGTCGTCGACCAGCCTGAAGCGACGGCGCTCGCGGCGACCAGGTATTCGAGCATGAGGTCCCAGCCGATGATCCAGGCGATGACCTCGCCGAAGGCGACATAGGAGTAGGAATAGGTGCTCCCCGCGACCGGAAACATGCAGGCCAGCTCCGAATAGGTCAGGGCGCAGAACCCGCACGTGACGGCGGCGATGATGAACGACAGCAGGACGCCCGGGCCGGCCAGCTGGGCCCCCTGGCCCGTGGCGACGAAAATGCCCGTCCCGACGACGGATCCGATGCCCAGGGCGGCCAAGTCGATCGCGGTCAGGTTCTTCTTGAGCTGCGAGTGCTCCGAGGCGTCGTCGATTTGGGCCGGGGTTTTGGTGATCCAAATGTTCATGATGAACCTCTTTTTGGACGCGATGAGATGCGTGAAGCCATGGACTTCGCATTATATACAATCGGGGGAATATTTCAATCGGCAAACGGGCCGCCCGGCGGCTTTGACTTGGCCGGGGGCCTGTGCTATAAATTCCGCGGACGCGCGTCCGGGCCTCAGGATGGGAACAGTATGAAAATCGTCGCCGCCGTCGGGCTCTCCGAGACGGGAAAAACCCTTCTTCTCAGCGGCCTCATCAGCGAATTCAAGCGTCGGGGCTTGCGGACGTTCGCCGTCAAGCACTGCTCCCACGGATTCTCCCTGGATACGGAAGGCAAGGACACCTGGACATACGCCCAGGCGGGGGCGGACGGCGTGGCCATGATATCCCCCGAAGAATACGCCGTTTTCGGGAGGACGGGAGAGACGGGCCTCAGGGCGCTGGCCGAGCGGGTTTTCGCCGGAGCGGACATCGTCCTCGTGGAAGGCGGGAAGCACGCGCGGGGGATCCGGAAGATCGAGGTCCTCCGGTCCGGCGTTTCCGACGTCATCCAGACGCCTCCGGACGAGCTCCTGGCCGTCGTCTCGGACCTCGGCGTGCCGCCGGGGACATCCGTCCCCGTCTTTACGCTCAAGCAGGCCGTGGAGATCTGCGACCTGATCCTGTCTCAAGAGGAGGACACCATGGCGGACATCAGGCTGGAGGTCGACGGCCGGATAATTCCCCTCAATCCTTTCGTCAGGACGTTCCTCGAAAAGACGGTCCTGGGCATGATCACATCCTTGACCGGGGTCGACCCGGACCCGCGAAAAATCACCCTGGCGATCGACCGGGACGGGCCCCCGGACAAGAAATCCTGAAGCCGGCAGCCGGAGAAAGACGTGGTCATGGACGCCCCGCTCAAGTTCGCCAAGGATTATTTTGCCCGCCGGGACCGGGCCGTCCTGGAGGCCCTGCGGGGGAGCACGGTCGGGATCGCCGGGGCCGGGGGGCTCGGCTCAAGCGTGGCCGTCTCGCTGGCCAGGGCTGGAGTCGGCCGCCTGGTGATCGCGGATTTCGATACGATCGAACCCTCCAACCTTAACCGCCAACAGTACACCATCGACCAGGTCGGCCGGATCAAGGTCGAGGCCCTCAAGGAAAACCTCTTGAGGATCAATCCGTTTTCCGTATATGAAATCCATAACGTCCGGATCACGCGGAAGAACGCCGCTGACGTTTTCCGTTCTGTCGACGTCTTGGTCGAGGCCTTCGACAGGGCCGAGGCCAAGGAAATGCTGATCGAGACCTGCCTCCGTCGCTACCCGGGCCGGCCGATCGTGGCCGCCTCGGGACTGGCAGGGTATGGGAAGAACCGGGCGCTCCACACCCGGCGGCTTGGGAATCTGTTCGTCTGCGGCGACGAGGACAGCCAGAGCCCGAAGGGGATCAGCCCGATGGCGCCCCGGGTGGGCATCGTCGCAAATATGCAGGCCAACCTGGTCGTGGAGCTGTTGGTCAAGCTGCGAGGTCCCCATGTTCAAAGTCAATGAGTATTTCGGCGGCCAGGTCAAGTCCATCGCATTTCAGACAGCCGAGGGGCCGGCGACGATCGGCGTGATGTCGGCGGGAGAGTTCGAGTTCGGCACGTCGACGGTCGAGATCATGACGGTCATCACCGGAAAGCTGACCGTCAAGCTGCCGGGGAGCGAGGACTGGAAAGACTACGGTCCGGGAGCGAGCTTCACGGTTGATGCCAACAAGAAGATGCAGCTCAAGGTCGCCAGTGACTCCTCGTACCTGTGTCTCTACCGCTGAACGGGGAGGCTCAGGACCTCGGAAAATGGGGGACGAAAATGGGGACGGTCCTGGTTTCCTTAAGGGAAAGCCAGAAGGAAAACCAGGACCATCCCCATTTAGAGGCTCCGGCGGGTCCATTTGCCGTCGATCAAACGCCACATGTTTCCCGTGGGATTCTCGTCGCGCAATTCCGGCGGCAGGCGATGGGGCCGAACGTGGTCGTAGCAGTATAGGGCGGCGAACCGGACGATCGCAGCCGGGAATCCGACGGCCGTAAAACCGGGATGCCCGGTGGCAGGGTATGGCCCCCCGTGGTTCATGGCGGGGGAGACGGCGACACCCGTGGGCATTTTGTCGTTCAATAAACGCCCGACCTTCCGCCGGAGGACCAGCTCGATGTCGGCGTAAGCGGCGTCGTCGACTCCGCCGCGATGACTGTAGACCGCTCCCGTAAGATGGCCCTCCAGGCTGGACGCGATGTCCTTCATCTCATCGACGTCCGATGCCAGGACGACCAGCGAGAGGCTCCCGAAAGATTCGACCTGAAAGGCGGTCGGGTTTCGCAGGAAATCAGCTCCCGAAAGGCGGAAGAGGGTCGGCAGGAACCTGAGCCCCGGACCGCCCGGCTCCCGCCCCCCCGTGACGAGAACCGCTCCCGCCCGGGACAGCCGGGACGTGGCTTCCCTGAGTCCTTCAAGGACCTTGGGGCCGAGAAGGTAAGCCGGCTCCGCTGCTTCGAACGCCTTGCTAACGAGCTCGAGGAAGGCTTCACCGGGGGAATTTCCGGGGATGATGACCAGCCCAGGCTTCGTGCACATCTGGCCCGCGGCGAGCAGGCAGGAATTGAAGAACTCCCCGGCGATCTCGGCGGGCCTTTCCTCGATGGCCCCCGGCAGGACGAAAACGGGGTTGGCGCTCGACATCTCGAGGTAGATCGGTTTTCCCGCCTTGTCGGCGGCCTCCTTGAGTTTCATCCCGGCCGGGCGGCTGCCGGTGAAGGCCGTGGCCCCCACCGAGGGGTGGGACACGAGCCGCAGGCCGTCATCGGAGCCGAAATGGAAGAGGAGCTGGACTGACGAAACGGGCAATCCCGATTCCGCGAGCGCCTCCCAGGCGGCCATGGCCAGGAGCCGCGTCGTCTCCGGGTGGCTGGGGTGGGCTTTTCCGATGACCGGGTTTCCGGCGGCCAGGGCCGCCGCGAAATCCCCTCCGCCGATGGCGTTATAGGCGAAAGGAAAGTTGTTCGGCCCGAAGACCACCACGGGTCCGCCCAGGGGGCCGTACTTAGAGCGGATGTTGAGCTTGGTATCGATCGTGGCCCGGCACCAGGAACGGTCCCGGCAGGCGCCGGCGGCCTGGCGAAGCTGGTCGACGAGACGCGGGAGCTCGACGGTCCGGAGACGCGGCTCGGTGGGGAGGGCCGTCTCGCGTTGGGCCGTTTCGACCAGGCTTTCGCGTCGGCCTTCGATCTTGTCGGCGAACGAGTCGAGAAACGCGGCCACTCCGTCGGGCCCGGACCGGGCCAGCCCGTCGACGGCGGCGGCGGCGCCATCCAAGGCCGCTTTGATGTCTGCCCACGAAGAAACGGGATAGGCGTCAGGGAGGTTCTTCCCCGTCGTGGGGTTTATGGCGCTGAAGGACCCGGCGGGCCGGGAGGCCTCCCGCCAGTTTCCGTCGACAAGAATCTTATGGACCATTTCATCCCCCCGAATAGATCGGGGACACGACGATCCGGTCGCCGTCCTGCACCTCCTCGGCGGGCGCCACGGCCCGGCCGTTCCGGGTGACGATCTTGGGGCGGGCTTTGTCGATCTTGACCAGGGCGAGGAGCCCCTCCGCCGTCGTCGCGGAAGGGACTTCCAGCTCCTTTTCGCTGAACCCGAGCTGGTTGACGAACGGGCCGATCAGCTTGATCGTGATTTTCATCTCAGGTTAAGCTCCCGTAATTTTCCGCCGCCTTGGCCTCCGCCGCTAGGCCGAGCCGTTCCAGCGTGGCCCTGGTCGGGATGCCGCGCTTGTCATAGCCGCGGAGGTCGTAGTAATGCTGAAGCAGGCCGTCGTACTTGTCGTATTCGAGGTGCTTGCCGGCGATCGGACCCTCCGTATCGACGTTGGCCGGGTCGAACCAGACGGCCGGCGGATAGTCGAGCTTCCGGTGGGTGTCCGGATACTCCCGGAGCCAGAAGAGCTTGATCAGGGAATAGATCCGGTCGGACACCGTCCAGAAATCGTCGAGCGTCCACTTGAGCCCGCTGACCGCGTTGAAGTACTTGGGATAGTTCTCGAGCCCCCAGCCGACCTCGATCCAGGGGAAGCGGCAGGAGACGATGTACTCGAACAGGCCGCCCCGGATCCTTTGGAGATCGATGACCTTCTGGGCTTTTTCGGGCCCGTACGAGTCGCGGGAGGTCTGCTTGATCTCGAAGGTGATGACCCAGGATTCCTTGTGGTGGGCGCCGATCGGGCTGACGCCGAACGCCAGGGCCATGCCCGGGATGAACTTGCAGTTGTAGGCCGCGACTTCGAGCCCCTTGACCTGCATGGCATAGGCCTCGGAGCCCTTTCCGATGGCCCGCGAAGCCCTCAGGCTGCCCTCGGCCAGGAGGTTGCCCAGTTCGCCCTCCCTGTGGGCGATCCGCCGGAGCAGGTCCTTGAATTTTTCGGCCTCCCCGAATTTGATGTCGCCGGGGATCGCCCTATGATCGACCGCGTCGGCGTAGAAGCTCATGACGCACCCGCCCGACATCGTGTCGATGCCGTAGTCGTCGCACATGTAGTTCAAGGCCCCCACCTGGGGAAGGTCGAAGATCTCCAGGTTGGGTCCCAAGAGGCCGATGTTCTCGTAGTCGAGCTCCGACTCCCGGCCCGCGTCGTCGTGAATCGTGATTCCGCAGCGCATGGTGCAGTTCGGACAGCCGTAAGTGGCGATCCGGGCGTTATTCAGGCGTTCGCCGTCCACTTTCCAGGCGTCGGGGTGATGGGTCTTCCGGAAGTTCCGGACCGGGAGCGCCGCCACCTCGTTGCACCAGGCGAGGACGCCGTTTGTGCTCTGAATGGACCAGCCCGAGTCCTTGTCGAGCTGCTGGACCTTGCGCAGGTCCTCGATGCCGATCTTCTTCATCCCCTCGGCGTCGGCCTGCGGGATGGCTTTCGTTCCCTTGGCCACGATGGCCTTGAGGCGCTTGGAACCCATGACCGCGCCCATGCCCGGGCGGCCTCCGGCCCGGCCCTCGAGGCTCCGCACCACTGCGTAGCGGACCATGTTTTCGCCGCCCTGGCCGATGTTGAGGACGCCGACGCCCTTGCCGTACTTAGCGTAGATCCAATCGTTGGTTTCGTAGGTCCCCTTGCCCCAGACATCGTCGGCGGGGACGAACTCGACCTTGTCGTTTTCGAGATAGAGCATGGTCGGACGCTCGGCCCGGCCCTCGACGATCAGCGCGTCATAGCCGCACCTGCGGAGGTGCTCGGTGATACGGGTGCCCAGGTTCCCGTCTCCATAGCCGCCCGTCATAGGGGACTTCGCCGCCACGACCGCTTTCCCGGTGTTGGGGGCGGGGATCCCGGCGATCGGGCCGACGGCCACGATGAACTTGTTGTCCGGGCCCAGGGGGTCGATGCCGGGCTTGAGCTCGTCGTAAAGGATCTTGACAGCGAAACCACGGCCGCCGATCCACTTGTGCGCGAATTCCTCGGTGAAAGTCTCGACGCGGAACGTTTTCGTGGTCAGGTTGACTCTCAGGATCTGCCCGGTCCAGCCGTTCATTGTGAATCCCTCCAGAAACGTATGATTCCGCCCCCAATCCTAAACGGACAGCCCGTATGAGTCAATCCCCTTTGCGGGATTCCGCGGATGTAAGCTTGTAGAGGAATAAGGACCCCCCGGCTGTAACTCCGTGGAGCTTCAGGGGGAATGGAGATCCGAGTCGGCTAAGAACGGGCGAAAAGGCCGCGAATTTCGTATAATAGGGTGTCGGATGCTGACTGCCTGAAAGGAGCGCTCGCAATGGCAAAGAAGCTCACACGGTCGAAAAGCCAGAAGATGCTGGGCGGCGTTTGCGGCGGCCTGGCCGAATACTTCGATATGGACGTCTCCCTGGTCCGCCTGGCCTTCGTCGCGGCCTGCCTGGCCACGGCCGTCTTCCCCATGACGCTCTTCTACATGATCGCCTGGATTGTGGTTCCTGTCGAACGGGCCAAGCCCTAGGGGAGGGTCAGTTTCCCGTTGACTTGCCCGGCCTTATCCAGTATAAACGAATCGGTTTACAGAGATGGGTATGAAGACGGCCCTGGATATCCCGTTCAAGCACATCGCGATCGAGGGCGTTTTCCGGGCCCGGAAAACCCAGCTGGCCAATATCCTGGCCCAGAGGATCGGGGGCAAGGTGGTGTTCGACCACGTCGGCAACCCCTATCTCCAGGATTTCTACAACGAAAAGGAAGGCTCCTCCTTCCTGACCCAGCTCGTGTTCCTGGCCAACCGGTATAACCAGCAGGTCCGCCTCCTCCAGAGGGACCTCTTCGTCGACCGGATCATCTGCGATTACCTTTTCGAAAAGGACAAGATCTACGCCTACCAGACCCTGTCGGATGATGAGCTCCTCGTCTACGAGAAAATCTACGGCATTCTCTCGGAAAGGGTCTCCAAGCCCGACCTCGTCATTTACCTCCAGGTCTCCCTGTCCACGCTGATCCGGCGGATCGGGAAGGAGGGCGACGCCCTCGAGAAAAACATCTCGGAGAAGTATCTCGAGGACATCGTCGAGGCCTTCGACTACTTCTTCTTCAACTATCAGGCGGCGCCCCTGCTCGTCGTCAAGGCCGACGACTTGGACTTCAACCGCGAGGACGACGTCCAGGACCTGATCGTCCAGATCAAAGACATGAAGAAAAGTTCGCTCTACTATGTCCCCCAGAGCTACGGGGGAAAGAGCCCGAGAAAGGGATAGGGGACGCGGCCCGGACCCCGCGAAGCGCGGGGCTGGGACCGCGGCCCAACGGAACGACAGAAGTGACTTTACCTCAATCCCGCGGTCGAGGCGGGATGGGGAGAAAGGACGGAACATGCCGGACCAACCCATGGACAGAATCACGGTTCCATCTCTTGTGGCCAGGAAAGCCTCCGGGCCCAGGATCGTCTGCCTGACCGCCTACGATTTCCCCTCCGCGAAAATCCTGGACGAGGCCGGAGTCGACGTCATCCTGGTCGGGGATTCCCTGGGCATGGTGGTCCTCGGGTACGAAACCACGGTCCCCGTGACCATGGATGAGATGATCCACCACACGAAGGCCGTAACCCGGGCCGTGAAGCGGGCCCTGGTCGTCGGGGACATGCCCTACTTTTCGTTCCACCTGAGCGCCGACGAGACCATCCGCAACGCCTCCCGGTTCCTCAAGGAAGCCGGGGCCGCGGCCGTGAAGATCGAAGGGGCGTCGAAGAAAAGGCTGAGGCTGGTCGAGGCCATGGTCGATGCGGAGATTCCGGTCATGGGCCATGTCGGCCTGACCCCGCAGTCGATCCACGCCCTGGGACAGTACAGAGTGAAGGGGACGGGCGCGGACGAAGCGCGCAAAATCATCGAGGGGGCCCGGAACCTGGAGAAGGCGGGCGCCTTTGCCGTCGTCCTCGAGTCCATGCCCCGGGAGGTCGCGAAGACCGTGACGGAGAGCGTCGGCATCCCGACGATCGGCATCGGGGCCGGGCCGGCCTGCGACGGCCAGGTCCTCGTCTTCCACGATTTGCTCGGCTACTCGACCGGGTATCTTCCGAAGTTCGTCAGGAAGTACGCCGACCTTTACGACACGATCGGCCGCGCTGTGGGCGAGTACGCCGCCGACGTCCGGGGCGGCCGGTTCCCGGACGACAGCACTTCCTACCACCTCAAGCCCGGGGCGGCCGCGGGGGCCGGCGGAAAACCGCAAACGGGCCGGAGAGGTGGGGAAGGACGCGCGAAATGATCACGGTCATGACCGTCGGCGAGATGAAGAATCTCGTCCGGACATGGAAGAGTGAGGGGAAGACGATCGGCTTCGTCCCGACCATGGGCTATCTCCACGAGGGTCACCTCAGCCTCGTCCGGGAATCCCGGAAGCGGACCGATGTCACGGTCGTCAGCATCTTCGTCAACCCAACCCAGTTCGGGCCCGGGGAAGACTTCAAAAAATACCCGCGGGACCTCAGGAAGGACTCGGCGTTTCTGAAAGACGGGGGGGTCGACTGCCTCTTTTACCCCGACGCCGCGGACATCTATCCGGCCGGCTACAGGAGCTATGTCGAAATCCAGGGCCTCCAGGATCGGCTCTGCGGAAAATCCCGGCCCGGGCATTTCCGGGGGGTGGCGACCGTCGTCCTCAAGCTCTTCAATATCGTCAGCCCCGACCTTGCGTTCTTCGGGGCGAAGGACGCCCAGCAGGTCTTGATCATCCAGAGGATGGCCGCCGACCTCAACCTGGATGTCGATGTCGTGACATGCCCGATCGTCCGGGAGCCCGACGGGCTGGCCTTGAGCTCCCGGAATGCTTACCTTTCTGCGGATGAACGGAAAGCCGCCCTCGTCCTTTCGCGGAGCTTGGCCGCGGCGGAGAAGCTCGTCGCGGCAGGGGAGAGGTCCGCGGCGAAGTTGATCGCCGGCATCCGGGCGGTGATCGGATCCGAGCCGCTGGCCCGCATCGATTACGTCGAAGCGGTCGACCCGGTCGACCTCGAGCCGGTGGCCGAGATCCGCGGCGACGTGCTCATCGCCCTGGCCGTCTTCATCGGCTCGACGCGCTTGATCGATAACATCCGGGTTCGCGTCTGAGGAGAACCGCCATGATCAGAGCCTTCCTCCGGTCGAAAATCCACCGGGCCACGGTGACTCATGTCGACATTGAATACGAGGGCAGCCTGTCCCTCGACGAAGACCTGATGACGGCCGCCGGGCTGTGGCCCTTCGAGAGGGTCGACGTCTGGAACGTCTCCAACGGGGACCGGTTTTCGACCTACGCCGTGCGGGGGGAGAAGGGCTCCCGCGAGGTTAAGGTCTTCGGCGCGGCCGGCCGCAAGGTCCGGGTTGGCGATACGATCATCATCGCGGCCTACGCCTATCTCGAAGACGGCGAAGTCGAGTTCTTCACCCCCAAGATCCTCCTGATGGAGGAGGGGAACCGGATCGCGGCAATCAAGTGAGCCGCGAAGCCGGACCGCATCGACCTTGACAAGCGTCCCGGCGAGAATTAGCATAAAACCATGGGAATACAAGAAGATCGAAAATCCGTCACCCGGCGGGACGTCCTCAAGCTCGCCGGGACAGCCGCGGCCTTCTGCACCTCCTTCGGCTTTCTTCACGGGAGCCAGGCTGGCAGCGGGGCTGTTCAGTCCAAGCCCCTCAAGGCGGACGTCAACAAGGAGCTCCAGATCAAGTGGAGGCAGGCGGAGATCAAATGGTATAGCGGGGACGAGCTTCTGCAGTCCTCGGAATTCCCCGCGAAGGTCCTGAAGCACCTCCAGAGCGACGAGATGGCGTCCGTCGAGATCAAGTGGTTCCGGAGCGGCACGCTGCAGCGGAGCCTGGGGAAGATCGCCGCCAACCGCTGACGCCACGCCTTTGGATTTCTGCCTCGACCGCGAAAGCGCCTTTTCCTTTTCCTGCCGTGCGTGCGGCCGTTGCTGCACAGGCAAGATCATCATGGCCGGTCCTCACGAGATCCTCGGGATGTCCCGCGTCCTGGGGATCAACTCGACCGAGTTCCTCGCCCTCTATACCGACAACCGGGGGACGACGCTCCGCGCGGAGGAAGACGGCCGCTGCGTTTTCCTGACTGCGTCCGGGTGCCGGGTCCATCCCCGGCGGCCCTTGGTCTGCCGTCTCTATCCCCTTGGGCGGACGATAGACGAAAGGGGAGAGGAGCGGTTCGCCCTGTTCCCGCGGCAGTCCGATTGCGAGTCCGAAGTCGGCCGCGAGGGGACGGTCGAAAGCTTCCTAGAGTCGCAGGGGGTTGGGCCCTACCTCGACTGGTCACGGCGCTACGGCGAACTCTATCGGCGCATGATCGGATTGCTCGACCAACTCGATGCCGAGGGCGAGCTCGACGCACCAGCCGACGCCGGGGTCCCGGGGCCGGAGGAAGGGCTGGCCCGTCCCAACCTCTCCTCCTGGCAGGACATCGACGCATCCCTTTCTGAATACTGCGCCGCGAAGGGACCGGCATCTCCCCGGGATATCGACGAAGCGATCGACCTCCACGTCCGGGCCATCAAGGAATGGCTGGACGATTTGGAGTCCCGGCTTGGCGCAATCCGGAATGATCCCGAGGGAACGAAAGGGGGGTGAACTCCCAAGCGATTAGAGATTTCGCGAGATAATCCACGGAAGTGAGTCCGTGGAGCTTTAGTCGAGGTGGTAGTTCGGCGCTTCCTGCGTGATGACCACGTCGTGGACGTGGCTTTCCTTGAGGCTGGCCTGAGTGATCTTGATGAATTCGGCCTTGGTTTTCAGCTCCTCGATCGTGCGGCACCCGGCGTAGCCCATGCCCGCCTTGAGGCCCCCCACGAGCATCTGGACGATGGCCGTGGTGCTGCCCTTGTAGGGGACGCGGCCTTCGATGCCCTCGGGGACGAGCTTGTGGACACCGGCCTGGCCGTCCTGCATGTAACGGTCGGAGCTCTTCCCTTCCTTCATGACCGAGATGGAGCCCATGCCGCGGTAAATCTTGTAAGCCCGCCCCTGGTACATGACGACCTCGCCCGGGGATTCCTCGGTTCCGGCAAGGAGGTTGCCCAGCATGACCGAGTCGGCTCCGGCGGCGATCGCCTTGGTGATGTCCCCGGAATACTTGATGCCCCCGTCGGCGATCACCGGGATCCCTTTCGGGCCCGCGACCTTGGAGACATCGGCGATGGCCGAGATTTGGGGAATGCCCGCGCCCGTGATGATCCGCGTCGTGCAGATCGAGCCGGGGCCCACGCCTACCTTGATCGCGTCCACGTCGAGGTCGGCCAGCTCTTCGGCCGCCCGCGCGGTCCCGATGTTGCCGGCGATGAGCTCCTGGCCGGGGAATTCCTTCCGCAGCAGCTTGATGGTATCGATGACGCGCTGGGAATGCCCGTGGGCGTTGTCGATGACCAGGACGTCGCATTTGGCGGCGACGAGCGCCCGGGCCCGGTCGAGCCGGTCGGATCCGACGCCGACGGCGGCGCCGACCCGGAGCCGGCCCAGATTGTCCTTGGCCGCGTCGGGATACTGGATCCTCTTCAGGATGTCCTTGTAGGTGATCAGGCCCTTGAGATGGTGGGCGTCGTCGACGACGAGGAGCTTTTCGATTTTATGCTTGTGGAAGACCTTCTCGGCGTCCTCGAGGGACGTCCCCAGGGGGACGGTCACGAGATCCTTGGTCATGATCTTCTCGATCGGAAGGCCGAGCCGGCTCTCGAACCGGATGTCCCGGTTGGTCAGGATGCCGACCAGCCTGTTGGACTCGTCGGTGATCGGCAGCCCGGAGATCCGGTGCTCGTGCATGACTTCCAAGGCCTTGCCGATCTTGTCCTGAGGACGGAGCGTAATGGGCTCGACGATCATGCCGCTCTCGTGCCGCTTGACCTTGTCCACCTCCTCGGCCTGCACCTCGACGGACAGGTTGCGATGGATGATCCCGATCCCGCCCTGCTGGGCGAGGGCGATGGCCATGCGCGACGTCGTCACGGTGTCCATGGCGGAGCTGACGATCGGGATGTTGAGGGGGATATTGCGGCTCAGGCGGGTCGTCACGCGGGCTTCCGCCGGGATGACGTCGGATTTGGCCGGAACGATGAGGACGTCGTCGAACGTCAGCGCTTCGCGGATTTTTTCTTCAAGCATGCTCCCTCCTCCCTCACCGTTTCTTGCGTTTGCCCGGGATCATGGACCGGGCCTGCTTGGCCCTCTGCCCGGGCGGCCCCCCCTCGGGCTGCTGGTAGTAGACCGGCGATTGGCGCCGCACGGGGACCGGCTGCTCGACGACGGGCTGGATCAGGAAGAGGTAGCGGACGGCGTCCTCCTCGATCCGGTCGAGCATGGACTGGAACATTTCAAAGCTCTCCTTCTTGTACTCGATCAGAGGGTCCCTTTGCCCGTAGCCGCGGAGCCCGATGCCCTCTTTCAGGTGGTCCATCTCGAGAAGGTGGTCTTTCCATTGGGAGTCGATGACCTGGAGCAGAATCATCCGTTCGAACTCCCGCGTGTAGGGACCCAGGGTTTTCTCTTTGTCCTCGTAAAGGCGGCGCAGGGCGCCGACCAGCGCGTCTTGGAGGTCGTCGACGACGACCGCCGACCAATCGATGTTAAGACTGTTGATGTCGAGCCCGAACTGGGCCAGGACCGCCTTGGCCAGGGCCTCGCGGTCCCAATCGTCGGCCGATTTTTCCTTGTTGGCGTAGCTGTCAAGCATCCACTCGATGAGACTGTCGATGAGGTTGAAGAAGTATTCCCGCAGGTCCTTGCCCTGGAGGATCTCCTTCCGCTGGGTGTAAATCGTCTCCCGCTGTTTGTTCATGACGTCGTCGTACTCGAGGAGGTGCTTGCGGACAGTGAAGTTCTGGCCCTCGACCTGCTTCTGGGCCCGCTCGATGGCCCGGCTGATCATGCGGTGCTCGATGGGCACGCCCTCGCTCATCCCGATCCGGCCCATCAGGCCCGAGATGCGCTCGCTGCCGAAGATCCGCATCAGGTCGTCCTCGAGGGACATGTAGAAGCGCGACGAGCCCGGGTCGCCCTGGCGGCCGGCGCGGCCCCGGAGCTGGTTGTCGATCCGGCGCGACTCATGGCGCTCGGTCCCGATGACGTGGAGCCCGCCAAGGGACACGACCTTCTCGTGCTCCTCCTGGGTGACCTTGGTCGTTTCGGCCAGGGCCTTTTCCCACTGCTCTGGCGCGACCTTGGCCAGGTCGGCGCCGGATTTCTTGAGCTGCTCGCGCGCCAGGTACTCCGCGTTGCCGCCGAGCAGGATGTCGACGCCGCGGCCCGCCATGTTCGTGGCGATCGTCACGGCCCCGAGGCGTCCCGCTTGGGCGATGATCTGGGCCTCCATCTCGTGGTACTTGGCGTTGAGGACGACGTGCCGGACGTTCTTCTTGCGGAGGATGTTGCTCAGATGCTCGGACTTCTCGATCGAGATCGTGCCGACGAGCGCGGGCCGGCCCTTGGCGTTATTCTCGATGATTTCGTTGGCCGCGGCCTCCCACTTTTCTCTCACCGTCCGGTAGATGACGTCGTGGTATTCGGTGCGGACGAGGGGCATGTTCGTCGGGATCTCGATGACGCCCAGACCGTAGATGTGCCCGAATTCCTCGGCTTCGGTGACCGCCGTGCCCGTCATGCCGGCGAGTTTCTTGAACATGCGGAAGTAGTTCTGAAAGGTGATCTGGGCCAGGGTCTGGTACTCCTCCTCGACCCGGACGCGTTCCTTGGCTTCCAAGGCCTGGTGGAGCCCGTCGCTGTAGCGGCGGCCGGGCATCAGGCGGCCGGTAAACTCATCGACGATGACGACCTTGCCATCCTGGATCATGTAATCCACGTCCCGTTTGAAAAGGTGGTGGGCCTTGAGGGAGGTGTTGATGGCGTGGACGAGGTCCATGTTGGCCAGGTCGTAGAGGTTCGAGATGCCCAGCATGCGCTCGGCCTCGGTCACCCCGGCCTCGATGATAGAGACGGTCCGCGTTTTCTCGTCGACCGTGAAATCCTTCTCCTTGTGGAGGCGGCGGACCAGGCTGTCCACCTTGTAATAAAGGGCCGTCGATTCCTGGGTCGGGCCGGAGATGATGAGCGGGGTGCGGGCCTCGTCGATGAGGATCGAGTCCACCTCGTCCACGATCGCGTAATTGAACTCGCGTTGGACGAGGTCGGACAGGCGGAACTTCATATTGTCCCGGAGGTAGTCGAAACCGAACTCGTTGTTCGTGCCGTAGGTGATGTCCGAACGGTAGGCGGCTTGGCGCTCGGTGTCGCCGAGGTCGTGCTGGATCGTTCCGACGGTCAGGCCGAGGAAGCGGTAGATCGCGCCCATCCACTCCGTGTCGCGCTTGGCCAGGTAATCGTTGACCGTGACGATGTGGACGCCCTTGCCGCCGAGGGCGTTGAGGTAGGCGGGGAGGGTCGCGACCAGCGTTTTTCCCTCACCGGTCTTCATCTCGGCGATCATGCCCCGGTGGAGGACAACGCCTCCGACGAGCTGGACGTCGAAATGCCGCATTTTGGTGGTGCGGCGGGAGGCCTCGCGGACGACAGCGAAGGCCTCGATAAGGAGGTCGTCAAGGGGGGCGCCTTGGGCGAGTTTTTCCCGGAATTCGGCGGTTTTGGCCAGGAGTTGGGCGTCGGAGAGCTTCTCGATCCGGGGCTCGAGTTCGCTGATGGCCGCGACGAGCGGCTGGATCTTCTTGAGGGTGCGCTCGGTCGGGGAACCGAGCATTTTCCGCTTAAGCCACTTATACATTTACTATCTTTTATCAGAAACCCCCCGAGAAGTCAATTTCCGGGCCTTAGGGGAAACGCGAGAGCCGTTGAATTCATCGCCGCTTCCATTTAGAATCGGGATATTCAACCTCAGCGAGTCCGAAGTCCAGAGGAGGGGAGCCATGAGCCGATCACAAATCGCCCGCCGGGATTTCCTCAAGTCTCTCGTCACCGCCGCCGCGGCCGCGAAGACCGCGTCCGCCCGAGCGCTGTTCGGGAGCGGTTCCGGGCCGGCATATGACGCCAAGGGCCTGCCGACGGCGACCCTCGGAAAAACGGGCGTCAAAGTCCCGAGGATAGGCATCGGGCTGGGCAGCCGGTTCTGCGCCGTCGAGAACGAAGACCGGGCGCTCGCGATCCTCCAGGCGACCCTGGACCACGGATTCTATTATTGGGACACAGCCTATAACTACCGGAACAAGGATATCGTCAGCGAGGAGCGGCTGGGAAAAGTCCTGAAAACCCGCCGAAAAGAGGTTTTCCTAGCCACTAAGTTCGAAGCCAGGACCTATGACGGCGTCATGCGTCAGTTTGAGGACAGCCTGAAGCGCCTCCAGACGGACCATCTCGACCTCTATCAGGTCCATCTTGTCGAGTCCCTCGCGGACTTGGACGCCCTCGGCGCCCGCGGCGGCGCCCTTGATGCCCTGCGGAAAATCAAGGACGAGAAGCTGACGGGTTTCATCGGGTTCACAGGACATCTCGACGCCGGGGCCATGGCCGAGGCCGCCCGGCGCCACGATTTCGACACGATGCTCATCGCCCTCAACCACTACCCGGAACGCAAAGGGGATTTCGAGGGCGGGGCCATCCCCACGGCGGCGGCACGGAAAATGGGTGTCATGATCATCAAGTCCATCCGGCCGCGCGAGACCGTCAAGGACATCGCGGCCGAGGACCTGTTGCGCTACGCCCTCAGTCTTCCTCTCGTTCACGCCGCGGTCGTCGGCACGGACAGTGTCGAGGTCGTCCGCAAAAACGCCGCCCTGCTCAGGGATTTCCGGCCGCTCTCGCCGGAAGAGAGGGACAGGCTCACCGTCAAACTCGAACCCTTCTTCGCGGGAAACCGGCTGCCGTGGATGAGGCCCGGGTACCGCGACGGGGAAGCCTGTTAAAGCCTGACGGGGTCCGCCCCCTGTGCTATTTTTTCCCCAGGATCTCGTCGACGAGCGGTTTGGCGTCGTAGATCTTCAGCAAGGCCTCGATGATCCCCTGTCCGTGGACCATGACCGACCGGGAGATCGTGTCCTCGTAGACGAACCGCGTCGGAAGCGACTGGATGTTGCCGTCGAAGAGGACGCCGACGAACTCGCCCTTGCGGTTGACGACCGGTGAGCCGGAGTTGCCGCCGATCGAATCGCAGGTGGAGACAAAGTTGAAGCTCGTAGGGGTCCTTGTTGCCAGCCTTCTCCGATTTCTCGTAGAGCCCGGCGAAGGTCGTCTCGTAGGGGATTTTCTTCCCGTTCTCGACATAGCCCTTAGCGACGCCGAAGCTCATGCGCAGAGTGCCCGTCGCGTCGGGCGGGATGGACGTCCCCTTGAGCTTGAACAGGACCTGGGCGATGCGGGCGCCGTTCCTGGTCTCGACCGCGTCGATCTCCTTTTCATATCTTGTCCGGAGTCCCCGCGACACCGGGTCGACGAGCAGGGCCAGCTTGATCATGGGATCCTGGCACTGGTAGATCGCCTCAAGCCCTCCCGCCATGAGTTTTTTCCGGACGTCGAGGTCTTTGAGCTTCGTCCCCGTGATGAGCTCGCGGGCGACGTCCTGGGGCGAGCGGCCGCCCAGGATCCACTTGACCTCCTGCATCGCGCCGAGCTCTTCGTTGAGCTGCGCGAGGGAATCGGCAAGCCTGAGGATCTCGAACTCGTCGTAGATGGGGGCGGGGGAGAGGAGGCCGCGCTCGAGCGACGGCAGGCCCGCGTCACGGAACTCGCGGAGCCTTTCGGCGTTCGTCTTGGGCTTTTCCATGGCCAGGCGGACGAGGTTCCGGGCGACGCCGAAATAGGTCGTGTAGAAACCGTTGGCCCTTTCGAAGAAAATGAAGGGCTTATAGAAGGAGGCGTATTTTTTCTGGGCTTCGGCGACCTCGTCCCAGGCGGTGGCGAATTCCTTCTCCAGGTCGGGGGACTTGGCGAGCTCGGCCCGGAAGGCCTGCTCTTCTTTGAGCTTCTTCTCCATCAGCGCCTTGTCGAGGAGGCCCGACTGATAGCCGATGGTCGCCTTGAGGCCGTTCTCGATACCGAAGAGGCTCCGGTTGGCGATCCGGGCCTCTTCTTCGCCCCTCCGGCTGTACTCGCGCATGTAGGCCTGGCGGCGCTTGGCGTTGGCGATGGTGAAGGGATAGCTCGTGTCGCGCAGGAACTCGAGCTGGGCAAAGGTCAAGAGCCGGCCCGTCGAGCCGGGATGGCCCGAGCAGAAAAGAAGCTCGCCCTCCCGGACGTCCTTGGGCGCCCATTTGATGTAATGGTCGCTCTTGAAGGGCTGGCCGTTCTCGTAGATGCGAAAGAGGCAGATGTCGAGATCGTAACGGGGGTACGTGAAGTTATCCGGGTCGCCGCCGAAGAAGGCGGCCAGGTATTCGGGGGCGAAAACCAGCCGGACATCGCTGTGCGTTTTGAACTTGTAAAGGTGATACATGCCGCCCGAATAGAGGGTGACGACTCCGCCGCGCAGGCCGGTCTTCTCGGTCGTCTCCTTTTCGAGAGCGGCGATAACTTTGCCCCGGGCGTCAGCGGCCTCGGCCGGCGTCATGCCGGGCTTCTCGGCGCCGAGGACCCGGCCAGTCACGTCCTCGATCTCATACAAAACGCGGAGCTCCATGCCGGGGATCTTGATCTCTTCGGCACGGGTCCGGGCATAGAAGCCGGTCTTCATCAGGTCGCGGTCTTTCGTCGAGAGATTTTGGACCGCGCCCCGGCCGACGTGGTGGTTGGTCAGGACCAGTCCTTCGGGAGAGATGAAGGAACCGGACGCGCCCCCAAACGAGATGGAGGCCAGCCGGAGGTTGTCGAGCCAATCCTGGGTCACGGCGAAGCCGTATTTTTTCTGGACGGCGTCCTTCGGGAAACTATTGAACAGCCACATCCCCTCGTCGGCGAAAATAGGCAGGACGAGGAGGACAGCCAGGAGAATAGCCGGGACAAGACGCCGGATCCAGTGCTTTTTCATGCGGGTCGACTCCTTTTGGGGGACTGAGGGGCTATTATGCCGCAGTCATCGGCAAAATTCAAAAGGGAGATGCGGGGTCAATATATGTGGCGCCCTGATCGCTATAACTTTAGGAGGGCTAGGTCTTTCCAGCCCGTCATCAGCTCTTTCCAGGCGTCCTTGCCGGTCCCGATGCCGATCATGCCGTTCTTGCCAAGGATTCCCTGACCATTCTTTATTGATAGGCCCTTATAACCGGGGGGATTGTGGAGGACCCACACGAGCCATTTTCCCTCGGGCAGGATGGGATTCCGGCTGGCCCATTTATAGATCACTTCGCCGAATTTGATTTTTATCGTCGTCCCCTGCACGAAGCCCACGGGTTCCGCCCCTTCGAAACGTTTGAAGCCAAGAACGAACAGCCCATGATCGTCGGTAAACCATAAGGAGATCTCACCCTGATCGCTCGTCGCGCTCAGATTGCCATGGGCGATGAGCTTGTCGTCGTTCTTGATGAGATAAGAATCATCGAGACGAAGCTCACGGACGGGCCCCGGGTACTCTTTTGTAGGCGTGACGACTTCAATTAGCGGGGTGACTTTGAGGCTGATCTTCGAATTCCGGCTTTTGTTTTCGAAGAGCTCGATAACGGCCGATTCGCCGTTTTGAACAAAAGCCTCTGCCGAACTCTTGCCTTTCATTTCGGGCTCTTTCTGGAACTCGATCTTGAGCTCGACGCCCTTTTTTTCTACGATCGTCGGCGTGATCCGGATGGAAAGCGATTCTTTTTGGGCGCCCATAATGATTTCGGCGGGCTTGCCGTTCTCCGTCGTGATACTCGGGCTCGCGATTGTATGCGTTTCGGACGGCTCTATTTCGAGGATATCGACGCGCAAACGGATGTACGTTTTGGGCTCCACCAGGAATTCGTCTTCGGCCCCTCCGCCGGAATACGGCTGAGAGATCGTGATTGTATTGGCCTTGATCTTGTCCTGGGAGCGCGCGGGCGCGAAGGAAAACATGCCGATAATCAGAATCAATAAAATCGCCAACCCAAGCCGTATCGGGAATGTCTTTTTCATGGTCATCACTCCTTTATGGTGAAGATGCTCGGGCGCTCGAGCGGTCTATAGCCTTGAAGATCCAGGCCGACGGGAAAGATCTGAACACTGTCGGTACTCATAAGCGAGATCTGGCCGGACTCAGCCCGGTGGCCGGGCCAGCGTTCCTCTCGGGCTCTTGGCGTGCCCTTAAGAATCGTCCCGAGGGCTACTCCAATGACGAAAAGCCCGGCCATGGCCAGGGCCGCCGCCGGCACCCGGATGGACGAAGCCAGAAGCCGAGGCCAGAAAGGGGAGGTCCGAGCCGGCCCCTGTGGCATCTCAGTCCGGAGCGAAGGCGCGGCCGGAATCCGGGTGGGGTTCAGATATGAGAGCTTTTCCTTGACAAGCTCGCTTGCCGACCTCAAATGCGTCAGTCTTTCCCGGCAGGCCGGGCAGTCTTTCAGGTGCCGGTCAACGCCGGCCGAGTCGGACATCGGAAGCTCGCCGTCGATATAGGCCTGGAGCAACTTATCCGGTGGACACCTCATCTTCGCTCTCCTTCCTTGAATTCCCTGGACAGGCTTTGGACCGCGCGGGCGATCAATTTTCCGACGGAAGACTCCCGCAACGCCATCGTCCGGGCGATCTCCCTATACGGCAGCCCCTCCGCATAAAGCGTCAAGAGAATCCGGTCCCTTGGCGCGAGCCGATCCAAGGACGCCTTCACCGCCTTCCGGTCTTCCGATCTTATGAATTCCCCTTCGACATTCTCAGGGGCGTCGCGGACGTCAAAATCCGAGCGCAATAGCGTGGAATAACGGCGCTTTCGCCTCAACCAGTCATAGCTGAGGTTGGCGGCCGTCCGGAAAAGCCAGCTCTTGATCTCGAGGATTTCCGGCCCGCCGTTGAGAGCCGCGTAGAGCTTCAGGAAGACTTCCTGGGACAGGTCCATGGCCTGCTCGGTATCTCCGAGCAGCCTGAACCCGAACCGGAAAACCATGGGAAAATGCTCCTGGTAAATTGAGGAGAAGATCGGCCCTGGAGTTATGTCCGCGCCTTTCGCGTTCATCCGGCGGCCTGCCTATCCACTGTGTCCACACTATCAAGACGAATGAAAGAGAGTTTTATGACAGGTCCGGGGCCCGCTGACGAAATTTCAGCCTTTGGAGCACCACGGCGGCGAGCTTTCCGCCGATGACCGGGGCCAGGGCTTCGGCCGTCGCCTCGCGGATCTCCTCCAGGCTCTTGTATTTCGTCAGGAGGGCCGTTTTTTTCTTCGGGCCGAGGCCGGGGATGCCGTCGAGCTCGGAGGCGAAGCTCCGCTTCTCGCGCCGGCCGCGATGGAAGGTGATGGCGAAGCGGTGGGCTTCGTCGCGGATGGCCTGGACGAGCTTCAAGGCCGGAGCGGTCCTCGGCAGCCGGATGCCCTCCCTGTGCCCGGGCGTGAACAGGATTTCCTCGCGCTTGGCGATCGAGACGAGCGGGACGTCGCTGACTCCGAGCCCGGCGAGCGCCTTCTCGGCTGCCGCGAGCTGCCCCTTCCCGCCGTCCACCATGATCAAATCGGGCATAGGCCGGCTGTCCTCAATCCTTCTCCGGTACCTTCGCCCGATGACCTCTTCCAGGCTGGCGACGTCGTTTGGGCCTTCGACCGTCCGGATCCTGAACTTACGGTACTCGTCTTTGTCGGGCCGGCCGTCCCTGAAGACGACCATGGAGCCCACCGATTCCTGGCCGCCCGTGTTGGAGATGTCGAAACCCTCGATCGTTCGAGGCGGGCGCTCCAGTCCGAGGACGCGCCCGAGTTCCTCTACCGGCAGGCTCTCCCGTTCTTTCTTGTCGAGGAGGGCTTCCGCGTTCCGGTTGGCGAGGTCGGTGAGCTTTCGGCGCTTGCCCGACCGCGGGACCGCGATTCTGGCTTCCGGCCGCCCATCCCCCGCGCGGGCTCCGGACCTCTTCCGTTCGCACAAAAGGCGCTCCAGCCGGCTTTGGCCATCGACCGGAAAGGGGAGGAGCAGGCGCGGCGGTCGCTCGCGGCCCTCGTAGAATTCGAGCAGGAAATTCCCCAAAATCGCCGCGTCCCCGTCTCCTTCTCCCGTCTCCAGCACGGCGCTCGCCGAATCCCGGATCTTGCCGCGGCGCATGAAAAAGACATAGACCGCGGCCTGAACGCCCCGCCGTGCGAAACCCACCGCGTCCTGGTCCTCGAGGGCGATGGATATGGCCCGCGGCCGTTCCCTGATGTCCTCCATCGTCCTAAGGATGTCGCGCCAGCGCGCGGCCTCCTCGAAATCCTGGGCGGCCGCCGCAGCCTCCATTTTCTTCTTCAGGGCCCCGGACAGTTCCCGGGTCCGGCCCTCGAGGAAAAGGCAGGCGTTTTCGACATCGCCGCGGTAGTCTTGTTCGGGTATCAAGTGGACGCACGGGGCCGAACACAGCTTAAGGTCATACTCGAGACAAGGCCGTTTCCTATTCCGGAACACGGCGTCCTCGCATCCCCGGACCCGGAAATACTTGTTGACCAGGTGGATGGACGTCCGGGCCCGGTGGGCGGGGCTGAACGGGCCGAAGTAACGCGACCGGCCCTCGCCGACTTTCCGGCTGAAGTAGATCCCGGGATATTTCTCGCCAGCCGTCACCTTGAGGTAGGGGAAGCTCTTGTCGTCCTTGAGCCGCAGGTTGAAGCGGGGCTGGTGCTGCTGAATGTAGTTGTTCTCGAGGAAGGCGGCTTCCTTCTCCGAGCCCGTCAGGATGTAGTCGATGCCGGCCGTTTCTTGAAGGATATTTCTGACTTTATAATCCGGGTTGGGCAGGAAGTAGGTGCGGACCCGGTCCCGCAGCGACCGGGCCTTGCCGATGTAGACGACCCGGCCGGCGGCGTTCTTGAAAAAATAGATGCCGGGCTTGTCCGGGAGTTCCGCGGCCCGCGCTTTCAGGGCGTCGTGTTCGCTCATCCCCGTCACCTCGGCGTCCGGGCGGTCTCACAGCCCGAGCTCGAGCTCGCGCTTCTTCAGCTTGTTCAGCTCGTCCCGGAACTGGGCGGCCTTCTCGAACTCCAGGGCCTTGGCCGCTTCCCTCATCAATTTCTCGAGCTCTTCCATCCGCTTCTTCCTCTTCAGCGGCGAGAGGTAGATGTCTTTATCCTCGGAGATCTTGGTATAGTCCAGGTAGTCGCGCTCGTAGACGCTGGTCAGGACTTCATCGATCCCCTTGATGATCGTCTGCGGCGTGATGCCGTTCCGGAGGTTGTATTCCTCCTGGATGCCGCGCCGCCGGCAGGTTTCATCGATGGCGGCCTTCATGGAGTCCGTCATCACATCGGCGTAAAGGATGGCTTTGCCCGCGATATTGCGGGCCGCCCGGCCGAAGGTCTGGATGAGAGCCGTTCCCGAGCGCAGGAAGCCCTCCTTATCGGCGTCCAGGATGGCCACGAGCGAAACCTCGGGCAGGTCGAGCCCTTCGCGGAGCAGATTGATGCCGATCAGGGCGTCGAATTTTCCCTTGCGGAGGTCCCGCAGGATATTGACCCGGTCCAGGGTCTCGATCTCCGAGTGGAGGTAGCGGACGCGCAGCCCGAGCTCGTGGTAATGGCGGGTCAGGTCCTCGGACATCTTCTTGGTCAGGGTCGTGACCAGGGTCCGCTCGTTTTTCCCGGCCCGGTCCTGAATCTCGCCCATGAGGTCGTCGACCTGTCCCTTGACCGGACGGATTTCGATCTCCGGGTCGGTCAGGCCCGTCGGCCGGATGAGCTGTTCGACGACGTGGCCCGGCGACTGCTTAAGCTCGTAAACGCCGGGTGTCGCCGAGACGTACAGGAGCTGCTTGACCCGGCCTTCGAACTCGTCGAAGTTGAGGGGCCGGTTGTCGAGCGCCGAGGGCAGCCGGAAGCCGTGCTCGACGAGCGTCGTCTTGCGGGAGCGGTCGCCGAAGTACATCCCGCCGATCTGGGGGACCGTGACGTGGGATTCGTCGATGATGGTCAGGAAATCGTCCGGGTAATAATTGAGCAGGGTGTAGGGAGGGTCGCCGGCGTTGCGGCCGCTGAGATGGCGGGAATAGTTTTCGATGCCCGGGCAGTAGCCGAATTCGCGGAGCATCTCCAGGTCGTAGAGCGTCCGTTCCTCGATGCGTTCGGCTTCGACGAACTGGCCGCGGCCGCGGAAGTGCTCGACTCTCTCGGCGAGCTCCTGCTCGATGCCTGAGACGGCGCCGCGGAGGGTTTCGACCGGCGTCGAGAAGAACGTCCGCGGATGGATCATGACCTTTTCCAGGCTGTCGCGTTTCTTTCCGAGCAGGGGGTCGACCGCCGTCATCTCCTTGATCCGGCCGTCCTCGAGCTCGATCCGGTAGGCCGAGTCCTCGTAGCTCGGGAAGACCTCGACGATATCGCCGCGGACGCGGAAGCTGCCGCGCTTGAAATCGCCCTCGAGCCGCTCGTACTGGATCGAGACGAGCTTCTCCAGGAGAGCTTTCCGGCTGATCGCCTCGTCCTTGGCCAGGCTGAAACTCATCGAGTAATAGGTTTCCGGGGCCCCGATGCCGTAGATGCAGGAGACGGAGGCGACGATGATCACGTCCCGGCGGGCGAAGAGCGAGTTCGTGGCGCAGAGCCGGAGCCGGTCGATTTCGTCGTTGATGGTCGCCTCCTTGGCGATGTACGTGTTGGAGGCGGGGATGAACGCTTCCGGCTGGTAGTAATCGTAGTAACTGACGAAGTATTCGACCGCGTTCCTGGGAAAGAAGCGCCGGAATTCCTGGTAGAGCTGCGCCGCCAGCGTCTTGTTGTGGGAAATGACCAGGACGGGCCGGTTGACCCTCTGAATGATGTTGGCCATGGTGAAGGTCTTGCCGGAGCCGGTGACGCCCTTGAGGACCTGGTGCCGTTCGCCCGACTCCAGCCCTTGCGACAGGCGGTCGATGGCCTGGACCTGGTCCCCCTGGGGCGTGAAATCAGAGACGAGTTCGAACCTGCGCATGAGAGGATATTATACCAGAGCGAGGCCTGAGGAATCAGAAGGGGTCAAATCTACGCAATGCCAGTTTTCCTCAGCGGAAAATAAAACGCTCCCTTTTTTACTGGCATTGCGTAGATTTGACCCCTTCTTGCTGGGGGGGGCTCAGCCCTTCTCGATTTTGATGCCGCCCTTGAACTGGGCGCCGTTCGAGATGCTGATCTTCGCCGACCGGATGTCGCCGTTCATCCGGGCCGTCTCGGAAATCACGACCCGTTCGCCGGCGTCAACGGACCCCGTGAGCTCGCCGTTGAGGACCAGGCTACGAACGCGGACGTCGGCCTCGACCTTGGCCCCGCGGCTCACGGTAAGCGTGCTTGAGGGAAGGGTGATCGTTCCCTGGAATCGGCCCTCGATCACGGTGTCCTCGTGCCCCTCCAGGGCGCCGTTGAAGAAACTGGTGGAGCCGATTTTGGTCATACCCTGGAGCGTGGGTTGTTCGGGAACCTGGCGTTTGGCTGGGGTCTGCTCTTCGGCCATGGCGTTGTCCTTCTTTCGTGCCTGTTCAGGCCGATTATATCGGGGGCGCCCCGGAGTGTCAACGAACCCGGGGTCCCATTTTGACAAGGCGGGGATTTATGCTAAAATTCGGATTCCCTCGGCGGGACCGTGAGCGGGCATAGCTCAATGGTAGAGTACCGGCTTCCCAAGCCGGGTGTTGTGGGTTCGAGTCCCATTGCCCGCTCCATTCTTTTTCCCATGAACATGAGATCCTGGAACCTGATCATCGAGCCGGGGCCGCTCCCCGGCGCCTGGAACATGGCCGTCGACGAGTTCCTGTTCCACCGCGTCGAAGCGGCGCCAGCGACATATCTCCGTTTTTATCAATGGGATAGGCCGACCGCCTCGCTCGGCTATTCTCAAAACGCGTCCAAGGTCGTCGACGCCGATTTCTGCCGGAGCCATGGCGTCGGCATCGTCCGCCGCATCACAGGCGGCAAGCTCGTCCTCCATGACCGCGAAGTGACTTACGCCGTGGCCTCGTCCGACACGGAGGTGTTCACGGAAACCCTCCGGGAGTCCTACCGGCTCATCTCCCGGGCCTTGATGGACGGCCTGAAGCTCATGGGGCTCGCCGCCGAGATGGCCGTGACCTCGCCGCCGTCCTATATCCGGGGGACCATGCCCTGTTTCGCCCTCCCGGCCAGGGACGAAATCGAGATCGGCGGGAAAAAGATCATCGGCAGCGCCCAGAAGAGGACGGGCGCGGCTTTTCTCCAGCACGGCTCGATTCCCCTCGAAAAGGATGACCGTCTTCTGGCGGCGGTCGCGTCGCCGTCAGCGGCCGCATCGCCCGCGCCCGGGGCCGGGATGACGTCGCTCGCCGAAGCCCTGGGGCGGCCCGTGGATTTCAGCTGGGCGGTCGAAAGGTTCTGCCGGGGTTTTTCCGAGTCCTTCGGCGTTTCGCTCGAGCCGCTGGTTCTAGGGCCGGAGGACCGTGCGTCGATCGCCGAGCTCTGCGAATCGCGGTACGCTACCGACGCCTGGACCTTCCGTTCCTAATTCGGTGACACACAACTAATTACCGAAATTATCGCCGCTAGCCTGCGACTAACTCCCTGCCGACTTTCGCAACTCGAATCTTCCCGCTTCTAACGCATCCTGCCTTTGACTCAGAGCCTGAAGCGGATTAGGATTTGGCTGGAGGGCTCGGCTGTGGAATTTGAGACCAGGGCTAAGCGAGCGATCAAGGCCATTCCCCGAGGCAAAGTCGCGACCTACTCCCAGATCGCCGCCCTGGCCGGGAACTATAAGGCCGCCCGGCAGGTGGCGCGCGTCCTGCACGCCTGTTCGGACAAGGACCGTCTTCCCTGGCATCGCGTCATCAACAGCCGCGGCGCGATATCGCTTCCGCGCGGTCGGGGGTTCGAGCAACAGAAGTGTTTGCTGAAAACAGAGGGCGTGGCCGTGGACATGTCCGGCCGGATCGACCTGAAGACGTTCCTCTGGGAGCCCGCGCCGGCGCCATCCCGGGCGGCGCGGGAATTTGTCCGACGCCTCACGGGCGAGGACTGATCAGGACATCCGTCAGCGAATACTCCCAACGCCGATTCACAGAATCACGCGGCGTCCGGTCGGGGAGGATGGGGATGGCCTTCTGAAAAGAATAGAAATGAGTGTTGTGCACCCGATTTCGTGAAGATCGGGGACCTGAAATTCGGAAATTAGTATTGTGTCCCCAAGTTCGCGATCCCCGAAATTGATCAAGGCCGGATCGACAACGAAATCTTCAGAACGCCCCTCTGCTCGAGAGGGACGAACCGGCTCATCGGGTCCCATCGCCTCTCCCAGTTCTTGTTGAAGACGAGGAAGATTTCGTTGCCGGGGGAAACCTGCCACCGGAGCCGGGCGCTCCAGCCCAGCTGGTTCGAGATGTCGTCGAATTGGATGTAGTTCATGAGTCCCAGGTCGGGAGACAGGAAAAAATCAGCCTTGAGCTGATAGACGTTCTCGCTGAATCGTCCCTGCGGCAGCCTGCCCCTCACGAGGTCGGCATCGAAGGCCAAGTTCGCGTAGCCTTTGAGCTTGATTCCCATCCCCACCGTCGCCTCGTTGTAATGACCGGAATAAAACCGGCCGAGCGAGTAGCCCGTTTGGAACGTCACGGTGCGGTGGGTCGCCGAGTTGAATTCGAACTGGCAGTGCGTGAAGCTGTAGGAACCCGGGGGCAGGATGACTCCCTTGGCGATTTCGAAATCCTCGAGCAGGACGTCACGGTTGGGGTTGACGCTGAACCCGAACTGCTCGCCGCTGTGGGTCCTGAAGGCGAGCGGCGTAAGGTTGATCTCGCTCGTTTCGAGGTTTCCGGAAAGGTCCCAATAGTAGTCGCCGCTGGCCGAGAAGAAAAATTGCCGGACAACCTTGGCCAGGAATCCGCCCTTCGGCCTCGGCTGGTAGGAGACGCTGAGGAAGCCGGTCTGCATGGCCTGGCGCATCATGTAGCCGAGGCCCGCGTCCAGGGCTTCACCGTACCAGGCGTAGGTGCTCTGGATGTTCCAGAGGTCGTTCGGGTAGCCCGCCCTGAAGCCGAAGCCGTTATGGCGGCCCGGCTCCTCGTTCCAGTTATAGGCGGCCCAGGCGGCGAGCATGATGTTCTTGTTCTTCGCGAACTTGGATGACGAGTACTGGAAATCCAGGCCGAGGAGCGAGTTCCTCGCGCCCGTGGGGCTGCCGTTGGTGAAGATCCAGCCGACTTTGCTTTCGGCGAAAATGTTCTGGGTCATCCTCGCGGCCAGGAAGTTGCGCCCCGGCAGGTCCCCGGGATTGCCGGTCTGAGCGTCGAGGATCGACAGGTTGGTACCGCCGATCTTCCCGTAGAGCTTGGTCCCGAAGAGGACGGGGATCTGCTGGCCCTCGAAGAGCCCGATCGAGCGGCTGATGAAGGGCTGGAAGCTGATGCTCGAGCTGAAGCTGAATGTTTCCGATCCCTCGAGGAAGAACATCCTTTTTTCCGGGTAGAAAAGAGGGAAGCGCGTCAGGTTGATGCGGCGCTCGTCGGCCTCGGTTTCGGCGAAGTCCATGTTGTAGCTGGCGACGGCGACCAGGCTGGGAGTAAGGTTCTTGTAAACGTCGATGCCGCCGTCGTATTTTTCGGCGTGTTCGGAGGCCTGGAAGTCCTTGGAGGTGCTGGCCAGGCCGTAGGGGCGGATCGTGAACCCGAGCCCCTGTTTGACGCCCTCGATCCCCGTCAGCCCGGCCGCTTCCATGGGATTATAAAAGTTGCTGTCCTGGTTGGTCCCCGACATCCGGATGGTCTCCAGCTTGCGGGCGATGGCGCGCTCGACGTTGAGGCCCCAGACCGTCAGCCCCGGATTGAAGGAGATGGTCTTGAAGGGGATGGCCAGCTCGGCGCTCCAGCCGTCGCGGAGAATCCGGGCCTTGGCCTGCCAGATCCCGTCCCAGTTGAGACTCGCTTGCCCCCCGGTGATCAGCCCTTCTCCCCGGGCGCCGAGCGGGTTGACGAAGAAAATGTAGGCGGTGCGCTTGTTCTGAAACGGGTCGAGGAGGACGCGGACAACGTCGCTGCTCGAGCCTTGAGGCATGTGGCCATAGCCGCCGTAGCCCATGCCTTCGTCGGCGCCGCTGTCGTGGGCCAGGGAGTTAGCCGCGATCCGGCGCGGCTCACTATCGGAGCAGAAGATTCCGATGTAGAGATTGGCGTCATCGTAGAGGACGCGGAGCTCCGTCTTTTCCGTGGGCTCATGGTTCGGCTGGGGTTCAGCCATCCGGAAGTCCGAGAAGGGAGGCGCCTCGCGCCAGACGGGGTCTGAGAGGAAGCCGTCGACCTTCGGGCCCTTGGCCACGCGCACGGCCTTGACCTCGACGGCCAGTCCCATGGACGCCAAAATGAACAGGAGGGCCGGAAATAAAGCCAGAATCTTCTTGATCGTCATCCTTTTCCGCATCGCCGCGCGCCGGAAGATGGACAAAGAACGCCTATTCTAAGCGCACGGCGGCGTTTTTTCAACAAGAGACCGTCGGGAAGGGGCCACCGCGACAGCGCGCGGGCGAGGATTTCCGGGAACGCGGCGAGTGCGGGTATAATAAGGGGAGCGATCCGGAAAGGAGTCGGGCGCATGGAATACCGTTTTCTCGGAAAGTCAGGGATCAAGGTTTCGGCCCTGTCCTACGGGACCTGGGTGACCTTCGGCGATCAGATCGGGGAAGATGCGGCCGGGGCGTGCTTGAGGGCGGCCTACAAAGCCGGGGTGAACTTTTTCGACACGGCCGAGGCCTACGCGCGTGGCAAAGCCGAGACCATGCTGGGAACGCTCATCCGAAAGTTCGGCTGGAAGAGGAGCGACCTCGTCGTTTCGACGAAGATTTATTGGGGCGGGCCGGGCCCGAACGACAACGGCCTGTCACGAAAGCACATCATCGAAGGGACGAACGCCTCGCTCAAGCGGCTTCAGATGGACTACGTGGACCTCATTTTCTGCCATAGGCCCGACAAGGATACGCCCATCGAGGAAACCGTCCGGGCCATGTCCGGCCTCATTAGTCAAGGAAAAGCGTTCTACTGGGGAACAAGCGAGTGGTCCGCC
>JBEKVN010000018.1:0-63639 GCA_049513915.1 Candidatus Aminicenantales bacterium | reverse complement strand
CATGGTCACGCTGTTTGTTAGCCCCAGCGGCGACCCGAAGGCCATGACGAGCTGGCCCTGCTTGAGCTTGTCGGAGTCGCCCAAAGCCAGCGCGGGCAGGCCCTTGGTGGCGATTTTCAAAACCGCGAGGTCCGTGGGCATGTCCATTCCCACCAGTTGGGCTTCGATCTTGGCGCCTTGAGGCTTGAAGGAGGTATTCAAAACCGCGAGTTGCACCTGTAAGCGCCGGGCGCCATAAACGACGTGAGCGTTGGTAACTATATAACCTTCGGAATCCAGAACTACGCCCGAGCCGGTATTCTGGTGTTTGACTACCGGTCCTAATCTATTTGAGGCCACGGAATAGCCGATGGCAAAGACCTGGACGACGGAAGGGCCCACCTGGAGTGCCAGATGTTCGAGTCCCTGGCTGAAATCCGCGAGGGGCAAAGGCTTTGTGGAAACCGAAGACTGCGCGCTTGCCGATACCGGCAAGGACAGAAGAAGGGCTATCGGCAGTCCGATACTAATCAAACGCTTGACATCTCTCATATGTCCGGTACCTCCGATCAGTTCATCTCTACTAAATTATGTCGGTATTGACCATCATCGTCAATATCGACATAATTCCTTTAAATAGGATAGAAGCATGTCCGCTGATCTCTGGTCCCTGTACGAGTTAATGTTCAAGAGCCGGACGTTCGAAGAAGCCGTGCGGCAGATCTGGAAGGACGGCAAGATATCGGGCGAGATGCATCTTGGGATGGGCGAGGAGGCGATCGTTGCCGGGATCATCTCTCAGTTGATCGAAGGCGATGCCATGGCACTCGACCATCGCGGCACGCCACCGATGTTGATGCGCGGCGTGGATCCTGTTGCCTTGCTGCGCGAGTTTATGGGCCAGCCCGACGGTTTGTGCGGAGGCATGGGCGGGCATATGCACCTGTTCGCGCCGGACAAGCTGGCCGCCTCTTCGGGCATCGTCGGCGCGGCCGGACCGGCCGCGGCTGGCTTTGCCCTGGCCGGGCAGATGCTGCGTCCGGGCACGGTTTCAGTCGCCTTCTTCGGCGATGGCGCCGCCAACGCGGGCATGTTGATGGAATCCATGAACCTGGCGGTGGTCTGGAAACTGCCGGTGATTTTTGTTTGTAAGGATAACGGTTGGGCGATCACGACGCCGGCCGATATGGTTTCGGGCGGAAACCTGCTGGCTCGCGCGCAGGCCTTTGGGATGAAGGCCATCGAAGTGGATGGGGCGGAGGTCGAGGCGGTTTGGTCGGCGGCGCAGGCAGCGTTACACCACGCCCGCGCTGGGAACGGGCCGGTCTTTCTCCGGGCTCGTTGCGTCCATCTCGAGGGACACTTCCTGGGGGATGCGCTCTTGGATGTGGTCCGAAGGCCCGTTTATTCTTTCCGCAAACGAACCTGGCCGATGGTCAAGGGATTCTTCCGCAGCGGCGGTGGTGCGCCGTGGGGCGAGAGAATTGCCTCCTTGCGCCAGATTCTGGGCGTGGCGTTCAAAATTCAAAGTCAAACGGGCGATGGGAGTGATCCGCTCGTGCGGACCAGGCAGGCTCTGGCCACGGAGGACGCGGCGCGGCTCGCCGAGCTGGAATCCGCCGTCCGGCGTGAAATTCAACAAAGCGTGGCGAAGGCCCTCCAATCTCAGGGAAGCGCGATATGAGGCGGATCAGCTTTTCGGATGCGATCGATGACGCCCTGGGTCAGGCCATGGCCGCCGATCCGCGCATCATCCTGCTGGGTGAAGATGTGCAAGCCTTACACGCCGGGTTGTTTGTGCGTTTCGGAAGACAACGGGTGAGGAACACACCCATCAGCGAGGCGGCTTTTCTGGGGGCGGCGGTAGCCGCGTCGATGGCCGGACTGCGCCCGGTCGCCGAGATCATGTTAGTGGATTTTATCGGTGTAGCGGTCGACGCGCTGCTGAATCATGCCGCCAAGGTGGAGGCGTTTTCGGGCGGGCGCTGGCCGGTGCCCCTGGTGGTGCGGACGGCTTGCGGCGGGGGCTATGGCGACGGAGGTCAGCACGAACAGAGCTTGTGGGGCTGGCTGGCGCATATCCCCGGGCTTAGTGTAGTTGTGCCCTCGACCCCGGCAGATGCGGGAGGGCTGATGCTGGCTTCCCTGGCGTTCCGATCGCCGGTTATTTTCATGGAGCACAAACTGATTTCGTCGCGCTGGCTGGATTTTCTTGGTTCAGGCGGCCGGGAAACGGTGAACTACGACATCCCGGCCGAAGGAACGCGTGGATTAGCCCCAAGTATCTGGGAACCGCTGCCGATTGGACGGGCGGCGGTGCGCCGGGACGGATCAGATCTGACGATCGTGACGCTCGGTGTGGGCGTGCACCGCGCCTTGCTGGCTGCGGCCATGCTGGAGCAACAGGGGATTTCAGCGGGCGTGGTCGATCTGAGGTCTGTGTCGCCGCTCGATAAAGCGACTCTCTGCCAAGAGGTCGGCCGCACCGGACGCATGCTGGTTGTGGATGAAGACTATGAGGGATTCGGCCTATCCGGTGAGTTGGCGGCAGTGGCACTGGAGAGGGGACTGGCCTTCAAATATGCACGGGTCTGCACTCAGACCACCATTCCCTATGCGCGGCATCTGGAAGATAAGACACTTCCGAGTGTGGATCGGATTGTCCGGGCGTGTAAACCTCTTCTTCGCACCTAGACAGATTCCTCTCGTCATTGACATAGCTCATCGGCTGGAAATATCATGACCCCGGCGAAAGGAGACGCGCCCATGAGAACAAGGAATAAAACAAAGCAGTTAGGCCTGGCCGTCGTTGTCATGACTCTGCTCGGAACGTGGGCCGCGGGTACCCAGGACTCCAGCGATGCCCTCGAGCGCGGCTTCAAGAACCCGCCGGACAGCGCCAAACCGCGCGTTTGGTGGCACTGGATGAACGGCAATATCACCAAGGACGGGATCAAGGCCGACCTGGAATGGATGAAGCGCGCCGGCATCGGCGGCTTCCAGAACTTCGACGCCGCGCTCGATACTCCGCAGGTCGTCAAGAAACGGCTGATCTACATGACGCCCGAGTGGAAGGACGCGTTCAAATACGCCGCGACCCTGGCCGACCAGCTGGGTCTGGAGATGGCCATCGCGGGATCTCCAGGATGGAGCGAAACTGGAGGCCCCTGGGTGCCGCCCGCGCAGGCGATGAAGAAGCTGGTCTGGAGCGAGACCCGTCTGGAAGGCGGGCTTCCGTTCAAAGGCGTTCTGCCTAAGCCTCCATCCACGACCGGGCCATTCCAGAATATCGGGCGCAGAGGATCGGGGGGCGGGACATCCGCGCCCCCGCCCGAGTACTATGGCGACAGCGCGGTCGTCGCTTATCGCCTAGCCGACAGCGACCTCTCGATGGTCGAGCTTCAGCCGAAAGTATCATCGAGCGGCGGCCAATTCGACCTGGCCGGACTGACCGACGGCGACCTGGCGAAGACCTTCATTCTGCCGGCCGCACCCATCGACCAAAAGGCCTGGATCCAGTTCGAGTTCGAAAAGCCCCAGGCCATTCGAGGCCTGAGCATCGTGGCCAGCACCGAGAGGAGAGGCTACGGGGGCGGAGCCGACGGCAGCCAGGCCTTGGAGGCCAGCGACGACGGCCGGCAATTTCGAACGGTCGCAACGATTCCCGGCGGCGAGACGCCCCAACGGACCATAACGTTTCCCGCCGTCACCGCCAAATTTTTCCGCTTGACGTTCAAGACGCCTCAGCCTCCCGCGCCCGGCCGGGGTGGGTCGTCCAACGGCGGCGCGCCCGCGGCCCCGGCCGGGACGAAGATCGCCGAGATCGTTCTGCACTCCGGAGCGCGGGTGAACCGGTTCGAGGACAAAGCGGCTTTTTCGGCGGCGACCAACCTCGACAGCCTCGCGACACCTCCCATTCCGACCCAGGACGCCGTGCGCAGGGCCGACGTCGTCGACTTGACTTCGAAAATGCGCCCCGACGGCAGGCTGGACTGGACGCCGCCGGCCGGCCGTTGGATGGTACTGCGGCTGGGCTATTCGCTGACCGGCGCACGCAACGCCCCGGCTTCGCCCGAGGCGACCGGTCTCGAGGTGGATAAGCTCAATCGCGGCCATGTCGAGACATATCTCGACAATTATCTCGGCCGATATAAAGGCACGCTGGGCGCCCTGATGGGCAAGCGCGGCCTGCAATACGTGATCACGGATAGTTGGGAAGCCGGAGTTCAGAATTGGACCGAAGATATGGTCCCGGAATTCACCAAGCGCCGCGGCTATGACCCGCGGCCCTGGCTCCCGGTCCTGACCGGTCGGGTGGTGGAGAGCGCGGAATCGAGCGACCGTTTTCTCTGGGACTTTCGCAAGACCATCGGCGACCTGACGGCGGAATACCACTATGACCAGATCTCCGCCTCCTTGCACAAGTTGGGGATGGGCCGGTATACCGAATCTCACGAAGGCGGACGGGCATTCATTGGAGACGGGATGGAAGTGAAGCGGAACGCCGAGATCCCCATGAGCGCGCTGTGGACGCCCGAAACGCCCGGCGATGAGCCGCCCGGGTACGGCGTCGACATCCGCGAGTCGGCTTCCGTGTCTCACATCTACGGCCAGAATCTCGTGGCCGCGGAATCGCTGACGGCCTACGGCGGCGAACGGGGCGCCTGGAGCTGGTCTCCCGAAACGCTGAAACCGACGGCCGACACGGAGCTGGCGATGGGCCTGAACCGCTTCGTCCTCCACACGTCGGTCCATCAGCCCGTATCGGACAAAATCCCGGGCCTCTCGCTCGGGCCGTTCGGCCAGTGGTTCACGCGGCACGAGACCTGGGCCGAGCTGGCCAAGCCCTGGACCACCTATCTGGCCCGCAGCTCATACATGCTCCAACAGGGAAAGTTCGTGGCCGACGTGCTCTACTTCTACGGCGAGGATTCTAACATTACGGCCCTCTTTGGAGAGAAGCACCCGGACATTCCCGCCGGGTACGATTTCGACTTCATCAACGCCGATGCGATCCTGCACCGCCTGTCCACCGACGGCGGACGGATCACGACGCCGAGCGGCATGAGTTACGCCGTGATGGCCCTCGATGCCAACAGCCGGCACATGTCCCTGCCCGTCCTGCGCAAGATCCGCGAGCTGGTGAGCGCGGGCGCCGTCGTCGTGGGTCCCAAACCCGTCGACTCCCCGAGCCTGAGCGACGACCAGGCGGAGTTTCACGCCATCGCCGATCAGATTTGGGGTCCGGGTGAGGGGGAACGCGCCTATGGCAAGGGCAAGGTCTATGGAGGACAGACGATCGCGCAGGCGTTGGCCGCCTTGGGGGTGGAGCCTGACTTCGAATACACCAAGCCCCGGGCGGACACGAACCTCCTGTTCGTGCACCGCAAGCTGGCCGACGGCGACGTCTTCTGGGTCGACAACCGCAAGAAACGCGTGGAGACGCTGGAAGCGAGTTTCCGGGTCCAGGGGAAAGAAGTGGAGATTTGGCACGCCGATACCGGCGAGGTGGAGCCGGCCCCTTACCTGATCGCGAATGGGCGCACCACCGTGCCGCTTCGCCTCGATCCTTATGACGCGGTGTTCGTTGTGTTCCTCAAGCCGGCCACGACACAAGCGAAGGCGCTGCCGCGGGAGATCGAAACGCCGCTCGACACGGTGGAGGGACCCTGGACGGTCCGTTTCCAGGCCGAGCGCGGGGCGCCCGCCGAGATCACGCTCGACGCGCTGGCCTCGTGGAGCGAGAGCGCCGACGCAGGCGTCAGGTACTTCTCCGGCACGGGAACCTACACCAGGACTTTCCAGGCGGCGGCCAGTTGGATGGCATCCGGCGGGCGGCTGTGGCTAGATCTCGGCGACGTCAAAAACCTGGCCGAGGTGTCGGTCAACGGCCGTCCGCTGGGCATCGTCTGGAAGGCGCCTTTCCGCGTCGAGGTGACCGGGGCGGTGAAACCGGGCCCGAACGAATTGCAGGTCAAAGTGACGAACCTGTGGGTGAACCGGCTGATCGGCGACCAGCAGCCCGGTGCGGCGAAGAAGTTCACCTACACAACGCAGCCGTTCTATCGGGCCGACTCGCCGTTGTTGCCATCAGGGCTCCTGGGACCGGTGCGGATACTGCGGTCCGCGACAGAATAGGAAGGCGACCTGCCGGCCCCCTCAAAACGATCTTTAGAGCGGGGGGGGGTGTCTATTTATTCCGAGGGCGAACCGAAGCCGCTATTTCCAGAGCCGCATCCTCCGGGAATAGAGGAACAGCGCGGCGGCGAGCAGGACCGTCCCATACGCGAGGCTCCCGAGGAGCGGCTGGAGAACGGAATGGCCGGTGAACGCGGAGACCATGCTCAACTGGGAGGGAAAATAGGCCGGCAGGTGTCGGATGATGGCCTTGTTCTGGGCATCGGCATAGTAAATAGGGTTCTGGAGCCAGCCGATATCGAGATTCGCCAGCAGGACAATGAACAGGATCCCCTCCAATTCCCTCCGAAAAATCGCGCCGATGAACATGCCGTACGCTCCATAGACGTACCCCGCCATCATGAATCCGAGAAGGACGAGGACGAACCTCTGGGGCTTGAAGAAGAGAGGCGTGATGGCTCCGACATAGCATCCGATGAGCGCGATCATGGTCAGGAGGGCCAGGAACTTCGAGGCCAGCAATTCGGTCGTCCGATAGCCGCAGAGAATGAGCCGCCGGTTGACGTCCGCGTGCTTCTGGGTGAGATGAAGAGCTAGAAACGAGGTCAGGACGCCGACGGCGGCGAGGCCGATGAACACCAGCGCCTCGTTCCTCTGGCTGACTGTGACGAACGCCTGCTCGGAGACGGAAGCCAGACTAAAGGCGATCGGGCGATGGTTGGTGATGAGGACTATGACCGCGTAGAAAACTGTCGGAACGACGAAGAAAAGGATCAGGGCGATCCGGCTCCGCCGCATCTCCTTGATCGTCATGAGCCAGCCGGTGCCGATATTCTTCAGGCGCATTGGAGACACCCCTGCCTGAGCTCGAGGACGCTGTCGAATTTCGACCTGTCGTAGACGAAATGGGATACGACGAGGATGCTCAGCCCCGCGGACTTCCGCTCCTCCGCGTAGTCCCAGAACCGGAGATACGTCTCCCAGTCGAATCCGGAATATGGTTCGTCGAGGATAAGGAGCCCGGGGTCGTGAAGGACGGAGAGAGAAAAATTCAGCTTTTGTTTCGTCCCCCCGCTCAGGGTGGAAACCAGGGCGTCTTGATAGGACGCGAAACGGAAACGCCGGCAGAGAGCGTTCATCGTCTCCACCCATGATTCTTCGGACCCTTTGCGCTCGAGCCCGTAGGCGGCGGCGAAGAACGAAAAATTCTCCCGGACGGTCAGCGTCTCGAAGACGGCCAGGTCCTGCGGACAGTAGCCGATCCTCGCCCCTCCGGTGACCGCGCCGCCGTCGGGGGCCAGAAGCCCGACGATGATGCGAAGCAGCGTTGTCTTGCCGGCGCCGTTCTCACCGGTAATGCCGGCGATCTGGCCCCTGGACACGTGAAAAGAGACGTCCCGTAGCACCTGCCGGCGGCCGAAAGATTTGCGGACATTCCGGACCTCGAGAAGGCACTCCGAATGTTCCGGGCTCGGCGGGTGATTCACGGCAGGATTCTCCGGTAACAAAGATCGGCGAAAAAGACCAGCAGCGCCGTATAAAGCAAGAGGGGGAGCGCCGCCCTCCAGACCAAGTGCTTCAAGGCTTCGGGGGGAGCCGTCCCCGGCCCAGCGAGACGAGGATAGAGACGCCCGGCGGCAAACCACGCCGCGAAGGCCCACGCGGCGCCGGCGAGGACATCGAGGAGGATGTGCTGCTTGACGAAGAGGGTCGAAACGGAAATGAGCATGGCCGTCAGGAAGATCAGGCCCTCGCGGAGACGGCCCAGGCCCTGTTTCCTGCAAAGCAGGTAGACGATCCAGGCGTAGGTCACGTGGAGGCTGGGCAGCTTATTGGCTCCGGGTTTGAAATCGTATCGGAATTGGAGGGCCAGAACCCGATCGGAAAGACCCGACCCGAGCTCGGGGCGAGAAAAAGCGATGGGCAGCAGAATGTACACGAGAAAAGCTGCCGCGTTGGCCAGGATGATGGCCAGAAGAGCTTTGTTAAAACGATGCCAGTCCTTGACGATAACCAGCGGCAGAAAGGGGAAGAGATAACACAGCAGATACGGCCAGATAAAACAGGAGAGAAGAGGAATTTGGCGGTCGAGAGGAAGGGTGACATCCTTGGTTGGGAGCGTCACGGCGTAAAAGCCGACGGCCTCGAAGACGATGATCCATACCAGATAGGCCAGGAGACTGACTTTGAGGTAATGCAGGCGTTCTTGTTCCATCCGCGTCCCTTTCAGGAAAAGCTCACGATCTCGCTGAAGAACGGGGCGGCCTCGACTTCGGTGGCTTGGCCTTTCTCCCTGACAAGGACGCGGCCCCGCGAAAAAAACTTGATGCCCCTCGGGTTTCTAGCCAAAAAGTTGATGGCCCGGCTCTCGATGCCGCCGGGGATTTCTTCGTTCGCGATGAATCCCGTCTCGACGGCGGAGGCGATGTTCTCGACATCGAGCCGGATGTTGGCAGAGCGATTTCGGGCCGTGAGCGTGTAGGCCGGCGGATAGGACAGGCCCAGAATCGGCGACTTCCGGGTTCCCCTCTCGGAGACGTCAACCGTGTCGAATTCGAGTGTTTCCCGGCTGGAGCTCCACGTCAGCAGCGCCCAGGGGCGTAGCCGGGGGATGACGGCATAGACCAGGCTTCCTGCCGGATGGTGAAGGCGTCCCCAATAAAGGGTCCTGACCGGGGTGAAGAGGGGAAAGACGTCGGAAACTAGCCGGTCGATATAGCCGTCGCATCCCTCGGCGCTCCAGATTTGCCCGCCTATCCGGACCGAGCCGCGGACCATGGACCGGCCTTGGACTGGTTCCCACAAGATCCGTCGTTTCCCCCGCGAGATGACCATCGGGTTGGCGACGGGACGGGCTTCCGGATGCCTGAGAAAGACGAGGTCGAGCGAGAAATCTTCCCCAAATGTCCGGATGCGGACCTCCGACTCTGGCGGGGAAGGCCTCTCTCCAAAGACCGGCAAGAGCGGTGGGGCGGAAGAGGAGATCCGTTCGGCGGCCGACTCCTGGAGGATTAGGCTGCGATGGATGGGAGCTCCGCGAGGAGAGACGCCGGTCAAGCTCAACCGAAAGTCCGCTCGGCCGAAGATGCGAGTCCTGGCCAGGAAAAAGAAAACGACCTCTCCGGTTGGCATAGTGAAATCGAAATACCATTTTTCAAATTGGAAAGGCTTCATGAGTCTCACTGGTATCCTCAAAAAAAAGTCGGGATGCAATCCATGATCCCCGCGGCCGTGACCGGCCCCGAAAAGGCGCCCAAGCACTTGGGGTCTCTCCGGGCGTAGCCTCCGAACCAGCGGGCCGCGGCCCGGCATCCGCCGCCGCAAACCGAGTGATGCGAGCAGTCCCGGCACTCGGGCGGGAGGCTCTTGAACTCCTTCAGGAGGCGGTTGTGGAATCTCTTCCTGTAAATCGTCCAGATGTCCTCCTCATAGATGCTGCCCATGGGAAGGTCATCGACGAAGGGGCAAGGTTGGACCGATCCATCCGCCTTGACGGTCAGCACGAAGTTCCCTCCGGAGCATGAATTTCCGGTCAGCATGAAAAACCGCCGGACAAACTCCCAGTGTTCGGTGTCGTGATTCATGATCCAGCGCTTGGCCCGCCGCCACTCGTCGCGGCCGATGATCAGCTCGTCGTCGCTCGAGCGGGGAATGTATTGATAGAAGAGGGCGCTCGCCCGGAGACCGGTCTTGACGAATTCGTAGATGTCCGGCACATCCGCCACGTTATGGCGGAGGACTGGAGTGAAGGTGAAAACCTTGATTCCGGCCTCTGACATCCGGCGCAGACCCTGAATGGTGGCCGCCCAGGAACCGGGGTGTCTCGTGCAGGCATCGTGGACAGCTTCCCGGTGGGACATCAGGGAGATGATGGCCGCGTCCAGGCCGGCCGCCTTCATCTCCGACGAAAGTCCGGCGGTCGCCAGGGTGGCGTTGGTGTAAAGCGTGACGAAAGGACTCCGGGCCTCGTGCTTGGCTAAACGGATGATTTCAGACAGGTCACCGTGGAGCAGCGGCTCTCCGCCCAGTATCTCGAGCCGGACGCCGCAGGACCGGATCGAATGGCACAATTTCCGGATGGTTTCGAGCGGAATCTCCTGATCTCCCTTCCGGACATAGCAGATCCGGCAGTTCATCGGGCAGCGGTTATTGATCTCGACTTTGAGGGAATAGAGAAAGCCGCCGACGACACTCCGGGCGGTGCGGGCGAAGACGCGCGCCGGCAGGGAGCCGGGAGACAGGCGGCCGAAGGCCTCGAGAATGCAGGACTGGAAACGGGCGACCGTCCGGCTTTTCGCCCGTGGTGCGAAATCGAGGAGCCCCGGCCGGTCGATCTGCCGGCCGTAATCGGCGATGCGCCCGGGACGAGCCATTTCTTTCCTCCTCGTGTATCATGCCGTCGACGGCATGAAATTGTGACGGCGGCGCACGGTATCGACCACGAGACTCTGCCATTTCAAAGCGCTTTGACTGAGGAGCGCGAATTGAAACAAGCTCGACGGCCGCCCCCCGTAGACCTGGAACTTCCGCGCCCCTTCGACGACCACGGAACGGATGGAATCGAGCTCGATAGGGTAGAGGGTGCCGCCGGACTCGAAGGTCAGACGGCAAGACGTGAGTTCCAGGCGTCCCGGGCCGACGCCTTCGAAACGGCCGAGTTTCTCGATGGCCAGCTCCGCCCGCCCCCAGGTGATCCCGGAGCCCGGCGCGGAGATCGGGCTATCGGTCGCCATGCGAATCCGCCGGTACATACTCTCCAGAGACGTCCTGTGCGCGTGCCCCGGCATCTCGACCGAATAATCAGGCAGCAGCCTGAATCGGGCCAGGCATTTCGAACAGCTGAAATCGGGCCCCTTCCCCGACTGGACCGTGTCGTAGCTCAGGCACTCGGGACAGCGGTAAATCAAGGATTCAATCCCGGCGGCTTCGGGCGGCCTCACGCCGGAGTCCGGCGCCAGCCGCGGCTCGATGAGCCGGGACAGTCTGGCCTCCAGCTCAGCCGGGTTTTCCCCGCGGATTGCGAAAACCGGCTTCTCGATGATAACGGCCACCTTCGACGGGCGCGGGCCCCGCGCCCAGCGCGGCCAAGCCGCGTACGTCCCTTCCAGCCGTACGGGGAGGATCGGTATGTCGGCGCGGTTTTGAAGAAGCTTCAGGGCCTCGGTCTTGAAGCCGATCATCGCGCCGGTCCAGGACCGTTCCGCCTCGGGGAAGATCCCGACGGCACAGCCCTCGAGCAAGCGGCGGCGAACATCGAGGGCGTTCCGGACGTCGGGCTTAAATCTTCTCTTGGGGAGACCGAGAAGCCTCAAGAAAAGAAACCGGGATGTGGTCTTACGGAACATCTCGAACGTCGTGATAAAGTGGACCGGGACGTTCAGGGCCAGCGAGATGAAAATCGAGTCTAGGTAATTCCGATGGGCGGAGATCACGAAGAAAGGAGGGGCGGGGGCCGCGTTATCCCCAGCTGAAACTTCATACCGGAAACAGAACCGGCTCAGCACGGAAAACAAGGGACGGACGAGATGGAAGAGCCGGGGGATGATGATGCAGGTCTGCCTGCGGTGCCCGTCGTAGAAGCTGCCGAACCGTTTTCCGAGAGCCCGCTCCTCCATCCTGGCATAACCCAGGGCGCCCAGGGCCAGCGCGGGGAAGGCCACGAGAAGTGTCCCGGCCGGCCAGAAGGTCATTTCCCATCCGCTCCAAAAAAACACGGAGAAGAGATAAATCGGATGGCGCCATACGCCGAAAACACCGGACCTGATCAGTCGCTGTGGTGGAAAGGCGGAGATGGGCAGGCTGCCCGCGGCCCGCGTGAATTGGACGATGGAAAGAGCCAGAAGGAAGCCCGAGCTTCCCGCGAGCAGAAGCCCGGCGGGCATGAGGTTCGGCAGGCGCAGACCCGGCCCGAAGGCGCGCTCTCCCCAAGCGGCCAGGGCCGCCAGGGTCCCCGGGACGAGTCCCCAGAAAACCAAAATGTAACCGAGGGTGATGATTTTTTTCCTGGCCATGCTGCCGGCTCCGGCCAAATAATAATGGCGCCGGCAGGGTAACTTGTTAACAAGATGTCAAGAATGTGTAAATTAGATGTTAAAGTCGGAGAAAAGTAGGGCCTAATCGTTAAAATGCTGGATCGAAAGCTACTTGAGGGCTTGAGCCTCGAGGCCTTTTCCAGACTCCAGGAGAGCTCGGCTATTTGGCTTTGGGGTCCTCCTCCATCACGCCGAACTTGTTTCCCTCCGTATCCAGGCACAGGGCGTACCAACCGATCCCGGGAATGGCCATCTTGGGATCGACCACCTTCCCCCCGGCGGTTTTGACTTTGGCTACGAATTTGTCGACCGAGGGCACGCCGATCGTGTTGAGCGTGTGCTCCGTCGGGTCCTCCCTCCGGCTGATGCCGCCGTTGATCCCGGGCTTGTCGTTGGGCCCGGTGGTGACCATCCAGTAATCCACGGGCCCTTGCCATTTCTCGGCCTTCCAGCCAAAAACGGTCCCATAGAACTTGACGGCCCGGCCCGGGTCATCGGCGGAAATGTCGAAATGGATGATGCGGTTCATGGCTCTCTCCTAACCCGATAAATTTACTAAGAATATACACCGCTGCGGCCCCGGATTCAAGTTGGGAACTCGAGGGCGGCTCCTGCGCCCTTAGCTCGACGCGGGTCGCTTCCGCCGCCAGGCATCCAGGCTCCAGGGCCCCGGGCCGGCGGCCGAGAAATAGAGCCAGACGAAACAGAACAGCGCGGCGGCCATGCCGCCGTTCGTGGCGGGCCAGAAGCCCCGGGCGAAATGGACCTGGAAATACGCCACGGCCATCTCGCCGGAAAGGACGAACGCGATGGGGCGGGTGAAAAGGCCGAGGAGCAACAGCGTGCCGCCGAACGTCTCCAGGATTCCCGCGAGCCCCATCTGGGACAGGAGCTTAATGGCGCCGGGGTTCGGGGCGGGCCGGGCGGGGAAACCGAAGAGCTTCATCGTCCCGGCCGACATAAAAATGAGCGCGGCCGCGATACGCAGGATGCTCCGCAGGCGAGGCGCCCAGGACTCCCACTTCGCGACGAGGCTGGGTTTCGTCATGGTCATACCTCCATGGGCAAAATACCCTCTTCCATGTCCGCGCAGCAATCAGGCTTACGGCTTCTTGTTCAGCACGTGCCGGTCCTCGACCCGTCTCGTCAGCCCGGCCTTGTCGAAGTATTCCAGGATGGCCTGGGCGTATTTCCGGGACAGGTTCAACCGGTCCCTGAGTTCGGCGATGGTGACGCTGCCGTGGCGGGTGATCAGCCCGAGCGCGGCCTCCCGGGCCTCGTCGAGGGCCTCCCGGTGGTACGTGACCTTGGCAGCCAGCCGGACGATCTTCCCGTCGCGGATCAGGCCGTCCAGGATGTTCTTGAATACGGACGGAGTCAAAGCCAGCTTCCGCTGGACCTCTTCTTCGAGCGGCGGCGCGAGCCGGGCGCTGCGGAAAGCCCCTTCGATTCTCGCCGCGATCTGCTGGTCGGCCGGTTTCAGGCGGGCTTCGTGCCCCGCGAGCCCGACCTGGGCTTCTTTCCGGAACAGCACGTTCGCCCGGCAAAGGTCATCGACGATGAGCTTCAGGGTCTGGGCGTCGCCCGATTTGAGAAATCCCGCCCGGACGTCCGAATAGGGCATGAGAGGACGCTCCGGGTTGGCCTGGAAATACTTTTGGACAGCGGCCTCGACCTTCTCCTTGAGCCCCGCGTACGCCGTGTTGTGGAGATACGTTTCCGGCTTTTCGCGGGCGATCATGACCAGCCGCGTCTCCGCCAGCAGTTCTTTGACGGACTCCTCGACTTCACCTTCGCTCCGCCCCAACTTGAGGGCGGCTTCCTTGATATTCATGGGCGAGCCGGCCGCCTGGAGAAAGACCTGCTCGGCCGCGTCCCGCGCCGCGCCGCCGAGCTTCTTCATCCCTTCCAGGACCTGGCCGCTGAACCTCTTGTGCTTCTTCGGGTTGGCGTCGAGGATTTGCCCGCCGCCGATGGTCACGAGAGGAGAGAACGACCGGATGACGAACCTGTCTCCGGGCAGAGCCACGGTCGGGCTCTCCAGGATGAGCTGGATCATGGCCGAGCCGCCGGGCTCGACCTTCTGGCCCTCGAGGACCGCCAGGCGCGCGATGACCTCGTCCGTGCCGATATGGAGGCGGACGCGGTCGCGGTGCTTGACGTCCTTCTCCGCGCTCCGGAGGACGTCGAGGCGGGCGTCGAGCCGGACGGTCGGGACGAGCGATCCTTCGGCGCCCGCGACCTGGCCGCGGCGCAGATCCTCCTTCTTCGCATCCTGGAGGTTGAGGGCCGTCCGCTTTCCGATGCTCGAGGCGTCCTTTTTTTCCTTGTGGACCTGGACCCCGCGGACCCGGGACTTGAGCCCGTCCGGAAAGACCTCGACGCGGTCGCCCGCGCGGACCTGGCCGCCGAGCACGGTGCCCGCCACGACCGTCCCGAACCCCTGGATCGTGAAGACACGGTCGATGGGCATCCGGAAGATCCCGCTGTCCGGGCGCTTGGCGACCCTGCGGCCGATCTCCTGAAGGACCTTTTTAATGTCCCCGAGCCCCGCGCCGGTGACGGACGAGACGGGGAGGATGGGCGCCTCTTCGAGGAACGAGCCTCGGACGTAGCTCCGGACGGTACCGGTGAGCTCGGCGATCCGGGCTTCGTCCACGAGGTCGGACTTCGTCAGAGCGATCGCCCCGAGCTTGATCCCGAGAAGCTGGAGGATGTCGAAATGCTCTCGCGTCTGGACCGCGATGCCTTCGTCGGCGGCGATGATGAACAGGGCGGCGTCGACGTTGCTGGCCCCGGCGGCCATGGTCTTGACGAACTTCTCGTGGCCCGGGACGTCGATGAAAACGATCTGCTTCTCGTAGCCCGGGTCGTCGAGGAAGACGAACCCGAGCTCGATGGTCATCCCGCGCTCCTTCTCCTCAGGCAGGGTGTCGGGGTCGGTGCCGGTCAGGGCCTTGACCAGGGCGCTTTTGCCGTGGTCGATATGCCCGGCCGTCCCGATGATGACGTGGTCCTTTTCAGGCATCGCGGCTCAGTCCGACGGCGTGTTTTTCCTGAAAATGATCTTTCCCGGCCCCTTGCGTGTGACCTTCCCGATGACCGTCGCGTGCCCGACCCCTCTTTTCTTGAGCGCCGCGAGCAGCGCCGGGGCCTTCGATCTCCGGACGGCGATGAGGAGGCCGCCCGAGGTTTGAGGGTCATAGAGAAGCGTTTCGAGGTCTTCGCCGGCGCCCTTTTGCGTTTTGACGAAGGCCGAAGCGTAGTCCCTGTTGCGCTCGACGGCCCCCGATATAACGCCGTCACGGATGAGCTCCATGACGCCGTCGAACACGGGGATGGCCTCGCCGTAGACCTCGAGTTCGACGCCGCTCTGAGCGGCGATCTCGCTCAGGTGGCCGGCCAGACCGAAACCCGTGATGTCGGTGGCCGTCGTGACTCCGGCGGCGGTCATGGCCTCGGCGGCGGCGCGGTTGAGCTCGATCATGGAACGCTCCGAATCGGCCAATCCCTTGGCCGGGGCCCGTCCGATCTGGCGGGCGAAGCTCAGCGTCCCGGTGCCGATGGGCTTGGTCAGGATGAGGAGGTCTCCCGGTCGGGCCTTGCTGTTGACCGTCATCCTGTCCGGATGGACGACGCCGGTCACGGCGAAGCCGAACTTGATTTCCTTGTCCTTGATGCTGTGTCCGCCGAGGACGGCCACGCCGGCTTCCCGGAGCTTGTCGATCCCGCCCTGGAGCATCTTGTTCATGATCCGCGGGCTCAGCCGTTCGATGGGGAAGGCGATGATCGAAAGGGCCGTCAGCGGCCGGCCGCCCATGGCGTAGATGTCGCTCACGGAGTTGGCCGCGGCGATCTGGCCGAAGACGTACGGGTCGTCGACGACCGGGGTGAACACGTCGACCGACTGGACGAGCGCCGTCCGGGCGTCGAGCTTGAAAACGCCGGCGTCGTCGCATGTGTCGGAGGAGACGAGGACGCGCGGGTCGAAGGTCCGGGGCAGGCCGGAGAGGGCCTTCTTCAGGTCCTCCTGGCTGATCTTGGAGGCGCAGCCGGCGTTTTCGACGAGCGACGTCAAGGGCACGTTTTCGAGGGCGTCCTCCTCGCGCTCGCCGGAGCACAGGCAGACGTTCTTCCGCTTAAAAAGGTCGCAGGGGCAGGGCTCCTTGGGGTTGCAGATGCAGTGGCCGAGCCGGATCGACCGGCCCATGACGCGCTTGCGTTTCTTGTAGTCGATCATCCCGTTCTATGCCCGCGTCGCGCTCAATGTTTTCTCCGGGACATCCCCCCTGCGTCCTCTCCTCTGGAAATTATGGCCGTGCGCGGCAACCTGCGTCCTTCATTTCAGCAGGCCCGCGAGGGCCCGCTCGACGAGGGCGTCCTCGTCCGGCTGGATCGTCCGTAAGTCGAAAAGGACGGCCTCCTTGCTGATCCGGGCGAAGATCGGGGGGGAGAGGCGCCGCAATTTTGCGGCCAGGTCGTCGGCGGAGAGCGCGCGGGAGGTCACGGCCAGGACCTTGGTCGGGATGGTTTCGACCGGCACGGCGCCGCTCCCGACCTGGGAGCCGCTGTCCTCCACGGTGATCCCGACGTCCGACGGAAGGGACTTCCTCAAGCTTGCGGCGAGCTTCTTGGCCCTGCGGCCGAGCTCTTCCGGCGTCGAAGAGAGCATCCGGTAGATCGGGTGGCGGGCTTTCAGGTTCTCGGGCATCAGGAAGAGCTTCAGGGTGGCCTCGAGGGCGGCCAGGCTGAGCTTGCCGCAGCGGAAGGCGCGGGCCAGAGGGTTCTTTTTAATCTTCTGGATGCACGCGGCCCTGCCGACGATGATCCCGGACTGCGGGCCGCCGATGAGCTTGTCGCCGCTGAAGCAGGCGATGTCGGCCCCGGCCCGGACGCTGGCCTGGACGAGCGGTTCGGTGGCCAGCCCGTACTCCTCGAGGTCGATGAGCGCGCCGCTGCCCAGGTCGTCGACGACCGGGACGCCTTTCTTGCGGCCGAGGTCCACGAGCTCTTCGATCCCCGGCTCCTCGGCGAATCCCACGATCCTGTAGTTGCTATGGTGGACGCGGAGGATGGCGCCGGTCGCTTCGGTGACCGCCTCCTCGTAGTCGCGGATGTGGGTCTTGTTCGTCGTTCCGACTTCGCGGAGGATGGCGCCGCTCGTCTTCATGACGTCGGGCATCCGGAAGGAACCGCCGATCTCGACGAGCTGGCCGCGGGAGACGATGACTTCCTTGCCGCTGGCGAGCGTGTTGAGGACGAGGACCGTCGCGGCCGCGTTGTTGTTGGCGACGGTGGCGGCTTCGGCGCCGGTGAGCTCGCGGAGAAGGCCCTCGACGTGGCGGTCGCGCGACGTCCGGCGGCCTGTCTCGAGATCCAGGGCCAGGGTCGAGTAGCCGTGGGCGACGGCCAGGAGGGCTTCCGAGGCGTCCTCCGAAAGGACCGCCCGACCCAGGCCCGAATGCATGATGATGCCCGTGGCATTGATGGCCGGACCGAGCGACTGGCGGAATTTGTCGCAGAGACGGTCTTTCAGCCTGCCAATCAGGGCGTCGGGGGATAGTTCGGGGAGGGTTTCGTGGGCATTTTTGGGAAGGATTTCGGCGCGGACGTCGTCCAGGACGGAGCGTCCGGCGGCGGCCACGGCCTTGTGGCCGTATTCCCGGACCAGGGGCTCGGCGGCCGGTTCGTGTAGTAGGGCGTCGAGGGACGGGATCCGGCGGAGAATCGTCTCGGTCATTTCGAGGGGGTCTTGAACGGGATCTTGCTGAAGACCTCGGGGTGGAGGTCCCGTGAGGACTGGCCGGCGGCGACGACGGGGACCGTGATTTCGAAAGGAAGGTCCTTCGGCGGCATGCAGGTCGAGTTATCGCAAGCCTGGTAGCTCAGGGTGGCTTTGAGTTTCAGCGGCCCGGCCGGGATTCCGGCCTTGGCCTTGATGACCGCCCCGAGGACGGCCTCGCCCTCGTAGACGATGAGCTCCGTCTGCGAGTAGGCGAAACGGCCGCGATGGCCGGCCGGGTAATACGTTTCGACGACCTCGAGATTCGGGTTGTCGTCGAACGTAAGGGTCGTGGCGAAAAGGAACTCGTCGGTCGGGGCATTGTCGTTGATGTGGTAGCCCGGTTGGACGGTCAGGACGATCGCGGCCTTGATCAGCTCGCCAGGGCGGATGGCGTCCCGCGAGAGCAGCGTTTTGACCTCGACGACCTGTTCGGTCTGCCGGGCCGGGGCCGGGCCGGCCGGCGAGGCGAAAGAAGGACCTGTCAGGAGAAAGCCTAAGAAGATGAAGGTTAGGACGGGTGCCATGCTCTTACCCGCGATTCTGTTCACGATGGACCTCTTAACCCATCCATTAAACAGGTTTGGCGGCGGGCTTGTCAAGCCAGCGAAGCGCGGCGTCAGCCAAAGATGGGGTCAAATCTACGCAATGCCAGTTTCCCCCTCCACCGGGGACAGGACCAAACCGACGGCCGACCAATAACTGGCATTGCGTAGATTTGACCCTAATTTAGGAGTCCAGCCCCAATTCAATTAAAAAAAAGGGGGCGGTTCACCGAACCGCCCCCTGTCAGGGCATGGCTTCGTCCCCGGAGGGATCTCCGGGTCTAAGAAAGCCGCTCTTACCGTTTGGCGGGTCTTAGTACCGCTGGCTGCCGAAACCGCCGCCGGTTCTCGGCCGGTCCGTGCGCGGCTTGGCCTCGTTAACCGTGGCCGTCCGGCCCTTCAGGGCCTTACCGTTCAGCGTGGAGATGGCCTTCTGGGCTTCGGCGCCGTTGGGCATCTCGACGAACCCGAAACCGCGGGACTCGCCACTGAACTTGTCCTTGATGATCGAGGCGGTAGCGACTTCCCCGAAGGCCTGAAAGGCCTCCCTCAGGTCGGACTCGTTGACGCCTCTTTCCAGGTTGCCTACGTAGATATTCATGCTCGTCTCCTTTTGACGATGGAAAAACTCTCCCGAGTTCTTCCTCTTCCGAGAGTATTTGAATGACATAAAGGAGAGGAGTATGTGACCGATAAGGGCCGCGGACCTTCCTTTACTTATTCAGTGCGTTGTTTGAAGCGGGGACAAACCCTTTGCTTAACATGATTATTATACCACAGATGACAAATTCTGGCCTCATACGGGACCCCTGGCCTTCATTTCTTGCGCTCCTTTCCGCCCAGGGCCGACTTGACCCCTTCTTCGAACGGCTCGGTCAGGATGGGCACGACCCACCCCTCCGGGCTCTCGGCGAACGTCTCCATGTCGTCCTTCATGGCCACCGGATACTTGAGCATGTCGTAATAGCGGTCGAGGTATGACGCAAGCGTTTGGGCCTTGGGATAGGGGAAGGTGATCCAGGCGTTCCGGTCGTAGTAAATGCTCCCGGCTTTGACGGGCAGCATCCGGGTCTGGTTGTTCGAGCCGAACGAATAGACGAATCCCCGCGACACGTAATACCACGGCCCGTTCTCGAGATAGATGTAGGGCTGCTCGAGCGACGCCTGGCCGCCGTTCAGGTTGGGCGTCGAGAGGTCGAGGTAGAGCGCAGCGAAGCCGATCCCCTTTCGCTCATCGAACAGGCTGACCCACGGGGTGTCGGGCCGAAGGACCGCCGCGTGCGTCGGGTGCATTTTGGAGGTCGCGAAATCCAGGATTTCCGTTCCTCCGTCTTTCTTGAAGGCCGCCTTGGTGAAGACCGCCTTGTTGAAGACGACCTCGGCGTTCCGGAGGGCCATGACGAACAGGTTGTCCTCGATCTCGGTGATCGATTCGACCATGACGACCGGCGAGTTGGCGTAGAAGTGATACCGGATTCCGACATTGATCCCCTTGGGGAAGGGGAGCGAGCCCTTGAGATTGAGCGAATAGAACACCGGCCCGGCGACCTCGGCCGCCTGAGGGTTCGACCAGTCGGAACTGTGGTACCAGGCGTGCGGCGGCGAATAGATGTCGGGGTTCCAGTGGATCGCCCCGTTGGTCTCGAGCTTGTGCTCGAGCTGGATTTTGGTCGACTTCTCGACGATTTCGTAGATGACGCCGCTCTTCTCCTGGAGGACGATCTTATAAAAATTGTTCTCGATGGTCCGCCCGAGGTTCGTTCCCTTTTTTACCGTCAGGTCGGATTTGTAGGCCGGCTTCCGGGCTTTGGGATTGTTGTAGAAGACGAGATAGGTCGCCTTGGCGTGCGGCTTGACGTCGGCCAGGAAGGCGACGCTCAGCGAGGTCGTCGGGTGGTAGCGGACGACGCGCTTTCCGGTCTGGGCGTCCTTCTCCTCGATAGCCAGAATCTTCGGGTCGTTCCAGGTGACCATATCGTACACCTGGCTCGGGACTTCGTGATAAAATACGTCGCCGTCCTTGAGTTCGGCCCGGACGACGCGGATTTCGTCGGCCGAACGGAGGTAATTGCTCATGAGCCCGACCGTGGCATGGACCGGGTATCCGGTCCGCTCGAATCCGTTTTCCTCCGAGAGAATTAGGGAGAAGTAATTTTTCCAGGCCGCGTCCCAATATCCCTTTCCGGCGGGCGACGACCCGGACCAGCTGACGGCAGCCTTTTTTCCCGACTTGATGTCTTCCAAGACCAGGTCCACGGTGTAGGCCGTCTTCGGCTGCCAGCCGGCCCGGGCCTTCACCTCGAACGGCCGGTCCATCTTGATCTCGTTGGCGTTCAGTTCTTTTCCGTCCTGGAAGAGGACGAAGTCGCGGCAGCGCGCCTTGTTGACTTCGACGAGGCCGACCTTGCAGACGTTGCCCGTCATCCCCGCGGGGGGCGTGAAGGCGGCCCGGATCGAATACCAGGCCTCGCCGTCGGCCGGGTAGCCGAAAGCGGAGCGCACGTCTGCGGCGCTAGCGGCCCGGGCCGCTCCGGCGCACAGGCCCACGAGGATAATTGATAAAACCAGGACCGTCCCCATTTTTTCCCCTATTTTTTTCATGGTCGTCCCTCCCAATCGATCTTGTTGATGGTTCTGCGCCATGGGCAGATAGTCTTTTTTCACGGGGCTCCCAACGCGGACAAAAGTTCCCGTGCCGTTCCGACGAGAACAAGCGGCAGGTCCGGCCTGAACGGGAAGACGGTGTAGAACATCGGGGCGAAGACACTGGCGTAATCTTCCGGGTCCTCGAACGCGCTTCCGGAGGGTAGGTACCCCGCGTTCCCGTTGGCGTAGCCCGCCGTGATGAGCGCCGGGAATTCCCTCTTTAAGATCAGGCTGTAGGCCGAAAAGACCTCTCCCGGAAGGGCGATGATCTTCAGACCGCCGATGGACATCGCCTGGACGGGAACGTTGTCGAGATACGGTTTGGCGGCGAGCTCCCCGTGGCGTTCAACAGCCGCCCTGGCCCATTCCCCGGCGAAACGGTCAGCCCGCGGAAAGCTTCCGTTTTTTTTCAGGAAAAAGGCGGCCCGGCCCTCGATTTCGTCCCGCGGAGGGACGGCGAGGGGAAGCCGGATGCGCCTTTCGACCGACCTCAGCGCCGGCTTTTCGGTCGCTGGGGCCAAGCGGCCGGCTTTGACGGCCCGGTCGGCCAGGATCTCTCCGTAAAGCTCTAGGTCCCCGGGCGTGCCCTCGCCCCATCGATTGAGGTTCGTTACCGGGTCGATATCGCCGCAAAAGCCCTGGAAGACGATAGCCCGGTGACCGCGACTTTCAAGGGCCCGGACTGCGGCGCCTGGCCAGTCCGCCGAGACCACCGGCTTGCGGCCGACGACGACGGCATGGCAGGCGTAGTTCAGGAGGAAGATCCGGCCGTCGTTCCTGGTCAACACGGCGACCTTCAAGAATGGGTCGATGCCGTCGAAGCTGCCCGCCCTCCGGTTGAAGCCGATGGGTTCGATGGCTTCGGCCGCGAAGGAGAACCCGGCCCGGCGGACGTCGGCCGCGGCGGCCGCGGCCGCCGACTGGGCCGCCGCGGCCAGACTTTTCATATAGTGGTCATCGGCCTCGCCGATGCCGGGAAGAGGCTGCGTCGCTGGTCCCGTGTGGGTGTGGGTGCAGGCCAGCAGGATGTTAGCGACGGGAACGTCGAGCTTTCGGGAAACCGCTCTCCGGAGCCGCTCGCCGAAATCGAGCGCGAATCCGATGAGGTCGAAGCTCATCAGGACGAGCCGGGAGTTCCCGCTTTTGAGGACGATGGCCCGGACTTTGAGGTCGTCGAGGACAGATTCCGCCCGGCGGTTCAGGTAGAAGCCGTAGCCTGAGAGCTCGAGCCCCATGGGCGGCGTGATGATTTTCTCCCCGTATCCGGCGAGAAGGATAGCGATGGGACCCTCCTTGGGGCGGAGCTTCAGCTGCTTTTTATCAGAACCCGGCGGAGGAGTAAAGAGCCGAGGACGAGGAAGACCGTCCCGCCGGCGGCGGCCGTTGCCCAGGAACCGGCGAACAAGGCGTTCGTGGCCAGGACAAGGCCAAGGCAGGCGGCGATGCCGACGGCCGAATCGACGATGAGATGGCCTGCGGACGGCTCGCCTTCAGGCGCCGGGCCCGCTGCTTCCCTGATCCCTTTCCATAGGCCGGGCGGGCGGCATTTTTGATAGAAGCGGAGGAGCGTCTCCCGCGATTCGGCGGGCGTGAGCAGGGGGACTGTGATCAGGACGGCGAAGCTCAGAAGGAAGAGAAAGCCCGTCCCGATCCAGAAGGGCTTTTTCTCATAGCCGAGGACGAACCAGACCAGGATTGAGAGGGGCAGGCCCAGGACGAAGGCCGCGAGCTCTCCCCAGACGTTGAAGCGCCACCAGAAAAACCGCAGCCAGGACAGGGGAAGAAGAAAGATGACCATTACCGAGTTGATGAACAGGAACCAGCTGACCATGCCCTTGACCTAGAAGATCGAGACAAACGCGGCGAAGATGAAGAGGCAAAGCGTCGTCAGGCGGCTGACCGTGATCTGGCGCCGCGGCGGGTCATCTGGTCGGAGGGCGCGATAGAAATCGTTGACGACGAGGCTGGAGCCCCAGTTGACGAGCGAGCTCAGCGAGGACATGAAGGCGGCCAGCTCCGAGGCGACGAGGACGCCGATGAACCCGGGCGGAAGCCGCGTGGCCTTGATGAGCTCGCCCCAAGCGTAGGTGGGGTCGGCCAGAAGCTTGAAACCCGGGGGCGCGGCGCCCGCCTGGGTTACGAGATCCCGCGTCCAGAAGAGCGAGAAGGCAATGACGCCGAGCCCGATGAGCGGGATGGTCCGCAGCGAGAGGGCCAGGAAAGAGTTGAAAAGCTGTCCGGCCATGGCGTGCCGTTCATTCTTCGCGGCCATGAAGCGCTGGGCCGTCATGCCCTCGCCGGCGGTGGGGGAGCCCGCGAAGAAAAGCCCCTGGACGACGAGCATGGCGATGGTCAGCGCCGGGATAAGCGGAGTCGGCGGCACCTGCTGAAGGACGTCGGGCCGCGCGGCTTGAGCCCTGGCGATAATGGCGCTCCATCCACCGTGCTGGGGCACCGCCAGAAGGAAGAAAATGAGGTTCCCGGTGAGGAAGATCGAGAACTGGACGATGTCGGTGAAGACGACGCCGATCAGGCCGCCGAAAATCGTGTAAACGACGACCACCCCGCCGAAGACAAGCAGGATCTGGGCTTCCGTGAGGGGGAGGAGGGGCTTGATCGTTTTGGCGAAAAAGCCGGTGATGTAGCCGATGACGAGGACGGCGATCGAGAAAAGCAGGAAGGCATAGACCTTGCGGGCGAGAAGCGCCGGCCGGCCGCCGTAGCGGAGGGTAATGAGCTCGGCCGTGGTCACGATCTGCATCCGGCGCCACATCCGGGCCCAGATGATGGCCACGAGCGGCATCCAGATGATCCAAGCTCCCCACCAGAACCAGTTTCCGGTCAGGCCGAAGACGAGGACGAGCATGACGAAGGCGCCGCCGCCCGATGAGTAGGTGGCCGTGTTGGACAGGCCGATCGCCCACCAGGCGAGGCTGCGGTTGCCGGTGAAGTAGCCCGAGGCGCCGCCGCGGCCGGCCCGGCGGGTGAAGTGGAGCCCGACGGCGAGCGACAGGCCGCAGAGGGCCGCGACAGCGATCCAATCAATGGCGGACATGAGGCAATTCCGGTCGGAATTCGAGCCCTAAATACCACAGACAATTCGGGGACACAATACTAATTTCCGAATTTATGAGGGAGGGGGGAGCTGTCCGGTTTTTGTTTGCAGGGAAATTCGGAAATTAGTATTGTGTCCCCAATTCTGGGACTAGACTTTGCCGGGCGGAATGGCGAACACGGGGATAGGGCTTTCGGCGATCACCTTTTCCGTCGTGCTGCCCAGGAGGAAACGGGCGACTCTCCCGACATGCGTCGACATGACGATCATGTCGTAGTGGTGGATCGAGGCGTAATCGACGACGCCGGCCGCCGCGCTGTGCGCCTTGTAGACGTCCTCGATGATGGGGACGTCCTCGTGCTCCTTGGCGCGGCGGGCTTTGAGTTTTTCGAGGACGGCCTTGAACAGCTCGTCGGTCAGCCGGAAATCGTGACCGAAGAGCTCCATCACGTAAAGGAATCCAAGAGAGCCCTTGAACCCCTTGGCCAACTTCCAGGCCCAGTCGCGCTCGGCCTCCTCGCGTCCCGAAAAATCCGTGGGGACGAGGATTTTCTTGACGGCAGGGCCGCCCTTGCGTTTCTTCGTGACGAGGACGGGCACCAGCGAACTCCGCAGGACCTGGTTGGCCACGCTGCCGATCGCCGTCCTGCTGCTGGCCGAGGCGCCGGCCGGGCCGATGACGATCAGGTCGGCTTTTTCCGTGTTGGCGGCCTGGCAAATGGCCTTGGCGGGGGAGCCCTTCTTGACGAGGACCGAGTCAAAGGCGATGCCCTGGGCGGCGCTGATCTCCTTGATGCGGGCTTTGGCGGACGCCGTGGCCTCCTCGATCCTTCCCGTCAGCTCGGCCTCGATGGCCGGCAGGGATTCATAGAGAACGGGCGAAAAGTCGGGAACGACATGGAGCGCCGAAAGCTTGGCGCCGAACGTTTTGGCGAAAAAACCGGCGTAGAGAAGGGCCTCCTGCGATTCTTCGGAGTAGTCCGTGGCCCAGAGAATGTGCTTGATGAAATCCATCGTCATGGCCTCCCTTTGAACTCGGGGTCGTCCGGGCCCCTCATCCCGGAGGGGTTGCCTCCAGTTTACACGGAGCGGAGGGGAAAGGGAAGGCCGAAAAAAAAGGCTTGACAAAAAGGCCATCTGTATTATAATAATAATACAGTAATACGGAGGACATGCCGTGATGAGGGTTGATACTTCGAGCTTCATTCCGATCTATGAACAGATTAAAAAAGATATCGCCCGGCGCGTGGCCACGGGCCAGCTCAAGGTCCACGACCCGTTGCCGTCCATCCGGGACTTGGCCACCGAGATCATCGTCAACCCCAACACCGTGGCCCGAGCCTACCGCGAACTCGAGCAGGACGGCCTGATCACTACCCAGAAAGGGCGCGGCTCATTTGTCGCGAGTCGAGCCCGGCCGGACGCCGAAAGCGACCTCAAGGCCTATCTGAGCCGGGTCATGGACGAAGCGATCGCCGAGGCCCGGAAATTCGATTTGGGAGAGAGCGCCATCCTGCGGCTCTTCGAGGAGAGGCTCCAGAGGAATGCGGATAGGAAAAAGGGGAGACCGGCATGAGCGAACTGCTAAGGATTCAGCATCTATCCAAGATCTTCGGCCGGAATCGGGTGCTTGAGGATTTCGACCTGGCCGTCGAGAGCGGGCGGGTCTACGGCCTTCTCGGCCGGAACGGCGAGGGCAAGACGACGCTGGCCCGGATCCTCATGGGGGTCATCCCGGCCGACGGCGGGGAAGTCTCTTATAAAGGCCGCCGGATCTCGTTCGGGGACAGCGCCTACAAAAGAGAGTTCGGTTATGTTCCCGAAGACCCATTCTTCTATGAGGACATGACCGTCCGGGGCCTGCTGGACTTCAACGCCCGCTTCTACCCGCGCTGGGACCGGAAAAGGGCGGCCTCGGACCTCGAACGCTTCGCCCTGGACCCGAGGTCTCGCGTCGGGACGCTCTCGCGGGGCATGAAGCTCAAGCTCGGGCTGGCCGTGGCCCTGGCCGCCGCTCCGGAATTCCTTATCCTGGACGACCCGACCTCGGGGCTCGACGTCCCGACCCGCCAGGATTTCCTCCGGGACATCATCCGTGAGCTGGCTGCCTCGGGCACGACCATTCTTTTCGCGACTCACATGGTCCACGAGCTCGAGCGCATCGTCGAGCGCCTGCTCGTCCTCCACGGCGGCCGGCTCATCGTGGACGAGGATTTCGAGGCAGTCAAGGCGCGATACCAGGCGAGCCTCGAGGACATCTTCGTCAGCCTCGTGGCCGACAAGGCTTAGGGAAGGGAGACCGCGATGTTCACAGCCCTTTATCTCAAGGAATGGAAAGAGAAAGCGCTCATCTTCTTTTTCGAGCTGGGGATCCTCGTCCTTCTCGTCCTGGCCCAGTTCTTCCTCCGGGAAAAGAAGGACATTCAGGAGTGGCTGATCTACGCCGTGCTCATTCTCTTTTATCCCTTCGCCGCGCTCATCCTCGGGGCCGCGGGCTTCGAGGCGGAATACAGGCAAGGGGCCTGGGCTTACCTTTTTTCGCGGCCAGTCCGCAAGAGCACGGTCTGGTTTGCGAAGTTCGCCGCACTCCTGAGTATGCTGGCGGCTCTGTGGCTGGTTTTCGTGGTTCTGTGGATTGCCTTGCCCGGCATCCGCGAGCTCGCCGGCGGCGCTCGCGTGCTGCTGAGGTTCAGCGTCGAATCGGAGTTCCCGTGGTGGAGCATGCTGCAATCCGGGTTCCTGCTGACGGTCGCATTCTCCTTGTCGCTCCTCCATGAGCGGCAATTCAACATCCTGTTCCTGGCCCTTGGCGTGGGCTTCTTCCTGCCGGCAGCCTCATGGGCCGTCATGAACTCCTGGCCCGGCGGGTTCATGGCCTGGCTCTCTCCGGAACGGGTGCTGCCGACCTTCCTGATCTGCCAGGTCCTGATCGCCTTGGCCTTCGCCGCGGCCTCCATCCTGACCCTGGCCCGGTCGGACTTCTCGCAGCCCCGGAAGCTAACCCTGGGCTTTGTCCGATGGTTCGCCCCACTCCTCCTCCTGGCCCTGGCCGGCACCGCGGCGTGGGCCATCCTGACCCCTGTCTCGGGAGAACGTTACCTCTACCACTTCGCGCTTTCCCAGGGAGATGCCTACTATAAGACCCACCATGGGGTCTTCAAGTACTCCGCGGCCGCGGACCGAGTCCAATGGCTGGCCAAGGGGAAGGGCCTGGGTTTTGGCTGGGCGATGGACTCTTCGGGCGGCAAGATTGCCTATACGGCCTATGATATCAAGAGCAAGAAGGACATCGAAGAAGAGCTCTGGGTGGTCAACGCGGACGGCTCCGGCCGGAAACGGATCTTCGGCCGTGGCGTTCGGGAGAACGGATGGCCTCAAGACGCGTCCATCATGGACCTGTTGATCTCTCCCGACGGAACCAAAATTGCCATCTTGTCCTCCAGCTACCGTGACAAGCCGAAGGCCCGCAGATCCTCTCCGCTTTGGCTGGCCGACACCGACGGGACCCGGCTCGAGAGCCTCCCCGACGATCCCGTGCTGTTCGGTGATGGGCGCATGTTTTGTTGGGTCCGCTTGGTGGCCTGGGTTCAGGCCGGGAAATCGCTCCTTCTCGAGAAGCGGAGCTCCCCCAGCCCCTCGACCTTCAACCTCTGGCTGTACGATGTTGGCGGCCGGACGGGCCGGATGTTGCTCGATGATGCCGTGACCGCGTCGTGGCTATCGCCGGTATCTCCGGACGGGGAGCTTCTGGCAATCAAGCACCAACAGGCGCCGAAAGGGCCGTGGAAGCTGGCGATGCTCAACTTCAAAACGCTGGCGACGACGGACATCACCGCAAGCACAGCCGAGGCCCAAGGACAAGTTTCCTCCCAGATCTCCTGGGATCCGAAAGGGGCCCGGATTGCCTACGTTTCCCGTCGAAAGCAGACGGACGGCCCGGACGTTTATTCCCTGGTCGTTAATTCACTGGCCGGGCAGAAGACTCTCGCCGAGAAGGTGATGACAAAGAGTGAGGCTGCGGCCCAGCTCTATTCGCCTTCCTGGACGGCGGGCGGTGCCGGGCTCGTCGTCCTCGACCGCGAAGCCGACAGTTTGAGGATCTTCGGCCCGGACTTCATAGAGATCGATCGGATCGCCCTCCCGACTCGTCTGGCCACCCCCTACGGCCTGACAATCGTTGGCGATCAGGCCCTCATCCAGGACGACGCGACGAGCTCGCTCTGGTGTTGCGACCTCAAGAAAAAGACCTGGAAACGGCTCTACTGAGCTTCAGTATTTCTGCCAGTCCGGCTTGTGCTCGTAGACCCAGCTGTAATAATCCGCCATCTCGAGCTCCGAGGCGGCGTCCTTGTCGAGGACGACGACGGCCCGCGGGTGGAGCTGGAGGACCGTGCTTGGGACCGACGCGGTGAGCGGGCCCTCGACTGTCAGGGCGATCGCGCGGGCCTTCTTCTTTCCGAAGGCTAGAAGAAGGGCCATCCGGCTGTCCAGGATCGTGCCGAGCCCCATGGTGATGACGTGGGACGGGACGTTCTCCTGGCCGCCGAACGCTGCCGCGGTGTTGAGCCGCGTCTCCTCGGTCAGCGTCTTGATCCGGGTTCTCGAGGCCAGCGACGACGTCGGCTCGTTGAAACCGAGGTGACCGTTCGTCCCGATGCCCAGGATCTGGACGTCGATGCCAGCCGCGGACCTGATGGCCTCCTCGTATTGCCGGCAAGTGGCCGGGATATCGTCTGTCATGCCGTCCGGGATGTGGATCCGGCCGTTCGGGATATTCACCTGGCTGAAAAGGTGGGCCCACATATAGCTGTGGAACGAAGAGGGATGGGCGGGCGGAATGCCCACGTACTCGTCTAGATTAAAGGTCGTGACGCCGGCGAAATCCAGCCCGTCCTCGCGGTGCATACGGACCAGGTTCTTGTAGAGCTGGAGGGGGGTGTTGCCCGACGCGAGTCCGATGACGGAGTGGGGTTTTCCCCGGACGAGCCGGGCGACGATCCGGGCCGCGATCTGGCTGGCCTGCTGGCTGTCGGACTGGATGATGATTTCCATCGTGTCCCTCCTCGATGACGCGCTAGCCCTTCCGGACCGAATATTTCCGGATCTTATCGGCTACGTCGCGGCGGAACTTGTCGATGTGGCCCAGGACGAAATCCTGAACGTCGAGGGCGTCGTCCTTGATGAGCGGCGTGAGATCCATGGCGAACCACAGCTGTTCGGCCTGGTCGGTCTCATGGGCCTGGAAGTACGTGGCGTTGGCGCGGCGGCGGCCGAGAGTGGCGAGGTCATACCTCTTGCCGCCCGCGACCTGCGAGTCGTAAACGCCGATGAGGGCCATGGACAGGCCTTCGCGGGCGCCGACGTCGAGCGGGACCTTGTCTTCGTCGGACATCCAATCCAGGTTCCGCCAGACCTCACAGCCGTAGACGACCTTGGGGCGGTCCGGCGGCGGGACCTCGCGGATCGCGGCCAGCGCGGTCAGCCCGACGGCCACGTGCGTGTCGTGCTTGTCGGCCGGATTGTGGGTATAGACGACCTCCGGCTTGGAGGCCTTCAGAATCCTGACCAGGTCGTCCCTGAGATGGCCGTCCTGAACGTTCTTGACCGCCGCGCTCGCGTAGTTGAGCTGGACGAGAGCGCCGTAATTGCCAAGGATGGCCGCCTTTTCCTGTTCCCGCCTGCGGAGGGCGGCCATATCCTCGTCGGAATAGGACGCGTATTCTCCGGCCCGGGGGCTGCCCCCGCCGTTGCTGCAGGTCACGGCGCCGAACCGGAGGTCGCGGCTGTTGAAACACTTGGCGATCCCGTGAAAGGCCATGATCTCCAGGTCGTCCTGGTGGGCGCCTACGCCCAGATGCGAGACTTTCCATAAGGCCTCTCCGGCGGCCGTCCCGTCCGGGATGAAGACCGAGGCGTTTGGGTTGTGGAATTTCATGATCGGACTCCTTACGGGCAGGGCTCCTTTTTCAGGCGGGGCAGGCTGGCGGCCGCCACGGCCTGGCCCACCCTCCGGCTCTTCTCGTCGGGAAGGTGGAGCCTGACGCGGGATGCCGTCTCCGGGAATTCCGTCCGCAGGACATCCGCCGCCTTGGCCGTGATAAAGTTCCCGCCGGCTCCAGACATGACCCGTCCGAGGACGAGGAGGTTCCGGACATCATAGAATGTTTCGTACCAGGGGATGGTGTAGCCGAGGTAGATCCCGATGGCCTCGAAGATGCGGACGGCCCGCTCGTCGCCGTCCTCGACGCGGCGCTGGATGTCCTTCAATCGCTCGGGCAGCCTAATCGCCTCGGGATAAGCGAATCCCGCGGCCAGGGCCAGTTTGTTCACAGCTTGCTGGGAGAAGTAGTTGGCCCCGACGCCGCGGTCTCCCGACCACTCGTCCACGGCGGCGCCGGGATTCAGGTCGACCGGGGCGAACGCCAACTCGTCGAGCCAGCCCATGAGATGGCCCTCCGGGTTCAAGTACCCGGCGGCTTCGCTGGAGCCCATGGCCACGCCGAGCATCGCGCGCTCCCCCAGGGACATCGTGCCCGCCAGGGCGGTGACCTCGCCGTCGTTGATGACTTCGAAGGGCACTCCCCATTCCTTGCTTAATCTCAGGAAGAGCGGTTTGACCTTCTCTTCGAAAAGGGCGTCGGGGACGGCCCGGAAGAGCGACGCGATCCGTACCTGGTTGCCGATGGTGATGCCGGCCGAGCTTCCGCCGATGGCGTCCACGCGGGGAAGGTGAGATGCGGCGACGGCCAATCCCGCCCGGATATGACGGTCGTGATACTCCGGGTCGGCCTGCTCGCCGGGGTTCCAGGGGATCTCTTCGCTGTAAACGGGCTCGCCGTTCCGGACGGCGGCGATCTTGTAATCGCTCGCGCCGAGGTCGAACCCGATCCGGCACCCGTCAAGGTGGCCGCCCAGGGACTGCTGGCTCTCCCGGGCGTCGGGGAACTTCCCGGGATGGACAAAGACGACCTCGAACGGCCTTTCGTAGACGCGGGCCATCAGGCGGACGTCGAAGGCGCGGGCGCCGTTTTCCGCATAGGCGGCCCGCAGCCGGTCGCCGATCTCGCCGGGGCCCTCATAAAGGATTTTCCAGCCGCCCCTCGACCAGAGGAGGAACTTGACCGTCCTCTCGACGATCAGGGACGTTGCTTCGGAGAGGGCGCTGTCGCCTGAGACAAGGATTTCGAACGTGGAAAGCATTCCGCCTTCGCGTTCGATGCCGATCCGGACGGGGATGCCGCCCGTGGAGCGGACGGCGGCGGTGTAACGGCGATAGGCGAGGGCGACCGGCCGGAAGCCCGGGTCGAACGGCGGGGGGAATCCGGGATGGACGTCGAGAAGTTCTGGCAGGTTTCGTGTCTCGAACATAACGGGGCGTCCTTCAGGATGGGACATTATAGCACGCGGTCCGCGATTTCGTTAACTCTTGACACCGGGAGCCCAGGGGCGTTAATTTAAGCCTGAGTTTCATGACCAGACCGCCCCGACCCCGGCCCCCCCTGTTGCCTATCGTCGGGCTTTTCGTGCTATGTTCCGCGGCCCTGCTGCTTGCCGCCACGGGGACGATCAAGGGCAAGGTCACGGACGGGGAGGGCAAGCCTCTCAAGGACGTGAGCATCACCCTCAAGGACGAAACCCGCGGCCAGGTCCACACCATGAAGACGGACAAGAAAGGGAATTACTACATGATGGGGATCGCTCCGGCCGACTACCGCATGAAATTCGAGAAGGCCGGTTTCCAGGACCTGGTGGGCGTCGTGGCCATCGCGCCGGACAAGGAAAACGTCTTCGACGCCGTGCTGGCTGCCGCGGTCGCAAAGCCGGTCAAGCCCGCCTGGGAGCAAAAAAACCTTCAGGCCCACGACCTCTATATGCAGAACAAGTATGAGGAGTCGCTGGCGCTCTACCTCGAAATCCTGGCCGCCGATCCGAACGTCGCTTTCATCCAATTCAACGCCGGGAACTGCTACTATCATCTCGGGAACTATGAAGCTGCCGCGCGGTCGTTCAGGGAGGCCGTCCGGCTCAAACCGGATTTCTTTGAAGCTTACACGAACCTCGCCAATGCCTATGGCCGGTTGAAGAGGTTCGAAGAGGCCGTCCCGGTCTTCGAGGAAGCCATCCGGTCCTACCCGGCAAACGGCGCGCTCTACTCCTCGCTCGGGCTCCTCTACCTCAACTCCGGGCAGGGGCCCAAGGCGGCCGCGTGCCTGGAGAAGGCCGTGGCCCTCGACCCCAAGAACCCGTCCGGCTATAGCTCCCTCGGCATCGCCTACACACAGACGGGGGATTATGCCCGGGCGGTCGAATACTATGAGAAATACCTCGGACTCATCATGGACCCCAAGGAGATCGACCGGGTCAAGTCGGTCATTGAACAGCTGAAGCCTTTGATCAAAAAATAGCCGGGTCTTTGCGGCGGAGGAGGTGAGGCAGAAGAGACGACGAACCGAGCGCACCGCGATTCATCCTTCGAGATATCACACCGGGAATCCAAGAAGGGAGGAGAAGTTGAAAAAAACCAGCACCATCTGTCTCGCGCTCCTCATGCTGGGCGTTTTTACCGCCGTCCGGGCCCAACAGGCCATGTCCAACCTGGAGGGGACGGTCAAGGACGAGCAGGGCAACGCCTTGCCGGGCGTCGAAATCGTGGCCAAGGACACGAGGACCGGCATCACCCGGGCCTCCGTGTCGGGCCCCCTGGGACGCTTCCGGCTCACCGCCCTCGCGCCGTCCGTCTACGACGTCACGTTCAAGCTCGCCGGGTTCAAGACCAAAACCATGACAGGACTGGAATTATTCGTCAATGAAACCAAGGTCATGAACGCGACGATGGACGCAGCCGCCGTCGAGGAGCATGTTACGGTCGTCGCCGAGACGCCGATCATCGAATCCACCAAATCCGAGGTCTCGACGGTCGTCACGACCAGGGAAGTCGACAGCCTGCCACTCCTGACGCGCCAGTTCGCGAACCTCGCCTTGCTCGCGCCGGGAACGACGGAGATGGGGTCCTACGACCCGACTAAAACCCGGATGTCGCACTTCAGCGCCGGCGGGTTCCGGGGGCGGGCGATCTACTATTCCGTCGACGGAGCGGACAGCAAGGACAACATGGTCGGCGGCCCCGTCCAGCTGTTCACGACGGAGGGCGTCGAGGAGTTCTCCGTGGCGACCCACCAGTTCAAGGCCGAGTACGGCCGGACCCAGGGGACAGTCGTCACCGTCCTGACCAAGTCCGGGACCAACGAGCTTACCGGGAGCGTTTTCGGCTACTTCCGGGACGCCAGCCTGCGGGCCATGAGCTATCTTGAAAAATTAGTAAAGGCCGATAATCCCGAGTCCTGGACGGGAAAGCCGGCCTTCCACCGGCAGAATTTCGGCTTTTCCCTCGGCGGCCCGATCACCAAGGACCGCACGCATTTCTTCGTGGCCTATGAGCGAGTGCAAGAGAAAAGCTTCACCGTCGTCAACACCGACGGGCACTGGCCGTCGTTCGAGGGCACTTTTCCCTATCCTTTTTCGGAAAACCTGGTGACGATCAACCTGACCCACCAGCTCAGCCCCCGGCACAACCTCAAGCTGCGCTACGGCTTCCAGTACAACAAGACCCAAAACGAGGGGGTCGGCCTGGACTACACCGTCGAAAACGGCTACCGCATGACGAACACGAACCACAACCTCATGCTGGCCGACAGCTGGATCATCCAGCCCAACATCCTCAACGAGGCCCGGGCCGTTTACCAGTATTTCGACAACCGGTCCGACCCGAATTCGACGAGCCCGACCCACTACTATAGTTACGGCGCTTTCGGTCAGACGACGAACATGCCGCAGGAAACTCGCCAGACCAAGCTCCAGTTCCGGGACGACCTCTCTTATCACGTTTCGGATTGGGCCGGGACGCACGACTTCAAGTTCGGGGCCGATTATTACTTTATGCCGCGCCTGGACCTTCTTTACGCCAATTACCAGCAGTGGCTCTTCACGCACGTCCGGAACGAGTATGGCGCCAACCCCGGGGAAGGTCCCATTCGCCGGATCCAGATCATGGGCGGAGATCCCTGGCGGTTCAAGGACAAGCAGTACCATTCGATCGGCCTCTATGCCCAGGACGATTGGAGGATCACCGACAAGCTGACCCTGAACCTGGGGCTGCGCTGGGACTACAACACGGGCCTCGAATTCGACCAGAGCGTGCTGGGCTCCGTCCAGTTCCTCGCCAACTACATTCCCGCGTTCCAGAATCCCGGCCTGAAGCACGACTGGAACAACATCGCCCCGCGGATCGGCTTCGCCTATGACCTCCTGGGCGACGGGAAAACCGTCATCCGGGGCGGCTTCGGGATCTTCTATGACCAGCTCTACGCCGAAACATTCATGTACGCCGCCGCCTGGCTGGGAGCCGACCCGTGGCACGATGTCTTCTATCATTCCCAGTCCACGGCCATCCTGAACCCCGATGGGTCCATCTGGCAGCCCATTTTCGACGCCGGCGGCAACCTGACGAACCTGGCCGGCATTTCGAACCAGATTACTCCGGGCGTCGTGGGCGACGCCATCGGCCCCGAGTTCCAGTACCCCTACAGCGAGCATTTCAACCTCGGCTTCTCTCACCAGATTTCGGCCGATTTCGCGATTGACGTGAATTACGTCCACACCGAGACCCGGGGACTGGGCAAAGGCGATGAGTTCAACCGCTATCATCCGAACGCCGACAACTACACCCTCTCGGACACGTACGGCAGCACCGTCTGGGCGCCGCGGTTCGTCGGCAAGGGCTACTACAACGGGCTCTACGTCAGCCTGAGGAAACGGTTCAGCAACCAGTTCGAGCTCCGTGTGAATTACACGCTCTCCGGCGGCATGAGCACATTGAACTATCGCGGCACGGACGGCTGGGGCGTCACCTGCATCGACGAAGGCCAGCCCAATTCGCCCAAGGAATGGGGCCCGATCGATACCGACGAGCGCCACCGCCTGTTCGTCTCCGGGATCACCCAGCTGCCGTTCGGCATCGAGTTCTCGACCATGATCCGCTGGAACACGCCGCGGCCCTACAACATCATCGCCGGGATCGACCTGAACGACGACGACAACTACAACGACCTGCCGCCCGATGTCCCGCACTCGATGTACGGACGGGGCACGGATAATTTCTTCCAGATGGACTTCAGGCTTTCGAAGACCTTCAATTTCTCGAAGCGCATGGACCTCGAGTTCATGTTCGAAATCTTCAACGCGTTCAACACGACCAACCTGACCGGCTACATCGGCGACCGGACCGACCCGAACTTCGGTTTGCCGACGGATGCCACGATGCCGCGCGAAGCCCAGCTCGGCGTCCGCTTCAGATTCTGACGCGATGACGCGCGAGGGGGGATTCCCGGGAATCCCCCCTCGATTTTTCCGGCTCCGGGGTCAGAGCGCGGCCCGCCGCGGGGCGAACCGGCAGGCGCCCTCCGGATGCCCAAATCTCGAGAAATGGCGTAAAATGGAGATTCGCCCCGGCCCGGACATCAGGCCGGAAGCGCGCTTTATGAAATGAAGAAGCTAGTTTTGCTGCCCGTTCTATTGGCCTTCGTGCTTTCCTTGGGCGCCTCCGCAACCCCTGGGTCCTCCGCCGGCCAGGCCGCCAAGCTCGACAAGAAGTACGAGACATGGCTTAAGGACGATGTCAATTACCTGATTACTGACGCGGAGAAGAAGCTCTTCCTCGCCCTCAAGACGGACCGCGAGCGGAACGCGTTCATCGAGAACTTTTGGGCGAGGCTCGACCCCATGCCGATGACCGCGGTCAACGAGTTCAAGGAAGAGCACTACAAGCGGCTCGGGGAGGTCCGGGAGAAGTATGGGATCCATACCGACCGGGCCCGGATTTACATCCTCCTCGGGCCCCCGAATGATGTCGAAAGCGAGCCGTCGGGGAAGTATGTTTTTCCCTGCGAGGTCTGGTCCTACTTCAACCTCAAGATCCCCTCACTGCCGTCCTCGTTGCGGCTCATCTTCTACAGGCCCTGGGGCTTCGGCGAGCCCAAGCTGTACAGCCCGCTCTTCGACGGGCTGGAATACCTCATCCCGCACCGTCATTATGACTACAATGATCCCAAGTTAGAAAACGAGATCAGGGACACCCTCGGCCCCGAATTCCTCCGGGCCACGAAAAGCATCGCCCCCGGCGTCGACGGCCTCCAATCCGAGGAGGTCCTCAGAACCCTGCGGGACCCCCAGGCGTTCCAGAGTCTGCGGACGTCCGCCAGCAAAGCGATCGTCACGACCTACGTCACCTACGAGAAGCTTCCCTTCGAGGTTACCGGGTTCTATTCGGACGACGGCCACGGGAACGCCTTCTATGACGCGGCGCTGGCCGTTTCGCCGGCCGATTTGACTTTCGAGAAATCGGAGGCGAAATATTACGGCCGGGAGGATGTCTATGTCACCGTCAAGGACGGCGGGGGAAACATTGTCGCGCAGTTCAACGACCAGCTCAGCCTCGAGCTCGGCGAAGACGAGATGGAATCCAAAAAAACCTACGGGCTGAGCTACGCCTTTTCCGAACTCCTCATCCCGGGCGATTACACGCTGAACGTCCTCCTCCGGGACTTTGTCAGCAACCGCGTGGGCGAGAAAGATCTCCGGTTCGCGCTTCCGGCCGAGCCCCGGTCGACGCCGCTTCTGCTCTACGGAAGCGGAGAGCACCTCCCGCTCGCGGGAAGCCGGGCCGCGGGTTCCGCGGGCCCCGGAGGTAAACGGCCGTTCGCCTACGGGCCCGTCAAGGCCTTCCCGAGGGCCGCCGCAACGTTCAGCCGTGACGAATCCGTCTACCTGTATTTCGAGATCTACCCCCGGAGCGGCGATTCGGGAGAATACGGCCTCAGCTACAGCGTCCGGGACGCCAAGGGGAATGCCGTGATGTCCAGCGCCGAAGCTCTTTCCGCGCGGCCCGGCGAAAAAGTCCTGCCCGTGGAAAAAGTCTTCTCTCCGAAGGGGCTTCCGGACGGCGCATACAACCTCGTCGTCAGCGTCACCGACGTCACTTCCGGGGGGGCCCTGTTCGAGCAAACGGCCAGGCTCGTCGTGTCCTCCGCGCCCCGGGGTCCGGGATCATTCTCCTTCGAACAGCCCTACAATCCATCAAGGGAGGAGATGTATACTCAGCTCGGGGCCCAATCCCTGTTCCGGAAGGACCTGCCCAGGGCGCGCCAGTTCTTAACCATCGCCCTCAGCTTCGCCCCCGCCTATCTTCCGGCCCAGATCCAACTGGCCAGGTGCCATGTCCTCGAGGGGAACCCGGCCCCGGCCCTCGATCTGCTGCTCCCTCTGGCCAATGGCGGCCTCCAAAACGATGAGGTGTTCACCATTCTCGCCAACATTTATTATGCGAGAAAAGACCTCGACCAGGCCGCCTCCTACCTCGGAAAGGCGGCCGAAATCAACGTCGAATCGGTGGACATCCTGAATTTCCTGGGCGGCGTCTATCTGGAGAAAGGCGAGAAAGAGAAGGCCCGCGAGACATTCGCCCGGTCCCTCAAGATCAGGGACAACCAGCCCCTCGTCAAAGCCGCCCTTGAGCGGCTCGGCAAGTAGCCTAGGAGATATGCCATGTCCCGCGACCTCCGCTTGAAAAACCGGCTGATGTCCGGCCTTTGTCTGTTGTTCCTGGCGGCCCTGACGGTCGGCCGAAGCGCCGACCAGGCGCCCCTGCGCGCCGGACAGGAAACGCAGGGCCCCTGGTGGATGAGGCAAACGATGCTTACGCCCGAAGGGAAGTTCGCCAGCCTGAAAACGAGGCGCTGGTGGAAGAAGGCCATGACCCTCAAGCCCGGACAGAGCATGATCCTGGACGTGAGCGGGGAGGCCAAGGACAGGATGCTCGTCCGGCGCGAGATGATCCCCCTTCACGGCGGGCCGCCCGTCGACACGATCATCTGGGTCATTGACGACGACGGCGACGGCAGCGTTCAGAAGGGCGGCGACCGTGATTCCGATTGCTATGTGATCGACTACGGCGCCGACGGCATCGTCGACCGGATGGTCGATTATATTGATGATAACAACGACGGCCAGGCCGACGAGATGGATGTCCGCTTTTTTAAGGATGGGGTCCTGAGTTACGCGTGGTTCGGAGTGGACATCGACCGGGACGGCGTCCTCTGGAACATCAAGGCGTTCGACGATAGCCTAGAGGAGTGCCGGACGTGCGACCCGAACGGGGATAATCTGTTTTACGTCAACACGTTCAACCCCGAACGGGGGACCTGGGTGCCCTTGGGAGAATGCCCCATCGCCTTCTATGACACGGACGGGGACGGACTCAGCGAAATCGCTGTCCGAGTCAGCGTCGTGCCCGCGGCCTGGGATCCGGTGAAGGATCCTGATTTCGCCTCGCGGGCTTATGCCGGGCCCTGGGACAAGGGGATGGCGGACGCGGTCGTCGCCAATGTCCGGTCGAGCTACGATATCGATCAGGAAAGCAGCCGGGAGGTGCCCTTTCATTACGAGATGAGCTTCAACCTCGTCGGGAGAACCCCGTTCAAGTTTCCGGATATGGCCCATTCGAACCCCCTGCGGCGTCCCCCGCAGGAGACCATCGTTCTGCCCTGGAAAGACGCCCGGGCCTTGGCCGACACCTACGAGGCCACGGAAACGGGATTCTCCTGGGTCGAGAACACCGACGAGGCGACGGTGCCTCTGTCAGCAGAGGGCACGCCGGACGATCCCAACCGGAAAGGGCTGGCCTGGCCCTGGGAACGGCGGTTCATGGAAAACTCGGGCGGGCCTTCCCGGAAGTGGAATGTCCGGAGGGAATGGTCGTCGAAGCCGTCGGCCAAGCGGGAGCTCTATTACAGCGAGATCGACAAACGCATCCATCTCTACGGGGCGGAGGAGGGGTGGATCGAGGTCGGTAATTTCGGCGGGCTCGGCGCGGTCGCTGAGATCCGGATGTTCGACACGGACGGAAACGGATTCTTCGACCGGTGGGAGGTCTACCTCTCCAACAGCACCCGTCCCGTCCGGGTGACCCAGGTCACCGACGAAAAAGCGCGTCGGGTCGACGCGGGCCCCGGGGCGCTGGCCGAGTTCTACGCCAAAGAGGTCCTCCCCCGGGCGAAAGCTGAAAACACCAAAATCCTCGACGCCCTCAACGCCGTGCATGCCTATGATCCCCCGGCCGAACTTAAATTAGCCATCAATCAGGGGCCCGAGGGATACCGGCGATACGCCCAGGACGTCCTTCGCGAACTGACCTACCTTGGCTTCCGGGACTACTATTCCACGCTGGCCAACCAGACGCTCCTCAAGGACAACTGGGACCACCGGGAAGGGGAGTTCTGGGGGGAGCTCCCGGGCCGGGGCAAGCCGCGGAAGGCCGGGGCCGAACCCGCTCCGGAATCCGTCAAAGCCTGGAAGCTGGCCCGGCTGCTGGAAGACCTGGACATCTCCTACGGCCGGGCCGATTACGGGCGCGCCGCCGGGTTGATCTCCGATATCCAGAAACTTGCGGGAGGCCAATGACGGGGCGGGGCCGCCGCGTTACCTGGCCTTATACCTGACCTCGACCGGGACCCGCAACCTGAGCCCGAGCCCGCCCATTATGAGCGCCCAGTTCGTTCCGGCGGGAGCCGCGGCCGTGACAATCCCTCTCCCCCAGCCGCCGGCGGTCCAGAACGTCTGTTTCGTTCCGGGTTTCACACGGAGCTTTATGGACCGGTCCAAGCTCCCTTCATCGAGCCCGGCGAGGTCCGCGGGAGCGAACAGGGCGGCCAGGCCGACCTCCCCGGCAAGCGCTGACCCGCGTCCCCAAGACGCCAGGAACCCCTTGTCCTTATCGAAAGTCACGGCCTCGTCCGGAAGTTTCTGGACGTCGACGCTGAACATGGCGGGCGCGCCGGCCTTCCTCGTGATGAGGACATCCTGGCGGGAAAAAACGTTGTCGGCCCAGGCCGAGTAGAGCACGACCGCCGCGTAGTCTCCCTGGCCGGGCCGGATGCCGGAGTATTCCGCCTTGACCAGGGCGCGGAGAGGGCCCGACGCGAGGACGGTCCGTTGGACCTGGCACCCGGGCGCCCCGGCCGAGCCCCCCGACAGCGGAATCCGGGTTTTTCCGGCCCACAGGCTGAGCCCGCCGAGACCGGGCGTGCCGCCGGAGCCGAGGATATTCAAACCCCATTCCTGGAGGATCGTATCGTCGGCCGGGAGCTTGGTGAGGACGAGGCCGGCGTAGAGTTTGCCATAGACTTCGACGCGCCCGTTGACGACCTTGAATGCGGCCAGATTGGATTCCCAGCCGAGCCCCCCGGTCGCCTGGGTCCCGACGAGGCGCGCGGAGGCCTTGGGCGCGGACATCATCAGCTGGAAGCTGCCCTTGGGCGAATAGTAGCAGGTGAGCTTTGTCGTGGAAGACGGAGGCAGGGTCCGGAGAAAAACGATTTCCTCGTGGATGCGGTCCCTGTTCAAGTCGTCCGCCTGGGAGGGGACGAGCCGGTAATCCCCTCCCGTTTCATCGAAAATGGCGAAGTTGTAGGAATTGAAGTCGGGCTCGAAAGCCCGGATATCGTCCACATTGAGGACGATGGGGTGGTTCTCAAGCGTCAGGGAGCCCGGGTTCCTGATTTCGATCACGAACTGCTTCTTGAATCCCAGGCTCTTTGGATCCTGGGGCTGGGCCTTCGCGCTCGAGACCGCGAGCGCGGCCGCGATGACGACGGCCGCGCATATCAGAAGGATGCCGGTTTTCCGGAACATGGTGGGGTCTCCTTTCGGAACGAGGTTGTCGCCCCCTATTGTATCGCAAACCAGCCCGAGGTTGTATTAGAATGGGACGGCCGGATCGCCGCAGGAGGTGCCCATGTCCGCGAAATGCCTTTACCTGTCCCGGGCGGATATCGAGGCCGTCGACCTCGGGATGAGGGAGATCGTCGCCGCCCTGGAGCGGATGTTCCTGGAAAAATCAGCCGGCCGCGTCGAAATGCCGCCCAAGCCGGGCATCCATCCCGCGGCCGACGCATTCATCCACGCCATGCCAGCCTTCATCCCGGCCCTCCGGGCGGCCGGCGTCAAATGGGTAAGCGGCTTTCCCGGAAACCAGGCCCGGGGCTTGCCCTATATCAGCGGCCTGATCGTCCTGAACGACGTCGAAACCGGATTTCCCAAGGCCGTCATGGACTGCACCTGGATCACGGCCAAACGGACCGGGGCGGCCACGGCGGTCGCGGCTAGGCGCCTGGCCCGTCCCGAGTCGGGGACCGTCGGCATCCTGGGCTGCGGCGTCCAGGGAAAGAGCAACCTGGAGGCCCTCGAAACCGCTTTCTCGGTGAAAAAGGTCAGGGCCTTTGATCCCCACGCTGCGGCCGCGGCCTCATTCAAAAAAGAGACGGACGCCCGGTCCGGGATTGCCGTGGATATCGTCGGCACGGCCGAGGAGGCGGTCCGCGGCTCCGACATCGTGGTGACGGCCGGCCCGATCCTGAAGGTCCCCCATGCCACCATCCGGCCCGGGTGGTTCGAGGCCGGGTCCTTCGCCTCGCTCGTGGACTACGACTCCTATTGGAGCCGGCAGGCGCTCCGTGAGGCCGACAAGTTTTGCACAGACGACATCGCCCAGCTGGAATACGCCAAGACGCAGGGCTATTTCAAGGACATCCCGCCGGTTTACGCGGACCTCGCGGATTTGGTGGCCGGAAAAAAGCCCGGACGGGAATCGCCCCGCGAACGGACCATCGCCTGCAACCTGGGCCTGGCGCTCGATGACATTGCGACGGCGCCGCTCGTCTACGAAAAGGCCGTCGAACGCCGGCTCGGGTCGTGGCTGGAGCTCTAGGTGATCAATCGTGTTTTGAAGCCGCGGCCCAGGACGTCGTACGTGTCGTTGATGATGACGAAGGCCTCGGGGTCGATGTCCCTGACGAACTGCCGCAGGTCCGTGAGCTGTTTCCGGTGGATGACGGTCAGGATGATCTCGCCCTCGCGGTTCAGGTAGAGCGAGCGGGAGCGGAGGGCCGTACCGCTGCGGTCGAGCTTGTAGAGGATGAAGTCGGCGATCTCGTCGGTGTGCGTCGACGTGATGATGACCAGCTTCGAGAAACTCCAGCCTTCGAGGACCATGTCGATAACCTTGGTCGAAAGGAACAAGACGATATAGCCGTAGAGCGGGGCCTCGAGGTTATGGAAGGCCAGGCCCGAGGCCGAGATGACCACGAAGTCCGTGACCATGATCCCGAATCCCAGGGACATCCCCGTGTACTTGCTGAGGATCATGCCGATGATGTCCGAACCGCCCGTCGACGCGCGTCCCCTGAACACGAGCCCGAGGCCGACGCCGAGCATGATCCCCCCGTAGATGGAGGACAGGATTTCGTTCTGCGTGGCCGCCGGGATCTTGAGGATTTCGTGGAAGACGTCGATCATGATCGAGGAGAGGACCATGCCGAAGAGGCTGCTCACGACGTATTTTTTGCCCATCGTCCGGAGGCCGAGGAGAAAGATGGGGATGTTGAGGACGATGATGAGGACGCCGACCGGGAGATTGGCGAAGTAGTTGATGATGATGGAAATGCCGGATACCCCGCCGGGCACGAAGTGGTGGGGGATGAGGAAGAGCGAGTAAGCCAGGCCCTGGAGGGCGCAGCCGGTGACGATCAGCAGGACGTCGAGGACTTGAAACCTGGGATTGCGGACGTTTGCGGCCATGGGGTTACTCCATTGTCGGGGTGCGTCTTATTGTACTCAAGCGGGCGGAATAATCAATCCTTGCCTGCGATATCAAGGACTAATGGGTCCTGTCGCGGTGCGCCCCCGTCCGGCCTCGGCTCCACCCATCCCCCCGGGGGCGGAGGGGAAACTGCCCCCTCCTGAACCACCCCTCCTCGCAATCGGCGGCTTCAGCCGAGTGCTCGGACCAGGGGGAAGCCGCCCCTTGGAACCCCCAGCGCTCCCGCGCAATCCCCTTCCGCCTCGGGCGGGCGGGGGCTGGCACCGCGCCACCCATCTTCTTCTTCACGACTATACGGTACATGAACGGCCTCGAGCACGTTGATTCGGCGCGTCCTTTTATGGTATGGAACACGTAAAGGAGGCGTGATGGCTTTCATCGTGACGTTCGGCGAGATCATGCTCAGGCTTTCCCCCCCGGGAAAGGAAGTCCTTTTCCAGTCGCCACGGTTTGAAGCCGTTTTCGGCGGGGGAGAGGCCAACGTGGCGGTGTCGCTGGCCATTCTCGGGCATCACGCGCGGTACGTCTCCGCGATCCCGGGAAACGATATCGGAGACGGCGCTTTGCGCGAGCTCAGGAAATGGGGGGTGGATACGGGGTTCATCCTCCGGCAGGGCAAGCGCCTGGGGATTTATTTCGCCGAACCCGGGGCCAATCAGAGGGCCTCGAAGGTCACCTACGACCGGGAGGGGTCGGGCATCGCCGAGGCGAAGAGCGGGGACTTCGATTGGCCCAGGGTCCTGGCCGGCGCCGGCTGGTTCCATGTCACAGGCATCACCCCCGCCCTGAGCGCGACGGCGGCCGGCCTCACGCTCGAAGCGATGAAGGCGGCCCGGGCCGCGAAGGTCACGGTCTCCGTCGACCTCAACTACCGGGCAAAGCTTTGGAATTACGGCAAGGACGCCCGCGAGGTCATGCGCGAAGTGACGCGGTATGCCGACCTCCTCGTCGGAAACGAAGAGGACTGTCAGAAAGCCCTAGGCGTCGACATGCCGGGCGGGACGAAAGCAGAAACGTCCGCCGCGGCCGCTTATGAGACCCTGACCGGGCGGGTCATGAGCGAATTCCCCAACCTGGCGCGTGTCGCGCTCACGCTCCGGGAGAGCCACAACGCGGACCACAACGGCTGGTCGGCGGTCTTGAGGAACCGGGCGAAATTCATCGTCGGGCCGTCGTATGACATTCGGAACATCGTGGACCGGATCGGGGCGGGAGACGCCTTCGCGGCCGGACTCATCCACGGGCTCACGTCGCGCCTTTCGGACGAGGACGCCCTGGGCTTCGCCGTAGCGGCATCCTGTCTGAAGCATTCGGTCCCGGGAGATTTCAACCTCGTCACGGAAAAGGACGTCAAGGCTCTCGTCGAGGGCGACCGGTCCGGCCGGGTCCGGAGATAGGAGGAGGCATGGAAAGGGACAAGGCCAGGGACGCCATCTTCGCGAGCAAGATCATCGCGGTCATCCGGATGTCGGACGCCGGCCGCGTTTTCGAGGTCACGGAAGCCCTCCGGAAGGGCGGCGTGAACGTCCTCGAAATTACGATGACAGTCCCCGGGGCCCTGGACATCATCCGCACGCTGGCGGAGAAAAAGCCCGAAGGCGTCCTCGTCGGGGCGGGAACGGTGCTCGACGCCGAGACCGCCGCGGCGGCCATCTGGTCCGGAGCGGACTTCATTGTCTCACCCCTGGCGGAGCCGGGGATGATCGCGGCCTGCCGGGCCCACGACGCCTTCGTCGCTCCGGGGGCTTTCACGCCCACGGAGATCGTATCGGCCTGGGACAAAGGGGCCGACATCGTCAAAGTCTTCCCCGCGACCTCGGTCGGGCCCCAGTATTTCCGCGACCTCCGGGGGCCGTTCCCCCAGATCCGGCTCATGCCGACCGGAGGCGTCACGATCGAAAACGCCCGGGAGTTCATCAAAGCGGGGGCGTCCGCGGTCGGGATCGGGACGGCGCTCGTCGACAAGAACGCCGTCGAAGCGGGCGATTGGAACGCCTTGACGGAGAGAGCCCGGCAGCTCGTCGACTCGCTCCGCGGCCTCTGAAGTTTGGATATCCCGGCACGGTCTGCTATAATAATATCAAGCTTTGTTTGGCTGGCTGTGCAAAGCATCAGAGGATACCCTCCTTCAACATCCCCTTTAGCTTAATTTTCCCAAACCCCGAACAGCCAGCATTACCTCCTCTCCCCTCGGCCCCGCCCGAATTTAATCCCCTTCGCGGGATTCCATGGACGCCGTCAAGAGCCCGCCTTCGGCGGCCTCTTGATGACTGCGGGGATTCAAGCCAACAGGACCCCCCGGCTGTCAGTCCGCGGAGCCGTAGGGCGGCTTGTTGACTTCTCGTCCGGCGAGCTGTTATAACCCCTGTTATCGGGGGACTAAGCTCGGGCTTGCGCTCTCTCCGCGGGGAACCGCCCTGGCTTCGGCCCTGACCGCATGATGAGGCGGGTGATGTTCATACGTTGCATGTTGGCAAGCGCGCCCGGCCCGGGGCGAATCATGTTTAGCCCGAAGGAGGGCCGAGGTGCCTAAGTTCAACAGGGGATTGGCTTTTGGTCCTCTCTTTTTGATGCTTGTGTGCGCGGCGGCCTCCGCTCAGGCCCTCATCGAAAATCCCGCCGCCGCGAAGGCCAAGAACGCCGGACGCGCCGTCGCGGCCCGCGAGGTCCTCGTAATCTCCGATGAAGGACGGGGCGATTTCTTCTTCCAGTGGCCTCACAATCTCAAGGTCGCGCCCGACGGAAGCCTCCTCATCCAGGATAAGGATCAGCTCCTCCAGTTCGACAAGAACGGGAAATTCCTGCGCAACCTTTTCAAGAAGGGACAAGGGCCGGGCGAAATGATCTCCGTCGTTACCTGCCTGTTCGACGAGAAGCACGTCATCGTGCAGGCCGGTATGCCCGGTAAGTTGCTCTGGATCGATGCCGCCGGAACATGCGATCGGGAAGTTCCGATCCGGACAAAGACGCCGTTCTTAACGGCGCTGCTTGTTCACGGGGGCGTCTTCTATATGCATTCCGCGACTTTCCCCCGCGTCGAAGGCGAGCCCGGCATCGTGGACGCTCCGCAAAACATTGTGGCCTTCAACGCGTCGACGGGCGAGACCAAAACGCTGCGGTCCTTTCCGGCCAGGCAATTCGTCGTGACATCTCCGAAAGGCGGCGGAGGGATGTTCGATATCAGCAAGCTCATCGCCATTTCGTTTCAGGGGACGCATCTGGTTCTGACCCACACCTGCGAATACCTGCTGAAACTCTATGACCCCGCCTCCGATACGGTCCTCAGGGAATTCCGGCGGGCCTATAAACGTATCAAATCCCCGCCGTTGACCGAGGAGCAGAAGAAAGGAGGACTCTCGATCGACGGCAAGCATTACACGCAACCCCAATTGACTTATGCGAACGACGTCATAAACTTATTCGCGCACGGGGACATGATCTGGGCCGTCACCTCGACCCGGGACAGAGAGAAAGGCGTCGTCGTCGACGTGTTTGACGCGGACGGGACCTACACCGACGCTTTTTATCTTCAGCTTCCCGAAGCGGCCCTCCGGAACATCGGATATCCGGAAATGTGCGCGCTCGGCGATGACGGCCTCTGGATCATCGAGCCGTCCAAGGACGGGACGTACGCCGTCAGGAAATATCAGATTCGAGAATGAACGCCCTTTGCGAGAGGGGTCATCAAGAAGGGGAAGCATGAATATTAAAAAAGCCGGGGTTTTCGTCGCCTGGCTGGCGTTGCTTGTGCAGGGCCCGGGCGTCGGGGCCTCCGGCCAGGTCAAGTGGAAGGGGACGACGGCGAAAGAAGGCGATGTGACCGTGGCCAGGAATCCCAGAGAGCCGGTCTATAAAACCCCGGTCCTGGAACTCAAGGAAGATCTGTCGCTTGGGGGAGCGAACGCGCAGGGGGATTACGCGTTCGAAGATATTCGGACGCTCGTCGTCGACGACGCCGGAAACATCTTCGTTCTAGACTCCAAGGCGGCCAACGTCAAGGTTTTCGACGCATCCGGGAAATACGTCAAGACGATCGGGCGGAAAGGTCAGGGGCCGGGAGAATTCAATGCCCCGATGACACTCTCAATCAACCGGCTTGCCGGGGAGCTAGTTGTCCATCAGGCGGGTGAACGGATCTCTTATTTCAAGCTCGACGGGACCTTCCTCCGCCAACAGGTCTTAAGAGGCCTGATGACGGTTCGCGCCCGGGTCGATTCCAAGGGCAGGGTGGTCGTGACCGAAGTCTTTTTTAACGCCAATGAGCGCCGGTATGACACGAAAAAACTCGGCCCGGACGGGACTCCGATCGCCTTGCTAGCAAGCTCTCCAGCTCCGGACCCGGCCCGGTTCAATCCCTTCCTGGCCATTTCGTACTGGCAGCTCGACAGGGAGGATAATGTCATCTACGGCTATCCCGCGAGCTATGAAATCCTGTTCTTCGGGGCGGAGAGTAATAAGGTTTTCAGGAAAATCACCAGGGATTATGACCCGGTGGAAATCACCGATGAGGAAAAGAAGGAGGAATTGAAGGATATCCCGCAAGGGATCACCGTCGAGTTTTCGAAGTCCCATTCCGCCTTCACTCGGTTCTTCGTGGACGATCAGGGGCCTCTCCTCGTCCAGACCTGGGAAAAGGCCGGGGGCGGGAAACTCGTCCATGACGTTTTCGACCGCGAGGGGCGATTCATCGGCCGCATCCCTCTGAAGCCCAGCGGAATCGGGATCAAGAAAGGCAAGTATTATGCCCTCGAAGTGGACGAGGACGGATACCAGGCGGTCAAACGCTACGCCGTGAAATGGCTCATCGAGCGCTGAAACTTTCTCCATCGTCCCGGGTGCAGGACTGGACATGACCTTCAAGAAAACGGCGCCGCCATGCGGGCCGGCCGTGGGATCCTTCTGGAACCGGGATTTCCTTCTCGGCATCTTCGGGTTCTTCGCGCTCTACATGGCCGTGTCCCTCTACTTTCTCTTGCCCGTGTTCCTCAAGCCGTTCGGCCCACGCCAAAGCCAGGTCGGCCTGATCATGGGGATATTCAGCATCGTGGCCATCGCCGTGCGGCCGCTCTTCGGCCGGACGATCGATGTCCGCGGCGGGAAGCCCCTCGCCCTCGCCGGCATCGCCATCCTGATCGCCGGCGTCCCCTTCTTCCACTTCGTCCATGACGCCGGCTGGCTGCCCCTCGTCCTGCGGGCTTTCATGGGCGTCGGATGGGGGATCAGCATGTCGGCCACGATCTCCATGTGCTCAGACCTGGCGCCGGCCGACCGCCTGGCCCGGTCCATGGGCATCATTGGTGTCGCCGGCCTGGTGGCCAACGCCCTGGGGCCGCTCCTCGCCGAGGAGATCGCCACCCGCTGGGGCTTCGGCCGGGTGTTCAACGCCAGCCTGCTCTTCCTGGGAGCGGCGTTTCTCTGCATCCTGGCCGCGCGGGGGATCGTCAGGCCGGGAGCGGCCGGCGCGAAGGCGGGATTCCGGGCGCTCCGAAAGGTGCCCCTGGCGGTCATCATCATCGTCTCCGCCATGCCCGTTTTCCACGGCTCCATCCGGGGGGCCATCATCTATTTCATCGCCGTGTTCGGGCAATCGGTCGGCATCGAGCGCGTGGGGACTTTTTTCCTGGTCTTCTCGCTGGCCGCCATCCTGACGCGCTTCCGCACGGGCGACCTTTCGGACCGCTTCGGACGGAAAACGGTCATCCTGCCGGCGGCCCTGATCATCTGCGCGAACCTGTTCCTGATCTCGCGGATCCACACGACCCCGCTGCTCCTTGTGACGGGCTTCCTTGGCGGGATCGGGCAGGGCCTGATCTTCCCCGCCTTGAGCACTTACATCATCGATTTCATGGGGCGCGAGAACAAGGGGCTGGCCATCAGCATGTACAATTCCCTCTTCGACGTGGGGATGGGCGTCGGGTCGCCCTTCTTCGGATGGATATCGGACATCATGGGATACCGGCGGATGTACGTTTTCGCCGGCGTCTTCTTGCTTGTGGCGACCGGTGTCTTCATGGGACGGGCGCCGGTCACGGAAAAACGGAAAACAATGGAGGTGCCATATGTGTCAGGGTGACAAGGAGATTTACGACATCGCCGTGGGCCGGCGGACAATCCGGCAGTTCAAGCCGGACCCGCTGCCGGGCCATCTGGTCGAGAAGCTCGTCGAGGCGGCACGGCTGGCCCCGTCCGCGGCCAACCTGCAGCCGCTCGAGTACATCGCCGTCGATGACAGGCGAGTGTGCGGCGAGATTTTCCCGTGCCTGAAGTGGGCGGCGTATATCGCCCCGGAGGGCGATCCGAAACCGGGCCAGGAGCCGGTCGCCTACATCGTGACCCTCGTCAATACGAAGGTCCGGGAGAAGATGTTCGAATATGACGTCGGCGCGGCCATGGAAAACATGATCCTGACGGCGCTCGGTGAGGGTGTCGGAAGCTGCTGGCTCCTGTCCGTCGACCGTGACAGACTGAAGGGCATTCTCGGCGTCCCGGACGGCCACCGGATTGATTGCGTGCTGGCCCTCGGGTATCCGGCCGAGGATCCTGCGGTGGAAGACCTCAGCGATTCGCATAAATACTGGAAGGACGCGGAAGGCCGCCTGCACGTCCCAAAGCGGACGCGCGCGAGCGTTGTACACCGCAACCGGTTCTAACATTAATTGGGGACACAATACTAATTTCCGATTTTCGCTCCTCCGCTAGATAGGGAGAAATCCGTCGCGCACGGAAAGAAGGTAATTCGGAAATTAGTATTGTGTCCCCGAATTAGCTGCCGGCGACGGTCATCTCGGCGACCTTGATAGTCGGGCCGGTCACCGGGCTGAAGAACTCGAGGTCGTTCCCGACGACCTCGATCGTGTTGAGAATCGTCCCCAGGTTTCCCGAAATCGTGATCTCCGAAACGGGGTAGGCGATTTCGCCGTTCTCGACCCAAAGCCCGAACGCGCCGCGCGAGATGTCCCCGCTTACGGAGTTCAGGCCGTGGCCCAGCGTCCGGATGAGGATCAGACCTTTGGCCATCCGCGCGATGATGTCCCGCGGGGTCGCCGTGCCGGGCTCGAGATAGAAGTTGTTGGGACTGACCCCGCCGCCGTCGGCGTTCCCCGTGGACCCGAGCTTGAGTTTCCGGGCCGCGTACGTATTGCAAAGGAAATTCTTCAGAATTCCCTTCTCGACGACCGTCGTCCTCCTCGAGGGCAGGCCGTCCGAATCGAAGGGCCTCGTTCCGAGCTCGCCGGGCATGAGCCCGTCGTCGACAACCGTGACGAGCCCGTTCCCGATTTTCTGCCCGAGCTTGCCGGCCAAGAACGTCGCCTTCTGATAGACGGCCGTTCCCGAAACGCATCCGAAAAGGAATCCTACAAGCCATGACGTCTGCGTCGGCTCGAAGATGACAGGCACGTTCTGCGTCCGGATCTTCCGCGGCCGCAACTGCCGGACGGTACGCTCGACGGCCTGCCGGGCGATGTCCTCGGGGCTGGCCAGGTCCTTGAAGTGGCGCTTCGAGGAGAACCAGGAGTCCTCGACTTTGTTGTCGGTGTCTCCGGCCTGGAGGCCGACGCTCAGCTCGCAGTAGGTTTGCTCGAACTCTCCGACGAAGCCGTTCGAGTTGGCCAGGACCGACCGCAACTCGTTTGTCCCGAAGTTCGCCCCGTACGAATTCGTGATGCGCTTGTCCTGGAGGGCGATGCGCTCGGTCTCGCGGGCGAGGCGGATCTTCGTTTTCGAGTCGAGCGCGGTGACCGCCTGGTCGAACAGGTCGAGCGACGCGGCGTCGATCCGCTCCTTGGAGAGCGGCGCCAGGCCGGCGAACTCGTCCGGGCTCGCCAGCTCGGCCCTCCGCACCGCATTCCGGACGAGGCGCCGGAGCGTTTCCGGCGCGAGGTCCGAGGAGCTGGCGTACGCGGTGCGCTGGTCCTTGATCACCTTGAGACCGCACACGCGCGATCCGGCCTCGACGAGGTGCTCGACCCGGCCCTTCCGGACGTCGACGTCGAATTCCCGCCCGTCAACGACGGAGACTTCGACTTCGTCCGCCCCTAATTTCCGGGCCTCCCCGACCAGCTTCTCCGCCAGGGCCCGGAGGTCCGAGGGGCCATGAGGCGCTATCGCGGACTTCATGACCGCCCTCCCACGGTCATCTTCGATATCTTGAGCGTGGGGCAACCGTCGGCGACGGGCACGTCCTGGCCTTCCTTGCTGCACGTCCCTGTCTGCAAGCCGAATTCGAGGTCCGGCCCGGCCATCTCGATCCGCTTCAGGATGTCGACGTTCGTCCCGATGAGCGTCGCCTGCTTGACGGGCGCGGTGAGCTTGCCGTCCTCGATGAGATAGCCGAGGCTCACGGAAAAGGTAAACTTTCCCGAATCCTCGACCTGGCCGCCCGAGAGGCTCGCGACGTAGAAACCCTTTTTGACGGAGCCGATGATTTCCTCGGGCGCGTGCTCGCCTCGCTCGATATACGTGTTGGCCATCCGGGGGATAGGGGCATGGCTATAATCCTGCCGCCGTCCGTGCCCGTTCAGGGGCTGGCGCATGAGACCCGCGGAGAGCCTATCTTGGAGAAAACCGCGGACCACGCCTTTTTCGATGAGGAGCGTCCGCCGCGGCACGGTCCCCTCGTCGTCGACGCTGTAGGAGCCGCGGAACGCCGGGATGGTCGGGTCGTCATAGATCGTGACCAGGTCGGAGCCGACCTTTTTCCCCGTCTTGTTCCAGAAGATCGACGTTTTCTTCCGGTTGAAGTCGGCTTCGAGGAGATGGCCAACGGCTTCGTGGATGAGGACCCCGCTGTGGCCCGGGGCGAGGACGATGGGCATTTCCCCGGCCGGGGCGTCCTTGGCCTCGACCAGCAGGACGGCTTCACGCGCGGCCTTCTCGCCGATCCCCCGGGGGGTGAGGACGTCACGGAAATATTCCATCCCGACCCGCCCCCCGCCGCCCCAAAAGCCGATCTCGCGCTGGCCGTTCACTTCGGAAATGGCCACGCAAATGAGTTTGACCATGGGCCGGGTATCGCGGACGAGGAGGCCGTCGGAATTGAGGATCGCGATGTGGGACAGGCTGTCCTGGAAGTAGGCCTTGACCTTGGCGATGCGCCGATCGGATTTTTGCGCCGCCCCGTACGCCTCCTGGACGAGGGCGATTTTCTTTTTGAGGCCGGCCTTGTCGGCGGGAGCGGCGACTCGGTAAGCGCTCTTTGGGAGCCGCTGTTCCCGGACCCGCGCGGGAGTGGCCTTGGCTTTGCCCGAGGCGATGGCGGCCGCCGTCAGGGCCGCTTTCTTCACCTTGTCGAGCGAGAGGTCATTCGTGTAGCCGAAGCCCGTTTTGTCTCCGGAGAGGACGCGGATGCCGAGTCCGAGGCTGACGCTCTCGGCCGTCTCCTTGATGATATCCTCCTCCATGTTGACGAAATCGTAGCTCCGGTGCTCCATGTAGATCTCGGCGAACCGCCCGCCGCTCGACAGGGCGACTCCGAGGACTTTCCGGAGGTCGGCCGGGTCGAGATGAAAGTGGTCCACATAAGGAAGGGGAGCGCGCGGTTCGGGGGATTTCGGGAGTTTGGTTCTCACGGCGCCGTCCATTCTGGCATATTTCGCACGCCGAGGCAATGGCCGGCGCGTTGACCGGGCCGGCCGAAATCCCTATAATTCAACCAAATGGCCGACCTTGAACACGACGAGATCATCCGGTCCGCCCTCCGCGAGGATATGCCTGACGGGGACGTCACCTCGGAGAGCATCATTCCGCCGGCGGCCGTTTCGGAGGCTATCCTCCTGGCCAAAGAGGACGGGATCCTGGCCGGCCTCCCGGTCGTCCGGCGCGTTTTCGAAATTATCGACAAAAACATAGATTTTCGCCCGGAATTCGAGGACGGGGCGAAGTTTCAAAAAGACGCGGTCCTGGCCCGCCTCAAGGGGCCGACGGTTTCGCTCCTCAAGGGGGAGCGGACCGCCCTCAATTTCCTCCAGCGGCTGTCAGGCATCGCCACGGCCACGCGCCACTTCGTGGACGCCGTCGCAGGGACCAAAACCCGCATCCTCGACACCCGGAAGACGACGCCCGGGCTTCGCCGCCTCGAAAAGTACGCCGTGCGCATGGGCGGCGGCCAGAATCACCGCCTGGGCCTCTCCGACATGGTCCTGATCAAGGACAACCACATCCGCCATGTCGGGAACATCACGGAGTCCATCCGTCGCGCCCGGGCCAACGCCCCCCCGGGAATGAAGGTCGAGGTCGAAGTGGCGACCGTCGACGAGGCCTGTCAGGCGCTGGCCGCCCGTGCCGACATCGTCATGCTGGACAACATGTCGCTTGAGGACATGCGAAAAGTGGCCGGGGTTTACGCCGGCCGCGTCCCGATCGAGGTTTCGGGCAACGTCACGCTCGACAGGGCCCGTGAAATCGCCGCGATCGGCGTCGATTTCATTTCGGTGGGCGCCCTGACCCATTCCGCGCGGGCTCTGGACATCAGCCTGGAGTTTTTGAGCTGAACTGAGATGAGAGATCCCGATATCACCGCCGATGTCCTGGTCATCGGCAGCGGCATCGCGGGCGCCAGCGCCGCCCTCGAAGCGGCCAAATCCGGGTTGCAGGTGGCCGTCCTCACGCAGTCCGCGAAGCCCGAGGATTCCAATACTTATCACGCCCAGGGAGGCATCGTGTCCATGGGGCCCGATGATCATCCCGAACTCCTCAAGGACGATATCATCACCGCCGGCGACGGCGTCAACGACCCCGAGGCCGTCGACATCCTCGTCAGCGAGGGGCCCAACCTCGTCGAAAAATCATTGGTCAAAGAGCTGAAGATCCCGTTCACCCGAAGCGCCCCGGAAATGCTGGATTACGCCCAGGAAGCGGGCCATTCCCGGCGGCGGATCCTCCACGTCGATGACGCGACGGGCCGGGCGGTCGAAGAGAAGTTCCTGGACGCCCTGCGGAAGTGCGCGAACGTCACGATCTTCGCCGACCACACGGCCGTGGACCTCCTGACTGTCCCGCACCATTCCAAGAATCCCGTCTCCTACTACCGCGGACCGCGCGCCATCGGGGCTTATGTTCTCAGCAATCCGACCCAGCGGGTGGCGAGGTTTTTCGCTCCGTACACGGTCCTGGCGGCAGGCGGCTGCGGGTCCGTTTTCCTTTACACCTCGAACCCGCCCGCGTCCATCGGGGCGGGCTACGCCATGGCCCTGCGGGCCGGGGCCAGGATCGTCAACATGGAGTACATCCAGTTCCATCCGACGGTTCTTTATCGCCAGGGGGGGGACGGCTTCCTGATTTCCGAGACCGTGCGCGGGGAGGGGGCCCGCCTCAAGACCAGAGACGGCCGGACGTTCATGGAGAAGTACAGCCCGGACCGGGACCTTGCACCGCGTGACGAAGTTTCCCGGGCGATGTATGAAGAGATGCTCACGACCAACTCGGCATACCTCCTGCTCGACCTCGCGTCCTATGCCAAAATCGACATCAAGAAGAGGTTCCCGACGATTTATAAAACATGCCTGGAGTGCGGGATCGACATCACGAGGGAACCGATTCCGGTCGTCCCGGCCGCCCACTACTGCTGCGGCGGCGTGCTCGCGGACGGCTGGGGGCGGACGTCGCTCGACGGCCTTTACGCGGTCGGGGAAGTGGCCTGTACCGGCGTCCATGGGGCCAACCGTCTGGCCTCGACCTCGCTCCTCGAGGGCTTGGTCTGGGGGACCCGGGCGGCCCGCGACATCGGCGGCCGCTTCGACGACGTGCGTCCCTACAGGCCCGCGGACATCCACCAGTGGTACTACCCCAAAAAGGAAGAGGAGATCGACCCGGCCCTCATCAACCAGGATTGGCTCACCATCCGATCGACGATGTGGAATTACGCGGGGATCATCCGGACGCCGAAGCGTCTCGAGCGCGCCAAATCCGACCTGGAGTATCTCCGCCACAGGGTCGAGCGCTTTTACAGGGAGGCCCGGATGGACGCCAAGGTCGTGGGCCTCCGGCACGGCATCCAGGTGGCCCTCATGATCACCCATGCCGCCCTGGCCAACCCCGTCTCCCGCGGCGCCCATTTCATCAAGAAATAGGCGGGTTCGCGCCCCCGAACAATTCCGCTTTGCCCAGAGGGTTTTAGAGATGGCCTCCACTCCAGAGAGCGGTTTTTCACACCGCTGGGACGAGGGGATTCCAGCCCCAGCGGTGTCGAAACAACTCGCCCGGCGCGCGCTGCGCCGGGCTCAAACAAGTTTCGACGGTTGCCTCTGCAACTCCCCTCAAAGGTCGTGGTTCTCGGGCTAAACCGCTCATGACGTTCCGACCATCCCTAAAATCCTCTGTTCATAGACGATTCTCAGTGGCGGTAAAATATGACTTGTTCTATAATGACCGAATGTACTCAACCGATCGGAGACCGTGATGGCTGAGAAGCTGGACGTCAAGAGCACGCTGAACCTGCCGAAGACCTCGTTCGCCATGAAGGCCTCGCTGGCCCAAAAAGAGCCCGAGATGATCAAGAAATGGGAGGCAGACGGCCTTTACGCCCGCATCCTGGAATCGAAAGAGGGCCGGCCGACCTTCATTCTTCACGACGGTCCGCCGTACGCCAACGGGCACATCCATCTCGGCACGACCCTCAACAAGATTCTCAAGGACTTCATCGTCAAAACGAAGGCGATGCAGGGACACTATGCGCCCTATGTCCCGGGCTGGGACTGCCACGGCCTGCCCATCGAAATCCATGTCGACAAGCAACTCGGTCCCAAGAAGGCTTCGATGACGACGGACGAGATCCGCAATGAGTGCCGCCAATACGCCCTCAAGTTCATAGACATCCAGAGGAACGAGTTCAAGCGGCTCGGTATCCTCGGCGCGTGGGACAAACCATACCTGACGATGGACCCGGCCTACGAGGCCATGGTCCTGCGGTATCTCGCCGACTTCTTCGACCGGAACGGCGTTTACAAGGGCAAAAGACCCGTCCACTGGTGCATTCACTGCGAGACGGCCTTGGCCGAGGCCGAGATCGAATACCGGGACAAGACTTCGCCTTCGATCTACGTCCGGTTCCCCATGATTTCCGACGTGGCGGCGAAATATCCCGCTCTCGCGGGCAAAAAAGTCTTCGCCCTGATCTGGACGACGACGCCATGGACGCTCCCGGCCAACATGGCCATCGCCTTCCACCCCGACTACGAATACGTCGCGGCGGCCGTCGACGGCGACGTCTATATTCTGGCCAAGAAGCTCCTGCCGGCCGTCGCCGCGGAGCTCGGCTGGAGCGCCCCCAAGGTCCTGGCGACGTTTCCCGGCAAGGAGATGGAAGGGCTCAAGGCCCGACACCCGTTTGTCGACCGGGAATCGGTCTTTGTCCTGGCCGAATACGTCACGCTCGAGGACGGGACGGGGGCCGTCCACACCGCGCCCGGCCACGGGCAGGACGATTACAGAACGGGCACTGCGTACGGCATCGATATCTACACACCTGTCGACGACGAGGGGAAATTCACCCCGGACGTCATCCGCTACGCCGGGGTCGACGTTTTCACGGCCAACCCCCTTATCACGGCCGACATGAAGAAAGACGGGACGCTCCTCAAGGAAACAACCATCAGTCATTCCTACCCCCACTGTTGGCGTTGCAAGAATCCGGTCATCTTCCGGGCCACGGAGCAGTGGTTCATCTCGATGGACAAGGACGGATTTCGGGACGCGGCCCGCGCCGCCATCCGGGCCGTCCGCTGGATCCCGGAATGGGCGCAGGAAAGGATCGACAGCATGGTCGCCGGGCGGCCCGACTGGTGCATTTCCCGCCAGCGCTCCTGGGGCGTGCCCATTCCGGCCTTCGCCTGCCGCGCCTGCGGGGCAATCGTTGCCGACGCCGGCATCGTCCGCCACGTGGCGGGAATATTTGAAAAGGAAGGGTCCGACACCTGGTACCGCAAGGAGGCCGCGGCTCTGCTTCCGGCCGGAACGAAATGCCCGTCCTGCGGGGGTTCGGACCTGCGTAAGGAGATGAATATCCTCGACGTCTGGTTCGAATCCGGGGCGTCGCAGAACGTGCTCGAAAGGGAACCGGGCCACCGCTGGCCGGCCGACGTCTACATCGAGGGCCATGATCAGCATCGGGGATGGTTCCAGAGCTCGCTCCTCATCGGCGTTAGGGTCAAGGGCCAGAGCCCCTTCGGCACGTGCATCACCTGCGGCTTCATTCTCGACGAGCAGGGGAGGGCCATGTCAAAATCGCAGGGGAACGCCATCGAGCCCGGCGAGATCATCGCCCGGAGCGGCGCCGAGATCCTCAGGCTCTGGGTGGCCATGCTGAACTACAAGGAGGACGCCCGTTTCGGCCGCGAGATCGAGCAGAGGCTGGTCGAGGCCTACCGTAAGATCCGGAACACCTGGCGTTTTCTCCTGGGCAATCTCTACGACTTCAACCCCGACACGGACGCCCCGCGGGAGGACGAGCTCCTCGACCTCGACCGCTGGATCCTGGAGCAGTGGGAGGACGTCGCCCGGCGTATCCGCAGGGCGTACGAGGAGTACGAATACCACACGGTCGTCCACGCCCTTCTCGATTTTTTCACCGTGGACCTCAGCGCCTTCTACCTCGACGTCGTCAAGGACCGGGTTTACTGCTCCGCCAAGAAGTCCCCCCTGAGGCGTTCGGCCCAGACGGCCATGTTCGAGGTCCTGCGCCGGAGCCTCCTTTTAGCGGCGCCGGTCCTGTCCTTCACTGCCGACGAAGTCTGGGCGCACGCGCCCGCCTACACCGGGAAAGAGGGATCGGTCCACCTCGGCGAGTTCGATAAGGAAAAGAATTGGCTCGGCGCCGCCGGCCCGGCCTTCCTCGATGACATGAAAAGCCTCCTGGAGGTCCGGGAGCGGGTCCTCAAGGATCTGGAGAAGGCCCGGGCCGAGGGTCTCATAGGGAACTCTCTCGAAGCCCAGGTCACCCTGAAGGCTTCGGGCCCGCAGGCCGACCTGCTCGAGAAATACCGCGACGAACTGCCTTCCCTGTTCATCGTCTCCGCCGCGGCAGTCGAGAAGGGCGGCGCCGGGGAGCTCGAGGTCCTCATCGGGCGAGCCCCCGGGGCCAAATGCGAGCGGTGCTGGAACTATTCGACGTTCGTCGGACAGAGCCAGTCCCATCCAACATTCTGCGCCCGCTGCGACGCGGTCGTCAGGACGGCCGTCCCATGAGGAGGAACATACCCTATTTCCTGTTCATGCTGGTTATGATTGCGCTCGACCAGGCCGCCAAATTCGTCATCTCCCGGACGGTCGAGCTCTATGAGAGCCGGCCCGTCATCCCGGGCTTCTTCAGCATCACGCGGATCCATAACCGGGGGGCCATTTTCGGCGCCTTCAACCAGTCCAACAACCAGGTGGTCTTCATCGCCCTGACCGCGGCCTCCCTCCTGGCCCTGGGCCTCGTCGTGTTCTACTTTTTCAAGACGCCGCCCTCTGATAGGCTGATGAAAATCTCGCTGGCCCTGATCATGGCCGGGGCCCTTGGAAACCTCCTCGACCGGATCACGCGCGGGTTCGTCATCGACTTCCTGGACGTCTACGTCCGCAACGCCCACTGGCCGTTTTTTAACGTGGCCGATTCCTGCATCAGCGTCGGCGCCGTCCTCATGCTCTTCATCTTTTTCAGGAGAAAACCGGCATGCATCCCATCCTCCTAAAAATCGGGCCCCTGACCGTCCACACGTACGGCTTCATGATGGCCGTCGGAGTCGGGACGGCGCTGTGGTTCATTTATGTCCAGGCGAAAAAGGCCGGGCTCGACGCCCCGCTCTTATTAGACGCGGCGTTTTATACAATCATCGTTTCGCTGATCGGGGCCAAGCTCATCCTCTTTCTGGGGAACGTGTCTTTGTACCTGAGCTCGCCGAAGCAGCTTTTCAGCCTGGCCCAGTCGGGCGGTGTCTTTCAAGGCGGCCTGACCTTCGGCGTCATCTTCGCCCTCTGGTATTTCCGGCGGAGAAAGATCCCGACCTGGCGGGCGTCGGACCTCGTCGCACCGGCCCTCGCGATGGGGCACGGTTTCGGCCGCATCGGCTGCTTCAGCGCGGGCTGCTGCTACGGGAGCGAGTGCGCGGCGCCCTGGAGCGTCGTTTTTAAGAGCGAATACGCCCACGAGCTGACCGGCATTCCCCTGAATGTGCACCTCCACCCCGTCCAACTCTACGAGGCAGCCCTGAATTTCCTGAATTTCGGGATTCTCTTCTTCGTCCTCAGACGGAAGGCGTTCGACGGTCAGGTCTTTTCGCTCTATATCGTCAACTACTCCGTCATCCGGTTCATCACGGAATATTTCCGCGGCGACCACGCCGACAAGGTCTATTTCATCCGCGGGGCCACGCCTTTCGCGAGCCTGTCCCTTCCCCAGCTCTACTGCATCCTGGGGGTATTGGGCGGCGTCGCGCTGGCCGTGATCCTGCGGCGGCGCCAACGTGCCCAGGCATGAGTTCGACGTCACGGCCGATTCGGGCGAGGGGGCCCGGCTGGATGTTTTTCTGGCTGAAAAAGTTTCCGGCCTGACCCGCTCCCAGCTCAAGAAGCTCATCAACAGCGGGGACGTGCGCGTCGCCGGCGAGATCCGGCGGGCCGGGTTCAAGCTCCGGGCCGGGGACCGGGTCGTCGTCGAGTACGAGACCCGGAATCCGGACCGGCTGGAACCGCAGGACGTGCCCTTCAAAGTCCTCTTCGTAGACCCCGAGATCATCGTCCTCGAGAAGCCGTCCGGCCTGGTCGTGCATCCCGGCGCCGGGAATCCCGCGGGGACGCTGGCCAACGCCCTGGTCTATCATTTCCCCGAGATCGCCGCCGTGGGGCCGCCCGACAGGCCGGGAATCGTCCACCGGCTGGACAAGGAGACCTCGGGCGTGATGGTCGCGGCCCGGACGGAGCGGGCCTACGAGTCTCTCCTCCGGCAGTTCAAGAGGCGGGACGTCTGGAAAACCTACCTGGGCCTGGCCCTCGGACGCATCACGGCCCCGGAAGGCCGGATCAACTGGCCCCTCGGCCGGCACGCGACGGACGGCAAGAAGATCTCGGTCCGGTCCAGGCACCCCAAGCCCGCGGAGACATTCTTTACGGTCCTGCGGGTTTTCAAGGAGGCAACCCTTCTCGAAATCAAGCCGGTCACGGGCCGGACCCACCAGATCCGGGTGCACCTGGCGGCGGCCGGCCACCCGATCGCCGGCGATACTCTTTACGGCCCGAAGAAGAAGGGGATCAAGGTCCCGCGGCTCTTCCTCCACGCCCATACGCTTTCGTTCATCCATCCCGGGACGGGGGAAAGGCTGACCTTCGCCTCCCAGCTCCCGCCCGATCTCGAAGCCGTGCTCCAGAATCCGGACCTTTGAGCCCGGCGCCGGCTCGGCCGATAGCCCGGGAAAACGGAATTTCCCCTTGAGGAAATAGGAAAATTTGATTATGATAGATATTCTTTTTCACCAAGACACCCAGGAATTCCTGGCGGACAGAGATTTTTCCAGTTCCGAGGAGGCTCGAGGATGAAAGATTATGCCGTGGATAAAATCCGGAACGTGGCCTTGGTGGGTCACGGGTCGTCGGGAAAGACTTCGCTGACGTCCGCGCTCCTGTTCGATACTGGAGCGACCACCCGGCTGACCAAGGTCGATAAAGGGAACACCGTCACCGACTACGATCCCGACGAGATCGAGCGGAAGATCTCCATCAATTCGGCCGCCTGCTTTTGCGAGTGGCAAGACCACAAGATCAACATCATCGACACCCCGGGTTACAGCAATTTCCTTTGGGACACCCGGTCCGCCCTCCGCGCGGTGGACGCCGCGGCCGTCCTGATCGACAGCGTCGCCGGTGTCGAAGTGGGAACCGAAAAAGTCTGGGAGATGCTCGAGGACTTCGGCCTCCCCCGGATCGTTATTATCAACAAGATGGACCGGGAAAACGCGAACTTCAAGGGGGCCGTCGAGGCCGTCCAGCAGTTCTTCGGCCGCCAGGCCGTCCCCGTCCAACTGCCTGTCGGCGAGGAGAAAAACTTTTCCGGCGTCGTCGACATCATCGCGGGCAAGGCCTATATCTTCGACAGGGACGAGAGCGGCAAGTTCAAGGAATCCGCCGTGCCCGGCGACCTCCAACCCGAAGTCGAGAAACGGCGCCGGGACCTCATCGACATGGTCGCGGAGAGCGACGAAAAGCTCATGGAAAAATACCTCGAGCAAGGCGAGCTCTCGGCCGAGGAGTTCGCGAGCGGCCTGAAGCGGGCCATCCTCAACCATCAGCTCTTTCCCGTCTTCGCCGCCTCGGCGCTGGCCAACATCGGCGGCCAGCCGATCCTCAGCGACATCATTTCCTACCTGCCCTCGCCCGTCGAACGGGGCGGCGTCAAGGCCAAGGTCAAGGGGCAGGAGCAGACCATTCAGCCGTCCCCGGACGCCCCGTTTTCGGCCCTGGTCTTCAAGACCATCTCCGACCCGTACACCGGCCGGATATCGATGATGAGGGTGTTTTCGGGGCGGATGAACCCCGACGGCGCCGTCTCGAACACGACACGGGAAACCGACGAGAAGCTGGTCGGCCTGTTTTTCCTGCAAGGCAAGGAGCAGATCCCGGCGGGCCAGGCCAAAGCCGGGGACATCGCCGCGACGGCCAAGCTGAAAGTCACGTCCACGGGCGATACCCTGTGCGCCAAGGGCGCCGGGATAGAATTTCCAGCCATGCATTTCCCCGAACCCTCGATCTCGTTCGCCGTCGAGCCCAAGACCCGGGCGGACGAGGACCGGATCTCCCAGGCGACGCACCGGATCATCGAGGAGGACCCGACGGTCCGTATCGAGCGCGACCCGGACACGGCCCAGCTCCTCATCTCCGGGAACGGGGAACTCCATGTCCGGATCATCACCGAGCGCCTCAGGAAGCGCTACAACGTCGACGTCGACCTGAAGCCGCCCAAGATATCCTATAAGGAGACGATCAAGGGCCGGGCCGACGTCCAGGGCCGTCACAAGAAGCAGACCGGCGGCCGCGGCCAGTTCGGCGACGTCTGGATCAAGATGGAGCCGCTGCCGAGGGGCAAGGACTTCGAGTTCGAGGACAAGGTCTTTGGCGGGGCCATTCCGCGCAATTTTATTCCGTCGGTCGAGAAGGGTATCCTCGAGGCGCGCAAGAAAGGCGTCCTGGCCGGCTACCCGGCCGTGGACTTCAAGGTCATCCTGTACGACGGGTCTTACCACGATGTCGATTCTTCGGACATCGCCTTCAAGATCGCCGCCACCAAGGCCTACAAGAAGGCCATGAAAGAGGCCAAGCCCACTATCCTCGAGCCCATTATGCGCGTCGAGATCTATACGCCCGAGGCCTATATGGGCGACATCATGGGCAACCTCAACGGCCGGCGCGGCAAGGTCCAGGGAATGGAGCAGAAGGGGACGATGCGCGTCCTCAAGGCCGCGGTCCCGATGTCGGAAATGCTCGATTTCGAGCCCACCCTGACGTCCATTACGGGCGGACGCGGCTCTTATGTCATGGAGTTCTCCCATTACGAAGAGGCGCCTTCGCATATCCAGCAGAAGATCATCGCCGAGGCGGTGAAAGAAGGCCGGGTCAGGCCCGAGGAAGAGGACTAGAACCGGACTTTTTCCCTTTTCCGGGCCCGCCGAGGTGGCCCGCTGGTGACATCGAAGGAAAGGCTCTACGCGGTCATCCAAGGCCGCCCCCACGACAGGCCGGCCGTCACCCCGATTTTCATGTCTTGGGCGGCCCACTATATCAACCGCTCTTACCGGGATTATTATCTGGACGGCGACGTCCTTGTCGGCGCCCAGCTGGCCGTGACGAAGGCCTTCGGGATCGACCAGGCTAGCGCCATCAGCGACCCCTGGCGGGAAGCTTCCGGCTTCGGAATGGAATTCGATTACCCGGAGGAAGGCGTCGGCAAGCCGCGCGCTTACCTCATCACCTCGGAAGCCGACTTGGGAAAGCTGCGGCCCGTCGACGCTGCCGCGAGCGGGCGGATGGGCCAGCGCGTGGAGTCCGTGGGCAAGCTGGCGGCGGCCGTCGGCCGGACCCACAGCGTCCTCGGATGGGTTGAAGGCCCTCTCGCCGAATACGCCGACCTGCGCGGCGTCGAATATGCCATGCTCGACCTCATCGACGCGCCCAAGCTTTATCTCGCCGCGGCGGAGATCGTGGTCGAAAATGCGATCGCCTTCGCCCGGGCCCAGATCTCGGCCGGGGCCGACATGATCGGAATCGGCGACGCCGCCGCCAGCCTGATCGGCCCCGTCCTTTACCGGGACCTTGTCCTGCCCCTCGAAACGCGGCTCGTTGCCGCCATTCATGACTCCGGCGCGGCCGTCAAACTCCACATCTGCGGAAACACCGGCCCGATCGTTGGGATCATGGCCCGGACGGGAGCTGACATCATCGACCTGGACTGGATGGTCCCGTTGGAGAAGGCGAGGGAGGCCGTCGGGCCCGGCGTGACGCTGTGCGGCAATTTCGACCCCGTGGGGGTCCTTCTGCAGGGCACGCCGGAGTCCGTCGCGGCGTTTGTCCGCGATTGTCTCCGCAGAGGAGGGTCGCGGTTCATCTTGATGCCGGGCTGCGAGGTGCCTCCGGCGACTCCCGAAGCCAACATCCGGGCTTTCTGCCCGGGCGACGGAGGACTGATCCGCGAGATCAGGAAGCCCTGAGAAAGGAGCTTTAATCATGGACGCGATTGTGAGAAAAACGGCCAATCGCCGCGATTTCCTGAAAACGGCCGCCGCGGCCGCGGG
>JBEKVN010000017.1:0-66143 GCA_049513915.1 Candidatus Aminicenantales bacterium | reverse complement strand
CGTTATATCTTGGCCCCTGAAGAGAGTCAACCCCTCGACCCCCCGGCTGCCAGTCCGTGGAGCTTCAAGCGGGCGGGGCCCCGGGTCCTATCCGTCACCCGGCTGTCCCCGGGGGGGGATAAACTTTCGATTCCTTTTTTCGTATAATAGGGGGTAATTCTCGGCGAATGGCGCGAGCATCCGCCACTCGGCGGTCCGCGTTTCGAGGGAGGCCATGCTTAGAGACATCATCAAAAAAGAGATCCTGGACAACATCACGAGCCCGAAATTCGTGTTCACCTTTCTCCTCTGCGCGGTCCTGATCCTGCTCTCGGTCTATACCGGGGTGGCGAATTACAGCGCGGAGCAAAAGGAGTACACGGCGGCCGTGGCGCTGAACAAGAAAAACATGGAGAGCCAGCCGAATTACCAGTCGCTGGCCTTGCCCGGCATCAAGGTCAGCAAGCCGCCCCAGCCGTTGGGAAGCGTCGTGAACGGCATCGAGGAGGCCGTGGGCCGGGTGGCGCCGGTCAATATCGTCGCCGACCCCAACCTCGTCGATTCGAAGTACAGCAGCAACCCCGTCTTCGCGGTGTTCGGCCCCCTGGACCTGATGTTCATCGTCAAGATCGTCCTCAGCCTGTTCGCCATCCTTTTCACATATGACGCCATCGTCGGCGAGAAGGAAAAGGGGACCCTGAAGCTGGCCCTGTCGAACGACGTCCCCCGCGACCGGCTGATCCTGGGCAAGGCCATCGGCGGCTATATCAGCCTGCTCATCCCTCTGCTCATCCCCCTCGTGCTGAGCCTGATCATACTTCTTGTCGCCCCCAATCTGGCTTTGAGCGGGGGAGACTGGGCCCGGCTTTTCCTCATCTTTCTCATGTTCTTTCTCTACCTCTCGGTGTTCTTCAGCCTGGGACTCTTCATCTCCGCCAGGACCTCGCGTTCCTCGACGAGCTTCCTCGTCCTTCTCTTCATCTGGGTGGTCATCGTCATGGTCATCCCCAAGGTGGCGGTGATCACGGCCTCCCAGATCAGGCCCATCCCATCGGTCCATGAGATTACGGCCAAGAAGGACGCCTTCTACCAGCAAGTCCAGCAGGAAGGGCAGAAGGGGTTCCGCGATTGGATAACGAAGAACATGGCCGACGCGGCCAAGGACCCCAAGGGCTACCAGGATAAGTTCAAAAAGTTTCTCGAGGATTATCAGCAGGAGTTGACCTCCAAGATCGACGCCAACAACGCCGCCCTCGAGCGGGACTACCAGCAGAAAATGCGGGCCCAGCAGGGCCTGGCCGTCAACCTCTCGCGGATCTCGCCGGCCTCGGCCCTGACCTTCGGATCCATGACCCTGGCCCGGACGGGCATCGATGAGTTCGACCGCTTCCTGGCTTCGGTCAGGGCGTACAAGCCGATCTACACGAAATGGCTGAATTCGAAGCTCGGCCAGAGCATCAACTTTCAAACGGGGGAAATGGCCAAGCTTAAACTCGACGACATGCCCCAGCACTCGCTCGAGCCGGAGAGCTTGGGCAAATCGCTCGTCCGGACCCTGCCGGACTATGTCCTCATGGTCGTCATGATCATCATCTTCTTCGTCGGGGCCTACGTCTCGTTCCTCCGCTACGACGTTCGCTAAGGAGTGTTCCATGCTCGAAGCTATCGATCTGACCAAACGGTATGAAGACGGGCAACTGGCCCTGGACGGTCTGACCTTCAAGGTCGAGCCGGGAGAGATTTTCTGCATGTTCGGAGCCAACGGGGCGGGGAAGACGACGACCATCAACCTGTTCCTGAATTTCATCCCGCCGACCTCAGGGACGGCCCTGATCGAGGGGATCGACGTGGCCAAGGACCCGCTCAAGGCCAAAAGGCACGTCTCGTTCGTCTCCGAGAACGTCATGCTCTACGGCAATTTTACGGCCATCCAGAACCTGGACTATTTCAGCCGCCTGGCCGGCAAGCGCACCCTGGCGAAAAAGGACTATGCCGAGGTCCTGGGCCGGGTCGGGCTCCAGAAAGAGGCCTTCGACAAGCGCATCAAGAATTTCTCGAAGGGCATGCGCCAGAAACTCGGCATCGCCATCGCCCTGGTCAAAGACGCTCCGAACGTCCTGCTCGACGAGCCGACCTCGGGCCTCGACCCCCAATCGGGGAGGGAGTTCCTGGAGATCCTCGTCCAGATGCGCAACCAGGGAAAATCCGTCTTCATGTCCACGCACGACATCTTCCGGGCCAAGCTCATCGCCGACCGGATCGGCTTCATGAGAAAGGGCAAGCTCGTCATGCTGAAGACGGCCAAGGAACTCGAGCACGAGGACCTGACGGAACTCTACATCCAGTACATGGAAGAGCAGCCGGCAGCGCCCGCCGCCGTCTGACGCGCGCCGACCTCGGTTTGAAGCAGTCCTCTCTGCCACCAGGCAGAGGCCGGGAGAAAATTCCGCCTCTCCCCCGGAGATTCAACCCGTCAGAAGACGGGGAAATCGCCGAACAGCTTGACAAAACCGAATTCCGGCTTATAATAAAACTGTGAAAACTAAACGAGTTTTTATAGTTTCCAAATCCCGGCCCGCCCCGGACGCCACCCTCCGGGCGAGAATCGTCGGGGCCGGCGCCGAGCTGTTCCTCAGCCGGGGCTTCGTCCGGGTCACGGCCGACGAGATCGCCGGCCGGCTCGGGATCAGCAAAGCCACCCTCTACAAATCCTTCGCGAGCAAGGAAGCGATCCTCCGGGCCGTGGTCCGGGAGATCATGAACGACATCGCCGGGCGCGTCGAGGGGATGCTCGACGACAGCCGTCTGAGCTTCGTGGAGAAGCTCGTCGCCCTCTTCGCTTATGTCGGCGGGCGGATCTCCCTGTTCGGGCCGCTTCTCGTTCGCGACATCCAGAAGAGCGCGCCGCAGATCTGGAAAGAAATCGACAGCTTCCGGCACGACAAGATCCTGAAGAACTTCAAGGTCATCCTGGAGTCGGGCCGAAAGGAAGGCCTTTTCCGGGGCGATATCGACCTGGACCTCCTCCTGCAGATGTTCACCTATCTCATCGGGGAGTTCATCAACCCCCAGGCGCTTTTCCGATCCGGCCGGTCGCCGGCCGAGGCGTTCGAGTCGGTCATCAAGGTTTTCTTTCAGGGGATCTTGACGGAGCCCGGCCGTGAACATTTTTCTGCCCGAACCCCGGCCCTTTTCGAGCCCCGAAAGGAGGGCGCGTCATGAAAGAAAAAATCCTTCCCCTCTGTTGCGTCCTGCTCGGCCTCCTCGCTTGTTCGCGCCCAGGCGCTAAGGACGTTATTTCCGCGTCGGGAACGATCGAAACCATCGAGGTCAACGTCGCTTCCAAGGTGGCCGGCCAGCTCGAGGAGCGGGCCGTCGACGAGGGAGCGAGAGTCCGGGCGGGCGACAAACTGGCCGTAATCGATCACGCGAGCCTTGACATCCAGCTCCGCCAGGCCGAGGCCGGGGTGGACTTATCCCGGGCCCAGCTCGTCCTCCTCCGGAACGGCGCCCGCACTGAGGATATCCAGCAGGCCGAGGCGGCCCTCAAGCAGGCCCAAGCCTCCCTCACGGTCGCCGCGGACGACGCCCGGAGGATGCGCGAACTCGTAAAAACCGGGAGCGTCACTCCGAAACAGAACGAAGATGCCGAAGCCCGCCTGACGGTCGCGGAGTCCCAGCGCAATGCCGCCGCCGAGGCCCTCAAAAAGACCCGGACGCTGGCCCGTCCCGAGGAAATACAAGCTGCGGAGGCTCGGCTCGGCCAGGCCCAGGCGGCCGTCGATCTCCTGAAGAAAACGATCGCCGACTGCACGATCACGGCCCCGGTCGGCGGGATCGTGACGCATAAGGCCCTCGAGGCCGGCGAGCTCGTGACCCAGGGCGCGACCATCGTGACCCTCTCCGAGCTCGACAGCGTGTACGTCATGATTTACGTCACGGAGAAAGAGCTGGGCCGCGTCCGCCTGGGCGACGCCGCCGAGGTCAAGATCGACGCCTTTCCGGACAAGGCCTTTTCCGGGAAGGTCACCTACATCTCGCCCGAGGCCGAGTTCACCCCCAAAAATATTCAGACTAAAGAGGACCGGGTCAAGCTCGTCTTCGGCGTCAAGGTCGAGATCGAAAACAGGGAAGGGCTCCTCAAGCCCGGGCTCCCGGCCGATGCCGTCATCAGGGTCGGCCCGAACGCCAGGTAGAAGGCGGAGCTGCGCCGTGCCCGGATTGGCAGTCGAAACGCAAACCCTCGGCAAGACCTTCGCATCGGTCGAGGCCGTCCGCTCGCTGGACATGACCGTCCGGGAGGGAGAGATGTTCGGCCTCGTCGGGCCGGACGGCGCCGGCAAAACGACGACCATTCGCATGCTCTGCGGCATCCTCAAGCCGACCTCGGGGCGGGCCCGTGTCCTCGGTTACGACCTGGAGACACAGGGCCAGGAGATCAAGAACCATATCGGCTATCTTTCCCAGAAGTTCAGCCTGTACGGCGACCTGACCGTGGATGAGAATATCGAGTTTTTCGCCGAAATCCACCTTGTCGGCGATTTCCGGAAGCGCCGCGACGAGCTTCTCGAGTTCACGCGTCTTACACCCTTCCGGACGCGTTTGGCCGATAAGCTCTCCGGCGGGATGCGCCAGAAGCTGGCCCTGGCCTGCACCCTCATCCATACGCCCCGGCTCATTTTCCTGGACGAGCCCACGACGGGGGTCGATCCCGTTTCCCGCCGGGACTTCTGGAAGATTCTTTCGAGCCTTTTGCGGTCCGGCATCACGATCGTCATGACGACCCCTTACATGGATGAAGCCGAGCGCTGCTCGAGGGTCGGCCTTCTCAGCGGGGGGAGGCTTTTGGCCGCGGACACGCCCCAGGCCGTCAAATCCCTGATGCGGGGCAAGGTCATCGAGATCGTCTGCCCGGAGATCCGCCGGGCTTTCGCCGTTTTGAAGAGCCTTCCCGGGGTCCGCGAGGTCCAGCTCTTCGGCGACCGGCTGAACGTGGTCGTCGATGAGGCCGAAAAAGAAACGGCCCTCGTCGAGGCCGCTCTTTCCAGAGCGGGCATCCCCATCATCCAGAAGCGCGTCCTCCCGCCGTCCCTCGAGAACGTCTTCATTTCCGTAACTCAATCCGTCGCCACGGAGGCCGGCCATGCCTAAGAACATAAAAATGATGATCGCCGTCCTGGCCCTTTTCGGAGTCCAGGCTTTCCCCGGGCCATCGCTGGCCGGGGCGGATAAAAGGCCGCTCAGCCTTGACGAGGCCGTCGCCGCGGGGCTCCAATCGAGCCCCGGGCTTCATTCCTCCCAGATGAGGGTCGACGCCTCGGCCGCCAAGACCCGGGAACTCGCGGCCGGCCGGTTGCCGTCCCTCAGGTTCTCCGGCGGATACACCCGGCTTAGCGAAGTCCCTCCCTTCCAAGTAAGCCTGCCGATCCTGCCTAATCCGATCGTGGTTTCGCAGAACTATTTCAATAGCTACGCGCTCCGTCTGGGAGTTCAGCAGCCCTTGTTCACCGGCTTCCGGCTAGAGGCGGGCTCGGAGTCGGCGCGGCTCCTCGAAAAATCGGCCGGCCTCGACCTCGAGAAGGACCGCGCGGAGTTCATTTTCGCCGTCAAGAGTGCCTATTGGGCCCTGGCACGGGTCGAGGAATTCGAGAAGGCCGTGGCGGAGAACGTCACTCAGGTCCGGGAGCACTTGAAGGACGTCCGGGCCTTTTTCGACCAGGGCCTCATCACGAAGAACGAGGTCCTCAGGACCGAGCTCCAGCTTTCCAACGCCGAGCTGATGGCTATCGACGCCCGGAACGCCGTCGAGGTCGCCCGGACCTCGCTCAACAGCCTGATCGGCTGGCCTCTCACGTCCGAGCTCGAGTTGACGACCTCGGCGGAGAGCCTTGCCGCGGCCATTCCGGCCGAGGAAAAAGCGGCTGAGGATGCGACCTTGACGCCGTCCCTGATCCAGACGGCACTCGCCGACCGGCCCGAGCTCAAGTCCGCCGACTTCAGGATTAAGGCGTCCGAAGCCGGCCTGAAGGCCGCCAAGTCCGGATGGTATCCACAGGTTTTCCTTTCCGGGAACTATTATTACCTCAACCCGAACCCCAGGCTCATGCCCGCCAGCAACAAGTTTTATGATACCTGGGACGTCGGAATCTCGCTTTCTTTCGACATCTGGAACTGGGGGCAGACCAGGAGCCAGGCCAGGCAGGCCGAGGCCCAGCTGGCCCAGGCCAGGGACTCCCGGAAACTCCTCAGCGACCAGGCCGTCCTCGAGGTCACCCAGAGCCGGCTGGCCATGGGCCAGGCGCGGCAAAAAACCGGAGTGGCGGGTCAGGCCGTCGACCAGGCGGAAGAGAATCTCCGCATCACCCTGGAAAGGTTCAAGCAAGGCGTGGCCTTGAACACCGACGTCCTGGACGCGGAGGTGGCCCTTCTGCAGGCGAAAATCACCCGGACCCAGGCCGCGATCGACCTGGCCCTGGCCCAGGCCAGGCTCCAGAAGGCCCTGGGTCATTGAGCGGGGATCGAAAGGGAGCGCGCGCCGTGCCCGAATCCTCCATCGAAGTGAAGGCCCTGACCAAAAAATTCGGAGACTTCACCGCCGTCGATGACGTCAGCTTTGACGTCGCCCGCGGCGCGATCTTCGGCTTCCTCGGGGCCAACGGGGCCGGAAAATCTACGACCATCCGGATGCTTTGCGGCATCCTCAACCCGACCTCGGGCACGGCCACGGTCGGCGGATTCGACATCAACCGTGAACCCGAGCGCGTCAAGACGGTCATCGGCTACATGTCCCAGAAGTTCTCGCTCTACGAGGACCTGACGGTCATAGAGAACATCCGGTTTTTCGGCGGCGTCTACGGGCTCACGAACAAGGCTGTCGCGTCAAGGTTGCCTTGGATCCTGGAAATGGCCGGTCTCAAGGGGCGCGAACGGAGCCTGACCCGGACCCTGTCCGTCGGCTGGAAGCAACGCCTGGCGCTGGGTTGCGCGATCCTCCACGAGCCCCAGATCGTCTTCCTCGACGAACCCACGGGAGGCGTCGACCCGGCCGCCCGGCGCCGCTTCTGGGAGCTCATCAACGAGCTCTCGGAGCGGAAGGTCACGGTCTTCGTGACCACCCATTATCTGGACGAAGCGGAGTATTGCAACGACATCCGGCTCATTCATGCCGGCCGGATCGTGGCCGGCGGCAGCCCGCGGGAGCTCAAGACGAAGTACATCCGGAACCCGATTCTCGAAGTGGAGAGTGACAGGGTCGTGGATGCCCTCGAAGTCCTTCAGAAGGAACCATGGGTCCTCGAAACGTCCATTTTCGGCACGTCCCTTCACGTCAGCGTGGCCGACGAGGAGGAAGGGCGCCGGCTCATCCAGGATCGCCTTCGGCGGGAAGGCATCACGCTCCTTCGGGCCGACAGGATCACGCCTTCGCTCGAGGACGTCTTCATCAACCGGATCGAGGAGCAGTCCCGGAACGCGCGGAACGCGGAGGAGGCGCCGTGAAAAGGCCGCCGTTCCGCTGCATCCGCCCGTTCATGAAGAAGGAGTTCCGGCAGATCCGGAGGGACACCCGCTCGCTCATCTTCATGATCTTCATCCCGGGTTTCATGCTGCTCATGTTCGGCTATGCGTTGAATTTCGATGTCAAGCATATCCCCCTCGCGGTCCTGGACCAGGACGGGAGCCGGGCCAGCCGCGATCTCGTCGACAAATTCCGCACCACGGAATATTTCGATCTCAAGGCCGAGCTCGGGAAGCCCGGAGAGATCGACCCCCTCATGGCGAGGGAGAAGATCCGCGCCGCCCTGGTCATCCCGGTGACATTTTCCGACGACCTCCTGGCTGGACGGAGTCCCTCGGTCCAGGTCATCGTGGACGGCTCGAACGCCATGAGCGGGACGACGGCCGCCGGCTACGTCGGGGCCATCCTCCAGAGTTACTCCCAGAAAATCACGCTCGAAGCCCTGGAAAGCCGGGGCGTTACGGGGCTGAAGCTGGCATTTCGGCCCGAGGTCCGGATCTGGTACAACCCCGAGCTCCGCAGCGCCAAGTTCCTGGTCCCGGGGCTGATGGGCTTCATCCTGATGGTCATTCTGACCGTGTCCACGGCCTTTTCGGTCGTCCGGGAAAAGGAGCGCGGGACGATGGAACAGATCATGGTCTCACCCGTCCGGCCCGCGGAGCTCATCCTGGGCAAATTGATCCCCTACGTCCTGATCTCCCTGGCCTCGGCCCACATCATCCTCGGCCTCGGCTGGGTCCTCTTCGGCGTCGGGATCAAGGGGAATTATCTGCTCCTCCTCCTGACCATCTTGCTTTTTCTCATTTGCGGGCTGGGCCAGGGGATCCTGATCTCTTCCGTCACGAAGACCCAGCAGGTGGCCTTCCTGATTTCGGTGCTAACGACATTTCTTCCGACCTTCATCCTTTCGGGCTTCGTCTTCCCCATCAGGAACATGCCGGCCTTCGTCCAGGCCGTTACATATCTCGTCCCGGCCAGGTATTTCCTGGCCGCGCTGCGCGCCATCATCCTGAAGGGGGCGGGATTCAGCGCTTTCTGGAACCAGGTCCTGTTCCTGGCCGGATTCGCCGTCTTGACCCTCGGACTCAGCACGGTCCGGCTCCGGCTGGGCGGCGAGGCCGGAGGGAAGCGGGGGAGGAGGGCCTGATGAAGACCATCCTGGCCATCATCTGGAAGGAGTTCGTCCAGCTGCGGCGGGACCCCCGGCTTTTCCCGGTGCTTTTCCTGTCCCCCGTCCTCCAGCTCCTCATCCTCGGTTACGCGGCCGACCTCGACGTTAAGCACATTCCGAGTGTCATTTGCGACATGGACCGGTCGGCGGCCAGCCGCGAGTTTCTCGACGGATTCATCAACTCGGGCTATTTCACCGTCAGGGCCCGCGTCGGCCGGATGCAGGAGATCGACCATTTTCTCGATGACGGCGACGCGGCCATGGCCTTCATCGTCCCCAGAGGGTTCGGGGACAAGGTGGCGGGGGGGAAGGAAGCCTCGGTCATGATCATCGCCGACGGGGCCGAAAGCCAGTCGGCGACGATCGGCGTCAACTATGCGACCTTGATCGCGGGCCGGTACGCCCAGAGGATCATCCTCCAGGCCTTTGAAAAGCTGAAAGGCTTAGGCCTCAAGCCGGTCGTGGTCAACCCCGAAGTCCGGGTCTGGTACAATCCCGAGCTCCGCAGCCGGAATTTCATGGTGCCCGGGGTCCTGGGGCTCATCCTGATGATCTTGACCACCTCGCTATCGTCCATCGGGATCGTCCGCGAGAGAGAGACGGGGACATTGGAGCAGCTCATCGTGACCCCGATCCGCCCGTATCAGCTCATCCTCGGCAAGCTTGCGCCCTTCGTCCTGATCGGGCTCGTCGAAGCCGCCTTCGTGATTGCCGTGGCGAAGTGGTGGTTCCTCGTCCCGATCCGGGGCAGCGTGCCGCTGCTTTTCGTCCTGAGCCTGGCCTTCATGCTTAACACCCTCGGCATCGGCCTATTCATCTCGACCATTTCGAAGACCCAGCAGCAGGCCATGCTGACGTCCATGTTTTTCATCCTCCCGATGATGCTCCTCAGCGGGTTCGTCTTCCCGATCGAGAACATGCCGAAGGTCTTCCAGTTCGTCACGCACATCGTGCCCATCCGCTATTTCTTCGTCATCATCCGGGGGATCATGCTGCGGGGGGCGGGCTGGCCGGAGCTTTGGGACCAGGCCGCCTCGCTCTTGGTCCTGGGGACGGCGATCCTGGGCCTGAGTGTGGCCCGCTTCCACAAGAAGCTCGAATAAGGGGTGGAGCTTCAGTCCGGTCTGAACTTCCGGCCTTCGAGCTTGCACAGTTTTTTGGCCAGGTTGCGGCCGTCGATGCTGCAGGGAGGAAGGCCGCCGCCGGGATTGACCCACTGGCCCACCATGTAAAGCCCCGACAGGCCGGGGAAGGTTTTGGCCATTTTTTTGCCGAAGGTCCCGGTGGACGCTCTCCAGCCTTCAAAGCTGCCGTGCCAGTTGTTGGTGTAACGGATGACGGTATGCAGGGTGGCCACGTCGACGACCTCGACGTCGTCCTTCAGGCCGGGAAAAACGCGGTTGAGGGCGGCGATGACCTTTTCCGCGGTCGACGTCTTCTCGGCGGCGTAAGCCTCGGGATGATCCGCCCGTAGGCCGGTCCAGTAGTCGTCGTTCGGCGTTTCGATCATCACGACCGCGGCCGTTTTCCCCGAGGGCGCCGACGAGGGGTCGAACGTGAAAAACCGGACGGCCAGCCGGTCGCGGCGGAGGGCGCCGTTCTCGAGGATGAGAGGCTCTTTCAGCGCGAAAATCTGGCAGGGCGGGATGGCGGAATAATCCTTGCCCAAGCCGAGCGATACGAGGATCATGGACGGAAAGCGCTCGTAGGACTCGAAGGCCTTGGCCAGGTCGGGATTGACGTATCTTCCCCCGAGCATTTTGGTGACGGTATCGTGGGCGTCCGCCGCCGATATGACGATGTCCCCCCGGACTTCCTGTCCGTGGCCTTTGAGGCCGACCGCCTTATCCTTCTCAACGGCGATTTCGTCCACTTTGAAGCCGTAATGAATCTTCCCGCCGAGCTTGAGGTATTTATTCTCGATCGCCCGGGCGAACGCCGCCGACCCGCCGAGCGGATAGCCGTTCGATCTCTTGGCCATGAATCCCAGCATCATCAGGAGGCCGCCTACGGGAAAATCGACCATATTTTTCTCCCCGACGAGAACCGTCAGCGCCTCGCGAAGTTTTTCCCCGTGAATCCCGGCCACCGTCTCCGAGACGGGAGTCCTTATCCACTTTTTGAAAACCGTGGCCAGAGCCAGGAGGAAGCGGGGGAGGAGGCGAAGTTTCTCCGTGATCGTCATCCGGTCCAGCGCCGCGGGCAGGTCGAGCCGGCTGATTTTCTTGATCCCGCGTATAAGGAAATCCACCGTTTTCCGGTCGTCCGGACCGAGCCGCAGCATTTCGGCCTCGAGTTTATCCGGATTGGTGTAAACTGTGAACGTATCGCCGTCCGAGAGCCTGACCACCATATAGACATCCCACTCGATGTAGTTCAGATCTCCGGCGCCGAGCTCCTTCCATATCCAATGGAGGTTGCTCGAGGGTCCCGAGCCCATGAGCCAGTGGATGCAGCCGTCGAAGGTGAACCCGCCGCGTTTCCACGCGGTGCAAAGGCCTCCCGGCTGCGTGTGCATCTCGAAAACTTCGGTCTCGAACCCGTTCCGTTGAAGGTAGCTCGCCGCGGACAATCCGGCGATCCCGGCTCCGATGATAAGAACTCGCCTGGGCATGGTGACGTCTCCTCCCGGCTATAATACACCCTTTTTCCGGTCTGTCTTGAGCGTCTGACTCGGAGCTAGACGATCAGCATGCAGTCGCCGTACGAGAAAAAGCGATAGCGCTCATGGACGGCCTCCCGGTAGGCGCGCATGATCAGATCGTGCCCGGCGAAGGCCGCGACGAGCATCAGGAGCGTGGATTTCGGCAGATGGAAATTCGTGAGAAGCCGGTCGACTACATGGAACTCGAATTCCGGATAGATAAATAACGATGTCTCGCGGCGGCCGGAGCGCATTCTGCCCTCCCGCCAGGCGCTTTCGAGGGTCCGGACGACCGTCGTGCCGACGGCGGTGACCGGACGCTCTCCCGTTTTGGCCGTGTTGATTTCCCGGGCCACTGCCGGCGAAATGGAATACCATTCCTCGAGCATTTTGTGCTCCGTGACGATTTCCGCGCGGACCGGCTGAAACGTCGCCAGGCCTACGTCGAGCGTGACGTGCCGGACTCCGACGCCCTTCGATTTGAGCTCCGCCAGCGCCTCATTGGTGAAATGGAGTCCGGCCGTCGGTGCCGCGACGGCCCCTTCTTTTCGAGCGAAAACGGTCTGGTACCTATCTAAGTCTTCGCGGCGGCATCCCAAGTCTTCCCGGCCTCTTTTGATATAAGGGGGGAGTGGAGCGTAGCCGATCCTTTCGAGCTCGGCGCGGACATCCGGCGTGTCGAACCGGAGGACGCGTTTTCCTTCTTCCCCGTCCTCCTCGACAAAGGCCTCGAAACCGGGGGCGAAATGGATCCGGTCTCCTTTTCCAAGCTTCCTAGCCGGCCGGCACAGGATTTCCCAGAGCCCGGGCCCGAGCTCCTTGAGGAACAGGAATTCAATTTTCGCGCCGTCCCGTTCGCCCCAAGCCCTGGCGGGAATGACTTTTGTGTCATTGAGGACGAGAAGATCTCCGGCCGCGAAAAAGCTGCTGAATTCTCTGAAGTGTCCATGCCGGATACGGCCGGTCCGCCGCTCGACGATCATCATCCGCGAATCGTCGCGGCGGGGGAGGGGATGCTGGGCGATTAGCTCCGGGGGCAGGTTATAATCGAAATCCGCCACCCTCAGCATTGGCTCGCCGCCGGCCGCCGTTTTCGAAAGAGACGGAACCCCTGATTCAGGAGCACTATTGGGATTGGACATCGGCGGCTCGCGCGATTATGAACCGGGCTACCTCAATCCTTGAACAGCTTTTTCTGCCCGATGGGCCGCGCTCTTCCGTGATCTTTTCCAGCCGCGTGCGCCCGCGACGCCGCGTACTCATAGCCCAGGTGGGCGTAGGCCCGAGGCGTGATCACCCGGCCGCGCGTGGTCCTGTCCAGAAAGCCGATGCGCATGAGGAACGGCTCGTAGATGGACTCGATAGTGTCCTTCTCCTCGTCGATGGACGCGGCGATCGTGGCGATCCCGACCGGGCCGCCGCCGAAATTTTCGATAATGGTCGAAACGATCTTCCGGTCCACGTCGTCGAGGCCGAGCGAATCGACCTCCATCATGTCCAGGGCCTTGCGGGCCTCCCGGGCCGTGATGACGCCGTCGCCCTTGACGTCGACGTAATCGCGGACCCGCCGCAGGAGGCGGTTGGCCACGCGCGGCGTCCCCCGCGACCGGAGAGCGATCTCGCCCGCGCCTTCGTCGTCGATCTTGACCTTGAGGATTTTGGCCGATCTTTGGATGACCTGCTTCAGGTCCTCGTCCTTGTAGTAGTCGAGGCGGTGGATGATGCCGAACCGGCCCCGGAGCGGCGCCGTAATCCGCCCGGCCCTTGTCGTCGCCCCGATCAGCGTGAACTTCTTGATCTTGAGCTTGTGGCTCCGAGCCCCGGGGCCCTGGCCGATGACGATGTCCAGGCTGAAGTCCTCCATGGCCGAATAGAGGATTTCCTCGACCGAGGGCTGGAGGCGGTGGATCTCGTCGATGAACAGGACCTCCTTCGTCTGCATGTTGGTCAGGATGGCCGAGAGGTCGCCCGTCCGTTCGATGACCGGCCCCGCCGTCGGTTTGATGGGGACGCCCATCTCTTTGGCGATGAGGTAGGCCAGGCTCGTCTTGCCCAGCCCCGGCGGGCCGTAGAGGAGGACGTGGTCGAGATGCTCGCCCCGCTTTTTCGCCGCCTCGATGAAGACTTTGAGGTTGGCCTTGACGGTCTCCTGGCCCACGAACTCGTCGAAGGTCCGGGGCCTGAGGCTGTCCTCGAAGAGGACGTCCTCCTTGGTCCGGATGGGGCTGAGGATGGCGGGCATCGTGGCTATCTCTCTGTTATTTTACTCATCTCAAATCCTGGCCAGGCGCTTGAGGCAATCCCTCAGGAGTTTTTCGAAACCGGCCCCCGTCTTCTGGGCGCCGATGGCCTGGTCCACGACCCGCTCGACTTCCCTGGGCCGGAAGCCCATGTTGAGGAGGGCGGAGACGAGATCCTCTTTTTCCGGCGACCCCTTGCTGGCCAGGAGTTTCTCTTTCTTCTCGAGCTTGTCCTGAAGCTCCATGGTGATCCGCAGGGCCGTTTTCTTTCCGATCCCGGGGACGAGCGAGATGCGGGCGACGTCGCTCTTGCGGATGGCCTCCTCGAGGGCCGCGGGCTCGATGCCGGAGAGGATGTTCATGGCCAACTTGGGCCCGATCCCGGAGATCCCGATGAGCTTGAGGAACATGTCTTTCTCTTCCTGGGCCGCGAAGCCGAAGAGCGAGAGCGAGTCGTCGGTCAGGTGGGTATAGATGAAGAGCTCCACCGGCTCCGGGACCTCTCCCAGCTTGAAATAGGTGCTGAGCGGGATCTTGGCCGCGTAGCCCACGCCGCCGGTCTCGATGATGACCTGGCCGGGGGTTTTGTGGATGAGAATGCCCTTGAGATAGGCGATCATGCCGGGTCCGGTCCCTCCACCTTGAGCTGATAGAGCCGGGTATTGAGGTGGCAGATGGCGGCCGCGAGCGCGTCGGACGCGTCGAGCGGGATGCGGTCGTCCTCGAGGCCGAGAAGGGCCTGGACCATGGTCTGGACCTGCTCCTTGTCGGCCTGGCCGTAGCCGGTCACGGCCTTCTTGATCTCGAGGGCCGAGTACTCGTGGAATCCGCAGTCGGTCCCGGCGATGGCCACGAGGACGGCGCCCCGGACCTGGCCCAGGAGCAAAGCCGTCTTCACATTCTGGGCGTAAAAAGGGTTCTCGATGGCCGCCTCATCGGGGTTGTAGGCGCGGATGAGCTTCTCGATCTCCTCGCGGATTTCGTTGAGTTTTTTGAAGAAGGGGAGGCGGCCCGTCGGTTTGATGATGCCGTACGCGATGGGCCTGGTCCGGTCGTCGTCGCTTTCGATGATTCCGAACCCCGTGGACTGAAGGCTTGGATCGATCCCGAGGATCCTCATGGACCTTGGACGGCCGTCAGCCGGCTTGAGAGAAGCTGGCGACTTCCTCTTCGGAAATGTCGAAATTGGACGAGACGTTCTGGACGTCGTCGTGGTCCTCGAGCTCCTCCATCAGCCGCAAGACCTGATGGGCTTCCTTGCCCTCGACCTTGATGTAATTCTGGGGGAGATAGCCGACATCGGACGCTGCGATCTCGATATTGTTCTTCTTGAGGGCCTCGAGGACGGCCTCATATTTTTCGGGGGAGGTCGTGATTTCGAAGATGGATCCGTCGTCCCTGAGATCGTCGGCTCCGCTCGACAGGGCGATGTCCATGAGCTGGTCCTCATCGGACTTCCCTTTGGCGACGTCGATGTACCCCATGCGCTTGAACATCCAGGCGACGCATCCGGTTTCTCCGATCCGGCCGCCGTTCTTGGCGAAGACGTGCCGGAGCTCGGAGACCGTCCGGTTTTTGTTGTCGGTCACGGCCTGGATGAAGATGGCAACCCCGCTCGGGCCGTAGCCCTCGTAGGTGACTTCCTCGTATTGGGCGCCCTCGAGCTGGCCGGTGCCTTTCAGGATGGCCCGCTTGATGTTGTCGGCGGGCATGTTCATGGCCCGGGCGTCGTTGATGGCCTTGCGGAGGCGGGGGTTCTTGTCGGGGTCCCCGCCGGCGGCCCGGGCGGCCAAGCTGATCTCGCGGATCAGCTTGGTAAATATCTTGCCGCGCTTGGAGTCGGTCGCGGCTTTTTTATGCTTGATGGAAGCCCATTTGGAATGACCGGACATGAAACTCTCCTTATTTTCCGGTGAAATTCTAACACAAAAAATGGCCTTTGGCAAATAAGCCATGGGCCGCTAACCGGGTCATTTTTCATCCGTTTGGCGCGTCAGGGGGGGATGGAATTGTGATTCCGGCCGGCCCTATGCTATAATTCCCTAACAAGGAGGTTTCCATGAAATGTAATATGAGCACGGCGGACAGAATCCTCCGCATCGTCTTGTCCGTCGCCGTTGCCGTTTTCTTCTTCATGGGATTGGTGTCGGGAATCGCCGCCATCGTCCTGGGGGTTCTGGCCGTAATCCTCTTTCTGACAGCCGTCATCGGCTTCTGCCCGGTCTACGCCGTTTTTTCGACGGGCACAAAAAAAGCTTGCCCCGCGGAGCGGGAAGGACCCGGCACGAATTAGCGGCCTTTAAGCCCGAGTGGTGCCCGGGGAATTGGCGCCCGGGGAATGAACCTTGAGGTCATCATGCTCACGGGCGATGACCGACGGACCGCCCAATCGATCGCCTGAAGGCCGGGGTCCTCTATCCCTTTTTCGGCCTGCTCCTCAACCGCATGATTGCGTCGGCTGCTGTCCGGCCGCAAGAAGCCGCGGCGCCGGTGATCAGAATTTGAACCAGAGGGTCAGGGCGAGCCGCATATAGGATGGGTTTACCCTGATCGAGCCGAGGTGCATGGCGGTCTCGATCGGCGCAGCCGGATCCTCCAGCCCCTCATTCGGCGTGACGTGCATTTGAAAATCGGCCGAGGCGCTGTAAAAATACCGGAGGTCGAGCGATAGAATCATGATCCTCATCAAGGTCAAGGCCAATTCGCCGCCTGCGTTGAGGCCGAACGTGGTCCTGGGGCCGAAATCGTAGACCAGCTGGTAGGTCTTGATGTACAAGGTGTCGACGCCGTCCGGCTGGTCGAGCCGGAAGCTCCAGAAGCCGATGGGAGTAGCCTGGCCCCTGAGGTAGAAGGCGGTCGCGCCGCCGGAAAAATTGAGGGAGAGGTCCCTGGCCACGGGAAAACGGACGATGCCGTTCAGGCTGAACGTTGTTTCCGAGAAATCGCCCCTCGAATCTGGCCAGCCCCCCTGCTTGGTATACACGAAGAGGTCGTTCGGGTCTGTGACGAAATAGGTCAGGTTCACATCGTAGGCCGAGTTGGACCCCCCGAGGCCCGGCCGGTAATCGTCGACCAGGACCTGGATGCCGTAGCGGTCACCGAGGAGGACGTTGAGGAAGCCCGATAGGCCGAATCCCGTTTTCCCGTTCAAGCGGACGGTCTGCGTCGCGGAGCTGGAAATGGCGTTGACGGCGGGCGTCATCGGCGGCGCGAAGTGGTTCACGTAGGACGTGCTGAAGGCCGGGGAGATCATGGACCAGCCGAAGCCCAACTCGACGTGGACATCAGCCATAAGCGGTCCCGCCGCGGCCAGGAGGGCGAAAATTAAAAAGACCTCGAAGGCCCGCAGATATCTCATATGCGCCGCCTCCTTCCCGGGGGGAAAGTTAGCACGGGCGGGACAACAAGTCAACTTACCCGAAGAAGACCTTGGCGACGGCGTAGAGGTCTTCGTCCACGGTCTTGGGTTCGGCCAGGGCCTCAGCGAGCGGGACTGAAATGACCTTATTTCCCCTGAGCCCGGCCATGGCGCCGAATTTTCCCTGGTTGACGAGGTCGATGGCCGCGATGCCCAGCCGGGTCGCCAGGACCCGGTCGAACGCCGTCGGCGTGCCGCCGCGCTGGGTGTGGCCAAGGACCGTCACCCGGGTCTCGATGCCCGTGCACTTCTCGATCTCTTTGGCCAGGACGTTGCCGATGCCGCCGAGCCGGACGTGGCCGAAGGCGTCTTTTTCTTCCGTCTGGGTGATCAGCGAGGCGTCCTTGGGCAGGGCGCCCTCGGCGACGACGACGATGCTGAAGAGCTTGCCGCGCTCCCGGCGTTTGAGGATCTGGGAGCAGATCTCCGGCACATCGAAGGGGAATTCGGGGATGAGGATAATATCGGCGCCGCCGGCGAGGCCGCCCTCGACGGCGATCCAGCCGGCGTGCCGGCCCATGACCTCGACGACCATGACCCGGTGGTGGGCTTCGGCCGTCGTGTGAAGCCGGTCCAGGGCCTCGGTGACCACGGTGATGGCCGTGTCGAAGCCGAACGTGTAGTCGGTGCCGGCCAGGTCGTTGTCGATGGTCTTGGGAACGCCGACGCAGCGGAGGCCCCGTTCATGGAGCTTAAGGGCGACGCCGAGGGTGTCCTCGCCGCCGACCGCGATGACGGCGTCCATCTCGAATTTCTCGACCTGGGAGAAGATCTTCCCGACACCGTCCTCGACCTTGAAGGGATTGGTCCGGGAGGTGCCGAGAATAGTCCCGCCGCGCGGCAGGATCCCCGATATCGCGTTCAGGTCCAGGGGAATGATCTTGCCCTCGATGAGACCCTGCCAGCCGTTCTTGATGCCCAGGACGTCATAGCCGTAAACCGTGATGCCCTTGCGGACGACGGCCCGGATGGCCGCGTTGAGGCCGGGGCAATCCCCGCCGCCGGTGAGGATTCCAACTCTCATGCGCTTGTCCTTCCTTGGGAAGTCGTAGTCCTTCAGGAGAAAAACCGCCGAGATTATACACTTCACCGGCATCCGATTCAATCCCCTTCGCGGAATTCCGCGGACGCCATCAAGAGGCCGCCCTCGGCAGCCTCCTGATGACTGCGGGGGTTCAAGCCAGCAGGAGCCCCCCACTGTAAGGGCGTGGAGCTTCCAGCGATCTTGTCCAGCGGTTGTCGGGGGCTTGACCATCCCGGCGGAATATCCTATATGATAGGCGTCGAGGCGTCACGGGCGATCGCCAATCCCGTGGAGTTCACGTCAACCCCGAAGGGAGGAACGGATGCCAGCCAAGATCATCAGCGGGAAAGATGTCTCCGGGGAGGTCCGGGAAGAACTCAAAGGCCGGGCGGCCCGTCTCAAGGAGAAGGGGGTCGTGCCCGGCTTGGCAGTGGTCCTCGTCGGCGAAGACCCGGCTTCGGTCTCGTACGTGACGGCCAAGGCCAAGGCCGCCGAGGAGATCGGCATCTTCGAAACGACCATCAGGATGCCGGTGACCTCGACCGAAGAAGAAATCCTGAAGACCGTCGACGATCTGAACAAGGATGGCCGCTATAACGGTTTTCTCGTCCAGCTCCCCCTGCCCAAGTATGTCAGCTCCGAAAAGGTCATCAACCTCATCTCGCCGGAAAAGGACGTCGACGGCTTCCACCCGGTCAACGTCGGCAAGATGCTGCGCGGCGAACCCTGTCCGCTGCCGTGCACGCCGTATGGCGTCGTCCAGCTCCTCGTCCGGAGCGGCTATAGCCCGGAGGGGAAACACGTGGTCATTTGCGGCCGGAGCAACATCGTCGGCAAGCCGCTGGCCGCGCTCCTCATGCAGAAGAAGAAAGGCGCTAACGCGACGGTCACCGTCTGCCATACGGGCACGCCCGACCTTCCCCGTTTCACCCTCCAGGCCGATATCCTCGTCGCGGCCATGGGCGCCCCGCGCATCATCAAGGCCGAGATGGTCCGTACGGGCTGCGTCGTCGTGGACGTGGGCGTCAACCGGGTGGCCGACCCGACCTGTCCCAAAGGGTTCCGGCTGGTCGGAGACTGCGATTTCGAAGCGATCAAGGAGAAGGCCGAGGCCATCACGCCGGTGCCGGGCGGGGTCGGCCCCATGACCGTGACCATGCTCATGATGAACACCATCGAAGCCGCGGAGCGCAAGGCCGGGTTGATGTCCTAAGATCGCGGGGTCCCATGAAAATCGGAAAAATCGACGACGCCACGTTCCACGCCCTCATTCTGCGCCGGCTCGGCAAAAGGGACCCGACGGTCCTCGTGCCGCCGGCGGCCGGGGTGGACGCCGGCGTCGTCGACCTCGGCGGGGGGAAGGTCCTGGTGATCGCCGAGGACCCCATCTTCACCATGCCGCGGCTTCCGCTCGAGACGTTCGGCTGGTTCACGGTCCATATCGGCGCGAGCGACGTCGCCGTCATGGGCGTCAGGCCCCGTTACATGACTTATTCGCTCCTCCTGCCACCCGAAACGGGCCGCGAAGACTTCAAAACGATCGTCGACTCGATCCACAGGACGGCCCTCGACCTGGGCATCGCGATCGTCGGCGGTCATACCGGCTTTTACCCGGGGTTCGCCGCCCCGACGATCGGCGGGATCACGGTTTTCGCCGTGGCCCGGAAGGGCGAATACGTGACGCCCGCCGGCGCCAGGCCCGGGAACGAGATCCTCTTGACGAAGGGCCCGGCCATCGAAACGGCGGGGCTGCTGGCCGCCCTCCGTGAGGACGAACTCCTTGCGGCGCATCCGGCGGCACTCGTCGAGAGAGCCAAATCCCTGTGTTTTCAAATGAGCGTCGTGGAAGACGCTCTCACGGCCAAGGCGGCCGGCGGGGTGACGGCCATGCACGACGCCACCGAGGGGGGAGTCATCGGAGGCCTCTTCGAGATCGCGGCGGCGAGCCGCGTCGGGATGGAGGTCGACGAGGCGCTCTTCATTTATCCCGACGAGGTCCGGATGGTTTGTGAGACGTTCGGGATCGACCCGGTGAAGGCCATCGCCGAGGGAAGCCTCCTTATAACTGCGCGTCCGGGGGCCTCGCGCGGCATCATCTCCCGCCTGAAACGGAAACGGATCGCGGCTTCGGTCATCGGCCGTGTCGTCGCGGACCCGCGCCGCCGGACGTTGAGGCGGCGGGACGGCAGCGCCGTGCCGCTGGCCATCCCCGGACAGGACCCTTTCTGGCCGGCTTTCTTCAGAGGCCTGGAAAAGGGCTGAACGCGGACGCCTACCGTCCTGTTTTGCGTGGGGAGAAGGGAGGAGGGCGGCGCCCCGAAGGGTCAGCGGGCCTTGGCCTTGGCCTTGGGCTTCTTTTCCTTTTTCTCGGCCATCACGACGATATCGCTGAGAAGGATATTGTTGAAGTAGTTCTTCAGGAGTTCCGACGCGCCCTTCCAGATGTCGTACGTCGGGCAGGTTTCGATCCGGTCGCAAAAATCCGGGTCCTCCATGCATTCGACGAGGCAGCAGCTCCCCTCAAGGGCATGGAGGATCTCGCTGAGCTTGATCTCCTGGGGGTTGCGCGCTAAGGTGTAGCCGCCGCCGGCCCCCCGGACGCTCTTGACCAGCCGGTTGATCTTGAGCGGAATGATGATCTGCTCGAGGTAGCGGATGGAGATCGCTTCGTCGGTCGAGACGTCCCTGAGAATGACCGTCCGGTTACCGTTGGCGTAGTGCCGGGCGAGGTTGAGCATTAAACGGGTTCCGTAGCGACCTTTGGTCGATAGCCTGATCATGCCGGACTCCTTCGCGAAAAGTGGGCCGCCTTTAGGCTCAGTGTTATCTTAACGCAAGCCTCCGGGCATTTCAACATAATTTTATAGGAATTATCTATTTACTATGAGGCCCGCCCCGCTGCCCTGTTTTCCGCCCATCCGCCCTCCCCGGGGCCGCGCCGATGGCGGGCGGCGGCCTGAAGCTCCACGGACTCACAGCCGGGGGGCTCCGGTTGGCCTGAACCCCCGCAGTCATCAAGAGGCTGCGGAGGGCGGCCTCTTGATGGCGTCCGTGGAAACCCGCGGAGGGGATTGACACCCCACGGACCGGGTTGTATTCTAACTCTTCAACCCATGTTCGATGCGCCCCCTCCTCCCGCACCGTCGGGGGGCCGTCCGCGATAATTTCGAAACGAGGGATGCCCATGGCAAAATGCGTGTTGCTCGGCGACGAAGCGGTGGCCCTGGGGGCCGTTCACGCGGGGCTGTCCGCCGCGTATTCCTATCCCGGGACGCCGGCCTCGGAGATCATGGAATACCTGATCAGCCTCGCGGAAAAGGAAGGGGGGTTCAAAGCCACCTGGTCCGTGAACGAAAAGGTGGCCTACGAGGAATCCCTGGGCGTGTCCTTCGCCGGCAAACGGGCCCTTGTTTCCTTCAAGCACGTGGGCCTCAACGTGGCCGCGGACCCGTTCATGAACTCCGCCATGACCGGCGCCAACGGCGGCTTGGTCGTCGTGAGCGCCGACGACCCCGGGATGCACAGCTCGCAGAACGAGCAGGACAGCCGGTTCTACGCCCAGTTCGCCCGGATTTTCTGCTATGAGCCGTCGGACCACCAGGAATGCTACGACATGGCCCGCGAGGCCTTCGACGTCTCGGAGAAGCTTGGGCTGCCCGTTCTCATCCGTCTCGTGACGCGGCTTTCCCACAGCCGGTCGTCGGTCGAGACGCGGGAACCCCGGGCCCAGAACGGGCTCAGCCCGGGCGACTGGAAGGACTGGACGCTCCTGCCGGCCAACGCCCGGCGGAGGTTCAACGTCCTCATCGGACGGCAGGCCGAGATGGTCCGGCTGTCGGAGGAGTCGGCGGCCAACACGCTGTCCCTGAACGCCACGGACCGCCGCCTCGGCGTCATCGCCTCGGGGATCGCGGCCAATTATTACCGTGAATCCGCCGCGACGGGGGCCCTCGCGCCGTCGTTCCTCAAGATCTCGACATACCCCCTGCCGGAAAAGCTCGTCCGGACGCTCGTCGGACACGCGGATACCGTCCTCGTCCTCGAAGACGGGTATCCCCTGATCGAGAGAGAGCTCAAGGGCTTCTTCGGTATTCCCGGGAAAACAGTCCTGGGCCGGATGAGCGGGACGCTCCCGGCTTCGGGCGAACTGTCGCCCGATATCGTCCGCCAGGCCCTCGGCCTCGCGCCTCTCCCGGCCCAAGGCCCGGCCGGCATTCCGCTCGCCAGCCGGCCGCCCCAACTCTGCGTCGGCTGCCCGCACGCCGACACCCTGAAGGCCCTGAACAAGGCCCGGGAGGGCTACCCTCAATCCAGCGTCTTCAGCGATATCGGGTGTTATACGCTGGGCGCCCTGCCCCCGTACAGCGCCGTTCAGAGCTGCGTCTGCATGGGCGCGAGTGTCGGCATGGCCCGGGGCGCCTCCGACGTCGGCATCCGCCCCTCCGTGGCGGTCATCGGTGATTCGACCTTCGCCCACTCCGGAATGACACCGCTCCTGGGCGCGGCCGCGGCCGACACGGACATGACCGTGATCATCCTCGACAACGCGACCGTAGCCATGACCGGCGGCCAGCCGAGCTACGGGTCGGGCGAGCGGCTCCTCCGCGTCGTCGAGGGCGTCGGCGTCCCCAAGGCGCACATCCGGACGATCGAGCCGTTGCCCAAAAACCACGACAAGAACGTCCAGGTCATCAAGGAAGAGCTCGACCACCGCGGCCTGTCCGTCATCGTGGCCGTCCGGGAGTGCATCCAGGTATCGCGCAAGAAAAGGAGCTAGGGCATGAAACAGGACATCATTCTCGCGGGCGTGGGCGGCCAGGGGATCCTGTCCATCGCCTTCGTCATCGACAACGCGGCCCTGGCCGACGGCCTCCAGTTCAAGCAGGCCGAGGTCCACGGCATGGCCCAGCGGGGAGGGGCGGTCCAGTCCCACCTCCGGCTCTCCAGCGAACACATCTGGAGCGACCTCATCCCCAAGGGCGGGGCCGACATGATCCTCAGCGTCGAGCCGCTTGAGGCCCTCCGGTATTTCGATTATCTCACGCCCGACGGGATCGTCGTGACCAGCTCCACACCCTACAAGAACGTCCCGGATTATCCGGACCTGGACAAAATCCTGGCCGCCGTGCGGAAGGCCAAACGGAGCATCATCGTGGATTCCGAGTCCGTCGCCAAGGAAGCCGGGACGTCCAAGGCCCAGAACATCGTCATGCTCGGCGCGGCCTCGCCCTTCCTCGTCTTGAAGGAAGCGAGCCTCCGCTCGCTCGTCGAGGTCCTCTTCAAGTCCCGCGGGCCGGCCGTGGTCGAATCGAACATCAAAGCCTTCGAGCTCGGGCGGCGCGCGGCGGCCGGGGCGCCCTGAGCCGGGGTCCTCACATGGCACTCAACGTCCGCAGGATCGAGCGCGTTTTCGAGGTGGCCGAAAAGGACGGCCGGAATTTCCTCCTGGAGCCCGAGGTCTACGAAGTCCTCAGGCTGAACGGGATCGCGTCGCCGCGTTTCGTCTTCGTCCCGGCCGGAAAGGCGATCGCCCGAAAGGCCCTGGCCGCCCTTGGCTCAGATGCGGCCGTCGTCAAAATCGTCTCCCCGCTCATCATCCACAAATCCGACGTGGGCGGGGTGGAGTTCGTCAGGGCGGACGCGGCCTCCGTTAACCGCGTTTGTCGACGAATGCTCCGGACCGTCCCGCTGGGTTATCTTCAATGGGCAAAGAAGCTCGGCGCCTCCGGGCCCGGGAAGGGACCCGACCTCAGGGCCGTCCGCGAATCCGTCCGCGGCTTCCTGGTCATGGAGAAAGTCCGGTTCGAGAATGCCGGCTTCGGTTCCGAGGTCCTTCTCGGCGTCAGGAATTCCCGGGATTTCGGGCCCATCCTGACCATAGGCGGCGGCGGCCTGGACGTCGAGTACATGAACGAGCGCCTCCGCGAGGGGCGCGCTGCGGCCGTGAGCGCCGTTCACCTCGTCCGCGACGCCGCGGTCCCGGGCCTTCTCGAGCCGCTCGCCTTCTTCGGCAAGCTGGCCGCCGAATTCCGGGGTCGGAAGCCTCTCGTTTCGCCCGAAACGCTGGCCGGGACGTTCCTCCGCTTCCGGGACCTGGCTGAAGCCTTCTCGCCTTACGCGGACCTCTCGCCCTTCGTCATCGAGGAGGCCGAGGTCAATCCATTCGTCGTCCGGGAGGGGAGGCTCGTGGCCCTCGACGGCGTCTGCCGGTTCTCGCGCGAGAAACGAACGGCCTCGAGCAGGCCCGCCGGGGCCATCCGGGGGCTCCTGCGGCCGGAATCCATCGGGGTCATCGGCGTCTCGGAAAAAATGAACCTCGGTCACATCATCCTCAACAACATCCTGAAGAATGGCTTCCCGCGGGGGAGCGTCGTCGTCGTCAAGCCCGGACTGGCCGAGATCGAGGGCTGCCGGTGCGTTCCCTCCGTCAAGGACATACCGCAGGCCGTGGACCTCTTCGTCCTGACCCTGGCCGCCGAACAGTGCGCCGGGATCATGAAGGAGCTGGTCGAAAACGGCAAGGCGCGCTCGGTCATCATCATCGCGGGTGGGATGGGGGAGAAAGCCGGCGGGGGCTCGATCGAGGAGGACATCCGCGAACTGATCGCCCGCGGCCGGGCCGACGGCAAGATAACGCCCATCGTCAACGGCGGGAACTGCCTGGGCATTTACTCGAAACCGGGCCGCTACGATACGACATTCATCCCCGAGCATAAGCTTCCCCGGCCCAGGAGCGCCCGGTCGAATCTGGCCGTCATCAGCCAGAGCGGGGCCTTCATGATCTGCCGGATGAGCAAGCTGCCCATGATCGAGCCCCTTTACGCCGTCTCTTTGGGAAACCAGATCGACCTGACGGTCTCCGACTACATGAACTATCTCAAGGATGACCCCGACGTGCGGATTTTTGCCGTCTACATGGAAGGCTTCAAGCCCGGGGACGGCCAGGCCTTCGCCAGGGCCGTCGGCGAGATCACGGCCGGCGGCCGCCGCAAGGTCCTCGTCTACAAGGCGGGGCGGAGTCCCGAAGGCCGGGCCGCGACCTCGAGCCACACGGCCTCGGTGGCGGGGGACTACTCCGTCTTCCGCGCCGTCCTAGAGCAGGCGGGCGCGATCGTCGCCGCCGACATCTTCGAGTTCGAGAGCTTCATGAAGGCCCTTGTTTTCCTGGATGGGAAAAAGGTCGGGGGCCGACGTGCCGGGCTCCTCAGCAACGCCGGTTTCGAGTGCGTCGTCCTGGCCGACAACCTGAAGGACGGCGCCGGGCTTGACCTCGCGACGTTTGCGCCCGAAACCCAGGCGAAAATCGTTTCGGCCCTCCGGCCCCTGGGCATCGACCGGCTTCAGGACGTCCACAATCCGCTCGACGTGACGCCCGTGGCCGACGACGCCGTGTTCTGCGCATGCGCGCGGGCCATCCTCGAGGACCCGGGCGTCGACTGCGCCGTCATCTCGAACGTTCCCATGACGCCGGCCGAGCAGACGCTCCCGGCCGGCGAAGGGCACGGGGAGGACTTCCTGCGGCCGGAGAGTTTCGCCAGGCGGATCGTCGAAATCTCCCGGACGACGGACAAGCCGTTTGTCGTCTGCATCGACGCGGGGGAGCTCTATACGCCTCTGGCTGCGTTCCTCGAGAACTCGGGGATTCCCGTCTTCAGGCGGGCCGACGAGGCCGTCCGTTTCCTGAGGGCCTACGTCGGGCATGAGCTCGGGGCCGGCAAATAAGGGGGTGAGCATGAACCTGAAATTCAAAGAAAAATTCCAGACCCTTTGGAAAAGGTATTTCGCCGATTCGGAACTCCCGGTCGCGTTTTATTACACGAACGCGGAGACGCAGGGCCGGCGCGTTTCAGTCGACTCATCCAACCGCTGTCTCATCGCCAACCTGGTCAAAGTCCGCAAAGGGAAGGCCTTGCGGTTCGACGCGGACTCCGTCGGCTGCCCCGGCGGAAAGAGGTATCTGGGATTCTCGGACACCATCCGGCCGGGATTCGAATATTTCCTGTCCTGCGGCATTCCGGGGAAGATGGAAGGCGAACGCTATAAGAAATCGCCGGAGCTCGTCCGCGAGGTCATGGCCAGGGCGCCCGCTTTCAAGGCCCCGGCCAAGTTCATCGTCTTCAAGCGCTGGGACCTCCTCGAGGATACGGAAAGCCCGGACGCCGTGGTCTTTTTCGCCGGCGCCGACGCCCTCTCGGGCCTTTTCACCCTGGCCAGCTTCGACGAGGCCGAAACGAGCGGCGTCATCGCCCCGTTCTCGGCCGGCTGCGGCTCGGTCGTCGAATATCCTTACCTTGAAAAAGCCTCCGAAACGCCCCGGTGCGTCATCGGCATGTTCGACCCTTCGGCCCGGCCGCACGTCGAACCGGACCGGTTGTCCTTCGCCGCGCCGATGGAGAAGTTCGTGCGCATGGTCGAAAACATGGAGGAGAGTTTCCTGACGACCCCGACCTGGAAGAAGCTCCGCGACCGCATTTCCCGCCGCGGTTAGGGCCTCGCCCGGGCGGGCGGACCGTCTTGCCTCCCGGTTGAACGCGTGATACAATTCTTCTCAATGAAAAGGGTTTCGGTCCTCGTCGCCCTCGTGATCCTCGTCGGAGGAGGTGCCGGCCTGATGAGTCCCCAGAATCGCGCGGCGGCCCCTCGCATGGCCGCGTTCATCCCGAAGACCGTCGGCCCCTGGCTTTCGGAGGCGGACCAGGTTTACGACGCCGAAACCATTTTCCAGTACATCGACGGGGCCGGGGAGGTCTACCGGTCCTACAACATGAAGCTCGTCGTCTCCCGCCGCTTCCACAAGGACGGACGTCCCGATATCGTCGTCGACCTCTTCGACATGGGCGCGTCCGAGGACGCCTTCGGCGTCTTCACCCACGACCTCGACGGGGAGAACGCCGGAATCGGGCAGGGGTCGAACTACAAGGCCGGGCTCCTGTCTTTCTGGAAGGACCGTTACTTCGGCTCCGTGTTCGCCGAAGAGGAGACCAAGGACACCAAAGACGCCGTTCTCGAACTGGGGCGCCGGATCGCGGCCGCCATTCCCAAGGAAGGGCCCAGTCCGAAGCTCCTGTCCTATCTCCCGGCCGACGGCCTCGACGCAGGCCGCGTGGCCTATTTTCACAATTTTACGGTCCTGAATTACCATTTCTTTATCGCGGACGGCGATATTCTCCTTCTCGAGCAGACGGCTGCGGCCCTGCTGGCCCCCTACGCGAGGGCCGGGGGCAAGAGCTATCTTCTCCTGGTCCGCTATCCGGACGAGGCCAAGGCCGGACGGGCGTTCGAATCGTTTTCCAAAAGCTACATGCCGGACGCCAAGCGGCCGGGTATCGTCCGGACCGAGGATAAAAGGTGGACCGCGTCCGCCAAGGCCGGCGACATCGTGATCGTGGTCTTCAACGCGGATTCGGACCAATTCGCCTTGAGCCAGCTGGCGTCCGTCCAGGAATTGATCGCCGCGGCGGAGAAGAAATAGGGCCGCCGGGAACCGCGCCGCAGGCCGGCGGGCCGGCGAGAACCAGGCAGGAAGGAGGCCAGAATCCCATGAACCCCAAAATGATCACCCGCAGGGATTTTCTGAAGGTCGCGTCCGTCGCTCCCCTGGCCGGTGCCCTCCTCCCGTCCCTCAAAGCCGCTTCAGCGGGCCCGGCCGAGAAGGTCAAGGTCATCCTGGTGCGCGATCCGAGCGCCCTGGACGCGGCCGGCACGCCGAGCGCCGCCGTCATCCAGCGCATGCTGGACGACGCGGTCATGGCCCTGGCCGGCGAAAGGGACCCCGCCAAGGCCTGGCAGAAGATCATCCGGCCCGACGACGTCGTCGGCATCAAGACCAACAGCTGGGGGAAGCTCCGGACGCCGACGCAAGTCGAGCAGGCCATCAAGGGCGGCGTCATGAGCGCGGGCGTGCCCGAAGGCATGCTCTCGATCGACGACCGCGGCGTCCTCAAGAACCCGATTTTTCAGAATGCGACGGCGCTCGTGAACGCCCGTCCTGCCAGGGTCCACCAGTGGGCCGGCATGGGGAGCTGCATCAAGAACTACATCCAGTTCGTGCCCAGACCCTCGGACTACCATGGCGACTCATGCGCGGACCTGGCCGCGATCTGGAGCCTGCCGAACGTCAAGGGAAAAACCCGGCTGAATATTCTGGTCATGCTCGCGCCTCTTTTCTACGCGCCGGGCACGATCCAATACGATAAGCAATATGTCTGGCCTTATAACGGGCTTATCGTCAGCCGTGACCCCGTTGCCGCCGATGCCACCGGGCTACGCGTCCTCCTGGCCAAGGGGCGCGAGCATTTTGGCCGGGAACAGCCCCCGCGGATGTCGCCGCATCACATCTTCCTGGCGGACACCCGGCATCACCTCGGGGTGAGCGGCGAGGATCGGATCGAGCTCATCAGGCTCGGCTGGAAGGACGGAGTCCTGATCTAGATGCCCATCTACGAATACCGCTGCTCGGACTGCGGCAAAAAGACCCAGATTCTTACTCTTTCCATCAAGTCGCCGATCGAGGCCAAGTGCCGGCATTGCGGCGGGGCGAACATGCAGAAACTCGTTTCCCGCGTTGCCGTCCGCCGCTCCGAGGGAAGCCGCCTGGAAAGCCTGGCCGACCCCTCCTCGCTTTCCGGCCTCGACGAAAGCGACCCCAAGAGCGTGGCCCGCTGGATGAAGAAGATGGGCAAGGAAATGGGCGAAGACGCGGGCGAGGATTTCGACCGAGAGGTCGACCAGGCCATGGAAGAGGCCGAAGGGGGCGAGGGGGAAGGCACAGCCGGCGGGGGACCGGCGGGCGATGACAGCGAGTTTTGAGCGGCTCCCCGTGAGCCAAGGAGAAGGAAAATGCCAGGACTGACCGGAGTATACCTGTTCGTCGGCGGGGGCGTCTTCGGCGCCGCCATCGTCCTCATCATCCAATTGGTGAAGAAAAAAGAGGCGCGCGAGATCGCGCGGGAGCTCGTCAGCGAGACGGAGAGCCAGAAGATCGAGAACCTGGAGACGTTTCTCGGGCGGGTCAAGGATTCGCTGGGCGCCATGTCCTTCGACGCCCTGAAGAAGACCTCGGAGGAGTTCCTGAAGCTGGCCGAGTCCAAGCTCGGTCAACAGACTCAGATGGGCGAGAAGGATCTCGAAGGGAAGAAAAAACTCATCGACCAGACCCTCGAATCCATGCGAGGCGACCTCAAGAAGATGCAGGACCTCGTGTCCGGGTTCGAGATGGACCGGGTTCAGAAATACGGCGAGCTGTCCGCCCACCTGCGGACCGCCGCGGAGCAGACGGCCAAGCTCCAGGATACGGCGAACCACCTGCGGCAGGCCCTGGTCAGCACCAAGGCCCGGGGCCTGTGGGGTGAGCGGATGGCCGAGGACGTCCTCCAGCTGGCCGGTTTCGTCGAGGGCGTCAACTACGTCAGGCAGAAAGCCCTCGAAGGGACCGGGTCCCGCCCCGATTACACCTTCCAGCTCCCCCAGGGGCGGAAGGTCAACATGGACGTCAAATTCCCCCTGAATAGCTACCTCCGCTACCTCGAGACGGAAAACGATATGGAGCGGGACGTTCAGAAGGGGCAGTTCCTGCGGGACGTCCGGAGCCGGCTCAAAGAGGTCACGACCCGCGACTACATAAATCCCGAGGACGAGACGCTGGACTACGTCCTGGTCTTCATCCCGAACGAGCAGGTCTATGCCTTCATCAACCAGAACGACCCCGCCATCATCGACGAGGCGCTCAAGAACAAGGTCATCCTGTGCTCGCCTTTCACCCTCTTCGCCATCCTGGCCATCATCCGGCAGGCTATTGACAACTTCAGCACGGCCAAGGCGGCGAACGACATGCTGCGGCTCATCGGCGGATTTAACAAGGAGTGGGAGAAGTTCCGGGAGTCCATGGACAAAATGGGCCGGAGGCTCGAGGACGCGAGCGACGAATTCCAGAAGCTGTCCACGACGCGGCGGAACAAACTCGAAAGGCCCCTTCAAAAAATCGAGGAGCTGCGCCGCCTGAAGGGGATCGAGCCCGAGCTGGCCATCGGGGAAGCCGAGGTCCTGGCCCTCGACGAGGCCGAGGAGAGGGGCGAGAAGCCCTGACGCCCCGGGGTCAGGCCGCGGAGCGGGGCCCGAAGATCGCGGTCCCGATCCGAACCAGGTTTGCGCCTTCCTCGACGGCGACGCGATACGAGTTCGTCATGCCCATGGACAGGTATCGCATCTCGACCCCGGGAATCGAGAGAACCCGGAGCGCGTCCCGGACCTTCCTTGTCTCCCGGAAATAGGGCCGGGAGTCTTCCGGGTCCCCTTCGAAGGGGCCCATCGTCATGAGCCCCTCGACCTTGACGTTCTCAAAGACCGAGATGTCCCGGACGAGTTTTTCCACGTCTTCGGGCCGGACCCCGGATTTCTGCGGCTCCCGGCCGCTGTTGACCTCGATCAGGACGGGCATGGTTTTGCCGATCGCCGCCGAACGCTTGTCAATCTCCCGGGCCAGGCCGGCGGAGTCCACGGTTTCCACGAGGTCGAAGACCTCGACGGCTCTCTTGACCTTGTTCGTCTGGAGATGCCCGATGAAGTGCCAGCGGGCTCTGCGGCCGACGGCCTGGAACGCCTCCCAACCGTCCTGGACATAATTCTCCCCGACGATCCTGACCCCGGCCTCGATAGCCTCGAGGATTTCGGCCGGGGTCCGGGTCTTGGCCGCGGCGACGAGCTCGACGCCGGGCGGAAGCGCGGCCAGAATGGCCCGAACGTTATCGGCGATCATTCTTCCTCATGGAAGAACCATTTTATCATAGCCCGTTCCGTCCTTGGCAACCGGCCCCGTTTTTTTGTTATAATGAGGGGCGTTCAATCCCCTTCGGGGGGCTACGGAACCCCCGCGAAGGGGGCAGGCGCTCCAAAGCCTGCGAAAGTTGGATCCCATGGACGGTAAGTCCGGGGAGCTTCGGGGAGGGCCGGCGTGACGATCCGCGAGGAGCTCGAACGAACCGAGCGGAAGATTCTGTCGCCACGGGCCTGCCTTAGCTCCTGCTCCAAGGGCCGGGAGAGACAGGAAACCCAGCACCCGATCCGGACGGAGTTCCAGCGCGACCGGGACCGGATCATCCACTCCAAATCTTTCCGGCGCCTCAAGCACAAGACCCAGGTCTTTCTCTCGCCGTTCGGCGACCACTACCGGACGCGTCTGACCCACTGCCTCGAAGTCTCGCAGATCGCCCGGACGATCGCCCGGGCGCTCCGGCTCAACGAGGACCTGACCGAGGCCATCGCCCTCGGCCACGACCTCGGTCACACCCCCTTCGGTCACGCCGGCGAAGATACGCTCGCCAAACTGCTCCCCGGCGGCTTCCAACACGCCGACCAGAGCGTCCGCGTCGTCGAAAAACTCGAATACGAAGGCAAGGGTCTGAACCTGACGTTCGAGGTCCGTGACGGCATCGGCCGGCACTCCAAGGGCCGGGGCGAGATTTTCGACGCCGGCCCCGAGGACCTGCCCTCCACGCTCGAGGGCCAGATCGTCCGGGTTTCGGACGTCATCGCCTACGTCAACCACGACAGCGACGACGCCCTGCGGGCCGGCATCATCCGGGAGGAGGACATCCCCCCGCACCTCATCCGGGTCCTGGGCAAATGGCCCGCGACGCGGATCGACCGGATGGTCATGGACGTCGTCGAGGCCAGCCTCGGCAACGGGCTCGAACGGATCGCCATGACCGACCGCATCCGGAAGCCCGTCCTTGAGCTTCGCGAATTCCTGTACCAGAGGGTTTACTACAACTCGACGGCTCGCGAGGAGCTGCGGAAGACCGAAAAGATCATCCGCGACCTTTTTGCCTACGTTATCGAGCATCCCGAGGGGTACGTCAAGGACTATCCGCCCGGCGATCCGCTCATCGTCCGGGCGGGGGATTTTGTCGCCGGCATGACGGACCGCTACGCCATGGCCCTCTACGAACAGATCTTCCTGCCCAGGGCCTGGCCGATCCTGTGATGTGCCACGGTCGCGATCCGCGAGAAACAGATCCCCGCTGCGGATCATTCACGGCCTGCCCGCCCGTTGAGTTCCCGAGCCGGACCGGCTCCGCGGCAGTCGATACAAGGAGTCGATCGTGAGAAAACGCGGCCGCCGACTGTTCGCGCTTTTCTTTGTCTTTATGTATCCCGCTCTGGCCGCCGCCGGGGGGCCGGCCGCGGAACGTGCCGCGCGGGCCTCCGAGGAGAAGCTCGTCATCCCGACCTATGCCGTCGGGCCGGCCGAACCCAACCCCATTTTCTTTAACGGCCGGGCCTACCAGGGGGCCAAGGGGCCGGTCTATCCTTATGCGCTCCTCGACCGGCTTTCAGACCGCAAGGAAGACCGCGCCTACAGGGCCCTCGTTCTCGAAAATCCCTATATCCGGATCGTCGTTCTGCCCGAGATCGGCGGCCGGATTTTCGAAGCCGTGGACAAGACGAACGGCTATGATTTCGTCTACCGCCAGCACGTCATCAAGCCGGCCCTGATCGGGATGCTCGGCGGCTGGATCTCCGGCGGCGTCGAGTGGAACGTCCCGCACCATCACCGGGCCACGACCTTCATGACCGTGGATTCGTCAATCGAGAACCGCGCGGACGGAAGCGCCACGATCTGGGCCGGCGAGATCGAGCTCCGGCACCGGACGCAGTGGCTGGTCGGCCTGACGCTCCGTCCCGACTCATCGGCCCTGGAGGTGACGATCAGGGTCTTCAACCGGACCCCCCTTCCGAACTCCATCCTCTGTTTCGCGAACGTCGCCGTCCACGCCAACGAGGACTATCAGATCCTCTTCCCGCCGACGACCGAAGTGGCCACCTTCCACGGAAAAAATCAGTTTTCCGGATGGCCGGTCTCCCACGAAACCTATAACGGCCAGGATTACACGCGCGGGGTGGACGTGAGCTGGTGGAAGAACCACTTGACGCCGACTTCCTTTTTCGCCTTCGACGCCGAGGAGGATTTCCTGGGCGGCTACGACCACGGCCGTAAGGCCGGCGTGGCGTTCGTCGGCGACCACAACGTCGTGCCCGGGAAAAAGCTCTGGACCTGGGGCACGGGTTCCGAAGGGAAGACTTGGGAAAAAATCCTCACCGATACCGACGGGCCCTATCTCGAGCTCATGATCGGGTCCTACTCGGACAACCAACCGGACTACAGCTGGACCCAGCCGTACGAAACGAAGACCATCCAGCAGTTCTGGTACCCGATCCGCGGGCTCGAGGGCCTGAAGAACGCGACCCGGGAGGCGGCCTGCAACCTCGACGTCGCCGGCGGAAAGGCGCGCATCGCTTTTAACTCGACCTCGGACAGAAAAGCCGTGAGGGCCGTTCTCAAGTCCGGGGACAAATTCGTCTTCCAGGACACCTTCGATATCGGACCGGCGACACCGTATGTGAAAGACGCGGTTCTGCCCCCCGGGGCGGACCCGCAAACCCTCAGCCTATGGCTTTATTCGTCGGACGTCCGCGAACTCGTCCATTACGCGCCGGTAGCGAAAAAGAACGGGCCGTTGCCGGCCCCGGTCGTTCCCCCGCCCCCGCCGAAGGACGTCAAGACGAACGAGGAACTTTATCTCGCGGGACTCAGACTCGAACAATTCTACAATCCGGCCCTCGAGCCCTATCCGTACTACGAGGAGGCCCTGCGCCGTGACCCGGGAGACGCCCGTGCGAATACGGCTTTGGGAATTCTCTATCTCAAACGGGGCATGTATCGCGAGGCGGAGGTGCGATTAAGAGCCGCTCTGGCCCGCCTGACATTCAATTACACCCGGCCGAAAGACGGCGAATCCTACTTTTACCTTGGCTTTGCCCTGCGACGGCAGGGGAAGCTCAAGGAAGCCGAAGACGCCTACCAGCGGGCCGCCTGGAGCGCGGCCTGGTACGAACCGTCTTTCTATCAGCTGGCCGAGCTGGCCTGCGCGGAGACGGAGTATGATAGGGCGCTGGGATACGTGGACAGGGCGCTTTCTGTCAACGCCTTGAATATCAAGGGCTTGGGCCTGAAGACCGTCCTCCTAAACCAGGTGGGCAGGACGGAGGAAGCTCTCCGGGCCGCCGAGTCCGCGCGGTGCCTTGATCCTCTCGATCCCTGGTCCCTGAACGAGATCTACGCCAAAAAATATTTGGCCGAAGATTCAGCCGACGCTAAAAAGGCCCTTAGGGAGCTCACCTCCGTTCTCGGGGATTCGGAGACGAATAGTCTTGAGCTGGCCGCGGACTATGCGGACTGCGGCCGGCTCCCTCAGGCGTACCAGGTCCTGGCGAGGAGGATTTCGGGTTCCGGACCCCGCGTCAATCCGCTATTCGATTATGCCCGTGCCTTCTATAACGAAAAAATGGGAGACCATGAGCCGGTCATCGACAGTCTTAAGCTGGCCGCCTCCAGGGCGCCGGATTATGTTTTTCCCTTCCAGCTCGAATTCGTCGAGATCCTGGAATGGGCGGCCAAGGAGAACCCCGCCGATGCCCGGGCGCCTTATTACCTCGGCAACCTTCTTTTCGACATCCAGCCCGAGAAGGCCATCGCGGCGTGGGAAAGATCCCGCAGCCTCGACCCTTCTTTCGCAACCGTTCACAGGAACCTGGGCCTGGCCTATGCCCGCGTGAAAAACGACCTGCCCGCGGCAGTGGCCAGCCTGGAAAAAGCCGTCGCTGCCGACCCGAAAGATCCCCGCCTCTACTACGAGCTGGACGTCCTTTATGAGGCCGCCGGGGCCGACCCGCAGAAGAGATTGGGGATTCTCGAAAAGAATCACGCCGTGATCGCCGGCCACGACGACGCCCTTGGTCGCGAAATCGGGCTCCTTGTCCAGGCCGGCCGATTCGACAGGGCCCTCGAGCTCCTCCGCGGCCATCATTTTCACGTCTGGGAAGGGGGAGGGGGGATCTACGGCAGCTGGGTTGAAGCGAACGTCCAGCGAGGCCGGAGTTTCCTGGACGCGAAGAAATACTCGGAGGCGCTGAAGGATTTCGAAGCGGCCGGGACATATCCCGCGAACCTCGAAGTCTCGCCGCCGTCGAGAGGGAGCGGGTCGGCCAAAATATTCTGTCTGATCGCCGCGGCCGACGAAGGCCTGGGCAGGAAGACTGAGGCCGCGGCTAACTATGCGAAGGCCGCGGGCCTCCCCGGCGGATGGTCCGAGCAGAGCTACTTCCGGGGCCTGGCCCTGGCGCGCCTGGGCAGAGCGGACGAGGCGGCTTCGGTCTTCGACGGGCTCCTGCGGTTTGCCAGGGAAAAACTCGGCTCGTCACCTTCCACAGACTTCTTTGAAAAGTTCGGGGAACGGCAATCGGCCAAGGCTCATGACGCCCAGAACCATGTCCTGGCGGGACTGGGGCTCCGGGGCCTGAAGCGGGACGCGGAGGCGGCGGTCGAATTCAAAAAGGCGCTGGCATTGAACGCGAACCTGCCGGAGGCGAGCCGCCAGCTCAAGGAGATCGGGGCGGGGCGCTAAAGCGAGGCTTGGGGCTGTCCCCAGGGGAAAAAGTCGCGCCTCGATTTCACCAGGAGGTTGGCTATGGCCATTAAAAGAAATCGGCTTTTGAAAGGCCTGCTAATTCCGGCCATCGGAGTTGTGCTACTGACGCCGATCGTTGTCCGGGCCCGGGCGGATGAACGTCCCTTTCTCGCGGCGGCCGAGAGCGCGGCGGCCTGGATTCAATCGTCGGCGATCCGGACTCCCGGCGGCTTGAACTGGCCGGCCGACCCGAAGGACCCGAAATCCGTGAACACCTCTCTCTACGCCGGGACACCCGGGATCGTCCTGTTTTTCCTCGAAGCCTATTCGTCGACCGGGAACCAGGCCTATCTTCAATACGCCAGGGGCGGAGCCGATACGCTTCTGGCCTCGTTGCCTCAGGAACAGGGGATGGGCCTTTACGAAGGGCTGTCCGGGGTTCTTTTTGCCCTCGAGGAAACGTTCAAGGCGACGGGGGACCAAAAATACGAAAAGGGATTCCTTGACGGGCTGGAGAGGATCCAGGGAGGCGCCGTAGGGAAGGGGGCCGGCGTCGAATGGGGCTCCGTCACCGACATCATCAGCGGAAGCGCAGGGACGGGCCTGTTCCTGATCTATGCCTATCATGAAACGAAGGACGGGGCCTGGCTCGACTTGGCCGCGCGGGCCGGGACGCGCCTCATCGAACTCGGCAAGCCGGAAAACGGCGGGCTCAAGTGGGCCATGGACCCGGAGTTCCCGCGGCTGATGCCGAATTTCTCTCACGGGACGGCCGGCATCGCCTATTTTCTGGCCCGTCTCTATCAGGAGACGAAAAAAAAGGTATTCCTCGACGCGGCCGTGGCCGGGGCGAAATACCTCCTTTCGGTCGCTAGCACCGAAGGCGAGACCTGTCAGATTTTCCACCATGAGCCCGACGGGAAAAACCTCTATTATCTCGGCTGGTGCCACGGGCCCGTCGGGACGGCCAGGCTGTTCTATGTTCTCAGCGAAGCCACCGGAGACTCGTCCTGGCTGGGTTGGGTCCGGCGGTCCGCGAACGCCCTGCTCAAGAGCGGGATTCCGGACAAGGAAACTCCCGGCTTCTGGAACAACGACGGAATCTGTTGCGGTCTGGCCGGGGTGGGGGAGTTCTTTCTCGACCTTGGCCGGGCGTTGAAGGACAAATCGTATTTGGAGTTCTCGGACCGGGTCACGGCTCGGCTCCTGGCCAAGGCCACCCAAGCAGGAAACCAGATGTTTTGGGTCCAGGCCGAGCACAGGGTCCGGCCCGATTTCCTGCTCGCCCAAACCGGCTACATGCAGGGGGCGGCCGGGATCGGGACGTTCCTCCTCCAATTGGACGCGGCCCAGCGGGGCAAGGCGGCGAAAATCATCTTTCCTGATACGCCCTTTAAATGAGGGTTCGGATCACATTCCCTTTTGCACGGAATTCTATATAATAGATGGACTTTGTCGCCGGATGGGCACATGACGCGCGCGCGCAATCCTCTCGAATTTGACCCTCACAAGGAGCGGGACCTCTGCTCTTTCTCCGGCCCGGCCATCGAACTCCAGGACGTCACCAAGCGCTTCAATTCCTTCACGGCCGTCGGCGGCGTCAGCTTCGAGGTCAGGCCCGGAGAGATCCTCGGCCTCCTCGGGCCGAACGGCGCCGGCAAGACGACCATCATCCACATGCTCCTCGGCCTGACGACGCCGACGTCCGGGTCCATCCGCATGTTCGGGCTGGACCTCCTGCGGAACCGGGAAAGGATCCTGGGCTGTGTCAATTTCTCCTCGAGCTACGTCTCGATGCCGTTCTCGCTGACCGTGGCCGAGTGCCTCAAGGTCTTCGCCAGACTGTATGACGTGCGCCGCCCGGGCGCGAGGATCGAGGAGCTCCTGGCGACCTTCGAGATGTCCGAGGTCAAGAACAAACAGGTCCGGACCCTATCGACGGGCCAGGTCAGCCGCCTCAACCTGGCCAAGGCCTTCATCAACGACCCCAAGATCCTTCTCCTCGACGAGCCGACGGCGAGCCTAGATCCCGACATCGCCGACAAGACGCGGACGCTCCTTCTCCAGATCGCGGAGACGAAGAAGACGGCCATCCTCTACACCTCGCACAACATGCAGGAGATGGAGAAGATTTCGGCCAGGATCGTCTTCCTTCACCGGGGCCGGGTCATCGCCGAGGGCCGGCCCGACGAAGTCGTCCGGAAGTTCGAGGGGCGCGACCTCGAAGACGCCTTTCTCAGGGTCATCCGGGAGCCGGGCCCGTGAAGCTCCACAGGGTCGTGGCCGTCTTTGTCCGGCAGATGTACCTCTACAAGCGAAGCCTGCCGCGCCTCATGGAGATATTCTACTGGCCGCTTCTCGACCTCCTCCTCTGGGGATTCATCAGCGTCTACCTGGCCCGCTTCCAGGCCAACCTCCCGAACTTCGTGTCCTTCTTCCTGGGCGCCCTGATTCTCTGGGACATCCTGTTCCGGTCCCAGCTCGGCATCTCGGTCTCGTTCCTGGAAGACGTCTGGGCCCGGAATTTCCTCAACCTTTTCGTCAGCCCCCTGAAGCCGAGCGAGTACCTCGTTTCCCTGATGCTGGTGAGCGCCGTCAAGATCGTCATGGCCGGGTCCGTCATGTCCCTCCTGGCCTGGGTGTTTTACTCTTTCAACATCTTCATCATCGGGATGTCCCTCATCCCTTTCATCCTCAACCTCGTCGCGCTGGGCTGGGCCATCGGCATCTTCACGACCGCCCTCATCCTGAGGTTCGGCCAGCAGGCCGAAATCCTGGCCTGGGGGATCGCCATTCTTTTCCAGCCCGTATCGGCGGTATTCTACCCGGTCGCCGTCCTGCCCCCGGTCCTCAGGACGATCGCCCGCTTTGTCCCCTCGTCATATGTCTTCGAGGGGATGCGCGAGGTCATCGCCAACGGGCGCCTGCCGGTCGGGAAGCTGCTCTGGGCGACCGGCCTCAACGCCGTTTATCTCGTCGTGGTCGTCGTCATTTTTTACGGGATCTTCCGGGCGGTGAAGAAAAAGGGCCTGCTGGCGCGCATCGGGGAGTGAGCGCCGGAGTTTTTGACGCCTTTTTCGCTTAGAGTTGGGGTTCCAAAAATGATATAGTTGGTTCTCCGCGTATCCAGGCGCGGGTTGGTGAACCCGGAATTCAACGAAGGAGCGTGAACCGATGCCGAAGATCGACGACCTGCGGAAGATCGCGACCCGCCTCCGCATCCATTCGTTGCGCATGACGACGGCGGCCGGCTCCGGCCATCCGACGAGCTGCCTTTCGGCGGCCGACCTGGCTGCCTGCCTGTTCTTCAGCGAGATGCGCTTCAACCCCAGGAATCCCGACGACCCGGCCAATGACGAATTCGTCCTGTCCAAAGGCCACGGGGCGCCGCTCCTCTGGGCGGTGTACGCGGAGGCCGGGATCATCCCGATGAAGAGCCTGCTGGGCCTCCGGAAAATCACGAGCGACCTCGAGGGCCACCCTACGCCCCGGATGCCGTGGGTCAAGGCGGCGACAGGGTCTCTCGGCCAGGGGCTGTCCGTCGGCGCCGGCCTAGCCCTCGGGCAGCGGCTCGACGGGGCCCCGGCCCGGACCTTCGTCCTGATGGGGGACGGGGAGTGTGCCGAGGGCTCGGTCTGGGAAGCGGCCGCCTTCGCCGCCCACGCCGGGCTGCGGCACCTTTGTGCCATAGTGGACGTTAACCGGCTGGGCCAGTCGGACGCGACCATGTACGGGCACGACATGCAGGCTTACGCCAGGAAGTTCAGGGCCTTCGGCTGGGACACTGTGACGGTCGACGGCCACAAGATCGAGCAAATCCTCGAGGCCTTCAAGAAGATCGGGAAGAAAGGAGCGCCAACGGCGATCCTGGCCAGGACGATCAAGGGCAAGGGCGTTTCCTTCATCGAAGACCGGAACGGCTGGCACGGCAAACCCCTCAAGATCGACGAACTGGCCAGGGCTCTTCAGGAAATCGGCCGCCCGCCCGACATCGATGCGCGCAAGCTCGTCCACCGGCCGAAGCCGTTCCGTAAGCCCAAGGTTGCCGCCGTCTTCGATTTTCCCCGGACGGCGTACAAGGACAAAACGGCCACGCGGATGGCCTACGGCAACGCGCTTCTCGCCCTGGGGAAGGTCAACCGGTCGGTGGTCGCCATCGACGGGGACGTCAAAAACTCGACCTACGCCGACAAGTTCTTCGAGGCCTATCCCGACCGGTCCTTCGAAGGCTACATCGCCGAGCAGAATATGGTGGGGATGGGCATTGGCCTGGCGGCCAGGGGGTACATCCCTTTCATCGCCACCTTCGCCGCCTTCCTGACCCGCGCCCACGACCAGATCCGGATGGCCGGTTACTCTTTTTCGAACATCAAGCTCTGCGGCTCCCACGTCGGCGTGAGCATCGGGGAGGACGGTCCCTCGCAGATGGGGCTCGAGGACCTCGCGATATTCAGGTCGATCCCCGGCTGCGTCGTCCTTTACCCGAGCGACGCCGTCTCCGCGGAGGGCTGCGTGGCCGCCATGGCCGCCTACCCGGGGCTGGCCTATCTCCGGACGACGAGGCCCGCGACGCCGCCGCTCTATCCGGCCGGCGAGGCTTTCCCGGTCGGCGGGGCGAAGGTCCTCCGAAGGGGGGAGCAGGATGCCGTCACGGTCATCGCCGCAGGCATCACTGTTCACGAAGCCCTGAAGGCCCGTGACGAACTCGAAAAGGAAGGCCTCGGGGTCCGGATCATCGACGCTTATTCCGTGGCCCCTCTAGACGCCCTCACGATCTGGCGGGAGGTCGCCGAGACCGGAGGCCGGGCCGTCGTCGTCGAAGACCATTACGAGGGCGGAGGGCTGGGGGAGGCCGTGGCCGCGGTCCTGGCCGGAAAGGCCGCCATCACACACCTCTGCGTCCGGGATCTGCCGCGTTCGGGGAAGCCGGACGAGCTCCTGGACAGGTACGGCATCAGCGCTCGGCACATCGTCGAGGCGGTCAGGCAGATGGCCGGGACATGAGACGAGGGCAAGGCGCCGTCCTCGCGCTCGCCGTCCTTTGCGGGCTATGCTTTTCGGCGCCGGCTTCGCCGCGGCTAAATCCTCAGCCGGCCGGACCTCTCGCCGGAACGGTCACCTATGTTTATGACGGAGATACGGTCAAGCTCCGCCTGGATTCCGGTGAGGAGAAAAGGGTCCGGCTCATCGGGGTCGACGCCCCGGAGTATGATGCCCCCCAGGAAAGCGTCCGGCTATCGGCCTTCCTGGCCCGCCGTTTCGCCTATTCAAAGCTCTATCAGAAACCCGTCCGCTTGACCCTGGACAAGGAAAAGACCGACGTGTACGGGCGGCTTCTGGCCTATGTCTGGACGGATGACCGCACGCTGTTCAACGAGGTCCTGGTCGCGGAAGGCTATGCGTACGCCTACCTGAAATATCCATTTGACGAGGCGTACAGGAAACGCTTCCAGGAAGCCGAGGCCAAGGCTCGCGGCGAAGAAAAAGGCCTGTGGCGGAAAGGGCCCTATCCCGTGGTCGCCGCCGCCGAGGCGGCAAGTTCCCTGGGCCGGGTCGTGACGGTCACGTTCCGCTGCGCCCGTGCCTTCGACCGCTCCCGATATAGGATCCTGGTGCCGGCCGAGGGCGACTTCGAAGCCGTGGTTCCGCTCGACGTCCTGACGACCTTCCCCGGCTCGCTCGAATTCGAAAAGCGGGCGGTCGAGGTCACCGGGCTCGTCGAGGAATACCGGGGCCGCCCCCAGATCATGATCGGCCTCCCGATCCAGGTCAAAGTCTCGGAGTTCCGTTTGACAGCCGCAGAGTCTTGGATTATATAAGCTACTCCATATTCGGGTCACGGAGTCCTGCCCATGTTTGAAAAAATCACGCCCCAGATCCAGGAAGCCATCGGGGCGATCGTCGGCCCGGAGAATCTTCTTTTCGGGGCCGAAAAGACGATCGACTACGGCCACGACGAATTCTCCCTCCGCGACATCACCCGCCAGCCCGACCTCGTGGTCAAGCCGGGGACGGAATACCAGGTCTCCGAGGTCCTCAAGCTGGCCGGCGAGCGGAAAATCCCGGTGACGCCGCGCGGAGGCGCGACAGGGTTGGTCGGCGGGTGCGTTCCAACCTACGGGGGCATCGTCCTGTCCCTGGAGCGGATGAACCGCATCCTGGAGATCGACCCCGACAACCAGATGGCCGTGGTCGAGTCCGGGCTCAGGCTGTCGGACCTCGCGACGGCCGTCGATTACGCCGGCCTCTACTTCCCCCCGCATCCCGGGGACGAAAGCGCCATGATCGGCGGTCTCGTCTCCACCAACGCCGGGGGCAGCCGGGCCGTCAAGTACGGCACGATTCGCAACTACGTCCGCGGCCTCGAGGTCGTCTGTCCGACGGGGGAGATCCTCAAGCTCGGCGGCAAGTTCATCAAGTCGAGCACGGGCTACAACCTCATGGCGCTTTTCATCGGCTCGGAGGGGACCTTGGGGGTCGTCACCAAGGCGGTGATCCAGCTCATCACCAAGCCGGCCCTGAGCCGCTCGCTCGTCGTCCCCTTCGCCGAGCTCGAACAGGCCATCGACACCGTGCCGCTCCTGTTGAAGAAGGGCATTTTGCCCATGGCCGTCGAGTTCCTGGAGATCGAGCCCATCGTCCTGGCGGAGGAATACCTTCACCTGAAGTGGCCGACGAAGATGGGGAAGACCCATCTCCTGATCATCCTCGACGCCAACTCCGAGGAGGAAATGGACCGGCTCTCCCAGGCCGTCGCGGACGCCTGCCTCGAAAAGGAGGCCATGAATATCTTCATCGCCGAGACGCCCAGCCGCCAGGACGAGGTCCTGTCCATCCGGTCCAAGATCTACGAGGCCATAAAGGCCGGGACCGTCGAGATCCTGGATATCTCCCTTCCCCGGGCTGAAATCGCCGGACATGTCCGCAAGGTGGAGGAGACCGCCCGGAAGTACGATATCTGGCTGCCGACCTTCGGGCACGCCGCCGACGGCAACGTGCACACCCATATCATGAAGGCCCGGTACATGAACGGTAAGATGGTCCCGGTCCCCCAGAGCGAGTGGCGGGACAAGGTCGACAAAGTCCGCGAAGAACTGTTCAGAGACTGCCGCGAACGGGGGGGCGTCATCTCGGGCGAGCACGGGATCGGTCTGGTCAAGAAGCCCTTTCTTTCCCTGGTGCTCGACGAAAAACAGATCGACCTTATGAGGAGCATCAAGAAGGCCTTCGACCCGGCCGGCATCATGAATCCCGGAAAGATCTTCGATTGATCCCGAGCCCCTCCTCAGGCGGCAACAGCTGAAGCTCTACGGACTTACAGCCGGGGGGCTCCTGTTGGCTTGAATCCCCGCAGTCATCAAGAGGCCGCCCTCGGCAGACTCTTGATGGCGTCCGCGAAATCTCGCGAATGGGATTGAACGCGACGCCGGAACGTGTTATAAAGGAAGCGTGGGGGACAATATTTTTGGCCGGCGGGTCCTGCTGTGTCCCCGGATACCTTCAGTCTCGGTGAGGGGGTAAGGGCATGATCGAACGGATAACGGAACTTTATGTCATCCTGGAAAACAAGCCGTCCATCCTGGGCGACCTCTGCAGCTTTCTGGCGGAGAACGAGATCAACATCGATGCCATCGGCGTCTTCCATGACACGGCCAAGCTCTACGTCCAGAACCTGAATAAGGCCGTCAAGCTGCTGGGCAAGCTCAACTATATCGTCGAGCTCCGCGACGTTCTCAAGGTCGACCTCGAGAACCGGGCGGGGGCCCTGGCCGACCTGACGACCAAGCTCGGCGACGAAGGGATCAATATCGAATATTGCTATGGGACCCTGGCCCGCAAGGGGAACACCGTATCGGTCATTATGGACGTCTCGAACATCGACCGGGCCATCCAGGTCCTGGGCGGATAAATCCCTAAATAAAGATCGTCACTTCCGATTCCCGGGCCTGCTCGAGGAAGAAGGCCACACCGACGCAGGCCTCGACCTCATCGATCATCGCCTCCCGGGGGATTTCCATGACGCCCATGCTCGTCGTGCAGCCGTAGAACTTCACCCCGAGTTCGACGGCCGTGCGCCGCATGTCGGGCAGGGACGGGACCTTCTTGGCCTGCATCATCTTCTTGAACATCCAGCGGCCGACTCCGCCGAAGCCGAACTTGCTGGGTCCGGCCCGTTCGATGTCGCCGCCGTACATCCAGCCGATCAGCCGGCCGAAAAGGGTCGTCCCGGTCCGGACCTTTTTCTTCAGGGCCCGGAGACCCCAGAAAGTGAAGAACATGACCACCTCCATGCCTGAGGCCGCCGCGCCGGTGGCCAGCGTGAAGGCGGCGAAGAGCTTGTCCATGTCGCCGCTGAAAACGATCAGGGCCAGCTTTTTTCGTTTTTCCGGGGCCATCGTCCTTTCCTCCTTCTCTTCCATCATCTTACTCCAGGCCTGAAGCGGACTCAACCGGCGAGGGGACGGCTTGCGCGCCTCGCGAATTCCCGTGACATCGTCCGGCCCTTTGATTAAAATAAGCACCGGAAGCGGCGCGGGACAAGCGGAGGGAAGGCTCATGGGACAAAACTCGAGGAGTTGGATTCGATCCGCATCGGGAATAATTCAGGTCCTCCTGGCTTTCGGCTTGGGGGGGGTGCCCGCACTCGAAGGCGCCGCCTATCCCGCCAACCGACACGATCTCGTTTCGACGGCTCTGGCCCGGAGCTGGGATGAGGGGGTTCCGCTCGGCAACGGGCTCCTCGGCGCCCTGGTTTGGCAGAAGGGGAGCTCTCTCCGGCTGTCGCTCGACCGGGCCGACCTCTGGGACTTGAGGCCGGTCAAGGAATTCTCATCGCCGCTCTTCCGCTTCTCGTACATCCGCAAGCAGGTCCTGGCGAAGGATTACGAGCCCGTCCACCAGATGGGCGACGTTCCCTATGACCGGGACCCCGCGCCGACCAAAATCCCGGCGGGCGCCTTGGAATTCGATATCGCGTCGCTCGGCGAGGTTGAGTCCGTGCGGCTCGTCCTGCGCGACGCCGTTTGCGAAGTCCGCTGGAAGAACGGCGCCAGGTTGACGGTTTACGTCCACGCCGTCGAGCCGGTCGGCTGGTTCAAGTTCGAGGGCGTTCCGGCGTCGCTCGTGCCGCGTCTCGTCCCGCCCGCTTACGCCGCGGCCGCGACGGCCAAGACCGCGAATGAGACCGCCGGGAGTAAAACGCTGGCCAGTCTGGGCTATCCGGCGCCGGAGCTCGTGGAGGACAAGACCTCGATCCGCTATCACCAGAACGGCTGGGGCGGTATGAGCTATGATCTCGTCGTCGAATGGACGAAGCCCGATGCCGGGTCGATCTCGGGGGTCTGGAGTGTAAGCGCCCGCGTCCCGGGCCGGGACGGCGGCGGGGATGCCGCCGCGTCGGTCGCGGCCGCCCGGAAGCGGCTGGCCGCCCTCGACCTCGAATCCCACAAGACCTGGTGGAAGAAATTCTGGGCCCAATCGACCGTCGAGCTGCCGGATCCCGTGCTTGAGAAACAATGGTACCTCGAAACTTACAAATTCGGGGCCGCCTCCCGCCGGGGAGCGCCGCCAATCACGCTTCAAGCCGTCTGGACGGCGGACGACGGAAACCTGCCGCCGTGGAAAGGCGATTATCATAACGACCTCAACACCCAACTGAGCTATTGGCCCTGCTACAGCGGCAACCACCTCGAGGAGGGCCTGGCCTACCTCGACTGGCTTTGGGAGATCAGGACAGCCTCCAGGCGCTATACGAAGCTCTTTTTCGGGGCCGAGGGGCTGAATGTCCCCGGAGTGTGCACCCTGGCCGGTGAGCCCATGGGCGGCTGGGCCCAGTATTCCCTCGGACCGACCGTTTCCGCCTGGCTGGCCCAGCATTTCTACCTTCACTGGCAGTTCAGCCGGGACCGGACTTTCCTCGAGGACCGGGCCTACCCCTGGATCAAAGACGCCGCGCTCTTTATCGACGCTATCGCCGCCCGCGGGGAGGACGGGAAAAAGCGCCTTCCCCTGAGCTCCAGCCCCGAGATCAACGACAACCGGATAGACGCCTGGTTCCTCGAGACGACCAACTTCGACCTGGCCCTCATCCGCTGGCTCTATGGAGCCGCGGCCGAGCTCGCGGGGGAACTCAAGCTTAAGAAAGAGCAGACGCGCTGGCTGGGCATCCTCGCTGACTGGCCGGAGCTCGCCCGGGCCACCGAAGACGGGCGGCTTCTGGTCGCGCCGGGATATCCTCTCAAAGAATCCCACCGTCATTTCTCCCATCTCATGGCCATCCACCCGCTGGGCATCGTGGACTGGTCGAACGGGGAGAACGACAGGCGGACGGTCCGGGCTTCCCTGGCCGAACTCGACCGCCTCGGGCCGGACTGGTGGTGCGGTTACTCCTACAGCTGGCTGGGCAGTTTGGCGGCCCGGGCCATGGACGGCGACAAGGCGGCCAAGGCCCTCAAGATTTTCGCCCAATGCTTCTGCCTGCCCAACAGCTTCCACGCGAACGGCGATCAGAGCAAAAGCGGGAAGTCCAAATTGACTTACCGGCCGTTTACCCTCGAGGGGAATTTCGCTTTCGCGGCCGCGGTCCAGGAGATGCTCCTCCAGAGCCACACGGGGACCGTGCGGATCTTCCCGGCAGTTCCGGCAGCGTGGAGGGACGTCGCGTTCGACCTCCTGAGGACCAACGGCGCGTTCCTGATTTCGGCCAGGAAGCAAGCCGGGAGTGTGACGGAAGTCCGGGTCATCGCGGAAAAGGGCGGCAAAATGAGGCTCGAGAATCCCTTTGGGACGGGGATTTCGCCCTTGGTCAAGGGCATTCAGGAATCGCAGATCAAATCCGCCGGAAACATCCTCGAGATCGACATGAAGCCGGGCGAGTTCGTCCTCTTGAAAGCCAAATAAAAAGGGCGTCCTTCCCGTCCCGCTGGGGAGAGGAAAGACGCCCTGTCGTTTTCGAGAACGCGTTTCTTCCGGCGGCTGCCCTCGGCCACTCCTTTATTGCCCCGGGTAGAGGAGCGCGTTCAGGAGGAACTTGTAGGTGCCGTGGGCTTGGGCCCGGTTCTGGCAGCGGATCCCGATAAGGATGATCCGGCCGTCCTTGTATTTCGTGTCCACAACGGCCGCCTTTCGGGTCAGATACTCCTCGCCCAAAAGCCAACCGCTGAGCAGGACGTTGTCGTCGGGATAGGCCGCCACGACCTTACGGTCCCAGTCGAAGGGCGGCGAGAAGGTGTCCAGGGCCAGGCTGCCCACGAACATGGCGGCGGCTTCCTTGGGCATGCCGTAGCCGATGGGCGTTTCATTATCGACGAGGATCTTGAGGATCGACGTCGGGCAAAAGAATTTCGCCTGGTCCACGCCCTGGAGGGAGTTCCGGGCCGGGGCGCTGAAGTCGCTGATGGCGAATTCGGAGGCCCGGTTGAGCGTCACCATGATGCCGCCCTTCTCGACGAAGGCCTTGAGCGCGTCGACGCCTTCCTGCCCGATGCCCCCCTCGTATTCGGGCGGGACGTTCTGCTGGAACATCCGGAACATCGGGGACTCGGCCCCGCCGGGGCCGCCGCCGGGGCCGCCGGCGCCTGGGCGCACGCCCTTGATGGCGTTCGTGTTTTCGTCGGCGAATATGATGACGTCGTAGTCGGCCCGGAGGTCGGCTTTTTTCTCCTTCGTCCCTTTGATATCCTCGTTATGAAGCGTTTTGTAGGGGATCCCCATGTCGTCGAAAACATAGCGTGTCCACCCCTCGTCCATGTTGCCGCGCCAGGACTGGAAGAGCCCGATCCTGGGGTTCTTGACCGCCGCCTTCTCGACGGCCGCGACGTCGTCGAGTCCGAAGGCTTCGGTGTGCCTTTTCTCGAGGAGTCCGGGCAGCGCCTTGAGCACCTCGGGGGTGCCCTTAACGAGGAAGCTGCCGGTGACCGCGGAAAAGCCCTTGCCGTTCACCGGGACCTTGGAACGATAGATCTCGGCCTTGTCCTTGAGAAGGGCGAACGCGACGGCGTAGGAGGCGTTGGCCTTGGCGTCGAGGACGATCCAGGCCGCCCCGCCCGGCGCCTTGACGGCCGGATAGGGGACGCTGTCGATTTTCTCGAGCCGGGCCTCGAACGCGTCATCCACCTGGTCACAGGCGACGCCCATCTGGAGGGGAAGGGTCCAGGCCGCGTTGTCGTAAGGCGGCACCGGCGGCCCTCCTGGGAACTGACGCATATCGGGATATTTTTGCTTCTCGAGGAGGGCCCAGGCATAAGTCTTGTATGGCTGGGCCATCTTGACGACGAACGAGCCCGCGGAGTAGAAGCGGCCGCCGGCCACGAAGTCGGCCTTGGCCTGCTGGATCTCGACGCCGCCCGTCATGAGGACCTCGAGCATCTTGAGGGTCGTCGGATAATCGCGCTGGCGGGCCGGGATGACGAAGGCGTAGGGCTGGCCCCGGTCGACCTTCTCGATCGAGTTCTTGTACATTTGATAGAAATTGAAGAGGAGGTCTTCCTTGTTCAGCGCGGCCGTCTTGACTAGGCTCTTGGTCAGGACGAGCTCGTAGTCGACGATGTCGCGGAGACGCCACCAGCCGCCCGGCCAGGGGTCGACGAAGTCCATCCGCTTTTCGTAGAAAGTTGTGGGCAGCTCGTTCGCTTCGATCGAGATCGGTGTCGCGACGCGGACCGATGCGGCCTCGCTCAGCATCCCGATGACGTTGTGGAGCCAGGAGGTGTCGTCGCAGGCGCCGATCCACCACGCGGTGTAGGAGCGGCCGTTGACGACACCGCTCAGGCCCTGTTTCTGAAGGTCGTAAGCCATGCCCGTCCCGAACAAGTTGACGCTCCGCCAGACCATAGGCTGGATGTTAGGCAGGGGTGGGTCCATGAACGGCGGGATGAAGAGCCGGCCGCCGTTCGAACCCTGCTGGTGCTCGTCGATGTGGGCCTGCGGCAGCCAGTCCTGGTACAGGACTTTGGTCACGGCCCTCGTCTCCGGGAGATTCATCATGTACCAGTCTCGGTTGTTGTCGTGGCCGGCGTACACGTGGTAGAGCCAGGGCATGCCGCCGCCCTCGAATTTCGTGCCGACGTACTTCTTGTACCAGTCGACGACCATCTGGTTGCCGTCCGGGTTATGGGACGGCACGAGGAGGACGATGACGTCGTTGAGCATTTTATTGGCATCGTAGAAGGTCTTCCCGGTGACCAAGTCGTAGGCGAGCTCCATGGACATCTGGGAGGCGGCGATTTCCGTCGCGTGGATGGAGCAGGTGACAAGGAGGATGACCTTGCCTTCCCGGGCGAGCTTGCGGGCTTCGTCGGGCGTCGTCAGACGCGGGTCGCGGAGTTTGTGCGTGATCTCTTTCCAGCGGTCGAGCTTGGCCAGGTTCTCGGGCGTTGAGATCGCGGCCATGATGATCGGCCTCTTTTGGACCGATTCGCCGATGGTGAAGAGCTTGAGCTTCGGCGACTCCTGGGCCAGTTTCTGGAAATAGGCCGTGATCTGGGTAAAATCGGCCAGCTTCCGGTCGGCGCCGACCTTGAAGCCGAGGAATTTTTCCGGCGTCGTCTGGGCCGTGACGAAGGCGGCCATGGACAGAACGGCGAGGATAAGCGCGAAACGTTTGAGGAGAGCTTGATTCACGGGGACCTCCTTGTTGAGATCAAGAAGCCCTATTTATCACTCGGGGTGGGGGCTGTCAAGCCGAGGTGAGGCGGGCGGTCCGCGGACGGCGGCCGGGCGCGCGGCAGGCAAGGATTGAACTTGGGTGTGGACAGAAAATATCCCGCCCGGCCCGGGTGGGCGCCCCGGCCGGGCGGGATATAACATCGCTGCGTTACTTGAGGGTGACTTCGACGTCTCCGGTGAGTTCAGGTTTGTTCTTGGCGGTGACCTTGATGAGGATCTTGTCGCCTCTCTTGAGGCCGGGGTTCTTGAAATAGAGTTTTGTCCGGAAGCCCGTGAAATTGTACATGGAGCCCTGGTCCGTTATGAGCTGGGCCTTGGGCAGCACGGGCGGAAAAAAGTCGCCGCTCGCGGGGAACTCATAGAAGCGCATCCAGGACGAGATGATGCCCTCTTTGCCGAGCTGCCGGTAGAGATTGACGTCCTTGACCTCTCCCCGGTAATCTTTCTGGAGTTCCTTGTAGGACGGCATCTTGTACTCCTGGCCGTTGTAGACCATGACGACCCCGTCCCTGTGGACCACGATGTTCTCGTTCTCTTTCTTGGCCCCCATGTACATGACGAACATCACGTAGGGGCTGTTGATATCCAGGTTGACCAGGCTGGCGTCGACGGCCAGCATGATAGGGCCTTTGTTATTCGAAAAAGCCCCCATTCCCAGGTCTTCCGTCTGGGGGTACGCGAATGCGCATAGAACGAGCAGCAAGAAAACGGTTTTTAGAATTTTCATAGTGACCTCCTCACTTCATCCAATTTTAATGCAAGCCGCGTGCCAAATTTAGTATTTTTGCGAAGATAAGTTTTCCCCTGTTAAGCCCGCCTCGCCGCGGGCGTCCCGCTTGAGGGAAACAAAGGCCGTCGGGCGGATTCCCGGCCGGCAGGATTTTTTTATCCGGCGAAAAATATACTCAACCGATCGGGTAGATATAGTATGCAGGTGTCCTCTTTTAGGGACGCCCCGGATTCACTGGGAGCGAGAGTCAAATCTTCAGGATTTACCTCCTTCCGGTGTATAATGGGGGCTCGACCGTGCTAGATGGGGAGCTAGCGGTGCCCTGTTACCCACAATCCGCTCCAGTGGGGTCGAATTCCCTGCCGAGGCTCCTCTCTTTCTGGCCGGTGCCTCCGCACGTGGCGATGAGGGTCGGGGCCCTGCGCAAAGGGCCGCCCGTGAACCCCGTCAGGACCGGAAGGTAGCAGCGGCAGCGGGAGGGCTTCTTGTGCGGCAGTCAGCCTCGCCTGAGCCGGCGGCGGGGGACACGCGGGGAGAGCGGTGTCGGAGCAGGGTGCACGGTCGTTTCTTTTCTGTCCGGGTCTCAGGCCTTCCAAAGTCCGAGCTTCTTCATCTGGGACTCGATGTCGCGCTTTCCTTTCTCCTCGACCGGAAGGAGGGGAAGCCGGACCGGCCCGCCGTATTGGCCGCGGAGGTCCTGGGCATACTTGAGCCCGGCGATGCCGTAGGTCTCCGTGACGGCTTTGTTAAGGGGGATGAGGTCCAGCTGGAGTTTTCGCGCGCCCTCCCTTTTTCCCGCCTTGAACAGCCCCAAGATCTCGGCGCTCATCTCGGGCGCCGCATTGGCGACGGCCAGAATGGCGCCGCATGCCCCCATTTCGAGCCCGGGGTAGACGACATGTCCGGAACCAAGGAAATAATGGAAATCCGGCGGGACGTCGCGGATGACCTCTCCCAGAAAGGCCAGGCTCCCCGAGCTCTCCTTGAGGCCCGTGATATTCGGGTGCGGGGCCAGGTCGACGATGAGCTGAGGCTCGAGCGAGATCCCGGTGTTCTGGGGCATGTTGTAGATGAGAACCGGGAGCCGGCTCCGGTCCGCGACGGCGAGGAAGTGCTTCTTGAGCGCCTCGCGCGTCATTTTCGATTTGTAGTAGGACGGCGGCCGGACCAGCGCCGCGGAGACGCCCCGGCCGGCGAACCGGTTGGTGAATTCGATCGTCCCGCGGGTGGATTCGCGGGCCGTTCCCACGAGGACCTTTTTCCCCGGACCGGCGGCCTCGACGACGGCCTCGACGAGCTTTTCCGACTCTTCGTCGCTCAGAAAAACGCATTCCCCGGTCGAGCCCAGTACGAGGTATCCGGCGAGCCCGGTCCGGTTGAGCTGCCTGACGTTGGCCTGGATCCTCTCCGTAGAGATCTCGTCGTCGACGAACGGTGTCGTCAGGGCGACGTAGACGCCTTCGAACGGCTTGCTCATTTCTTTTCTCCTTGGCGCGACCTTCGAACCGCCTTCTCGATCTCCCTGAGGTCGTCCTCCTCCAATCCGAAATAGTGGCCGACTTCGTGGAGCACGACCTCGCGCACCTTGTCCTTGATCTCATCCGCGGTCCGGCAGATGCTTTCGATGGGCCTTTGGTAAATGACGATCACGTCCGGAGGGATGTTCCCGTAGTAGCCCGGGCTGCGGTGCTTGTAGGGGACCCCGTGGTAAAGGCCCAGCAGGTTCTGCCCGGGAGGCGGGTCGTCTTCGACCATGACGGTTACGTTCTCGATGAGCTTCTTGAAGCGGGAGGGGATGCCGCTCAAGGCCTCTTCCACGAGGCGCCCGAACTCGTCTTTCTCCATGAGCGGAACGAAGGGGCTTTTTCCGAACGGCTTGGGGATCCTCCTCATTTTTCGATACCCTCCCTGGCCCTGACGCCCCGGTCGAAGTAATGCTTGAGGTCTTTCATTTCAGTCACGAGATCGGCCTTCTCGAGAATCGCGGGCGTCGCGTAGCGGCCCGTCAGGACGACCTCGACCTCCGCGGGTTTTTTGGCCAGGAAATCCAGGACCTCCTGTTCCTCGAGGATCTTGAAGTGAACCGCTGTATTGGCCTCGTCCAGGACGATGATCCGGAATTCGCCCGAGAGCATGGCCTCGAGGCAGGCCCGCAGGCCGCGGCGGGCCCGGTCGACGTCTTCGTCGTCCACCTTGTCGATGACCAGGAGGAATCCGCGGCGGCCGAACTGTTCGATGCGGATGAGCGGGGCCAGTTTTTCCGACGCCGGAATCTCGCCGGAGGGCTGGCCTTTGAGGAACTGGCCGATGTACGTCCTCACGCCGTGGCCGGCGGCCCGGAGCGCCAGCCCCAGGGCCGCCGTCGTTTTGCCCTTGCCGTTTCCGGTATAGACCTGGATCATCCCGCGGAATGAAGTCGGACCGCCGCCGGTTTCCATGGCCCTATTGTTGAACAATTGGCCGGCCTTGTCAAAAGCCGCGAATTCCTTTTTTTCGCCGCCCGGACCTGTGCTATAATCGGGGGCATGCTAGACCCGAAGTATGTCCTGGAACATCTTGATTTCGTTCAAAATAGGCTCGAAACGCGGGGCCAGAAGATCCCTCTCGGGGATTTCGTCCGCGCCTCCCGCGAGAAAAAAGACCTCCTCCTCAAAGTCGAGGAACTGCGGGCGGAGAAAAACCGCGCGTCCGAACAAATCTCCCGCATGAAAAAGGCCGGGGACGACGGCTCCTCCAAGATCCTGGAAATGAGAAAAGTCGGGGAGGAGATTTCCGGGCTCGAAGACCGTCTCAAGGCCTTCGAAGAGGAAATCCGGACGACGCTGCTCAACATTCCGAACGTCCCCCACGAATCCGTTCCGGTCGGGCGCGGTTCGGAAGACAACCGGGAGGGCCGGCGCTCCGGCGCGCCGCCGGCCTTCGGCTTCGAGCCCCAGGCCCACTGGGATATCGGCGGGAAGCTCGGCATCCTGGACTTCGAGCGGGCCGCCAAGATCACGGGCTCGCGCTTCACCGTCTACATGGGACCAGGGGCCCGGCTGGAGCGCGCCCTCATCAACTTCATGCTCGACATCCACACCAGGGAACGGGGATTCACCGAAGTCCTGCCGCCGTTCATCGCCAACGCCGAAAGCCTGACAGGGACGGGAAATCTGCCCAAGTTCAAGGAGGACCTTTTCAAGCTCGAAGGCTTCGACTGGTATCTGATCCCCACGGCCGAGGTGCCGCTGACGAACATCTACCGGAACGAGGTCCTGGATGGCGGGATTCTCCCCCGCCGGTTCGTGGCTTACACGCCCTGCTTCCGGAGCGAGGCGGGATCCTACGGCAAGGACATCCGGGGCCTCATCCGCCAGCACCAGTTCAACAAAGTCGAGATGATGATCTTCAGCCCGCCGGAAAAGTCCTTCGACGAGCTCGAGTTCATGACCGCGTCGGCCGAGGAGATCCTGAAGCGCCTGGGCCTCCATCACCGGGTCGTCCTCTTGTGCACGGGGGACATGGGGTTTGCCAGCGCGAAAACGTATGACCTCGAAGTCTGGATGCCCAGCCGGAACGGCTTCATGGAAATCTCGTCCTGCTCGAATTGCATGGACTTCCAGGCGCGCCGGTCCAATATCCGCTTCAAGCGCGAGCCCAAGGCCAGGCCCGAGTTCGTCCACACGCTCAACGGGTCCGGCCTGGCCGTCGGCCGCACGGTCAGCGCGATCCTCGAGAATTTCCAGGAGAGGGACGGCTCGGTCGTGATCCCCGAAGCCCTGCGGCCGTACATGGACGGTCTCGAACGAATCGTTAAATGAATACGCGGAGGGATGGCCGAGTGGTTGAAGGCGGCGGTCTTGAAAACCGCTTTCCGGTCTCCGGAACGGGGGTTCGAATCCCTCTCCCTCCGCCACCCACGCTCCGATAAAGCGGACCGCGGCGAGGAGGCCCCATGATGAAGCCCGTGAGGAAAGCCGGAAAGCTGACCGACTTGCCGAACATCGGCCGGACGACGGCCGCGAAACTCGAAAGAATCGGGATCAGGAGCCAGAAGGATTTTCTGCGGCGCGACCCCTACAAAGTCTTCGCCCGGCTCCGCCGGGAGGTGGACCCGACCCTCTGCCGATGCGCCCTGGCGGGGATCGTCGGGGCCAAGACGGGGGAGCCCTGGCACAAGATCACCAAGACAACGGCCGAGGAATACCGGAAACGCCACCCCCGCCACACCTGGGGCCCTTGCTGACGTCCTGACGGGCCGGAATTCCCGCGGTTCGCCCCGGAGGTTTTCATCTCCTTCGAAACATGTTAGAATAACCGCACATTCCGAAGGCCCGCGGAGAGGTGCTGGAGTGGTCGATCAGGAACGCCTGCTAAGCGTTTGTCTTGGTGAAAGCCGGGACCGCGGGTTCGAATCCCGCCCTCTCCGCCACTCAATCCCCTTCGCGGGATTCCACGGACGCCATCAAGAGGCCGCCCTCGGCAGCCCTTGATGACTGCGGGGGTTCAAGCCAACAGCAACCCCCCGGCTGTAAGTCCGTGAAGCTTCAGCTCCATTCCCTTGACATTCGGTTTCCGTTCCCTTAAATTTGGGCGGAATGTATTCGCTCACCTTCACTCCTCGGCCAGCCGCCGCATTCCCGGCCGAGCGAAAAGGGGACATCCCATGACAAAAACACCGAGGATTCCGATCCTCTGCCTCCTAGCCATCGCCGCCGGCCTCGTCGGCTGCGCGGGAAAATCCACGGGCGAGACTTACGCAACTCTCCTCAAAGCCTTCCGGAACCCTCCGGCCGAGTTTCGGAGCGCGCCCCTCTGGGTATGGAACGACCGGGTGACGAGGGACGAGATCCGGCAGCAGCTCGCGGACTTCAAGGAGCGCGGCATCGGCGGCGTTTTCATCCATCCCCGGCCCGGACTGATCACGTCCTACCTCTCGGAGGAGTGGTTTTCCCTCTGTCAATATGCCGTTGAAACAGGGAAGTCCCTGGGCCTGAAGATCTGGCTCTATGACGAGAACTCCTATCCTTCCGGTTTCGCCGGCGGCCACGTCCCCGCAGCCATGCCGGACGCCATCCGGAGCGGCCTCCGGATGACGCGCGTCCAGGGCCCGCCCAAGGCCTCGGCCCGGCCGCCACTCGTCGTCCTGCGGCAGATGCTCGGGGGATTCGAGGATGTCACGGGAAAGGTCCCGCCCGGCGCGGCCGACAAGTCCGTCTATTATATATTCGAGGTCGTCCCCCAGGCGCCTTCGCCCTGGCATGGCGGCTTCGCATACGTCGACCTGATGCGCAAAGACGTCACGGATAAATTCCTGGACGTGACGCTCACCGCCTATAAGCGGGCGATCGGCGGAGACTTCGGCACGACCGTGCCCGGCGTCTTCCAGGACGAAGCCGAGATCGCGCCGCCCGCGGGCGACATGATCAACTATACCCCGGCCCTTTTCCAGGCCTTCCAGACGACATGGGGCTACGACCTCAGGCCCCGGCTGGTCTCCCTCTTCAACGAAGCCGGCGATTGGAGGCGCGTCCGTCACAACTATTATTCGACGCTGCTCGACCTGTTCATCGAAAACTGGGCCAAGCCGTATTACGCCTATTGCGAGGACAACAACCTCCAGTTCACGGGGCACTATTGGGACCACGAATGGCCCAATCCCCAAGCCTCCCCCGACAATCTGGCCATGGCCGCGTACGCGCACATGCCGGGGATCGACATCCTGATGAACGACTGGTCGACGGGGCCACACGCCCAGTTCGGAAACGACCGGGCCGTCCGGGAAATCCGCAGCTCGGCCAACCAGCTCGGCCGCCGCCGGACGCTGTCCGAGACTTACGGCGCCGGCGGGTGGGACATGACCTTCTCCGACCAGAAAAGGATCGGCGACTGGGAGTTCGCCCTCGGGGTAAATTTTCTGAACCAGCACCTGTCCTACGTTACGATCAAGGGCGCGCGCAAACGCGACCACCCGCTGTCGTTCTCCTATCATGAGCCCTGGTGGAAATCCTACAACGTCCTGGCCGACTATTTCGGCCGGCTGGCCGTCGTCATGAGCGGGGGGGAACAGGTCAACCGGATCCTGGTCGTCGAGCCGACAACCTCCGCCTGGATGCATTATTCGCCCGGGGCCGAGGGCGCCCGGCTGCAGGCGCTCGCGGAGGATTTTCAGCGCTTTATCCATCTCCTCGAATCCCACCATGTGGAATATGACCTGGCCAGCGAGAAGACGCTCGAGGAGTTCGCCTCGATCAAGAATCTGAAGCTGGCCGTCGGTCGGAGGTCCTACGACCTCCTCCTCCTCCCGCCGGGATTCGAAAATCTCAACGACTCGACACTCGTCCTCATCCGCGACTACCTCATGCGCGGCGGGAAGATCATCTGCTGGCCGGCCCCCCCGGATTATGTGGACGGGAAAGTCACGGACGACATCCGGCTCCTGGCCGCTTCGTATGCCGACCGGTGGCTCGACCCCGGGCCGGGGGGCGGCTTCGATAAAGTCCGGCAGTTCAGTCCTCCGCGCGTGGTTTTCTCGGAGCCTTCAAGCCATCCCTGGCTCTTCCATCAGCGCCGGGAATTCGCCGGCGGACAGTTTATTTTCCTGGCCAACACGAGCCCCGTCCTGCCCGCCGAGGGCCGGATGAGTTTTGAGGGCGGGTCCGTTGAGGCGTGGGACCTTTTCACCGGCGCCGTGAAGCCTTATCCCTTCTCGCGGCGCAAGGGGGAGATCGAGACGCGCTTCTTCCTGCCTCCCGGCGGCAGCCTGCTCCTCTGCGTCCAGGCGAAAAGGGCCCGGCCCGCCGAGGTTTTTCCCGGGGCGCGGGAGGAGGTGCCGGCCCAGGGGGAGACGTCCGTCGAGCGGCTCTCGCAGAACGTCCTGACGATCGACTACTGCGACCTCGTCCTCGGGGGAAAGACGGAAAAGGACCTTTACTTCTACGACGCGCAGCGAAAAACCTTCCAGTATCACGGCCTTGCCAGGAACCCCTGGGACAGCGCCGTTCAATACAAGACGAACATCCTGGACCTTGACAAATTCCCGGCGAACTCGGGTTTCGAAGCCGTTTTCTGGTTCACGGCGGTCAAAGGGGATGCTCTCGATTACGCCTCGCTGAAGGCCGTCGTCGAAAGGCCCGAGGTCTTCGGCGTCTCGGTCAACGGCCACGAGGTGAAGCCGCTGCCCGGAGAGTGGTGGCTCGACCGGGCCTTCGCCGTGTACCCGATCGGACCCCACGTCGTCTCCGGCAGAAACCGGATCACCGTGAAGGCCAGGCCGTTCACAATCCATTCCGAACTCGAGCCGGTCTACGTCCTGGGGGATTTCCGGCTGGCGGGAGCGCCGAGGGGCTTCGACCTCGCCCCCCCGGCCCCGATGACCCTCGGGCCCTGGAACGGGCAGGGGCTGCCGTTTTATGGGGACCTGGTCCGCTACGGGAAGACCTATGACATCCCCGCCTCCAAAGGAACAAACGACCGCTACGTCGTCCGGCTCGGGTCCTGGCGGGGCGCGGTCGCGGAGGTCTTCGTGGGCGGGAAGTCCGCTGGGGTCATTGCCTTCGCGCCGTTCGAGCTGGATATCACGGACGCCCTCGTCCCCGGCCCGAATGACGTTTCCGTCGCGGTCTGCGGGTCGCTCAAAAACACCCTCGGACCCTTCCACAACAGCCCGCCGCTGGGCCGGGCCTGGCCCGGATCCTTCCAGCAGGGGGCCAAGGGCGGCTATCCCCCCGGTTCGGCGTATTCGAACGTCGATTATGGTCTTTTCGAGGACTTCCGGCTTTTCAAGACATCCGGCCGATGACACAAATTAAAAGAAAGGAACTTCCCTCTCGATGACGCACACGATCGGATTTGACAATGACCTCTACCTCAGGGAGCAGGAAAAGGCCATCCTGGAGCGGATGGCCAAGTTCGGAAGCAAGCTGTACCTCGAATTCGGCGGCAAGCTCCTTTTCGACTATCACGCCGCCCGCGTCCTGCCCGGCTACGACCCCAACGTCAAGATGAAGCTCCTCCGCGACCTCCGCAGCCAGGCGGACATCATCCTTTGTATATATGCCGGCGACATCGAGCGGAAAAAAGTCCGGGCCGACTTCGGGATCACCTACGACGTCGACGCGCTGAAACTCATCGATGACCTCCGGGACTGGGGCATCGAGATCCGGACCGTGGTCATCACCCGTTTCGATAACCAGCCGTCGGCCAGGGTCTTCAAGAACAAGCTCGAGCGCCAGGGGATCCGGGTCCACACGCATCGCTTCACCCGGGGCTATCCCACGGACGTCGACCTCATCGTCAGCGACGAGGGCTACGGTGCCAACGACTATATCGAAACCGAACACCCCCTGGTCATCGTCACGGGCCCGGGGCCCGGCAGCGGCAAGCTGGCGACCTGCCTGTCCCAGCTCTACCACGATTACCGGCGCGGGCGTCCCTCGGGCTACGCCAAGTTCGAGACGTTCCCGATCTGGAACCTGCCCCTCAAGCACCCGGTTAACGTGGCCTACGAGGCGGCGACGGCGGACCTCGCCGATTTTAACCTGGTCGACCCGTTTCATCTCGAAACCTACGGCAAGGTGGCCGTGAACTACAACCGGGACGTCGAGGTCTTCCCCGTCCTCAAGAGGATCCTGGAGAAGATCACGGGGACCCATTCCGTGTATAACTCGCCGACGGACATGGGGATGAACGCCGCGGGCTTCGGGATCAGCGACGACGAAGCCGTCCGGGACGCGGCCAAGCAGGAGCTCGTCCGCCGCTACTTCCGTTATCTCTGCGAGTATGTCCTGGGGTTCGCCGAAAAAGAAACGGTCGAGCGGGCCGAACTCCTGATGAAAGAGCTCGGGGTCAAGCCCGAAGACAGGCGCGTCGTCGGCCCGGCCCGTCAGGCCGCCGTCGACGCCCGGGACGCGGGGAAGGGGAACAAGGGGGTTTTCGTGGGCGCGGCCCTCGAGCTCCGTGACGGGTCCATTATCACCGGCAGGAACTCGCCCCTCATGCATGCCGCCTCGGCCCTCGTTCTGAACGCCATCAAGAAGCTGGCCGGGATCCCCGACACGATCCACCTTCTCTCGCCGGGCATCGTCGGGTCGGTCGCCAACCTCAAGGAAAAAATCCTGGGCGCCCGGACGGTCAGCCTGGACCTGTCGGAGGTCCTGATCTGCCTGAGCATCAACGCCGCGTCCAACCCCATGGCCCAGCTGGCGTTGGAGAAGCTGAAAGACCTTCAGGGTTGCGAGGTCCATATCACGCACATCCCGACGCCGGGCGACGAGGCGGGGCTCCGCCGGTTCGGGATCAATCTGACGACCGATCCGAATTTTTCGACGAAGAGCCTGTTCGTGAGCTGAGGGGACCTACGCGATGATGAGCTTCGCCTTCTATACCGTGGCCACGGCTTATGCGCCCCTCAAATCCATGCAGCGGCTTCTCGGCGAACCCCGCCCGCTGCTGGCGTCGGCCCGGGCCGTCGGTTTCGTCGGCGTGCTCTACGCCCTGACGTCGATCGTCCTGGCCCTTGTGGGGGCCGTGCCGCTGGCCCCGGTCTTTATAGGGCTCAGGCCCGAAAACTACTATGTCTGGCAGATGATTTTCGTCGTCCCCTGCATCCTCCTAGCCTGGGGCCTGGCAACCGCCGTCGTCCTCGGCCCGCGCAAACGGTGGCGGGGCCGGACGGCCGTCAAGAAGACCGTGGCGCTCACCGGCGTCGCCCTGGCCGGGTCGCTTTTCATCGCCTGGGTCCCCACGGCTATCGAAACCGTGTTTATGGTGATCGGGATGGGCCAGGTGGAACTGGTCGAGTTGCTGTCCCGGCCGGGCGGCTGGCAGGCCCTATATGTCGGGCTCCACATCCTGGCCGGCATGGCGGCCGCCGTCCTCCTGACGCTGGCCGCCGGACAGGGGTGTTTGCCGAAAGCCGGCCGGGGAAGGACGGGAGCCGTCGGGATCGCCGCAGCGGCCCTGGCCGCGGTCGTCTTCATACTGTTCATCCGTTGATCAGGGGGATCCGCCGGGCGGGAAAAACAAAGATAGGGGGTGTCGTATGCCGCGAGTTCTTGGGGAAGACCGGGTCCGTATCAGGAATTTCACCATGGCGGATTACAGGCGGGTCGTCGACATCTGGACGGAGGGGCGGCTCCCCGTCAAGCCCCAGGGCCGGGATAGCCGGGCCAATATCGAAAAACAGATCGCGCTTCGAAACGTCCTCTTTCTCGTGGCCGAATCGGGGGGCCGGGTCGTCGGGACGGTCCTGGCGACGCACGACGGCCGCAAGGGGTGGCTCAACCGGCTGGCGGTTGACGCTTCCTGCCGCCGGAGAGGCATCGGGCGGAGGCTTATTCTCGAAGCCGAAAAACGCCTGGCGGCCGCCGGCATGGAGATTTTCGCCTGCCTGATCGAGGACGACAACGCCGTTTCCATGGACGTCTTCGAGCGGCTGGGCTATACAAAGCACCCGGAGATCATCTATTTCGCCAAGCGTCAATACCCGGGAGTTTGACCATGGCGATGAAGGCCGCCCTTTGAAGATGTCCTCGGCTTGAGTCCCGGCCTGAAATACTATAATATAAGTAGGGATTCGTCGCTCAAGGAGTCGACAACATGAAGCAAAGAGAGATCACATCGGGTGTCCTGTGGGTCGGAGCCGAAGACTGGGACCGGAGGCTCTTCGATGCATTGATCCCGCTTCCGGACGGCACGAGCTATAACGCCTACCTCGTCCGGGGGACAGGGAAAACCGCGCTTCTGGATACCGTCGAGCCTTCGACCCTCCAGGCCTTGGAGGCCCATCTCGAAGGGATCAAACGCATCGATTACCTGGTCTCCCACCACACCGAGCAGGACCACTCCGGGTCCATCCCCTGGGTCCTCGACCGCTATCCCGAGGCCAAGCTCCTGTGTTCGAGCCTCGCCAAAGGCATGCTCATCGACCACCTCTGCGTCCCCGAGGCACGAGTGCGCGTCGTCGAAGACGGGAAAACCGTGTCCCTGGGCGGCAAAACCCTGCGCTTCGTTTATACGCCGTGGGTCCACTGGCCGGAAACGATGTCCACGTACCTCGAAGAGGACAAGATCCTGTTCAGCTGCGACTGGTTCGGGTCGCATTTGGCTTCCACGGACCTTTTCATTGACGGCGTCGAGTGCGTCCACGAAGCGGCCAAGAGGTACTACGCCGAGATCATGATGCCGTTCCGTAAGATCATCCGGCAGAACATGGACAAAATCCGCGGCCTGGATATCCGAATGATCGCGCCGAGCCACGGACCCGTTTACCGCCAGCCGGCCTCCGTGATCCAGGCCTACCAGGACTGGACCGACGACAAGCCTCACAACCTGGTCGTCCTGCCATGGGTATCCATGCACGGGACGACGGCCGCCATGGTCGAACACCTGGTCGCGGCGCTCGCGGAAAAGGACGTCATCGTCCATCCCTACAACATGGCCACGGCCGACATCGGCAAGCTGGCCATGAGTCTGGTCGACGCCGCGACAATCATTATCGGGGCCCCCACGGTCCACGTTGGGCCGCATCCCGCCGTCCTCGATGCCGTCGTGTTGGCTAACGCCCTGCGTCCCAAGGCCCGCTTCGCTTCGATCATCGGCTCCTACGGCTGGGGGGGCAAGATGCCCGAGATCATCAAGGCGAGCATGCCCAATCTCAGGGTGGAATTGCTGGACCCGGTGATTTGCCGCGGATATCCGAGGGAAACGGATTTCCGGGCCCTCGATAACTTGGCGGAGTCCGTGGCCCGGAAACACAAGGAGATCGGGTTAGGGTGACAGGCGCTCCAAAGCCTGCGAAAGTTGGATTACACGGACGCCGTCAAGAGGCCGCCCTCGGCAGCCTCGTGATGACTGCCGCGATCTAAGCCAGCAGGACCCGCGGCGGTCAGTCCGGGGAGCTTCAGCGGTCAAATCCTGGTTTTCCGCGCGGCCAGGAAATCGACGATCTTGACGCTTCCCGACGGCAGCGGGTAGCGTCGGACCGATCGCAAGGAAACCCAGCGCCGGTCCGGCCGCGTGACGGGGCCGGGGCCCTCCAGCCGGCATGAAAAAACGTGAAGGGTCACTTCGTACTGCGTGTAGGCATGCCTGACAATCGTGAGGGGCCGGACATGACCGACCCGCGCCCCCAACTCTTCCCGAACCTCCCGCCTCAACGCCGCTTCGGGACTCTCGCCCCCCTTGATTTTTCCGCCGGGGAATTCCCAGAGCCCGGCGAGAAGCCCGGACGGCGGCCGTTTCTGGATGAGGAACCGTCCCCGGTCTTCGATCACGGCGACCGCGGCCGCGATCTTCTTCGTTGACCTCTTCCCGGGCCGGGGGATGACCTCCTGGGTTCCCTCCCGCGCGGCCAGGCACGCATCCTGGACCGGGCAGATCAGGCACTGGGGGTTCCGGCCCCGGCAGACAAGTGCCCCCAGCTCCATCATGGCCTGATTGAAAAGCCCCGGCCCGCGGGCCGGAAACACGCCCCGGAGATACGCCCTGATCATGTTGTCCATACGCGACGACGCCTCGCCCCGGAGGCCCATGATCCTCATGACAACTCGCCGGACGTTGGCGTCCACAACCGGCAGCGGCCGGGCGTAGGCCAGGCTCAGAACCGCCGCCGTCGTATAAGGCCCGAAGCCGGGCAGCCCGCCCAGGATCTTTTCGTCGTCGGGAACCCGGCCGGCGTGGTCGCGGACGAGGACGCGGGCCGAGCGGTGGATATTCCTGGCCCGTTGATAGTAACCGAGACCTTGCCAGGCCCGGAGGACTTTCTGAAGAGGAGCGCGGGCCAGCGTCCCCACATCCGGGAAGAGCCGGGTCCACCTCTCGTAATGGGGGACGACGGCCCGGACGGTCGTTTGCTGAAGCATGATTTCTGAGATCCATATCCTGTAGGGGTCGGCGTCCTCGCGCCAGGGGAGCTTGCGGTGGTGGGCCTTGTACCACGAGGTGAGTTTCCGGGGAAAATCCCCGTCCCGCTCTCTCCCGGCGCCAATGGGGCGCCGGGAGAGAGCGGGGGCGGTGCGGTTCTTCTTCATCCGGCCGGCCGCCGCTACTTTTTCTTTTCCGCCGCGTTTTCCGGTTTGGGCGCCTCGGCCTTCCAGTCCTTGGCCTCTTTCGGGAAATCCTGAAGAAAGGCGGATTCGACGCGGAAAAGGTAGTCGAGCCTGACGTTCTTGACGACGACCTGCTTTTTAACCTTATCCTCCCTGCCGAGAAGCAGGCCGGTTTCGAGGACCTTGCCGTCGTTGCCCTTGGTCCAGACCTTGACCTCGGCGGCCGGCCTGTCGAGCCCGTATTCGGCCAGGCTCTTGGGATTGTCGATAAACCCGGCGGCCTCGAGCCCTTCGATTCTCCGGATGAAGTCTTCGATCTTGGTCTCGTTCGCGGCGTCCTTGGCGGCCGTCTCCAGGAGCCACTTGTCGGCGTCCTGGACTTTTTCCTTGGCGGCGGTAAGTTGAAATTCGCCGGTCTTTACATAAACGCGGTTGGCTTCCCAGCTGAAAAAGGCGGCCACCTTTTTCTCGCGGATCTCATCCACATTCTTTTCGAGGTCGCCGGGGAGCGTGCCTTCGAACGCGATGATCTTGTTCGTCTCCGAGCTCATAGCGGCGGACTTGGCGCCGTCCTTGCCCAAGGAAAAAACGATCTCTTTGCCGGCCGAGGGCAGCGATAGGGTCACCTGGCAGGCGGGTTTTTCCAGGCCGAATTTCTTCAGGTCAGCCGTCTTCTTGTCCTCGGACAGGAATTCCGTGGCCTTGAGGGCCGCCAGAGCGTCGAGCAGGGTATCCACCTTGCTTTTGGCGGCCAGGGCCCGGACCGGGGATTTGAGGAGCCAGCCATCGCCCTCGCGGACGGCTTCCCACGAAACGTCCTTGGCCTTGACGCGGACGGACTTGACGTCGGACGGCTCGAACTTGAAAATGGTCTTTTCCCGGAAATCGAAAACCTTCTTGTCGAGGGTGCTCTTCAGGGAGCTCGAGAGCAGGACGACGCGCGGGTCATCGGCGCGCTTGGCGAACACGGATTTATCGAGCGGATTCTCCATGCCGATGAGGACCCTCACCGGAGCGTCCTTTCCCTTTACCCAGAGCGCGACCTCCTCCTTGGGGATCTCATAAGGCTTGAGGTCCGCCGGGGTTTCCTCGACGACGCGCTCGAAACGGAGGCTTGAGAAGCTCGAGAGCAGGCCCTCGACCTCGGAGGCGTCGGCCCGGGCTTCCAAGGGGGCGGTGATGCGCCACGCGCCCTTGTCGTCTTTGGCGAACGAGATCGTTCCGTCTATTTTCTTGAGGTCTATTCTCTGGACGTCGGCCGCGGCCAGGTCGACGAGGTTGTCCGCTTTCTCCTTGGCGGCCGTGTCCCTCCGTCCCTTGGATTCGAAGAGAAGGACGACGGCCAGCAGGACCGCGAACACGGCCGTCAGGACGAGGGTCGTTTTGTATTTCACAGCGACCTCCTCCTCACCCAAATGAAGAGGCCCAGGGCCAGCACTCCGAACGGCAGGAGGTAGAGGACGACGAGTTTCATGAAGGACATCTCCACGGGAGTGAGCTGGATCGTTCGCGGCGTCTGCGTCTTGGGCTGGATGGAGATGAGGTCGGATTCCTCAGTCAGCCAATTGACGATGTTCAGAAAGAAGTTGCCGTTTCCGGAGAGGTTGTAGTAGCGGTTTTTGGCGAAGTCGGAGTCCCCGACGACGGCCATGCGGGTTTCCTTTTCCTCACCCTTCTTCTCCTCCGGCGCTTTTTCGCCGGGCTTGGCCTCGGCGGGCGGGATCCCCTCGGGCTTGACCTTGAGGGAGGCCACGGCGGCCAGGGTGATGGGGCCCTGACGGTCCTTGGCCTTGTTGAACTTGACCTGCTTTTCGTTGAGCTCACGCTCGGCCCAGGAGTTGGCGCTCGTCTTGGCCAGCGCCGTAAGCGTCTCGCCCTCCGGTTTCGTTTCGCTGATCTCGACGGACCGGGCATACGGATAGAAGGTCGCATAGCCGAACTTCCGCGTGATAGCGTGCTCCTCGTATTCGGTCACGACCGGCACGAAATCATCGCCGCCGAGGAGCTTTGATACCGTGTCGACCACGAGGTCGTCGTCGAGCTTGAATCCATACCGGGCCACAAACGCGGACAACCCCGGGATCGGGGTTTCCGGGTCGACCATGAAGAAGGCGCGGCCGCCGCCCTGGATGTACTTTTGGATGGTCGCGAGTTCGCCGGGCAGGAGGTCCTTCTGAGGGCCGGGAATCACCAGGAGGGCACAGTCCTTCGGGAAGCTCTCCGCCAGGGCCAGGCTTTGCTTTTTGACCTCGTAGCCCAGCTTCTCGAGCTCGGTCTTGGCGATCGAATAGCCATCGTCGCCGCTCTCGGCCAGCGTCGCCTCGCCGTGCCCTTCCAGGAAATAGATCACCTTTTTCCGGGCCCGGGTCACCTTGATGAGGGCGTTGGTGACGTCCTCCTCGGCAACGCCCGTGATCCGGCTCGACTGGGTTCCCGCTTCGAAGACCGTGGTCCCGTCCTGAGTGACGTCGTAGCGCTTCACCAGGCCGGGGTTCTTATCAGGATCGACGAACTCGGCCTTGATCTTCGAGGAATTGTAGGCGTAGAGCTTGAGCAGGTCTTCCATGGCCGCCCGGCTCTGGTTGCCCATCCGGAAAAAGCCTTTGATCGAGACGTCCGCCTTAAGATTCTTGAGGACGGTGAGGGACTGGTCGGAGAGGCTGTGGATCCTGGCCGCGGTCAGATCGACGCGATAAGAGTGTCTCGAAAGAAAATAGTTGGCCAGGACGAGAATGGCCAGGACAAGGACGATGACCAGGAGCATATTGCCCGAGTAGATGAACGATTTCCGGCCGAATCCCCGCTTGAGGGACGGAAGGTTGAGGATGATGTAAGCGACGATGGCCAGGAGGCCGGCCCCGCCGAGGGCGGCCAGAAGGACTTTTTTGTAGGGCCAGACCATCCCCGCGGCCAGGGCCGCGAGAATCAGGACGATGGCGACAAAGCCGAGGTTTTTCTTGAGAATGTCCATGACTCACCTCCACCGCCGGGACAGGATCACGGAATGCGTCAGGAAGAGCCAGAAGAAGCAAAAGCTTAGGAAATATACGATGTCCCTGGTGTCGAGAACGCCGCGGATAAGGCCGTCGAAGTGTTGCAGGAAGGAGAGGTAATCGAACACCTCCTTCCTGAGCCCGGAGGCCGAAGAGGCGGCCCAACTCAGGATATAGAGCATGAGGTTGAGGCCCATCGGCACGATGACCGCCACGACCTGGCTCTCCGTCAAGGACGAGAAGAAGAGACCCACGGCCATGAAGGCGGCG
>JBEKVN010000016.1:0-67115 GCA_049513915.1 Candidatus Aminicenantales bacterium | reverse complement strand
GCGGACGGGCCCCGGGCCCCACGATCTGAAGATAGGAGGGATAAAACATGAAATCGACCCCAATCCCCCGCCTGCTGACCGTATCAGCCATCCTATTCTTACTCGCGGGCCTGCTCGGAACGGGCCAGGTCCCGCCTGAGAAGCCCGCGGCCGCCCTGGAAGCCGGGAAGAACCTGATCGCGACGCCGGTCTATCCGGAAGCCGAAGACCAGAAGATCCTGGCCCTGTTCAAGGGAATACGGGTCTCCGATGTCGTCGACGGCATGGACGCCGCGGGACTCCAGGACATCGGCACCATGGACCCGGAGATCCACCCTCTCTGGCGGGACACCCAGAACCTCGGCCACCGTTTTGTGGGCGTGGCCGTGACGGCCCGGTATGTCCCCACCCAGCAGCCGCGGGCCGGAAAGATGACCACCGCGGCCTACGACGAGTGGGCCGGCAACTGGTACGAACAGCGCTCGACCGAACTTTACGCGGACCTCATCCGCAAGGGCACGGCCTTGGTCGTCGAGGACGCCGCGGCCGCCGATGTCGGATCGATCGGCTCCTTCAACATCCTGGAATGGAAAATGCGCGGCTGCGTTGGCGTGGTCACCAGCGGGACGGCCCGGGACGCGGACGAAATCACCATGGAACGCGTCCCCCTCTACTTCAAGAAGCCGGGGCGCGGCATCCGGCCCGGCCGGAACGAGCTCGAGTCCGTCAACCGGCCCATCGTCTGCGGCGGCGTGCTCGTCGTCCCCGGGGACATCATCGTGGCCGACGGCGACGGCGTCGTGGTCGTGCCGCGGAGCCGGGCCGAGGCGGTCGCCAAGTACGCCAGGAAAATCATGGAGGAAGACCAGGGCGGACGCCGGGACCTCTACAAGAAGGCCGGGCTCAAAGAAGACGTTTCGCTGAAAAAATGAGCGGCCTCAGGCCGTCAGAATTTCGTGCGAATGGAGGAGCCGGGTCTTGACCTTCAGGCCGTGCGGGCAGGCGCCCTCGCAGGGCCCTGAGCAGCTCCCGCAGCCGAGCGGCTTGCTGACGTCCGGAAGCTCGGCGTAATAGTCCGTGGCCATCCTCTCCATCCCGTAATTCTCGTAATACATGGCGAAGCGAAGGACATCGTTGACGGCCACGTTCTGCGGGCATGCGGACAGGCACTCCGTGCAGCTCACGCGGCAGTAGGTATCTTTGACCTGTTCCTGGTAACGCGCGATCATGCCGAGCGCGGCGCGGTCAAGCGTCTTGCCTGAGGCCGCGACATACTCCTCGACGTGGGAGTAACTGCTCATGGTCGGGATGCAGGTGTCGAAATCCGGGTTGCTCAGGACCCAGCGGATGGCCGCCTGCGGATAGCTCGTGTCCGGGCCGACCATGCCCTTTAGGTTGCCCTGGGCGCCGCCGGCGAAGATCTTCATGGCCACGGTGCCGATGCCCTTGGCCCGCGCGGCCTTGACCAGCGGTTCGATCTCCTTGCCCTCCATGTGGTTGTACATGACCAGGATGACCTGGGGAAAATCCGTGTCCAGGGCCTGTTTCAGGGTGACCTTGGCGTTATGGCTCGAAAAACCGGTGAAGCGGACCTTGCCGTCTTTTTTGAGCTGTTCATAGGCGCCGAGCACCTCCTCGTTCTTGAGGAGGGGCGTGAGGTCGTCGATGCTGTGGACCATGGCGACATCGACGTAATCGGACTGGAGCCGCTTGAGGCTGTCCTCCATCCGCTTGATGATGGCGGCCTTCTCGATTTTCTGTCTGAGATTCATGCCGTGCTTGGTGGTGATGACGACCTTGTCGCGAACTCCCTTGAGGCCCTGGCCGACATAGGCTTCGCCCTTCATCCTGAGGTAGCTTTCGGCCGTATCGAAATAGGTCACACCGCATTCGTAGGCGTACCGGAGCACGTTGGGTTCGAAAAGGGAAATGGCCCCGCAGCTGACGTCCGGGACCTTGAGGCCCGTTTTTCCGAGATCTTTGTATTTTTTTATTTTGGGGGCGTTGGCGTCCTGGCGGCCGGCCGGCGATCCCGAACCCGGGGTCCCGCCGCCGAGTTTTCCGGCGACGCCGAGGCCGACGGCCCCGGAGGCGAGCGATGTGATGAACTGCCGTCTTTTCAAACCTGACATGTGACGTTCTCCTTCAATTCCCTATCTTCTTGACGGAAATGGGGGCCAATACCTTGAGCTTAGCCTGGAGCCCGGCGTCCCCGCCGATCATGAGGACCGAGAAGCCGTCGCCGCGGGACGCGGGCGCGAGAAGGCGAGCGCCTTTGGCCATCTCGTTCGGGGGAGGAACTTCGGACGACTGGGCGTAGAACGCGAGCTCGTATTCGTCCTCATCCACGAGCAGGATCACTTTGTCCCCCGTCTTGAAACCGGCCTTCTCGACGTCTTTTCTCGTCCAGTTGGTGGCGATGGCCAGGCCGAAGGGCGACGAATTGACATCGAGGACGTTCCCTTTCATTTCGCCCGGACCGGCTTCTGTCCGTCCGGCGTTGATGCCGAACGTGGCGAAAAAATTCTTGGCCAGCGGCTGGTTCGTCTTGAGCTCGGTAACCTCGGTCATGTTGCCGCGCGTCCCGACCTGGGAGGCGAACCAGGAAAGAGGGATGGTCAGGCCTTTGGTCTCTTCGAAAGGCGCGAAGTCGTAGTTGACCTCGTATTTGTCTCCCTCGGGAGTCGATCCCTGAAAGACGAGGCGCTTCAGGCGGAAATCGTCGGAATTCAGGTAAAAGTGGACGGCGACCTTCCCGCCCTGGGCCTTGGGCGTAAGGTGATAGAGCTTGGCCGGCCCGAAGCTTTTCAGTCCATCGAGCTTGAGCTGGCCCTCGAATTTGGCCAGGGAGAAAAGGCCGGCATAGAGTTTGGCCAGGGTCTGATGGACGGTCTTTTGGGGCTCGGTAACCTCGCTGATCACGTTAAGCGAATTCCGCTGGACCTTGTCCCCCCTGACGAGAATGACCTCGGTGACGACGGGGTCTTTGCCGGTGAGGACCTTGAGTTCGCCGGCGGCTGAAACGAGAACCCGCGTCCCGCCCGTTTTGAAAGACAGGTTCTTGACCTGGCCGAGCTTGGCCTTTCCACCCGCGGCCTCGAGGTTCTTCCGGAAAACATCCTTCAGAGTAAGATTGGCCTGGGCCGAAACCAGACAAGCCGCCGATAAAAAAACGATGATGCCGGCGGCAGCCCGCCTCCCGGACGTTCTCAGCATGCGTCTCTCCTTCCCGGAAATTGCAAGGAACCATTCTAGCGGAAATCGGCGGCGCCGCCAACAAAAGAAGTCAGAGTACCCAAAAATAGCCGACGGGGTTTAAGTGTTGCGGCGCGGGGCAAAAATAGAAAGCCACGTCGCTCAAAAGTCTGTATGGAGATTTCAGCTTCAGCTGCTAGAAACGAATCCGGATGCCCGCCTGCAGGCTGATCCCGCTGAAATCGACGACCGCCTCGCGGGGTTGTCCCCCCGGGCCGGCAGGCGGCGCGCTTTGGACCATGATCAACCTTGGTGCGTTAGGTATCATCGGAACGGATTCATAGTAGAGTTTTCCATTTTCGGAGAATGAAGGCAAAACCCCTCCCCACCTGCTGGGCTCGGAAGTACTCGTCCCTTCCAGGCCTCTGAACCTGGCATACCGTCCCTGAGCTTCGATAAAAAGGGCTATTCTCCGGATAAGCTTATAATCGATGCCCAGCCCACCCTGGAAGCCGATAGGAGTTTCCTTTTTTTCGGCATTTGTCGACAGCCGCTGGCCTGGACTTTCAACCGCGCTCGCAACAGCCACGTACCAATCGGCCTGGTACTCGGCTTTAAGGTAATATGAAATCCCGGCATGGGCCGTGAAATCAATTTTCTTGCTCATCGGCAAGCTCAGGAACAAACCCACCCGAATCGGTATTGCCTTCAATTTCGTGACCGCAGTGAAATACTTAGTGAATCCTCCACCTCCTTGCGGGTCATCAATGATCCTCATCATAGATTGCGGTGGATTCCTGGACATCTGTAGGTAGCCCGCGCCGATACCGATGCCGATATTACGGGTGAGCTCGAAAATGAGGTCTCCGCCGAACTCATAACCCCGGTGTAATGCCGTGTCCCCCCCTTCGATCAGACCTCCGGTTGGGGGGGCGAAGTAGATTTTTCCCCAGTCGAAAAACGCCAGAGTCCCGGGATTCACGTCGCCGGCCTGCAGGTAGTTCAATCCACCCTGAATTTTGAGACTGATTTTCCCCTTCGCTAGAGTCGAACCGGGAATTAGGCACAGTACGAATACTATCGCCATAACAAAAGATTCTTTTTTTACCATGACATTTTACCTCCGCCTTCCCCCCGATTTAGATCTGCGAACAAGATATGATTTATATATCTTTTTACCAACTAATAACCTCCACCGTAACGACATTGGAATAGCCGGAATACCCGAGTGGGTTATACGCTTTAACACGATAATCATACGTGGAGCTGGCCCGAGCACTGGAATCCGTATAGGAATTGCTGTTGCTGCTCAGAGTGTCGATAACCGACCAGTGCCCATTTCCGGAAATCCTTCTTTCGACGATATAGGTAAGCTCATTGATGGCCATGTCTGACCAATAAAGATGAACGAGTGGATAAACGGCCGGCGATGGACCTTCGAGGTCGGTGGGAGCATCGGGAGGGGTGAGAGGAACCGACGCGGAGGCGGTATTAGTGAAAGAAGAGATACCGGCTTTGTTCACGGCCCTAACCCGATAAATATAGGTCCTCTCTTGTTCATGATCAATAGAGTTATCCTGAAGGGATACAAAGGAAGTCGCGTTGCTATCCGCGCAATTATCATGAAGAAAGCTGCTTTGATACTGATCTCTTCTTTGAATTTCGAATCCGAGTTCATTATTTGAATTATCATGCCAATTAAGCTGAATTATGTTCCATGCCGTTGCACACGCAGTCAAAATTGATGCTGCATTCGGCTGAGTCGTTCCCTCAAGCGCATTGAGGACATTATAGGCGTTTAACCTACCCTCAGTGACGCATCTGTCTCCTAGCCCAGGCACCTTATCCGCTCCACCCAAAATCATGGATTTCAGCCGGCTGCTTGTTAAGCCCGGGCAGATTCCAAGCGCCAAAGCTGCAACCCCGGCAACATGAGGTGCGGCCATAGAAGTTCCCGTAAGTTTATGATATGTGGTGCCAAGTTCTGTGCTCCAGATGTCAATGCCGGGCGCCCCGATATCTACAGACGTTTCTCCCCAGCAAGAAAAATTGCATTTTTGATCAGACGGATCGGTGGCGAGAACGGTGATAATATTGTCTAAAGTGTAACAGGCAGGATACCAATGGAAGTTTTTTTCATCCTCGTCGTATCCACTATCCCGATGCGTCTCATCTTGGCCAGCGGCAGTGATAAAAAGTCTATTTTTTTTCAGGGCTCTTTCAATGGCGGCTTGTACCGAGTAACTTGCCTCATCTTTTTTCCCATAGCTATTGTTTGTTAAAAAGGCTCCATTTTGTGTTGCGTAATCTATGCCATTAACCGTATCCTGATCATCGTTAGTCCCATCGGCATCCAAAATCTTGATAGGCATAATTTTCACATTCCAGCAAACTCCGCTAATTCCTTTCAGATTATTTCCTACAGCCCCGATAATGCCTGAAACGTGCGTTCCATGATGATCATCAGCTTTATCATCAGTTGGGTCATTATCTCCATTAACGAAATCCCAACCCTGCAGGTCGTCTACGAATCCATTATGATCATTATCATCGCCATCCGCTATTTCGTTCGCATTTGCCCATAGATTCGCAGCCAAATCTTCATGGAGCAAATCTATCCCAGTATCCAAGACAGCTGCAACCACTTGTGAACTCCCAGTAAAAATATCCCAAGCCTCGACAGCATGGATATCCTTTCGATAATTATTGGGGTCAGTATTATATAAGCCCCATTGCTTAAGATCCAGAAAATATGGATCATTGGGATACGTTTGTTGCTCACGATGGATACCATTCTTTTCCGCATATTCGACACGCGGATCAGACTGAAGAAGCGTTATCGCGTCGTCAACGCTAATATATCCAGGGATTCTGATAAGGAAAAGACAAGGATCACCTATAAATGATCTATGGGCAAAAATAGCCGGATCCCAATTGAGCATGTCAATCTCTTGATGTAGATATGTTTTGATTCTCCCGTGAGCCGAACTAACGACATTCTCAATGAGCGACTTGCTATGAATAACATCCCCGATGATATCTTGCTTAAATTTAACAATGACTTCATTGGGGACATATTCTTTTGGACTATATTTTGGTTGAGATGCTTGAGTGGCTTTTGAATTCGTCCCTATGAGCAGGAAAAACAGGCAAACAAATAAGGCGGTCAAAATTACAATCGCTAATTTTTTCATTTCCCCCTCCATGAGTCAGATCGCAAAATTACGTGTTCCATTTATGTTATTTCTCTGTAAGGAACCCAATAGATGGCCCAATTCTTGTTCCACGAATAATTAGCGGATTGTTTCAAAAGAAAAGGATCCAACCGGCAGCTTCATCGTACGCAACCCCTCCCGTACATAATATCGGAGGCCGAACCGCTCTTGTCAAGAATCGGGGTGCGCCGGGGGAAGCAGCGGGGGATACTGCAAAGGTTCGCCCCAATATACGTCCCTCCTATCCGGAAATTGCGGGGAATCATTCTGGCCAAAATCGTCTCCGCCGCTAACGGAATAAGGACACAGCGCCTTCTGGGAGGGTCCCCTTGCCGTCGATATGATTGACTTGTTGACGGGCAAATCTGTCTCTGGCCGCTCCGTGAGAGGCTAAGCGGTTTTTGCCTGAGCCCCTAAAAGTGAATCTTGATGCCGGCCTGCAGGCTGATCCCGCTGAAATCGACGACCGCCTCGCGGGGTTGTCCCCCTGGGCCGGCAGGCGGCGCGCTTTGGACCATGATCAACCTTGGTGCGTTGGGTATCATCGGAACGGATTCATAGTAGAGTTTTCCATTTTCGGAGAACGGTGGGAAGATCTCCCCAACGGTCGTTTACCTCCGCTATTTACCTTAGTCCCAATCTTCAAGACTGATTTCAAGAATATTCATTCTTTCTGGCCAATTCTCAACACTAAGGGGTCTTAAGTGGCAACCGACACGCACTTGGCGAAAAGACTAATACATCCCCCCATTTAATTAATAGGCTGCTGACTTGCTTTTGTCAACCCCATTGGTTAAGCAGGCAGTTTGAGGCGAGCTTGCCCGCCGGATTCAGTAATCGTTCAGGCTTCGATGATTCCGAGGGGCGGATTCATCTTCCACAGACCGCGGGTGAAGTCGGGAATCGGAACGGGACGGCCCTTGCCGGCGACGCTCTCGCAGCTCGCCCCGACGACGGCGCTCCAGGCCGCGGCGTCATAGACGTCCTGGTCGAGCGGCTCGCCCCTGCGCAACGACTGGATCAGCCGGTAGTCCTCGATGTAATCCATGCCGCCGTGGCCTCGGCCCTCGCCTTTCGAAGCGATGGCCTTCCATAGCGGGTGCTCGAATTCGGCGGCGAACTTCTCGAAGTCGTCCCACTCGTGGGGCTTCGCGGCCTGGCCCTCGATGTAAATCCTGTCGGGCCACTTGTGCGCGAGGCCCTTCGTGCCCTGGACGAGGTTGATCCTGGTGTAGGGGCGGGGCAGGTTCGTGTCGTGGATGAGGATGATCGTTTTCCCGTGTTTCGTCCTGATGAGGCTCGTGTTGACATCGCCGAGGACGTACTTTTCCTGGGCCTGGGGCGAATCCGGGCCGAACTTTTCGACGGCATACTCGTGCAGCCCGCGCGTCGGACTGCTCAAGGACACCAGAAAATCGAAGGCGTCGCCCCGGTTGACATTCAGGCACTGGGCGACGGGCCCAAGCCCGTGCGTCGGATAGAGGTTGCCGTTGAGCTTCTGGGACCAGGCCCGCCGCCACAACCCCTCGCCCTCTTTGGAGAACTTGACGTCGCGCAGGTCGTGGAGATAGCCGGCCTCGGCGTGCAGGACTTCGCCCAGGACGCCCTTGCGGACGAGGTTCAGGGTCATGAGCTCGATCCGGTCGTAACAGCAGTTCTCCATCATCTGGCAATGCTTGCCCATTTTCTCGGCCGTTTCGACGAGCGCCCAGCAGTCGTCGAGCGACATGGCCGCGGGCACCTCGGTCACGGCGTGCTTGCCGTGCTTCATGGCCGAGAGGCAGACTGGCACATGCCATTCCCATGGCGTCGCGGTCATGACCAGGTCGAGCTCCTCGGTCGCGCACATGCGCTCGAAATCGTGCGGGCCCTTGGAATAGCCCGCGGGTTCCGGCTGGCCGGCGGCGACGACCCATTTCTGGGCCCGGGCGACCTTCTCCGGCACGATATCGCAGATCGCCTTGACCTGGACGCCCTCGATATTGAGGTAATTCTGGACATGAGCGGAGCCCATACCCCCGACGCCGACGAATCCCACCCGTACGGTCGGGATGGGAGCGATCTTGAACTGGGACCTTGCCCCACGCGAGCCGAGGTTCTTCTCGCGCCCGCTCAGGTCGAGGCCCGCGACCGCGGCGCCCAATCCGGCCGCCGCCCCTATCTTGAGAAAATCCCGCCGGCTTTGGTTCTTTTCATTTTCGCTCATGGAACCTCCTGGGTATCCGGAGTCGGTCCGCCGAAGGGCGTGAATCCGCCCGTCAGGGACCCTCATTTAAACAAATTCCGAGTCTCAGCGCAAGAGATCGGGAGTCTGGTCCTCGGGACTCGGGGAATGGCCGGAACGTCAGGGGCGGTTGGGGCTTCGGAGAGGGCTGAAGCAATAAGGGAAGAATGCGCAGGGGGTGTTCCCGGAGGAGGGCGTGTGGAGGGCGGAGCGGGCACGGGCCCTCGACCAACGGGAGAGGGGAGCGAAGCCCGGAACCGAGCGGGTTTGGCTCGCCGGGACAAACCCGCGACCCGACGGAGGGAACCCCCCGAGCTCAACCTCACTCGAAGGCGGAAGCCTTCTCCGAACTTTCCGACGACATCGTACTATTTCGTTCCGGCCTTTCCCTGCCACTTGGCCCTGAGGGCCGGGTCGGCGAGCATCTTGATGAGGACTCCGCCGACCACCGAGCGCGCCTGGAAACCCTCCTTCTTGCCGCTGTCGGTCCAATACCAGTCGGTCATCGGAATCCTGTCCGGAGTGTCGTTGAGAAACGCGAAGGCCGGATCGGTCAGCCGGCCGAAGGTCGCCGCGTCGTCGGCCAGGGTCGCCGTCCAAAAGAGCCAGTCGAGCTTCGTGTACGTCTTGCGGTTGTCGAGAGGAAGCCCGTACTTGAGCTGAGTCTTGAGATAGAAGTCCAGCTCCTTCCTGGCGACAGACGCGGGAAAGAGGTTGAAGCCCAGGATCTTGTCCCAGACAAGGTTGTATTTCTGGCTCCAACTCCCGGGGCGGTCGAAGGCCAGGCGGAAATGGTCCCCGTCGTTGGCCTTGGCGACCCAATCCCTGGCGAAGCCCTCCGAGATCCCGAGATACTCTTTGGCCGCGGCCTTCCTGCCCGTCTTTTCACACAGCCAGGCATACGACCGCAGAGCGAGGATGGCCTTGAGGGAGAGGTTCGTGTTGTGGGCCAGATGGCCGGCGAAATCGTCCGTACAAAGCTGGTTTTCCGGGTCGAATCCCTTTTCCCTGAGATACCCCGCCCAGCGCGTGAGCAGGTCCCAATACCCGACGGCGAAATCCGGCTTCCCCTCGGCCTGGGCCAGGGCCGCGACCAGGATGATCATGTTGCCGCTCTCCTCGACGGGCATCTGGTCTTCCTCGGTTTTGTTGCCGCCGCCGTAAACCTGGCCGTTGGCCTGGGGATACGTGCCTAGGTCATGCGGCGCGAACGGGAACGGCCACTGCGGGCTCTTCGCGTAATCCATGACCGGGATGAGCATTCCGCGGACGAGGACGGGATTGAGGAGGATATACTCCGGCGCCGCGGGATAGATGACATCCACGGTGGAGATGCAGCCGTTGCTGAAATTCTCCTTGGGGAAAAAGAGGGGTGTCCCGTCGAGGTCGACGGCCAGCTTGGTGGCGGCGATCGACTGACGGTAGGCGAGCGAGGCCGTGAACGCATACTTGTCCCCGCCGGCATTTTTCATATCGGCCATGAGGTCGGCGTCGAAGGCGCGGCAGCGCTCGAGGAGGGAGGCATAATCCTTCTCGCCGGCGGAAAGGAGGTCGCGGGCCTCCCAGCCCGTACGGCGCCAGTAGGGCCGGAGCTTGCGGAAGAAATATTCGATGGAGAATCCGTCATCATAGGCCAGGAGAAGGTGGCGCGACGCAGCGGATTCGGCGACAGTCCCGAAGTCGAAGACGACCGCCGCGGCCAGGTCGTCGTCCGCCGGCCGGGGCATTTCCATGTCGTCCGCTTCAGGCAGGCCCCCGCCTTTCGCGAAGGCGGCGCGGCAGACGAAGCCTGGGGCTAAGGCCGACGCGAAGGCGTCGGCCTTGGGCGCTGCCAAGTAGAGCCGGCCCCAGTCGATCCGGAGGTCATCGCCTTTCTTCTCGAGCACGGGCTGGTCCTTGGACCCGATGGCCATGACCTCGAGCCCGGACACGGCATAGCGTCCCCAGACAACCATCTGGTCGGCCGTGTTGACGCAAAGGGAGGCTGGGGCGTTAAAATAGAATGACACGGCGTGGGACTTTCCGTCCGTCGAACGGAACGAAGCCGTGACGTACGTCAAGGGCCGGGCCATGATGTCCAGGTCCCGGATGAGGAGCGGCGAGGTGAACGTCAGTTTGAGTTCGACCCCCGCGTCGGCGAAGGTGTAAGAAGTCTGGGTGGGTGTCACGACAAGGCCGATCTGTGTCATGGCCGGGACCTGCCGGGGGCTTGGGCCCATGACGCGGAAGGCCTTGCCGTCGACGCGGGCCATGGCCGAGAGGGCGTAAACCGTCCCCGTCCAGTGCCGGGCCCAATCATCCGTCAGCTTATCTTCGACGGCCCAGATGCTGAAATAGGGGTCATGGGTCACAAGCGGGACCGCGGGCGGCCGGAGCGCCGGCGTGTCCGCGGCCGCGCCCATGAGGAAGGAGCCGCCCGCGAAGAGGGCCAACGCCGCTAAAACCAATAAGCATTTCCGGTTCATGATACCTCTCTTTATTGCAGTGACACACAACTAATTACCGAAATTCGTATGAGTTCCCATTTCGGTAATTAGTTGTGTGTCACCGGAATTAGGACAGGAGCTTGCGCTTTCTGTCCCACCGCTCGCGCAGCCTCACCGAGTCGAGTCCGAGATAGCTGCCTTTCGAGAGAGGATTCCGCCCCACGCCCTCGAACCTCAGCGTGTGCTTGCCGGGCGTGAGCCGGAAGCTTCCGAGATAAAGGTCTTTGACCTTGAGGTCCGCTGAATAAAAATCGAAGGCCTGAATGCCCGGCGCCGTCACTTCGCCTTCCGGCGGCGGCATGTCCTTTCCGTCGAGCTTGATCCGATAAATTCCGTAATCTTCCGAGCGGGTCAGCCGGAGGACCAGCCCGCGGTACTCTTCTTTCGCGATGTTGAAATCGACTTCGAGGACCGGCCGGTCGGAGGCGGGTTGGAAGAAGGCCTGCCCCTCCCCCGTCCAGTCGTAGCCTTTCTGAAGCTCCAGGACGCCGGCCGAATGCCGCGAGGCCGCGGCCAGCGCCTTGCCTTCGGTGATGAGATCCAGGTTCGGGAAGCGGCGTTCCGCGAGCGGCGGCAATTTCGTAAATCGCTTGGGCTGTCCCTCCTGGTACCAGAACGCGACCGTGGCGATGTCGTCCTCGCGCTCCACGTGGCCTTCGATCTTGCCGCTTTCCGTTTCATCGGCCGAGATCCAACCCGTGTGCTCCATGTCGAACCGGAGGGATTTCGAGAAGCGGACAGCGTCGGCGATGTGCCAGCGGTACATGCAGTACTCCGTCCCGAGGCTTTCGATGTCCGTGCTCAGGTAGGTGCAGCCGAAATAGGGGTACATGCCCTCCGTGAGTCCCCAGGCCATGAGAAAATAGTCCTCTGTTCCCGTGCCCTGGATGGAAGGCTTGGTGTCGCCGTCGACGTAGATCCGGGCGTCGCCTTCCCCGAACCAGAGTGGACTGCGGGAGCGGACGGACATCACCGTCCCCACATATTGACCCTTGCCCTCGAGGTCGGCGATGAGGTAGTCCTTGCCCAGCTTTTCGGGGAAGGCCTGGTTGTATTGAGCGCAGAAGTAGGCGGAATCAGTCGCCAAGCCCGGCTCTTCGTCATAATCGATATGGTAATAGAACGACCGGACGTTCCTCGAGCTCTCGTTCGTGACCGTAATCACGCCGCGCTTGAAGAAGGGCATCGGCCAAAACGCGTTATAGCCGTCGCCGCCCGTCTCGACCTGGACGGGCGCGGAGATGAGCTCGAGCCGCTTTCCGAACCCGGCCCCGAAAAAGTCCCCGATCGGGGCCTCGACGGCCGGCTCCCGGGCGCCGTCCCAATACATCCTGAGGACGATCTCGTCCGGCGCCGCCGAGCCTCCGCCTTCGAGCCAGTTCGGCCGGGCCTCATTGAAGGTCAGCCAGATATGCCGGATAACGGCCGGCCCCTTGATGTCGGCCAGGACCTTGGTCTCGCCCGGGGCGATATACCGGATCCGGTCGGCGTTGCTGTTCATATTGGGATCGGACGAAGTGACGGCCCGGGACTTCCCCGGCTTGATCTTCATGAGCGAGTCGAGGTCCTGGGCGGCGAGCCAGGAAACCGTCGCGGCCACGAGCCATATCGCCAGAAGGAAAACGATCGTCCGAAAGAGGAACCTGTGATTCATGTGCGCCCCTCCATATTTTATCGGATAGAGGGACGTTTACCACAATTCCGCGCGAATTGTAAATGAGGAGTTCCGAGGAGGGAACGGCCCATTTATATCGGCCCTTGACACGCCGGCGTCGATTCCCTATAATCGCTCACATGTCGGAACGTGCGCTACTCGAAACTGCCCGCGCATCGCGGCACACGTCTTCCCTTCTTTCCTGGCTCTGGTGGGCGGTCCCAACCGCCCCATAAGTCCGTTCCCCCCGTCTCTTTCTCCCCTCAGGGAAATCCGCGCCCGAAACCCATGGTTTCGGCGCCGGATCGCTAACCCCGGACAGAACATGCTGGACAATGGAAAGGAGAAACCATCATGCGATTCGCATCGCGAAAAACGGAATATCTTCCGACACACTTCTATAACATCAAGGCCGACCTGCCGGAGCCGCCTCCCCCGCCGCTCCACCCGGCCACCCGCGAGCCCCTCAAGCCCGAGGACCTGGAGGCCATCTTCCCCAAGGGCTTTATCCGCCAGGAGGGGGCCGTCGACCGCGACATTCCCATCCCCGCCGACGTCCTCGAGGCCTATTCGGTCTTCCGGCCCACGCCGCTCATCTACGCCTCGGCCCTCCGGAAGTCCCTCGACACGCCGGCCCGGATCTTTTACAAGTACGAGGGCGTCGGACCCGTCGGAAGCCACAAGACGAACACGGCCATCATGCAGGCCTATCTCGCCGCCCAGGAAGGGATCACCGCCCTGACCACCGAAACGGGCGCCGGGCAATGGGGCTCGGCCCTCGCCTACGCCGGTTCGCGTTTCGGCATTCAAACGAAGGTCTTCATGGTCCGCTCGAGCTTCCGCCAGAAGCCGGGCCGCCGCGTGATCATGGAGCTCTTCGGCGGCACCGTCCTCGAAAGCCCGAGCGACACGACCGAATCCGGCCGGAAGTTCTTCAGCCGGGACTCGGAGCACCCCGGCAGCCTCGGCATCGCCATCTCCGAGGCCGTCGAAACGGCGGTCAATAATCCGGGGGTCAAGTACTCGCTCGGCTCCGTCCTCGACAGCGTGCTCATGCACCAGACGGTCATCGGCCTCGAGGCCGAGAAGCAGATGGCCGAAATGGGCGCCGAGCCGGATACCATCATCGGCTGCGTCGGCGGCGGGTCGAACTTCTCCGGCCTGGCCTTCCCCTTCGTCCGCAGGAACCTCAAGGAGGGCCGCAAGACCAGGTTCATCGCCGTCGAGCCGGACGCCTGCCCGTCGCTGACCGCGGGTACGCTTTGCTACGACAGCGGCGACAGCGTCGGCCTCACGCCTCTCCTCTACATGCACTCGCTGGGACGGGAGTTCGTGCCCCCGCCGCTCCACGCCGGCGGCCTGCGGTACCATGGGATGGCGCCGCTCGTGAGCCACCTGACCAAGATGAACATCGTCGAGCCGCGCGCCATCGACCAGAAGACGGTCTTCGACGCGGCCACGCTTTTCATGCGGACCGAGGGGATCCTCCCGGCGCCCGAGTCATCGCACGCGATCGCCGTCGCGATCCAGGAAGCGCTGCGGGCCAAGGAAAGCGGCCGCGAATCGGTCATCCTGTTCAACCTCTCGGGGCACGGTTTTCTTGACATCAGCGCCTACAACGGCCACGGGAACGGCGGGGCGACAAGCTGACCCGGGGAAAAAGATCAGAATTCCCTGAAGGCGGGAACCCGGGCCCCGGCTTTTTCGTATAGATAATTGAGACGAAAAAGGATGACGGAGGTCCACCCATGAACATGCCCCGATTCGCCCTAGTGATGGCTATCCTGACGGTCGCCTGGCTGGCCGCGGCCTGCGACGAACCCGAAAATCTCCAGACCGATACCCAGACCGTCACCGCCGGCGCGGCCGAAAGGGTCAACGTCGAGCTCGAGATGGGGGCCGGCGAGCTCCGGCTGGCAAGCGCCACGCAGGATGCCCTGCTCGATGCGACGTTCCGGTACAATCGCCCCCGCCTCAAGCCGGAGGTCGATTACCACGTGTCGGGCGCGACCGGGCTTCTGAGGGTCGGCCGCCGCCACACGGGCTTCTCGTTCGGCCACGTACGCAACGAATGGGACCTCCGGCTGGGCCGGTCTCTCCCCGTCGATCTCCGGGTCAATCTGGGCGCCGGCGAGAGTAAGCTCGATCTCAGGGGCCTCCAGATATCCGGCGTGGACATCGACATGGGCGTGGGCGAGATGACTCTCGACCTCCAGGGGCCGCATGCCAAGAGTTTCGACGTCAAAATCAACGGCGGAGTCGGCAGCGGGAGGATCTATCTGCCCGCCGATGTCGGCGTCCGGGCCAGGGTCCAGGGGGGCATCGGCTCGGTCGACGTCCACGGGCTCTCCAAGCACGGCAGGGTTTACACGAACGAAGCGTACGGCAAGAGCGCGGTGACGGTCGACATCGACATCAACGCCGGCATCGGCAGCCTGGACCTCCGGGTCGAGCCCGCCGGCCGGGCGAAGCTCTGATTGAGATGCCTCGCCTTTTGCGAGCCGCGAGCGCCGAAGGGTGGCGCGGCTCAGAGGCCCCCGGCGCCCGCAGCCTCGCGAGCCGAAGCGGGAATGATCTTGATTTTCCCAGATATTTACCAGAAGCACGGCTCCGAGTAGCTCCGCCGTGCTTCTGTCGGTCGCTCCCGAGAGTTCGCTCCCTGCCGGACGGGGATGGGCCGCGACAGGACCCTATTGAAAGGCGTTGAGGTTAGATCTCTTCGAGGCGCGCGGTGAAGTGCCGGAGGAAGGGAGATTCGCGGACGATCCTCAGGCCGCGGACTTTATCCCGGTTCTTGTGGAGCTCGATGATGGCGTCGGCCACGGCCTGGAGATGCGAGGCCGTGTAGACCCGCCGGGGGATGGCCAGGCGCACCATTTCGAGCTCGGGATAGACCTCTTTTTTCCCCTTCCCGGTCTTCTGCCCGAACATCACCCCCCCGATTTCGACGGCCCGGATCCCGAATTCCCGGTACAGGGCGACGGTCAAGGCCCAGCCCGGATACCGGGCCCGCGGGATATGGGGAAGAAAACGGTCGGCCAGGATATACACGGCATGCCCGCCGAACGGCTTGAAGACCGGGACCCCCGCCTGGTCCAGCAGCCCGCCGAGATAGGCGACCTGGGCGGTCCGGTGTTCCAGGTAGTCCTCGTCCAGCACCTCGCAGAGCCCCCGGGCCATGGCTTCGAGGTCGCGGCCGGCGAGCCCGCCGTAGGTCGGAAATCCCTCGCTGATGATGAGGAGGTTCTTGACCTTTTCGGCTAGGCCATCGTCGTCGAACGTGACGAACCCCCCGATATTGACCAGCGCATCCTTCTTCCCGCTCATGGTGGCGCCGTCGGCGTAGGAGAACATCTCCTGGGCGATCTCGAGGACGCTTTTCTTCGCGTAGCCGTTCTCTCTTTTCTTGATGAAAAAGGCGTTCTCGGCGAACCGGCAGGCGTCGAAGAAAAACGGGATTTCATAGTGCGCACAGACCTGGCCGACCGCCTTGATGTTCTTGAGGGAAACCGGCTGTCCCCCGCCGCTGTTATTGGTCACGGTCATCATGACCAGCGGGATCCTCTTAACGCCTTTGGCCTCGATGAATTTCTTCAGCCGGGGGACATCCATGTCGCCCTTGAACGGGTTCGCCGAATCCGGATCGTAACCGCCGGGGTTGACCAGGTCGACGGCCTGGGCGTCGAGGAACTCGATATTCGCCCGGGTCGTGTCGAAATGGATGTTGTTCGGGACGAAATCCCCTTTTTTGACCAGCGAGCCGAAGAGCACCCTCTCCGCCGCCCGCCCCTGGTGCGTCGGGATCACGTGGGTGAAGCCGAAGATGGCCTGGACGGATTTTTCCAGGTGATAGAAGTTCTTGGCCCCGGCGTAGGATTCATCGCCGACCATCAGCCCCGCCCACTGGTCGTCGCTCATGGCCGAGGTCCCCGAGTCGGTCAGGAGGTCGATCGTGACCTTCTCGGCCGGGATGCCGAAAACGTTGAAGCCGGACTGCCGGAGGAGGGCTTCCCTTTCCTTGCGCGGAACAGGGCGGATCGGCTCGATGACCTTGATCCGAAAAGGCTCCACCGGCGCTTTGAGCTCTGCCATGATCCTCCTCCCTCTTCGTTCAGCCCGCCTGTTTCCCCCGGCCGGGCGTTTTATTAAAAAGAGATCAGTCTCTTGAAATCGCGGTAGCGGCCCTCGATCGCGGCGCAGTCCAGGGAGCGGAAGCGGTCGATGCCGAAATCCTCGATGGCGAAAGAGGCCAGCACGCTGCCGTAGACGGCGGCCCGCCGGACGTCCCGGCGGGCGAGACTGCCCGCCTTGTCGAGGTAGCCGAGGAAGCCCCCGGCGAAGGAGTCGCCCGCGCCGGTCGGGTCGATCACCTGGACGCTCGGGTGGGCCAGGACGCCGAAGATGAAATCCCGCCCGAAGACAAGGGCTCCATGCTCCCCCTTTTTCAAGACGATCAGGGACGGGCCGTATGCCAGAAGCGCCCGTCCCGCTGCGACAAGGTTGAGCTCGCCCGAGAGGAGCCTCGCCTCCTCGTCGTTGGCGAAATAGACGTCCACCCGGCCGAGCTCGCGGATGAGCGCCTCCCTTTTCGTTTCGATCCAGAATCGGATCGTATCCATGGCGACGGCTTTGGGCTTGCGGAACTGCCGCAGGATCTGCTCGTGGCCGTCGGGATCGATATTGGCGAGGTAGACGAAGTCGGCGTTCCGGTAGCCGGCCGGAATCTCGGGTCGGAAATCCTTGAAGACGTTGAGCTCGGTCCGGACCGTCGTCCTGAGGTTGGGGTCCCTGCCGTAGCGGCCTTCCCAGTGGAACGTCTTGCCCGGCCTCGTCCTAAGCCCGCGAAGGTCGACCCTCCGGGACTTGAGCAGGGCGATGGCGTTTCTCGGGAAATCCCGGCCGACGACGCCGACGATCCGGGGCCGGGTGAAGTAGCTGGCCGCGAGAGCGCAATAAGTTCCGGAGCCGCCCACGATTCTCTCGCGGCGGCCGAAGGGGGTTTCCACGGTATCGAACGCGACGGACCCGATGATGACCAGGCTCATAGCGTGACTCGGCGTTCAGCCACGGAGGTATTTCCCGACCAGGAGCCGGAGCTTGTCCCGGGTTTCGGCGGGGATCAGCGCCGGCGAAGTGACGATGGTGTTCCGGAGGGCCCGGCAGCAGCCGCAGGAATCCGGCCGGTCCAGGCCAAGGCTGGCGACCGCGCGCTTGATGACCGCCTTGGCGTTTTCGACGTTGTGATGCAGGTTCTGGAGGATGAGCTCCACGGACACCGCCTCCTCCTCGGCGTGCCAGACATCGTAATCGGTAACGAGATTCATGGTGGCGTAGCAGATTTCGGCCTCGCGGCAAAGCTTGGCTTCGGTGGCGGCGGTCATGCCGATGATGTCGCAGCCCCAGGATTTGTAGATCACGGATTCGGCCTTGCTCGAGAACGCCGGCCCTTCGATGCAGATGTAGGTCCCGGCAGGGTGGGCCCTGAGCCCCAGCCCGGCCGCGGCGTCGTAAACGGACTTCGAAAGCTCCGGGCAGACGGGCTGCCCGAAGCTGATATGGGCCACGATCCCGCCCCCGAAGAACGTGTTCGCCCGGCGGGTCCGATCGAAGAACTGGTCGGCGAGGACGATGTCCCTGGGCCGGATGTCCGCCTTGAGAGAGCCCACGGAGTTCACCGAGATGACGCGGCAGACGCCGAGCATCTTGAAGCCGTAGACGTTGGCCCGGTAGTTGATCTCGGCCGGCAGGAGCCGGTGGCCGCGGCCGTGGCGGCTCAGGAAGGCCACCTGTTTCCCCTCAAGCTTGCCGATGACGAACGGGTCTGAAGGGTCGCCGAAAGGGGTTTCGAGACGGATGTCCCGGACGTCCTTGAGGCCCTCGATTTCGTAAAGCCCAGTGCCGCCCATGATGCCGATCGACGCAAGGTTCAGGTTTTCAGCTTTCGCGGGGGACATGGCTCCTCCTCACCCTGGAATCATATACCCTTTTCCACGCGGCCAAGTCAAGTCGGAACCCCGCGGGGCTTTTTGCCTTTTTTTCCGGAACGCGATATTCTAAGGGGCGAATCAGGCCGCCATGAACGACGACAAACTGGACTCGCTGACGGAGGTCCTCGCCCGGGCGCGCCGCGTCGCGGTGCTCACCGGGGCGGGAATCTCGGCCGAATCCGGAGTGCCTACGTTCCGCGGCAAAGACGGCCTTTGGAGGCAATACCGGGCGGAGACGCTGGCGACCCCTGAGGCGTTCGAACGCGACCCCGCCCTCGTCTGGCAATGGTATGACTGGAGGCGGGGCCTCATCGCGCCCGTCGTGCCGAATCCGGGACACCGGGTGCTGGCGGCGTGGCAGGACCTTTTTGAAGATATCGCGGTCATCACTCAGAATATCGACGGCCTTCATGAGAAAGCGGGCTCGCGGAACGTGGTCGAGCTTCACGGAAATATCTGGAAGGTCCGCTGTACGCGGGAGGGCACCGTGAGCGAGAGGCTTCTCACTCCCCTGCCCGAGATCCCTCCGCGCTGTCCGGACTGCGGCGCTCTCCTCCGTCCCCACATCGTTTGGTTCGGCGAAGTGCTCGATGCGGGCCTGCTCGAGCGGGCGTTCGCTTTGAGCGAGACCTGCCAGGTCATGTTCGTCGTCGGGACGTCGGCCGTCGTCCAGCCCGCGGCCTCCCTCCCCTGCGCGGCCGGGCGGGCCGGCGCCCAGGTCGTCGAGATCAATCTGGAGCCAACGCCCCTGACCCCCGGCGCCGACTTCTTTTTCCCGGGCAAGGCTGGAGATATCCTGCCCCTCATCGACCGGCGCCTGAGGGAGAACATCCGGGCCGGCGGCAGGGATGTGCCTCCGGGACCCTGACCGAAGAAAGGACGCCTCCATGAAATACGTGTTCTTCGACGCCTCCTCGGGCCTGAGCGGAGACATGATCCTCGGCGCCCTCCTCGACCTGGGCGTCGACCACGCCCTGTTCAAGGACAGGATGGCCGGCCTGCGCCTGCCGGCCGAGATCGCCGTGCGCCGCGTCCGCAGGGGCGGCTTCAGCGCCCTCAAGGTGGACGTCCATATCCGCGAAGACCGGCAGGTGGAGAGGACCTTCGCCGACGTCGAACGCGTGATCCTCAGAAGCCGCTTCTCCGGGGCCGTCAAAGACCGCGCCGTCGCGATCTTCAAGCGGCTCTTCCAGGCCGAGGCCAAGGTCCACGGCCGGAGGTTCCGCGACGCCCATCTCCACGAGGCCGGGGCGGACGATGCGCTGATCGATGTCGCCGGCAGCGCGTTCCTGGCCGAGGAGCTCGGCATCGGGGAATTCTATTCGTCCCCGCTCAACGTCGGCTCCGGCTGGGTCAAGACCTCGCACGGGGTCCTCCCGGTCCCGCCCCCGGCCGTGGTCGAGCTTCTGAAGGGCGTGCCCGTCTATTCGGCCTGGGTCGAATCCGAACTGGTCACGCCGACGGGCGCAGCCATCGTCTCAACCCTAGTCAAGAAATTCACCAGGCTTCCCGAGCTCGTCTATGACAGGATCGGCCGCGGCGCGGGAAGCAAAGACTTCCCCGGGTTGTCGAACGTGCTCCAGGCCTTCACCGGGGAGGCGCGGAACTTCCGGGAGGAACGGCATGTCCATATCATCGAGGCCACGCTCGACGACGCTTCGCCCCAGCTCCTGGCCCACTTTTTGGAGAGGGCTTTCGAGGAGGGGGCGCTGGATGCCACGCTTTCGCCCGTCGTCATGAAGAAAAACCGCCTGGGAACGAAATTGACCCTGCTCGCGGAGGCTGATAAGATGGATGCTCTCATAGAGGCCGTGTTCAGGGAAACCACCTCCATCGGCGTCCGCACCTTCCCTGTCGAGCGCCGCGTTCTCGAACGGCGGTTCGAGAAGGTCCGCGTCGCCGGCCAGGCCGTCGGGGTCAAAATCGGGTCCCTCGGCGGGCGGGAGGTCAACGTCCAGCCGGAGTACGAGGACTGTCTGAAGGCGTCCCGGAGGACGGGGCGGCCTCTCAAGGAGATCGCCCAGCTGGCGGTCCGGGAGTACTTCCGGAGATGACGGCGGGACCGCTGCGAAGCGGAGGAGCGAGAATGGACACGAAGAAGATCGAACGGGGGGTCAGGCTCGTCCTCGAAGGCGTGGGCGAGAATCCGTATCGGCCCGGCATCCGGGCGACGCCCCGGAGGGTGGCCCGGATGCTCGCCGACATTCTCGGCGGGACCGAAGCCAGGGCCACCCGCAACCTCCGCGTCATCGAGGACGAGAAGCACGACGAGATGGTCCTGATCAAGAACATCCCCCTGTATTCGATGTGCGAGCATCATCTCCTGCCCTTCGCCGGCGTCGCCCACGTGGCGTATATCCCCAAAGGCGGGCGGATCGTCGGCCTGAGCAAGATCGCCCGCGTGGTGGAGGAACTTTCCAGGCGGCTTCAGGTCCAGGAGCGGCTGACGAAACAGATCGCCGACCTCCTCGACGGGCACCTGAAGCCCCTGGGCGTCATGGTCGTGATCGAGGCGGAGCACATGTGCATGTCCATGCGCGGGGCCAAAAAGCCCAAGTCGATCACGGTGACCTCGGCCGTCCGGGGGTCCTTCCGGACCAACCCGGCGACGCGCGCCGAGGCCATGATGCTCATCCGAGGAGGCACATTCAGTGGAAAAGACGTCTAAACCCACGTTCTATATAACGACGCCGATTTATTATGTCAACGACGTGCCCCACATCGGGCACGCCTATACGACGATCATCGCCGACGCCCTGGCCCGGTTCCAGAAGCTGGCCGGCCGGGAGGTCTTCTTTCTAACCGGGACCGACGAGCACGGCCAGAAGATCGAAAAGGCGGCGGCTGAAAAAGGCCTGACCCCCAAGGCCCTGGCGGACGCGGTGGTCGGCCGGGCCCAGGACCTGTGGAAGGCCCTCAACATCTCCCATGATTTCTTCATCCGGACGACCATGGAGTTCCACGAGAAGGGGGTCCAGAAACTCTTTCAGAAGCTTCTCGACCAGAGCGACATCTACAAGGGCCAATACAAAGGCTGGTATTGCGTCTCCGACGAGAACTTCCTGGCCGACGACGTGCCGCCCGAGGGGGACGGCCTCAAGACCTGCCCCGACTGCGGCAAGAAGGCCACCGTCGTTTCCGAGGAGACCTATTTTTTCAGGCTCTCGGCCTACCGGGAGAGGCTTCTCGCGCACTACGAGACCCATCCCGAGTTCGTGCGGCCTCAGAGCCGGATGAACGAAGTGGCGAGTTTCGTCCGCGGCGGGCTCAAGGACCTGAGCATCACGCGGACGACGGTCAAGTGGGGCGTTCCCGTCCCGGGCGACCCGGCCCACACGATTTACGTCTGGTTCGACGCCCTCCATAACTATGTCACGGGCATCGGTTATGACTGGAACATGCCGCTTTTCGAAAAATTCTGGCCGGCCACGATCCACCTCGTCGGGAAGGACATTCTCCGGTTCCACGCGGTCTACTGGCCCGCCTTTCTCATGGCCTCCGGTTTCGCCCTGCCCGGCACGGTCTTCGGCCACGGCTGGTGGCTCCGGGACGACACCAAGATGTCCAAGTCGAGGGGGAACGTCCTGGATCCGCAGGCCATCCTCACGACGTTCGGCCCGGATCCCCTGCGGTATTTCCTTCTGCGCGAAATCCCCATCGGCCAGGACGGCAATTTCTCGCACGAGGCCTTCCTCCACCGGGTCAACTCGGACCTGGCCAACGATTTGGGAAACTTGGTCCAACGGACGCTGACCATGATCCGGAACTACTTTGGCGGGGTCCTCCAGAACCCCGCGGAGGAGTCCGTGAAGGACCGGAAACTCCGGACGGACTTTGACGACCTCAAGGAGCGAGTATTCGGGCTCTACGGCGATTGTGCCCTGAATAAGGCCCTCGAGGAGATCTGGGCGTACGTCAGCGACGTGAATAAATACCTCGCGGAGGAAGAGCCCTGGATCCTGGCCAAGGACGCGGACCGCAGGCCCAGGCTGGCCAGAGTGCTTCTCCAGGCCGCCGCGGCCATCCGGGGCATAAGCTATCTCGTTTTCCCCGTGATGCCGGGGTCGGCCGCGAGAATCTGGGAGTTCCTCGGCGAAGACAGAAGGCCCCCGGAGGTCCGCTACGACGAAGTGAGGTTCGAGGACTTCGCGCCGGGCCGGACGATCCGCGAACCCCGGCCCCTCTTTCCGAGGGTGGCCCTGAAGGATTTTCTTGGCGAAGACGCTTGGCCGGCCCAGGCCTTGCCAGGACCGGGCCTGGAAGGACCGGCCCCGGCCTTGCCAGCCGCCAAGCCCGAACCGAAAAAGGAGGGACGACAAGCTATGGACATCATCACGTATGACGAATTCAAGAGAATGGACCTCCGGGTCGCCCATATCCTCAAAGCGGAACGCATCGCGGGCGCGACCAAGCTCCTCAAGCTCGAGGTCGATATCGGGACGGAGAAACGGCAGATGGTGGCGGGCATCGCCGAAACGTACCTGCCCGAGGACCTCGTGGGCAAGCGGCTGATCGTGATCGTCAACCTGAAGCCGGCCATCATCCGCGGGATCGAATCCCAGGCCATGCTCCTGGCCGCGGTGGTGGACGACAAGGCTGTGATACCCTTCTTCGATCGCGAGGTCGCGGCCGGCGCCGTCGTGAAGTGAAACGGATGCGGGGGATCAGGCCCTGAGGACGGCCCGGATTTTTTCCGCGGGGATCGCCCCGACCCTTAGGAAGCCCGGTTCCGGCGTCGTGAGATCCAGCACCGTCGACGGGGCGCCCCCGGGCGCGGCCCCGCCGTCGACGATCAGCTCGATTTTCCCTTCGAAAACGGACGCGACATCGGCGGCATCCGTTATTTCCTCTTCTCCCGAAAGGTTGGCGCTCGTCGCCGTCAAGGGCTGGCTCATCTCGTAAACGAGCCTGCGGACCCAGGAAACCGGCGGGATCCGGACGGCGATCGAGCCGCCCGGGCCGGCCAGGAATGCCGGAATCGCGGCGGACGCCTTGAGGACGAGGGTCAACGGGCCCGGCCAGAACTCTTCGGCCAGCGTCCAGAAGACGGGCGGCAGCGGGCCGGCGATCTCCCCGACCATATCCAGGTCGGAGGCTATAACGGGCAGCGGCTTGCCCGGGTCCCTTGCTTTCAGCTGGTAAATCCTGGCCACAGCCCTGGCCGAGAGCGCAGCGGCCCCCAGACCGTAGAATGTTTCCGCAGGATAGGCCATGACGCCGTTTCCGAGGAGGATGCCGGCCACCTCGCCGATCAGGCGTGAATCGACGGAGGGTGGGTTGATTTTCAGGATTCGTGTTCGCACCGGCGCTACCCGGGGGAAATCGTAAGCGGCGGCAGCGGAAATGTCAACTGGGAGTCCGCCCGGAGGACATTTGACCTGTTTTGGCCACACCCCCGCCCCACCTCTCCCCTGTTGGGTCCCGGCCGATTTTTGGCACACTTTTTGCTATAATAGCTCATAAGGAGAAAAAAATATGAAAAAACTGATGATCCTGGTCACGGCTTTGATCGTTCTTATCCCCGCCCTCGCCTACTCCGACATGATGACCGTCCGGCTGGGCTACTATATGCCGAGCATCCTGAACAGCAATAATTATCTCTCTCACCCGAACAGCCTCTGGGGCATCGAATTGAGCCAGATGAGCTTTGTGCCGAGCGACTTCCGCGGAGGCATGCTGGGCGGCGGATACGAGTTCTTCCTGACCAAGCAGGTCAGCATCGCCCTCTCGGTCGACAGCTTCAGCCGGGAAACCGGGGGATTCTACAAAGACTATGTGGGCATTGCCCTCGACAACGCGGACTTCCAGGGCAATTATGCCTTTCCAGCGGCGGATTACAATGGCGATTTCGAGGTCCTGCACTCTTTCCATGTGTCCATGACGCCCGTGCAATTGTCGCTCAAGATCACGCCCATGGGGCGCAAAACCAGGCTCATCCCGTACGTGGGCGGCGGCGTCGGGCTGTACTTTGTCAGCGCTTCGATCAGGGGGTCGATCGTCGATTTCAGCTCCCCGTCCCCGGTGAGCGACCCGGACCGGCCCGAACTCGGAACCTTCGACATTTACCCGGTCGTCCCCGTCCAGCTTCATGAGTCGCGGACCGTCATCGGCGGCCATGCTTTTGCCGGAGTGATGTTTCCCATCGGCTACCGGCTCACCCTCGAGGGCGAAGCCCGATACCATTTCGCCAAGGTGAAATTCCTGCACGCGTTCCCGTATCCGGATTTTGAGGCGTTCGACCTGAGCGGCCTTTCGCTCAGTGTCGGGCTCAACTACTGGTTCTGATCGGCGGCTCAGCCGGTCTTGGCGACCGGCACGTCCTGGGTTTTGTCATAGCGGATAAGAAGCTTGCCCCAGGCCGAGGTGATCTCGACCTCGCCCGCGAGACGGCAGGGAACGGCGGCCTTCTGGAGGAGCTCCCGCAGGTCTTTCCCGGCCTCGAAAAAATCGATCAGAAAGGGCAGGGAGAAGACTTTCTCGCCCGACCGTGGCAGGCTCTTGTCGCCGGGCATGGCGCCGGAGAGGACCTCCTTGTCCCCGAATAGGAGGCGGAAACTGAGGCGGTCCACGACGAGGTCATACCCGTTAAAGTTCTTAAACCGGGTCCGGAATATGACGTCGGCCCCGCCGACCGTCAAATCATTCAACTGGATGGGCAGGAATTCGACCTCCGGGTCCTTAAAGATGGGGAATTCGCCGGGATAGGCGAACCCGACTCTGTCTTCTCTTTTGCGCGCGTCGGCGAAGGACATCTCCCCCACGATATCGCACAGGGCTTTGTCCTCGACCGGGCCCACGGCATCGAAGAGCAACGGGTAGGAGATCTTCACCGGCAGGGCGAGCAGCGTGTCCCGGCCGGCGGGGACGGGCAGGGGGGCGTCGAGTCCCACGGTCATGTCCAGGAAGACCTTCTGATTGATGATGACGCGGTAATGGTAACGGACGAGGTCCCTATCCGACGCGCTCCTGTTCGAGACGGCGATATGGAAGGCCAGCGTGAGGCCCGAGGAGCTGAGATCCCGGATGACCTTGTCCTTGAGGGAAAGCGTGATGTCCTCTTTCGGGGGAGGCCCGGGGCCAGCGGGAGAGGCGAAGCCCCCGGCGCGAATGAGCAGGAGGAGCGCGGCGAGCGCCGCCCGGAAAGCCGGGCTCGGGGTCAGGCCGGATCGTCTCATTTTGAAATCTAAGGATACATGAAAGACGAGGGGGAAACAAGCCCGCGAAAGGCCTCGGGCGTCCGGCTTCGGGAAGCGGGACGTTGCGCTCCGGACGCGTGTCTTTTATAATGGGCCATCGGCGGGCCGCGGATTCCGGCGGCCTGAAAGGAGGGCCTCGCATGAGCAAAACGAGATGGACTGTTAGCGCCCTGCTCCTGGCATTCTGGCTCGTCCCGGGCACGGGCTGCCAGAGGAAACCGGCGGCCTCGAAAGGGGAAGAGGTGGCCGGGCGGATGGGCCGGGACGAAGCCGTCTACGTCAAGAGGACCGCGGACGGCGCCCAAGAAACCGTTCTGTCCATGGATTTTTCGAAGGTCCCGAGGCCGGAGACGACGGCGGAATTCACCCAGCTGTTTCACCTCCCGCCCGTCCGGCAGGGCAAATCCGGCATGTGCTGGTGCTTCGCCGCGACCTCGCTCCTGGAATCCGAGCTGAGACGCCAGGGCAAGGCGGCGGTCAAGCTTTCGGAGCTCTTCGTCGTCTACTGGGAATACGTCGAAAAGGCCCGCCGCTTCGTCCGGGAAAAAGGAAACTCATTTCTCGGCCAGGGCTCCGAGCCCAATTCCGCGCTCGAGCGCGTCCGCCAGTATGGAATCGTCCGCGAGGAGGACTATCCGGGCCTGCCGGCCGGACGGACCGAGCATGACCACAGCCGGCTTTTTGCCGAATTCCGGGACTATCTCGAGGCCCTCAAGTCCCGCGGGGACTGGAACGAGGCGAGGGCCGTGGCCGGCGTGCGGTCCGTCCTGGACCGACACGTGGGACCCCCCCCCGAGAAAATCACGATCGAGGGCCGGCCCCTGAGCCCGCGACAATACCTCGACGAAACGCTGGGTCTGCGCCCCGCGGACTACGTGGCCTTCGTCAGCTTCGCCTACCTCCCCCCCTACACCAAGGGCGAATACAAGGTCCCGGACAATTGGTGGCACAGCCCGGATTACTACAACCTCCCGCTCTATGAATACTCCCTGACGCTCCTCTGGGCCCTGCGCCGCGGGTTTACCGCCGTCCTGTCGGTCGATTTCACCGAGCCCGGATATAACGGTGAGACGGGTGTTGCCATCGTTCCCTCGTTCGACATCCCCCAGAATTTTATCGACCAGTCGAGCCGGGAACTGCGGTTCGTCTCGGGAAGCTCCACGGACGATCACTCGGTCCACTGCGTCGGCTACAAGGAGGGAAAGGACATCTGGTACCTGATCAAGGATTCCTGGGAAAACGCCTACTGGAGCGGCCACAAGGGGTACTATTTTTACCGCGACGACTACATCCGGCTCAAATGCCTCATGTTCGTGGTCCACAAGGACGCCGTCAGGGAGGTCTTGGCGAAATTCCGCTGACGGCCTTCCCTCGCGGCCGGCAAACTTGCTAGAATGGGAACGAAGACGATGAAACTCAAGCTGGATTTTCCCGAGCGCACCCTCTTTGTCCGCCTTTTCGGCCGGGACGCATACGCCGTAGGCGGGTGCGTCCGGGATCTCCTCCGCAGGACGCCCTCCCCGGATGTTGACATCCTGGTCGCCCGCCATTCGATCCCCGAAATCGTGCGTCGGCTCCGGCGGCAAGGCCGGGTGGGACTCGTGGGCAGGAGCTTTGGGATCATCAAGTTCACGACCGGCGGCCGGACCTATGACGTCGCCCTCCCCCGGAAGGACATTCCCCGCGGCGACGGCGCCAAGAGCCACAAGGACTTCGTCATCGCCGCCGACCCCGGCCTGCCCATCGAGAAGGACCTCGAACGCCGGGACTTCCGCTGCAACAGCATGGCCCTCCGGCTCAAAGACGGCCTGCTCGTCGATCCGTTCGGCGGGCGGGCGGACATCCGGGCCAGGAAAATCCGGCTGACGAACCCCGGCGCCTTCCCCGACGATCCCCTCCGCGTCCTCCGGGCCGCCCGGTTCGCCTCGGTCCTCGGATTCTCGGTCGACCCGGAGATTTACCGGGCTTCGCGGGCCGTGGACCTCGGCGGCCTCAGCGTCGAACGGATCAACGAGGAGATCTTCAAGATTCTTCTCCATTCGCGGCGGCCGTCGGTCGGCCTCGAGGAGCTCTTCAAACTCGGCGCCCTGGGCCAGCTCATCCCCGAGCTCGAGGCCCTGGCCCTCGTCATCCAGGACTCCGTTTTCCATCCGGAAAAGGACGCCTACGGTCACCACACAGTCTGGCAACATACGAAGCTGGCCGTCGACCAGGCGGCCGCGCTGGCCCGGGCGGCGGGCCTCGCCCCGCCCAGAACGCTTGTTCTGCTCCTCGCCGCCCTGTATCACGACCTCGGCAAGCGCACAACCACGCGCTGGGAATACAAGCGGGGCCGGATGGCCATCACGTCCTGCGGCCACGACGTCCTGAGCGGCCGGTTGGCGCAGAAGCTCCTGGCCCGCTTCAAGATCCATTCCTGGAACGGCGCGGCCGTCGGCCGGTTGGTGCCGCTCCTCATCAGGACCCATCACCGGGCCGCCGAGCTCCTGCAAAACCGGGAGTCCGTCACGAAAAAGGCGTTCAACCGCCTGGCCGCGGACGTCGAAGGGGAGATTGAGCTCATGATCTTCCTCGATGCGGCCGACCGGGCCGGCCGCCGGGAGCGGCTCGTGCGCGGCCTGGACCGCGAGGCCCGCTGGCTCTTGAAAAGATTCGAGGAGCTCCGGGTCAACCGCGATACCATCAAGCCCATGATCATGGGGCGGGACCTCATCGGGCTGGGCGTCGCCCCGGGCCCGGGTATGGGCGACATTTTGAAAAAGCTCTACAGGATCCAGCTCGACAACGGCTTCGAGACGAAGGCCCAGGGCCTGAAGAAAGCCCGTCGGCTCATCGAAAGGAAACCCTCATGACCATTCTTGTCGCGGGTGGCGCCGGATATATCGGGTCCCATACGGTCAAGGAGCTCGACCGGGAGGGGTTCGACGTCCTCGTCTTCGACAATTTCTCGAGCGGCAGACAGGAACTCATCGGAGGGCGGCCGTTCGTCCGGGGTGATCTCATGGACCGCGCGGCGGTCCGCGATGTCTTTAAAAGCCGGCCCGTCGAGGCAGTCTTCCACTTCGCCTCCTTGATCCAGGTCGGGGAATCCTACGCCGACCCCAGAAAATATTACTCCCACAACCTCCTCAGCAGCCTCAACCTTCTCGACGCCATGCTCGAGGCCGGCGTCACCAAGCTCATCTTCTCCTCGAGCGCGGCCGTCTACGGCGTCCCGGAGGAAACGCCCATCCCGGAAACCCATCCGCTCAATCCGGCCAATCCGTACGGTCAGACCAAGCTCATGGTCGAGAGGATCCTCCGGGACTATGACCGCGCGTACGGGCTGAAATCCGTCTCCCTGCGGTATTTCAACGCGGCCGGGGCCGACCCCGGAGGGGACATGGGCGAGATGCACGACCCCGAAACGCACCTCATCCCCAACGTCCTCCTCAGCGTCGTTGGAAAGAGGTCCCCGCTCGGCGTCTTTGGGAACGACTTCCCGACGCCGGACGGGACGGCGGTCCGGGATTACATCCACGTATCCGACCTGGCCGTGGCCCATGTCCTCGCCCTCAAGGCGCTCCTGGCCGGCGGGCCAAGCGATGCGATCAACCTCGGGACCAACGCGGGGTTCTCGGTCCTGGAGGTCATCCGCGAGGCCGAGAGAGTGACGGGCCGGAAGATCCCTTACGATATCCGCCCCAGGAGAGAAGGTGATGTGGCCGTCCTCCTGGCCTCCAAGGACAGGGCGGAACGGACGCTCGGGTGGAAGCCCCGGCTCTCGGCCCTGGGCAACATCATCGAGACGGCCTGGCACTGGCACCGCCGGAACTGAAGCTCTACGAACTTGCGTCCATGGAATCCCGCGCCGGGGATTGACTGGGGCCCCTTGTCGTGGTATACATATGAGCTAAAAATGCGAACGTGCCGAGTCATCCGCGTCTTCGTTTCAGGTCTCGTCACCGTCCTGGTCTTCGCGGCGTGTTCGTCCTCTCCGAAGCCCGTCAAAACGACGCCCAAGAAACCGCCGAGCTCGTCGGGGACGACCCCGACTGTCAAACCCGCGGACAAGGACGTCGCGAAACCGGCCCCCCCGGCCTCGCTTCCGGTCCTGGCCAAGGAAGACATCAACGGGGAAGCCCAGGCGGAGAAAAACGGCGAACCCGACAAGGAAGCCTCGGCCCTGCTCGAGGAGGGATTCGCCGCCTACCAGGAGGCGCTGGGCGCGATCGACCGGGGAGACCTGGACGCCGCCTTGACCAAGCTTGACGAAGCCTACGAGTTCATCCCGAAAATTAAGCTTCCCGCCGACTCTCTGCTCCTGCAGCAGAAAAACGACCTTCGCATCCTCATCGCCCAGCGGATTCAGCAGGTCTACGCCTCGAGCCAGAAAATTAATGCCGCGCGGACGACCGTGTCCTCGATCAACAACTCCATTCCGCTGGTTGAGAACCAGTGGGTTTCGAAGGAAATCGCAAGCTTTCAGGGCGGAGAGAAAGCCTGGTTCCTCGAGTCCTACAAGCGTTCCGGGCTCTATAAAGACATGATCATCGCCGAGCTCCGCAAGGCGGGCCTCCCCGAACAACTTTCCTGGCTCCCGATCATCGAGAGCTGGTTCAGGGTCCGGGCCCTGTCCACCGCCCGCGCTCTGGGGATGTGGCAATTCATCTCCTCCACCGGATACCGGTACGGCCTCAAGCGTGACAAGTACGTCGACGAGCGGATGGACCCTGTAAAAGCCACGAAAGCGGCTGTCCAATATTTGACCGACCTCCATGCGATGTTCGGGGATTGGACGACGGCCCTGGCGGCCTATAATTGCGGCGAGGGCTTTGTCCAGAGAGTCATCAGCGCCCAACGGATCAACTACCTCGACAACTTCTGGGATCTTTTCAACTACCTGCCCTGGCAAACGGCCCGTTACGTGCCCCGTTTCATCGCCGCCTTAATGATCGTCGCGGACCCGGGGAAGTTCGGTTTCGAGCTGCCGGCGCCCGATCCGCCCCTGAAGTTCGAAACGGTCCGGGTCAACACCCCGGTCAGGCTCTCCGCCCTCGCCCAGCCCCTCGGCCTCGACCCGCTGATCCTGACCATCCTCAACCCGGAGCTCCGGTTCGACTCAACGCCGAATTATGAATACGACCTGCGCGTTCCCGAGGGCTACGGGGAGAAATGCCTGGCGTGCATGGCCACGCTGCCCCAGTACGTCCCTCCGGATATCGTCACCGACAGGTACCGGGTCCTCAAGGGAGACACGCTGGGGGCCATCGCCAGGAAGTTTCACACCTCCGTGGACGCCCTCGTGCGGCTCAACGGCCTGCCGAGTCGGACGCTCATCCGCGAGGGGCAGGTCCTCCGCATCCCCGTCAGCGGCCTGGCGCCGGCGGCGGCCGCCGTCGCGCCGCCCCCAGGGGCCAAGCCCGGAAACACGGTGGCCTATGTCGTCAAGGCCGGCGACACCCTTTTCAACCTGTCCAAGATGTTCAACACCACGGTCCAGAAGATCAAAGCCGACAACAACCTGACCTCGGACGAGCTGACCGTCGGTCGGAAGCTCGTCATCCAGGTCGGGCACTCCTGATTCCCGGCCGACCGTCCCGGTTCCGTCACCCGTTTCCGCGCGTTACCAAACCTCCCCCGTGACGCCCAGGCCGGGCCGGTCGTTTACGACGAGCCGGTCCTTGACAGTCCGCACGCCCCGGAACGGGTCGTTCGCGATGAGGAGGTTTCCGTCGAGGTCGGCGTGGTCAAAAAGCGGCGTGATAGCGGCGGCCGCAGAAATCCCGAGCGAACTTTCGATCATGCAGCCGATCATGAGCTTCAGGCCCAGGGCGCGGGCCATGGCGGCCATGCGCATGGCTTCCTGGACGCCGCCGCATTTCATGAGCTTGATGTTGAGGCCGTGGAAGTACGGCGCGATCCTTGGAATGTCGGAGGCCATCATGAGACTCTCGTCGGCGAAGAGCGGGAGCTTCGTCCGCTCCTTGAGCCAGGCGTAGTCCGCGAGCATGGCGGCCGGCAGGGGCTGCTCGATGAGTTCGACGCCCCGGGCGGCCATCCAGTCGATCATCTCCAGGGCCTCCTCCTTCGTTTTCCAGCCCTCGTTGGCGTCGGCCCGCAGGGGCTTGTCCGTCACCGCCCGGATGCCTTCGATGATTTTCCGGTCGTCCCGGCTCCCGACTTTGATCTTGTAGACGCCGAAGTCCGCGGCCTCGCGGACCTTCTGCTGCATGACCGGGACCTCGTCGATGCCGATGGAATAAGTCGTCGTCAAGGCGTTGTCCCGGCCGAGGCCCAGGAGTTTCCAAAGGGGGATCCCGAGCTTTTTCCCCACCCAGTCGTAAAGGGCCATGTCGCAAGCCGCCTTGGCCGCGTGCTGGCCGGGAGTCAGAGCGTCCAGCTCATTCCAGCGCGCGGCGTATTCCCAGAGGTCCCGCTCGAGGACCGGCCGGGCTTTCTCGATGAACGCCGCCGCGCTTTCCGCGGTTTCCTCGTAGCGGGCGATCGGGGCCGCCTCCCCGATGCCGAAGACTCCGTCCCGCTCGATTTTAACGTACGCGTTCCGTCTCGCCGTCCACGTCCCGCGGGACAGGCCCCAGGCATGCCGGAGCTGGAGGTCGAGGAGCTTGACAAAGACGCGCGTCTTTCCCCCGCCTGTGCCCAGAGCTTGCGCAAATCCGGATTCGAGCGAAACGAGAGACCCGGCGGCAAGCGCGCCCGACAACGTGAGAAAGTCCTTCCTTTTCATGGCCACTCCTCTCGCCGCCTATTATATGAAAATGGCCGCGGACATTTCCAGCTGATTCGGGCACCCAATTCCGAGAGAGGAGTCCCACGGAGATAATATGCTTTCAATGCAAGTTAACGGGACGGGTGGCACGGTGCCAGTCCCCGCCCGCCCGAGGCGGAAGGGGATTGCGCGAGAGCGCTGGGGGTTCCAAGGGGCGGCTTCCCCCTGGTCCGAGCACTCAACTGAAGCTGCCGGCTGCGAGGAGGGGTGGTTCAGGAGGGGGCGTTTTCCCCTCCGCCCACGGGGGGATGGGTGGAGCCGAGGCCGGACGGGGACGCGCCGTGACAGGACCCGTCTGGCCTTGGGAAAAATCCCTTTTCGCAGTCCGGGTTCGGGGCTATAATGGTCCATTCAGGAGGTCAAGACATGCGCAGATTCGCCCTGCTTCTTCTTATCGCCGCCGCTCCCATGCTCACCCTCTCGGCGGCCGAAAAACCGGCGGTTCCCGGGGCCGGGGTTGTCATCAACGCCGCCGAGAACATGCATAGCCGGTCGAACGCCATGTCTGACGTCGTCAGCCAGGCCCTTCTCGGCACGAACGTACGGATCCTCAAGACCGAGAGAAATTCCGACGGGGAGGACTGGTACTACGTCGAGACGCCGGACACCTACAAGGGTTGGGCCATCGGGCCGTCCCTGAGGTTCTTGAAGCCCGGTGATAAGCCGTACGCGAGCCAGGGGAAAATCTTCGTGGTCACGGCCCTCCTGGCCAACACCTACCGCGAGCCGGACGTCACCACGCGAAAGCCCGTCAAGGTCGCGCCGATCAGTTCCGCGCTCGAGGTCATCCGGGACGCCGATGAGCGATGGCTGGAGGTCACCCTCCCCTGCGGCACGAAGGCCTGGGTTCAGAAGGGGGACGGCGAATTCCGGGAAGGCCCGATGGTCTGGACGCGGCTCCCGGTCCAGGAGATGATCGCCTTGTCCAAGCGCTTCGTCGGCCTCCCCTACCTCTGGGGCGGCACGTCGCCTCTCGGCCTCGACTGCTCCGGATTCGTCCAGCTCATCTACAAAATGGGCGGGATCCCCATCCTGAGGGACGCGGACATCCAGTTCGAAGGGAGCGGCCTCGTCCCCGTCACGGCCGGCGACGAGAGGGCCGGTGACCTCGTCTTCTTCGGCAAAAACATCGGCCATGTGGGCATGATGATCAACGCCGAAGAGTTCATCAACGCCACGGTCCACGAAAAGCCCGTTGTCCAGATCTCGCGGCTCAAGGACGCCTACTGGCAGGGCATCTACCAAGGCGCTCGAAGACCCAGAGACTGACGGAAGGCGAGAGGAGAAGGGCTGCGCGATTTGGCCCGAGCCGGCAGGGAGAGTCCAGCATAAGTGCGGCTAAGCGACTCGAAGCCGCACTTATGGCAAATATCTGAAAAGAATCCTGCCCTTTCCCCCGCTGCTCGTACCGATGCGCTCCCAGTTGAACTGAGGCATCGAAGGGAATAAAAAAAGGGCCCGACTTGACGCCGGGCCCTGATTATAGCCTCTGAATAGCGGGCCGCCTTATTTCCCGGCCGCCTTCTTGGCCTCTTTTTTCTTCTTGGCCTTCTTCTTGAACTCCGTGCCGACCAGCTCGAGCATGGCCATGACGGAACCGTCCCCCATCCTCCGGTCGAGCTTGACGATGCGGGAGTATCCGCCCGGCCTCTCGGAGAAGCGGGGGCCGAGGTCGTCGAAGAGCTTCTTCACGGCGGCCTCCTTGGTCAGGTAGGCCAGGGCCTGGCGCCGGGCGTGGAGGGTGCCCCGCTTGCCGAGGGTGATCATCTTCTCGGCGAGCGGCCGGGTGTACCTGGCCTTGGCCAGGGTCGTCGTGATCCGCTCCTTTTCGAGGAACGAGGTCACGAGATTCCGCAGGAGGGCCCGCCGGTGGGCCGAGTTTCTCCGCAGGTATCCTTTCTTAACTTGGTGCCTCATTCATCCAGCTCCTTCCCGGACTTGGCCTCTTTGACTTCCGTCTGAATCCTCTCGACGAGCTTGGGGTGGAGCTCCAGGTTCAGGCCGAGGTTCAGGTTCGCCAGCGTCTCCTTGATCTCGGCGAGCGACTTGCGCCCGAAGTTCTTGGTCTTGAGCAGGTCGTCCTCAGTCTTCTGAACGAGCTCGAAAATACGCTCGATGCCGGCCGCCCGCAGGCAGTTGTTGGACCGGACCGAGAGCTCCAGGTGGTCGATCGTCTTGGCCAGGATGTCGGCCTGGGTGAGATACGGGATCTCCTTCTTGGCCGGAGCCTGCTCCTTCTCGAAGGGCTCGTCCACGACGTTCAGGAAAATCCCGAGGTGGTCGCGCATGATCTTCGCGGCCTGGGACAGGGCGTCCATGGGCCGGATGGCCCCGGTCGTCCAAACCTCCAGGGTCAGGCTCTCGTAATCGATCCGCTTCCCCACCCGGGCGGGATCCACCTTGTAATTGACCTTGAGCACGGGGGAATGGGAGGAGTCGAGGGGGATGTAGTCTAGGCTCAGCTCCTCGTCGAAATTCTGGTCGGCGGGGATGTAGCCGCGGCCGTTCTTGACGACCATCTCGATCTCGAGCGTCCCGTCCGTGTCCAGCGAGGCGATGGGGATATCCTTGTTGAGGATCTCGATATCCGCGTCGTGGACGATGTCCGAGGCCTTGGCTTGGACCGGCCCGACTTTCTTGAGGGTCATCCGCTTCGGCCCGTCGCCTTTGAGCTTGAGGGGGATGCTCTTGAGGTTGAGGATGATATCGGTCACGTCTTCGACGACCCCGGGGATCGTCGAGAACTCGTGGAGCACGCCGTGAATCCGGACGGCCGTGATGGCGGCCCCGGTGATCGACGACAGGAGAATCCGGCGCAGGGCGTTGCCCACCGTGACGCCGTAGCCCCGCTCGAAGGGCTGGGCTTGAAACCGCCCGTACTTCTCCGTCAGCGTTTCAAAATCGCACTCCAAATACTTTGGCCTCTGAAAACTCGTTTCCGTCATTTGTCCTCCTTCTGGGGGTGTCCTCGGCGGGATCCCTCAGGACGTTATTTGGAGTAAAGCTCGACCACCAGGTGCTCTTCCACGGGGAGGGTGACATCCTGGCGGGTGGGAAGAGCGATGACTCTTCCCTTCAGGTTCTCCATATCGACTTCGAGCCATCCGGGGATGCGCTTGGTCTTATTCGAGGCGACGACGGCCCGCATGTCCTCGCTCTTGGCCGTGCGCTCCTTGAATTCGATGACGTCCCCGGCCTTGACCAGGGCCGACGGGATGTTGCACCGGCGGCCGTTGACCCGGAAATGCCCGTGGGCGATGAGCTGGCGGGCGTGGCCCCGCGACAGGGAGAACCCCATCACGTAGATGGCGTTGTCGAGACGCCGCTCGAGCATCGACAGGAGGTTCTCGCCGGTGATGCCCCTCTGCCGCTCGGCCCGCTCAAAAAAGAAGTGGAACTGCTCCTCGGACATCCCGTAATACCTTTTGAGTTTCTGCTTTTCCCGGAGCTGGATCGCGTATCCCAGGATGCGTTTCTTGTTGCGCCCGTGCTGGCCGGGGGCGTAGGCCCTCCGTTCGATGGGGCACTTGTCCGTGAGGCACTTGGTGCCCTTGAAAAACAGCTTGTTTTTCTCGACCCGGCACAGCCGGCAGTCAGGTCCTTGATATTTCGCCATGGTCCTCTCCTTCGGGCCTCAGACCCGCCGTCTCCGGCGGACCCGGCATCCGTTGTGCGGGATGGGGGTCACGTCTTTGATGGACTTGATCTCCAGTCCGGCCGCCTGGAGGGCCCGGATGGACGATTCGCGGCCCGCGCCGGGCCCCGTCAGCCGGACGTCGACATAATGGACGCCGAACTCCCGGGCCTTGGTGGCCACGCCCTTGGCGGCGAGCTGGGCGGCGAAAGGCGTGCCCTTGCGGGCGCCTTTGAATCCCGACGTTCCGGCGCTGGCCCAGCAGAGCGTGCCGCCCTGATGGTCCGCGATGGTGATGATCGTATTGTTGAAGGTGGACTGGATGTGAGCCACTCCGTACCCGATTTCCTTCCGGACTTTCTTTTTCTTGGTCTTGGCTTTTGGCATGGGCGCGTCCCCTCCTTAGGCTTTCTTTTCCTTGAGTTTCTTGATCTTGGAGCCTCGGACGCCTTTCCGGGTCCGGGCGTTCGTCTTCGTCCGCTGGCCCCTCGTCGGGAGTTTTTTCTTGTGGCGGAGGCCCCGGTAGCAGCCGATGTCGATGAGCCGCTTGATGTTCATCGTGACTTCCTTGCGGAGGTCACCCTCGATCTTCTCCCGCTTCTCGATGATCCGGCGGATCTTATCGACCTCGTCCTCGGTCAGGGCCTTGACCTTCTTGTTCTTGTCGATCTTGGCTTCGGCCAGGATCTTGCCGGACTTGGAGCGGCCGATCCCGTAGATGTAGGTCAGCCCGATCTCGATCCTCTTGTCCGGCGGGAGCGTGATGCCTGCGATTCTTGCCATGTTGACCTCGTCTTATCCTTGTCTTTGCTTGTGCCGCGGGTTGGTGCAGATGACCCGTACGATGCCCTTGCGCCGGACGATCTTGCAGTTCCGGCAAATCTTTTTCACAGATGCTTTGACTTTCATCGTCCTGTCCTTTATTTATATCGGTAGGTGATGCGTCCCTTGGTCAGGTCGTAGGGGGAGAGCTCCACGAGGACCCGGTCGCCCGGGAGGATCCGGATGAAGTGCTTCCGCATCTTCCCCGAGATGTGGGCCAGGATGACGTGCTTGTTCGAGAGCTCCACCCGGAACATCGCGTTCGGGAGGGTCTCGAGGACCACGCCTTCGGCCTCGAACATGTCCTGCTTAGGCATGAGGACTCTCCTTGTCAAGGGGCGGCCGTCGCGTCCCGGCCTCGGCCTCCCTCGCGCTCAGGATCTCCGGCCCGTTTTCGGTCAAGGCCACGGTATGCTCGAAGTGCGCGGAAAGGCTGCGGTCACGGGTCACGGCCGTCCAGCCGTCCTCGAGGACATCGACCTCCCAGCCGCCCAGGGCGATCATGGGCTCGATGGCCAGTGTCATTCCCGGCTTGAGCTTGGGCCCGCGGCCCGGCGCGCCGAAATTCGGGATCTGGGGCTCCTCGTGGAGCGCCCGCCCGATGCCGTGGCCGACGAACTGGCGGATGACCGAGAACCCGTCGCCTTCGACGGACCGCTGGATGGCGGCCGAGACATCGGAGAGCCGCCGGCCCTCGCGGACCTCGTCGAGGCCCGCGAAAAACCCCTTCCTGGCGGATTCGATGAGCCTCAGAGCCTCGTCGGTCGTCCGCCCGACCGGCACCGTAACGGCCGAGTCGCTGTAAAAGCCCTCGTAGAGGACGCCGAAGTCCAGGCTGACGATGTCGCCCTCCTGGAGGAGGCGGCCCGAGGGGATGCCGTGGATGATCTCCTCGTTCACCGAAACGCAGACCGAAGCGGGATAGCCGCGGTAGCCCTTGAAGGCCGGGACGGCGCCCAGCTCGCGGGTCCGCTTTTCCGCGTAGAGGTCCAGATCGCGGGTCCGGATCCCCGGGCGAATCAGGGGCTCGAGCTCGTCCAGGATCCGGGCCACGATCCGGCTGCTCTGCCGCATGACGTCGAGTTCGGCGCTGGACTTGTAGATGATCATGGCCTGGCCTGAGAATCCTCTGTTCCGCGGAGCACGGCGTCCAGAACCAGCCGGATGGGCCGGAACGTCTCTTCGATCGTGCCGTTGCCGTCGATCCGGTGGAGGACACCCTTGGCCTCGTAATAAGCGATCAGGGGCTCCGTCTTCGCGTGGTATGTCTTCAGCCGTTCCGGGACCAGCTCGGGCCGGTCGTCCTGTCTCTGGACGAGGGACGTACCGCAGCCGTCGCAGACGCCCTCGCGGGCCGGTTTTTTCGTGATCACGTTGTAAATCGCTTCGCACCCGGGGCACAGCCGTCGGCTGCCGATCCGCCGGGCGACGACGTCCTCTCGGACATCGATCAGAAAGACGATCTCCCGGCGGCCGCCGTCCAGCGACTCGAGATCTTTGGCCTGGGAGAGGTTTCGCGGGTAGCCATCGAGGATATAGCCGATCCGGCAATCCAGTCCGGCGAGCCGTTCCCGGAGAAGGGCGAGGACGAGGGCGTCGTCGACCAGGCCGCCCTTGCCCATCTGGGAGGCCGCCTGGAGGCCGAGCGGGGTTTTCTTCTGGACGGCGTCCCTGAGCAGATCCCCCGTTGAGATCTTGGGGATGCCGTAGGCCGACCGCACAAGGTCGCCCACGGACCCCTTCCCGCTTCCGGGAGCGCCCAGGAGAATGACTCTCATCCTCTTCTCCCCCTGATCCGGCTGCGGCGCATGAATCCGTCGTAATGCCGCATGACGAGTTGGGCCTCGATCTGCTGCATGGTGTCCATGGCGACGCCGACGACGATCAGGATCGACGTGCCGCCGAACAGGAAGTCAATGCCCAGCCCCTGAGTGATGAATTTGGGAAGATTGGCCTCGAGCCACGTCCCGACCCAGGGCAGGGACTGGACCCTGAGGCCCGTGATCAGGAACTCGGGCAGGATGGCGACGACGGCCAGATAGACCGCCCCGACGAGCGTGATCCTCGACAGGACCTCGTCGATGTAGTCGGACGTGTTCTTGCCCGGCCGCATGCCGGGGATGAAGCCGCCGTATTTCCGCAGGTTGTCGGCTACGTCAACCGGGTTGAAAATGATCGAGATGTAGAAGTAGGTGAAGAAGATGATGGCCGCGACATAGCAGAGGTTATAGAGGGGCATGCCCATGTTGAACTGGTCGGCGATCTGCTTGATCGCCGGGACCTTGACCAGCTGGGCGATGGTCACCGGGATGGTGATGACCGAGGCGGCGAAGATGATCGGAATGACGCCGCCCGTGTTCACCCGCAGGGGCAGGTGCGTGCTCTGGCCGCCATAAACCTTGCGGCCGACAACCCTCTTGGCGTACGAGACGGGGATGCGGCGCTGGCCCCGCTCGACGAAGACGATGAAGGCAATGACCGCGATCATCAGGGCGCCCAGAAAGATGATCTTCAGGGGGTCCATGGCGTTGCTCTTCAGGCCGCCGAGCACGCTGTTGAGGCCGGACGGGAAGCGGACGACGATCCCCGCGAAGATGATGAGCGAGATCCCATTGCCGATTCCCCGGGCCGAGATCTGTTCGCCGAGCCACATAACGAAAACCGTGCCCGTGGTCAGCGTCAGGACGGTCAGCAGGCGGAATCCCCATCCGCCGTGAGGAACGATGGGGGCTCCTCCCGGGGCCTTGAGGGATTCAAGGAAAGCCGCGATGCCGAAGGCCTGGATGAAGCAGATGCCGATCGTCCCGTAGCGGGTGTACTGGGTGATCTTCTTCCGGCCGAGCTCGCCCTCTTTGGATAGCCGCTCGAGGTAGGGCCAGACGACCGTCAGCAACTGGAGGATGATGGACGCGCTGATGTAGGGCATGATGCCCAGGGCGAAGATGGTCATGCGCGACATGTAGCGCCCCGAGAACAGGTCGATGAATCCCAGGATGGAGCCTTTCTGGGACTGCCAGAACTCCGCTAGGGCCGAGGCGCTGATACCCGGGTTGGGAATCTGGCCGCCGGCCCGGTAGACCGCCAGAAGGAGGAGGGTGAAGATGACCCTCTTCCTCAATTCGGGGATGCTGAAGATGTTGCGGATGCTGTCTAACATGGACTTCACCCGATGGTGACGGCTTTGCCGCCCTTCTCTTCTATTTTTTTCAGGGCCGATTCCGAGAACTTATGGGCATGAATGGTCTTCGCGGAAGCGATCTCGCCCCGCCCCAAGACCTTCACGCGCTCGGTCTCTCTCTTGATCAGCCCGGAGGCGACGAGGTCCTTAAGCTCGATCTCCTTCTTCCCGATCCTGGCCAGGCTGTCCAGGTTGACGACGGTGTATTCGATCCGGAAGATGTTGGTGAAGCCGCGCTTGGGGACGCGCCGGACCAGGGGCATCTGCCCGCCTTCGAAGTCGCGCTTGCGGGAATAGCCGCTGCCGGAGAGCTGCCCCTTGCTGCCACGCCCGGAGGTCTTGCCCAGGCCGGAGCCCGGGCCGCGGCCCACCCTCTTTCGGTCTTTTCTCGATCCTTTGGCCGGTTTCAGGTTGCTGAGGTTCATGGCTTTTCGGTCGCCTCCACTTTCAAGACATGGGAGATTTTACGGACCATGCCGAGGATCTCGGGGGATTCCCTGCGGACGACGTGGGACTGGGGCTTCCTCAGGCCGAGTCCCCTGGCCACGTCCCGCTGGTTCCCGGGATAGCCGACCAGGCTCCGGACGAGCGTGATCTTCAGGTACCGTTCCGGGGCGGCCTTGTCGGCGCGCTTCCGGGTATGCGTGGGTTTCGCCGCTTGCTCCGTCATAGCCCACCTTTCGCCTTTCCGCGGCTCTTGGCCACGTCGTCGGGGTTCCTGACGTTTCGGAGGGCGTCGAGGGTGGCGTTGGCGACGCTGATCGGATTCGAGCTCCGGATGGACTTGGTCAGGATGTCGCGGATCCCGGCCAGCTGCATGATGACGCGGACGGCCCCGCCGGCGATGACGCCCGTCCCCTTGGAGGCGGGCCGCAGGACGACGATCCCCCCCCCGTCGACGCCCTTGACCATGTGCGGAATGGTCGTGTCGGCGAGGGGAACGCGGATCATGGCCTTCTTGGCCGCTTCGACACCCTTGCGGATCGCCTGGGGCACTTCGCGGGCCTTGCCCTTGCCGATCCCCACGCGGCCCCGCTCGTTGCCGACGGCCACCAGGGCCGAGAAGCTCAGGTTCTTGCCGCCCTTGACAACTTTGGTGACCCTGCGGATGGAGATGACCTGGTCTTTGAGTTCAAAGCCTTCCTCATCCACGGCAACTGCTCTTTCGAATCTTCGATCGTCCACGCTTGCGCCTCCTTAATCGGCTTTGATCTCTAGAATTGGATGCCCGCTTTGCGCATGGCTTCCGCCAGGGTCTTAATGCGTCCGTGATAGGGATAAACCCCCCGGTCGAACACCACCTTCTCGATCTTCTTGGCCTTGAGCCGGTCGGCCAGGATCTCGCCGAGGAGCCCGCTGGCCTTCTTGTTCTTGCCGTTCTTGGATTTCTCCTTGAACTCCTTCTCCAGCGTCGAGGCCGTCAGCAGGACGGCGCCTTCGGCGTCGTTGATGACTTGGGTATAGAGATATGTGTTGCTTTTGAACACGTGAACCCGGGGCCGCTCGGGCGTCCCCTTGACCTTCTCACGGATCCGCTTCCGGAGCCGGTCGTCCCGCACCCTTTTGGCGACGAACTTGTTTTTAAACACTGGCCACCCCCGCCTTGCGTTCTTTCTTGATCAGTCTCTCGCCGAGGTAGCGGACGCCCTTCTGCTTGTAGGGGTCCGGGATGCGGAATTTCTTGATGTCTTCCGCCACCTGGCCCACCCGCTGCCGGTCGATCCCGCGCACGGTGAGCAGGGTCGGCTTCTCCGCGACGACCTCGACTCCGGCCGGGATCTCGTAAACGACGGGCCGGGAATACCCCAGGCTGATCTCGAGCCGGTTCTTGTCCACCTTGGCCTTGTAGCCCACGCCCACGATCTCCAGTTTCTTGGAGAACCCCACGGTGACGCCGAGCACGGCGTTCTGGGCCAGGGCCCGGCAGAGGCCGTGAAGGCTCCGGACGGTCTTGGTTTCGTCGGCCCGGGTCAGGTTCAGCCGGTCCCCTTCCAGGACGGCCCGGACGCCGGCATACAGCGGGGACGAGAGCTTGCCCTTCTTCCCCTCGAAATCGATCCTGTCCGGCTCGATCGTCACCTTGACGCCCGCCGGTATGGCGATGGGTTTTTTCCCGACTCTTGACATCTTGACCTCTCTTCGCTCACCAGACGCTGCAGAGGACTTCGCCTCCCGTGCCCAGCTCCTCGCACCTCCGGCCGGACAGGACGCCCTGCGACGTCGACACGATGACCAGCCCGAGCCCGTCGAGGGCCTTCGGGACCGAGTCCGCCGTACAGTAGATCCGGCAGCCGGGCTTGCTGACCCGCCGCAGGCCGCTGACGACGCTCTTCCCGTCCTCTCCGTATTTCAGGGTCACGTTCAGAATCCCCTGCTTGTTGTCGTCGATGACCTTGAAATTCCTGATGTACCCTTCTTCCTTGAGGATCTTGACGACCTCGACCTTGAGGCGGGAGGAAGGGATGTTGATTTCCTTCTTCTTGGACTTGACCCCGTTACGGATCCGGGTGAGCAAATCGGCGATGGTATCCATGGACCTGTCCTTTCCTCGATTTCACCACGAAGACTTCGTGACCCCCGGGATCTCCCCTTTAAGGGCCAGCTCGCGGAAACATAGCCGGCAGAGGTCGAATTTCCGGTAATACCCCCGGGACCGGCCGCACAGACGGCAGCGTCGCCGGACCCGGATCTCGTACTTCGGTTTTTTCGCGTATTTGGCCATCCGCGCTGTTGTCGACACATTCACCTCGCTTGTCAGGACTCACGAAAAGGCATGCCGAGCTTCTTGAGCAGGGCATGAGCCTCTTTATCCGTCCGGGCCGTGGTCACGATCGTGATGTTCATCCCCCGCGGCCTTTCGACTTTCGTATAATCGATTTCGGGAAACACCAGCTGGTCCCGCAAGCCCAGGGTGTAGTTGCCCCGGCCGTCAAAGGCGTTTCCGGAGACGCCCCGGAAGTCCCGGACGCGGGGCAAGACGATGTTGACGAGCCGGTCGAAAAACTCGTACATCCTCCGGCTCCGGAGCGTCGCGTAGCAGGCGATCGGCTGGCCCTTCCTCAGCTTGAAGGCCGAAATCGATTTCTTGGCCCGGCCGACGGCCGGGAACTGCCCCGTGATGAGGCCGAGTTCGGTCCTGGCCGTGTCCAGCAGCTTGATGTTCTGGATCGCGTCGCCGACGCCCATGTTGACGATGATCTTCTCCAGCCGGGGCACGGCCATCGTGTTCTTGATCCCGAGCTCCTTCTGGAGCTCGGGGAGAAGTTCTTTCTGGTACCTCTCGTGTAAGCGGCTCATGGTGCCATCCTCACTTCATCTTCTCGATCAGGGACTCGCACTTGGCGCAGACCCGGGTTTTGGTGCCGTCCTCGGCCCGGCGGTTCCGGGCCCGGACGCCCTGTCCGCATTCCGGACAGAACAGCATGACGTTGGACACGTGGATCGGGGTCTCCTTCTCCATGACGCCGCCCTGGACGTTCTTGCTGCGGTCGGCCTTGACGAAGTGCTTGCTGAAATTGACCCTCTCGACGATGACCCGGTCGGTCTCGGGGAAGAGCTTGAGGACCTTGCCGGTCTTTCCCTTGTCCTTCCCCTTGGTGACGACGACCATGTCGTTCTTCTTGAGCTGGATCTTGCCCATCACAGGACCTCCGGCGCCAGGGATATGATCTTCATGAACTTCCGCTCCCTGAGCTCCCGGCCCACAGGCCCGAACACCCGGGTCCCGACGGGCTCCCCCGCCTTGTCGATGATCACGGCGGCGTTGTCTTCGAACCGGATGTAAGACCCGTCCTTGCGGCGGAGCTCCTTGCGGGTGCGGACAACCACGGCCCGCACGACCTTTCCCTTGGCGATCTTGCTTTCCGGGTCCGCCTCCTTGACCGTGGCCGAGATGACGTCCCCGATGCGGGCGATGCGTCCGACGCTGCCGCCCAGGGGCGTGATCGCCATGATCCTCCGGGCGCCGGAGTTGTCGGCCACCTTGAGATACGTTCGCATCTGGATCATGGGCGTTCTCCGGGCTCCTGGTCCGTTCCCGTCGCCGACAGGCCCACGATCTCCAGGACCCGCCAGCGCTTCATCTTGCTGATGGGCCGCGTCTCAATGATCCGGACCGAGTCGCCGATCTTGCACTTCTCGGTCTCGTCGTGGACCAGGAACGTCTTTTTCTTGCGGACGATCTTCTTGTACAGGGGGTGCCGGATCTGGCGTTCGACCTCGACCGTGACCGTCTTTTTCATCTTCTTGCCGACGACGGTCCCGACCTTCGTCGTCTTCCGTTTCTGTCCGTTCGTGTCCATGCTCTACTCCGTCTCTTCCGATAGGGCCTTCAACACCGTTTTGATCCGGGCGATATCCCGCTTGATGTTCTTGACCTTCATCGGGCTATCCAGCTGGCCCAGGGATTTCTGGAAGCGCAGCTTGAAAAGCTGGTCCTGGAGCTCTGTGTCCTTGCTCCGCAGTTCGTCCGCCGAAAGTTCTCTGAGTTCTCGGATCTTCATCGCAATTCTCTCGCTTCCCGGGAGATGAACCTCGTCTTGATGGGCAGCTTGTGGGCGGCCAGCCGCATGGCTTCGCGGGCCATATCCTCCTCAATGCCTTCGACCTCGAAGAGGACCTTGCCGGGACGGATGACGTCGACCCAGAATTCCGGGTCGCCCTTCCCTTTTCCCATCCGGACTTCGGTCGGCTTCTTGGTGACCGATTTCCAGGGGAAGGTCCGGATCCACAGCTTGCCCCGCCGCTTCATGTGCCGCGTGATCGTGATGCGGCCGGCCTCGATCTGACGGGAGGTCAGCCAGCAGGGCTCGAGGGCCTGGAGCCCGAACTCGCCGTAAGAGAGCGTGCTCCCCCGCTCGGCCTTGCCCCGCATCCGGCCGCGCTGCTGCTTGCGGAACTTGACTTTCTTGGGCATCAACATGGCTAAATCTCCTCAACCTCCGCCGTCTGAGAGGACATCTTCGGCTTCTCGACATCGCTCCGGTAGATCCAGACCTTGATGCCGATCTGGCCATAGGTCGTGAAGGCTTCGGTGAAGGCGTAATCGATGTCCGCCCGCAGGGTTTGCAAGGGCAGCTGCCCCTTGAGGTACCACTCCGTACGGGCGATCTCGACCCCGCCTAGGCGGCCCGAGCACATGACCTTGATGCCCTTGGCGCCCATCTTGAGGGCCATGTCCACGGCTTTGCGCATGGCCCGGCGGTAGGCGATACGCTTTTCGAGCTGGACGGCGATGCCCTCGCCGACGAGGAGGGCGTTGAGTTCGGCGTGGTCGACCTCCCGGATGTCGACGTAGACATCCTTATGGGCGATCGACTCGAGGTACACCTTCAGGCTCTCGATCTCCTTGCCGCCGCGGCCGATGATGATCCCGGGCCGGGCCGTGTGGATGATGATCCGCAGCTTCGGTCCCACCCTCTCGACGTCCACCGCGGCGATCCCGGCGTGGTAGTATTTCTCCTTGATCGCCTTCCGCATCCGCAGGTCCTCATGGATGAGGCGGGCGTACTCGGGTCCTTTGGCGAACCAACGGGACATCCAAGGCTTGTTGAAGCCGAGCCGGAAACCATAGGGGTGTGTTTTTTGTCCCACCGCTTATCTCCCTTTTTCGTCTAAATAGATCTGGACATGGCTCGTCCGCTTCACGACGCGGAAGGCCCGTCCCATGGGGGCCGGCCGGATCCTCTTGGCCATCGGGCCGCCGCCGATCTGGATTCTCGAGATATAGAGCTTGTCGACGTCGACGTTGGGGGTCTTCTGCTGGGCGTTGGCGATGGCCGAGCGGAGGACTTTTTCGATGATGGCGCTGATCTTTTTCTTCTCGCTGAAGCGGAGGATCGTCAGGGCCTCTCCGACGTAGCGGTCCCGGATGAGGTCGGCCACGAGCCGGCTCTTCTGCGGGCTCATGCGCACGAACCGGGCCGCGGCATGCGAAACGTGAGTGGGCTCGCTCATCTTACTTCCCCGCCTTGAGCTGCTTGGCGGTCTTGGAGGTGTGCCCCCGGAAGGTCCGCGTCGGGGAGAACTCGCCGAGCTTGTGGCCGACCATGTTTTCCGTGACGAAGACCGGGATGAACTTCCGGCCGTTGTGGACGCCGATCGTCAGCCCGACCATCTCGGGGATGATCGTCGAGCGCCGGGACCAGGTCTTGATGACCTGCCGCTTGCCGCTTTGGGCATCGGCGACGCGGATTTTTTCGAGAAGATGGGTGTCCACGAAGGGACCTTTACTCAATGATCTGCCCATGATTACTTGCTCCTCCGCCTGATGATAAAGGCCTGGGTCCTCTTATTCCGCCGCGTCTTGTACCCCTTGGTCGGGATGCCCTCGGGACTCACGGGGTGGCGTCCGCCCTTGGACTTGCCCTCACCCCCTCCGTGCGGATGGTCGATCGGGTTCATGGCCGTGCCGCGGACGTGGGGGCGCCAGCCTTTCCACCGGTTCCGGCCCGCCTTGCCGATGCTGATGTTCTGATGGTCGACGTTCCCGATCTGGCCGATGACCGCCCGGCAGTCCAGGTGGATCTTCCGGATTTCGGAGGACGGCAGCCGGACCTGGGCGTAATCCCCCTCCTTGGCCAGGATCTGGGCCCCGGTGCCCGCCGACTTGGCGACCTGGCCGCCCTTGTCCTTGCGGAGCTCGATGTTGTGGATGACCGTGCCCAGCGGGATGAACCGGAGCGGCATGGCGTTGCCCGGCAGGATGTCGACCTGGGTGTCGGAGGAAACGATCTCCTGCCCGACCTTCAGGCCCTGCGGAGACAGGATATACCGGCGCTCGCCGTCCCTGTACTTGACGAGGGAGATGAACGACGACCGGTTGGGGTCGTACTCGACCGTCTCGATGACCCCGGCGATGCCGATCTTGTCCCTCTTGGAATCGACGATCCTGTAGAGCTGCTTGTGCCCGCCCCCCCTGTTCCGGATGGACAGGTGCCCGCGGCTGTCCCGGCCGCCGGACTTGGGCAGGGAAACGAGGAGCGGCTTATAGGGGCGGTCCCCGGTCAGGTCCTCATACTCGTTGGTCGTCCGGTGGCGGAGCCCCGGCGTGATTGGTCTGTACGTTTTGATGCCCATGTTAGACCGCCTCGAAGTATTCGATCATCTTTTCGCCTTCCCGGAGCTTGACATAGGCCTTCTTCCAGTCCTTCGTCTTGCCGACGTTGCGGCCCATTCTCCGGATCTTGCCCGTCTTTCTCTGGGTCCGGACGCTGGCTACCTTGGTTTTGAAGAGGTGCTCGATGGCCTTCTTGATCTCGATCTTGTTCGCGTCCCGGGCGACCTCGAAACAAATGACCCGGTTCGAGTCCTTGAGCTCGGTGCTCTTTTCGGTGATCACCGGCCGGATGATAATTTTATGGGGATCTTTGATCACTTCAATCTCTCCATGGCGGACTCGAGGGCCCGCTGGCTGAAGACCAGCCATTTGTAGTTCAGCACATCATAGACGTTGAGGGTCCGGACGTCGACGGCCTTGATCTTAGGAAGGTTCCGGACGGACAGGAACAGGTTCGTGTTTTCATGGCTGTCCACGAGCAGGGCCGAATTGATGTGGAAGGCCTTGAGCAGGGCCGCGGCCTCTTTGGTTTTCGGCTCCTTGATCTCGATCTCTCGGAGGACCAGGATGAGGCTGTCCGTGAGCTTACGGGAGAGGACGGAGCGCAGGGCGTTCCGCCGCGCCTTTTTCGGGAGCTCGTAGGAATAGTCCCGGGGCTGGGGCCCGAAGGTCGTCCCGCCCTTTCTCCAGAGGGGCGAACGGGTGCTGCCCGCGCGGGCCCGGCCCGTTCCCTTCTGCCGCCAGGGCTTCCGGCCGCCGCCGCTGACCTCCGCCCGGGTTTTCGTGGCGGCGGTTCCCTGGCGCTGGTTGGCCCGGTAGTTGACGACGGCCTCGTAGACCAGGTGGCCTTTATCGGGATAAGCGAAGACGCTGTCCGCGAGCTCCATCTCGTTCGCCGGATTTCCGGCTTGATCGAAGACTTGCAGTTTGCCCATGGTGCCCTCTTCCCCGCCTACTTGGCGCTCCGGGAGCCGAATGCCCCTTTTCGGATCAGGAGGTAGCCTCCCCGGGCCCCGGGCACCGCGCCCCGGACCACGAGAAGGTTGTTGTCCTTGTCCATTTCGACGACCTTGAGGTTCCGGACGGTCACCCGCTCATCGCCCATATGCCCCCCCATCCGCATGCCCTTGACGACGCGGGACGGGTAGGACGAGGCGCCGATCGAGCCCGGCGCCCGGTGGAACATCGAACCGTGGGCCGCGCCGCCGCCGGCGAAATGGTGCCTCTTGACGACCCCGGCGAAGCCCTTGCCCTTGCTCGTCCCGACGACGTGGATCGTCTCTCCGACTTCGAAGATGTCGACCAGGATCTGGTCCCCTTCCTTGAGCTCGGCCGGGTCGGTGATGCCGACCTCTTGGAGCTTGCGGACAACGGGAACCCCGGACTTCTTGAAATGGCCGATCTGGGCCTTGGCCGGCTTTTTCCTCCCCTTGTCCTCGACGAACCCGAGCTGGACGGCCGTGTAGCCGTCCTTTTCCTGGGTTTTCTTCTGGACGACCGTGCAGGGCCCCGCCTTGATGATCGTGACGGGAACGACGTTGCCGTCGTCGTCGAAACGCTGGCTCATGCCGATTTTCTTGCCGATCAACCCTTCCACCATGGCTATTCTCCCGCCCCGAAGGCCTGGATCTCGACGTCGATCCCCGCCGGCAGCTCCAGCTTCTGCAACTCCTCGATCGTCTCGTTGTTGTACTCGCTGATATCGATGAGCCTCTTGTGGATCCTCATCTCGAAATGCTCCCGGGACTTCTTGTCGACATGGGGAGAACGGAGGACGCAGAACTTGTGGATGCGCGTGGGCAGGGGGATGGGGCCCGCGACACTGGCGCCCGTTCTTTTCGCTTTCACGACGATATCTTTCACCGATTGGTCCAGCAAGCAGTGGTCAAAGGACTGCAGTCTGATTCTGATTTTTTCCATCGTTCGTTCCTCTGTTCTCGGATTTATTCCGCAGGGCCGGTCGGGCGCGACCGCCCCCCGGCCGACAGCCTACTCGATAATCTCGGCGACCGTGCCGGCGCCCACCGTGCGGCCGCCCTCGCGGATAGCGAAGCGAAGGGCCTTCTCCATAGCGACGTCGGTGATCAGATCGACCTCGAGCGTGATGTTGTCGCCGGGCATGACCATTTCGACGTTGGCCGGGAGAACGACCGAGCCCGTCACGTCCGTCGTCCGGAAGTAGAACTGGGGCCGGTAGCCCTTGAAGAACGGCGTGTGCCGCCCGCCCTCTTCCTTGGTCAGCGCGTAGATTGCGGCCGTGAACTTCCGGTGTGGGGTGATGGACCCGGGCTTGGCCAGGACCTGGCCACGCTCGACCTCGTCCTTGCCGACACCACGGAGCAGGCAGCCGATGTTATCGCCGGCCTGGGCCTGGTCGAGGAGCTTGCGGAACATCTCGACGCCCGTGACGACGGTCTTGCGGGTCTCGCGGAGGCCCACGATCTCGACCTCGTCGCCGACCTTGACAACCCCGCGGTCCACGCGGCCCGTGACGACGGTGCCGCGGCCCGTGATCGAGAACACGTCCTCGATGGCCATCTGGAACGGCTTGTCGACCTCGCGAAGGGGCTCGGGGATGAACTCGTCCATCGCCTTGATGAGGTCCCAGATCGGCTTGGCGGCCTCGCCGGAGGGGTCCGCCAGGGCCTTGGTCGCGCTGCCGCGGATGACCGGAGTCTTATCGCCGGGGAACTGGTACTTGGAAAGGAGCTCGCGGACTTCGAGTTCGACGAGGTCGAGGATTTCTGGGTCGTCGACGAGGTCGCACTTGTTCATGAAGACGACGATGGCCGGCACGTTGACCTGCCGCGCCAGGATGATGTGCTCCCGCGTCTGGGGCATCGGGCCGTCGGCCGCAGAGACGACCAGGACCGAGCCGTCCATCTGGGCCGCGCCGGAAATCATGTTCTTGATGTAGTCGGCGTGGCCGGGGCAGTCGATGTGGGCGTAATGCCGCTTCTCGCTTTCGTATTCCACGTGGCTCAAGGCGACCGTCAGGATCTTCGTCGCGTCGCGGCGGAACATCTTGGCGTCGGCCTTGGCAACGTCGTCGTAGCTCTTGGCCTGGGCCAATCCCTTGGTCGCCAGGACCTTGGTAATGGCGGCCGTCAGCGTCGTTTTGCCATGGTCGATGTGCCCGATTGTCCCGATGTTAACGTGGGGCTTCGTCCTCGCAAACTTTTCTTTCGCCATCGCTCACCTCCTGTTGGCGTTTTCTCTGATTAATAACACGGCAGACTCTTTATGCCTGATCCCGGGAGGGAACGCGTCCCTCGATCCGGGCCACGATGTCGTCCTGCACCTGGGGGGGCGTCTTGTCGTACTGGAAGAACTCCAAATTGAACACCCCCCGGCCCTGCGTCAGCGTCCGCAGCGCCGTCGCGTAGCCGAACATGTTCGCGAGAGGAACCAGGATTTTGATGACCCGGGAACCGCTCCGCATCTCCATCCCCTCGACCCTCCCGCGCCTGGAGTTGATGTCGCCGACGATGTCGCCGAGGTACTCGTCCGGGCTGACGATCTCGAGCTTCATGATGGGCTCGAGGAGGACCGGGCTGGCCTTCTTGGCGGCCTCCCGGAAGGCCAGAGAGGCGGCGATTTTGTAGGCCAGCGGAGTGGATTCCGTCTCCCGATAGGACCCGCCGGTCAGGGTCACCTTGATATCGGTCACGAGAAAACCGGCGACGATGCCCCCCTCCATGGCCTCCCGGACGCCGTTCTCGATATCACCGATGAACTCTCTCGGAATGGCCGCCCCCCGCGTCTTGTCCGCGAATTCGAATCCCCGGCCGCGCTTCAGCGGTTCGATTTGGAGGACGCAGCGCCCGTAGATCTCCTTGCCCCCGATCTGGCGGAGGTATTTCCCCTCGCCCTCGGCCGCCGCCTGGATGGTTTCCTTGTAGGCGACCTGGGGCTTGCCCAAGTTGGCCTGGACGCCGTATTCCCGTTCCAGCCGGTCCATCAGGATCTCCAGATGGAGCTCGCCCATGCCCTTGATCAGGGTTTGGCCGGTCATGGGATCCTGGACGACCTTCACGGTCGGATCTTCCAGCTGGAACTTGCCGAGGGCGTGGGTCAGCTTGACGTGCGCGGCCTTGGTCCTGGGCTCGATCGTCGCCGAGATGACCGGCTCGGGGAACCGGATGGATTCAAGGACGATGGGATGGCTCTTGAGGCAGAGGGTGTCCCCCGTCGAAATGTTCTTCATGGAGCCCATCGCGGCAATATCGCCCGCATAGACTTCCTTGATTTCTTTTCTTTTGTTGGCGTGCATCTCGAGGAGCCGGGAGAGTTTCTCCTCCTCGCTCTTGGTCGAGTTATACAGGGACTGGCCGACCTTGGCCTTGCCGGAATACACCCGGAAGTAGGCCAGGTTCCCCAGGAAGGGGTCGTTCATGATCTTGAAGACGAGGCCGGAGAAGGGCGCCTCGTCGGACGCCGGCCGGGTTTCCAGGGCTTCGGTCTTCGGATGATGGCCCGTGACCGGAAGGATATCCACCGGCGAGGGGAGGTAATCGACGATGGCATCGAGGAGCGGATGAACGCCCTTGTTCCGGAAGGAGGCCCCGAAAAGGACCGGGACGAATTGCAGAGCGATCGTGCCCTTGCGGACGGCCGCTTTCATCTCGGCCGGAGTGACCTCGACGCCGTCGACGTACTTCTGCATCAGAGCATCATCCGTCTCGCTCAACATTTCGATCATGTGCTGTCTCTGTTTCTTGACATCCTCTCGGTATTCTTCCGAGACGTCCCGGACAACAAAATCCGTCCCCAAGATCTCCTGCCCCCAGTCGATCTCCTTCTCTTCGATGAGGTCGATCACGCCGCGGAATCCGTCTTCCCGTCCCAGGGGAATCTGGACCGGCAGGGGCTTGGCCGCCACCCGGCTCTTCAACTGCTGAAGGGCCCGTTCCGGGTCGGCCCCGATCCTGTCCATCTTATTGATGAACACGATGCGGGGGACCCGGTACTTGTCGGCCTGGCGCCACACTGTCTCGGACTGAGGCTCGACACCTCCAACTCCACACAGTATGGCTATCGCGCCGTCGAGCACCCGCAGGGAGCGCTCAACCTCCGCGGTGAAATCCACGTGACCGGGAGTATCAATGATATTGATACGGTGGTCATTCCAGGTGCACGTGGTCGCGGCCGAGGTGATGGTGATCCCTCGCTCCTGCTCCTGGACCATCCAATCCATCACGGCCGTGCCCTCGTCCACCTCTCCCATCTTGTAGGTCATACCCGTGTAAAACAGGATCCGTTCCGTCGTCGTGGTCTTCCCGGCGTCGATATGGGCCATGATACCGATATTTCTCACTCGCTCGATCGGGTATGACCGCATACAGCCTTTTCTCCATATCGAACCGAATCACTCGAAGAACTCTCAAAAGCCGGTTACCATTTATAATGAGCGAAGGCCCTGTTGGACTCCGCCATCTTGTGCGTGTCTTCCCTCTTCTTGACCGCTCCGCCCCTGTTGTTGATGGCGTCGATGATCTCGGCCGAAAGCTTCTCCTGCATGCTCTTTCCGCTTCTCTGCTGAGCGTAATGGAGCAGCCAGCGCACGCCGAGGGAGAAGGACCGGTTCGCCGTGATCTCTATCGGCACCTGGTAGTTCGCCCCGCCGACGCGCCGGGATTTCGTTTCGAGAAGCGGGCGGACGTTCTCGAGGGCCTTCTCCAGGATCTTCAGGGGGTCTTCCTTTGTCTTCTGCTTGACGATGTCCATCGAGCCGTAGACCACGCGCTCGGCCGTGTTCTTCTTCCCCTTCCGGAGGAGGAGGTTGATGAACCGGGCCACGACCGTGCTGTTATAGAAGGGGTCGGGCGGGGTCTTCCTCTTTTTTACGATTCCGCGTCTCGGCATGGCATCCCTCCCTTAGGCGGCCCTTTTTTCCTTCTTGGGCCTCTTGGCTCCATACCGGGAACGCGCCTTGAAGCGGCTCTGAACGCCTTCGCAGTCCAGGGTGCCGCGGATGATGTGGTAGCGGACGCCGGGCAGGTCCTTGACGCGGCCGCCCCGGATCAGCACGATCGAGTGCTCCTGGAGGTTGTGTCCGACGCCGGGGATGTAGCCCGTGACTTCGATATTATTGGTCAGCCGCACCCGGGCCACTTTCCGCATGGCCGAGTTGGGTTTTTTGGGAGTGGTCGTGAAGACGCGCGTGCAAACCCCTCGTTTCTGAGGGCAGGCCTCCAGGGCCGGGGATTTGCCCTTGTACTTCTTCAACGTCCTGCCATTCCTGACAAGTTGGTTGACGGTCGGCAATTAAAAATACTCCTCTGTGCAAATTCCGATATTGAGCTTTATTCATCCCCTGGAAGATAGTCCGGAGGCGAATGGGCGAATCATAGCAAAAATTGGCATATCTGTCAAGGAATTTTGACGAGGTTTCAGGGGGAATCCGGCCTCAGGTCTCCGGCACGGCCTCCTCTCCCTTTTCCGGAAGGAGGGGCCGCATCTCGTCCTTCAGTTCCACGTTCCGGTAGAACTTGTACCCCGTCCCGGCCGGGATCAGCCGGCCCATGATGATGTTCTCCTTCAATCTCCTCAGATAATCCACCTTTCCGTAGAGGCTCGCCTCCGTCAGGACGCGGGTCGTCTCCTGGAACGAGGCCGCGGCAATGAAGCTGTCCGTGCTCAAAGCGCTCTTCGTGATCCCCAGGAGAAGGGGCCGGGCCTTGGCCGGCTTCCCGCCCTTCTTCATGATCTTCTCGTTCTCTTCCTGGAAGATGAACTTGTCCACCTGTTCGTCCACCAGGAACTCCGTATCTCCGACCTCCTCGACCTTGACCCAGCGCAGCATCATGCGGATGATCGTCTCGATGTGCTTGTCGTTGATGCCGACGCCCTGGAGCCGGTAAACGGCCTGGATCTCCTTGAGGAGGTATTCGGCCAGCTCCTTCTCCCCGAGGACGCGCAGAATGTCGTGGGGATTGACGGGGCCGTCCATCAGGGCATCCCCCGCCCGAATCCTTTCTCCGTCGGACACGCTCAGGTGGGCGCCCTTGGGGATCAGATACTCTTTTTCGCCGCCCCTCTCGTTCCGGGCCGAGATCTTCCGGTAGCCCCGGAGCAGTCCTCCGATCTGGACCACCCCGTCGATTTCGGAGATGACGGCGGGATTCTTCGGCCGGCGGGCTTCGAAGAGTTCCTCGGCGCGCGGCAGGCCCCCTGTGATGTCCTTGGTCCGGGCCGCTTCGCGCGGGATCTTGGCCAGGACATCGCCGGCGAAGACCCGGTCGGCGTCCTTGATCTGGAGGTTCGCGCCCGAGGGCAGGAAGTATTTCCGGAGGACGACGCGCTCATAATTCGCTTCTTTGCCGCCCTTCTTTTTAGCCTTTTCGTTTTCTGCGTCAACCGAAGACCTTTCGACCACATCGTGTTTCTTATATCGCGTCTCTCCCGGGTCGTGAATCTTAACCATTGTCGGGTCGAGGACCTCGATCTGAGGCTGAAGCTTCTCGTTCTTGGGCTCGATGATCACCTGCGTGATCAGCCCCGTGAACTCGTCCTGGACCTCTTCCATGCTTTCGCCGCGATCGACCTCGTGGAACCGAGCGTCGCCCGTTTCCTCGGTGAGGATGAACGTGTTGAAGGGGTCCCACTCGGCGAACCCCTGGCGGGCCTTGATCTCCTCGCCGTCCCGGACGAGGACCCTGGCCCCGTACGGGACCTGGTAGTGCTCGACCTCGCGCCTCCGGTGGTCGAGGATGGCGATGTTGGCGTTGCGGTTGACGACGATGAGCATCCCGTCCTTGTTTTCGACGGCCTTGAGGTTGGTAAAGCGGATCAAGCCATCGTTCTTGGCCTCGAGCTTGGACTTCTCCGCCCCGCCCATGGCGATGCCGCCGACGTGGAAGGTCCTCATCGTGAGCTGGGTGCCCGGCTCGCCGATCGACTGGGCGGCCACGATCCCGACGGCTTCTCCGAGCTCGACCATGCGGCCGCTGGCCATGCTCCGCCCGTAGCAGAGCTGGCAGACGCCGCGCTTGGATTCGCAGGTCAGGAGCGAGCGCACCTTGACGCGCTCGATGCCCAGGTTCTGGAACTCGTGGGCGACCGCCTCGGTGATCTCCTCGTTCATGCCGACGACGCTGTCGCCGGTATCCGGATTCACGACCCGCTCGAGAGCCACCCGGCCCACGATGCGGTCGATGAACGGCTCGATGATCTCGCCGTTCTCGACGATGGCCGAAACGTTGAGACCCTTGAGCGTGCCGCAGTCGTGCTCGTCGATGATGACTTCCTGGCAGACGTCGACGAGCTTGCGGGTCAGGTAGCCGGAATTGGCCGTTTTGAGGGCCGTGTCGGCCAGGCCCTTGCGCGCGCCATGCGTCGAAATGAAGTACTGCAGCACGTTCAGGCCTTCCCGGAGGTTCGCGGTGATGGGCGTCTCCAGGATTTCTCCCGAGGGCTTGGACATGAGGCCGCGCATCCCGGCCAGCTGGCGGATCTGCTGCTTGTTGCCGCGCGAGCCGGAATCGGCCATGACGTAAAGCGGATTGAGCTCCTTGCCTTCGAAGCTGATCTTGCGCATTTCCTCGATCATCGCGTTCGAGACCTTGTCCGTCACCGTTCCCCAGATCTCGATGACGCGGTTGAAGCGCTCGCCCGAGGAGATTGTGCCGTCGCGGTAGAGCTTTTCGATGTCCTGGACCTCTTTCTGGGCCCGGTCCACCAGGTGGGCCTTCTCCTTGGGGATGACGAAATCGTCGATGCCCAGCGAGAAGCCGGCCTGGGTCGCGTAGGTAAAGCCGAGCCCTTTCATGGCATCGAGGATCTCTACGGTCGGCCCCAGGCCGACCTTCAGGTAGGTATAGAAGACGAGGTTTTCGAGGCCCTTCTTCCTGAGCATGCCGTTGACGTACGGAAAGCCCTTGGGCAGGATGCCGTTGAAGATGATCCGGCCGGGGGTCGTCTCGATGAGCTCGCTCTTCATGTCCTGGATGGGGCAGGTCATGACGGCCTGGTCATCATAGTAGGTGGCCAGGTTCATAAAGGGCCCGGTGAACCGGAGCTTGATCGAGCTCTGGAGGGAGATCTCCTTGTTTTCCATGGCCAGAAGGGCTTCCTCGGGCCGCCCGAAGATCCGCCCCTCCCCTTTCCGGCCCTTCTTCTCGAGGGTCAGGTAGTAGCATCCGAGAACCATGTCCTGGCTCGGGACGGTCAGAGGGCGGCCATGGGCCGGGGACAGGATATTGTTCGTCGAAAGCATCAGCGTCTGGGCCTCGATCTGGGCCTCGACGGAGAGCGGAATGTGGACGGCCATCTGGTCGCCGTCGAAGTCGGCGTTGAAGGCGGCGCAGACGAGGGGGTGGATCTGGATGGCCTTGCCCTCGACGAGAATGGGCTCGAAGGCCTGGATGCCCAGCCGGTGAAGCGTGGGCGCCCGGTTGAGGAGGATGGGATGTTCGCGGACGACTTCTTCCAGGTAATCCCAGACCTCGGGTCGCTCCTGCTCGTGCCACTCGCGGGCGACCTTGACGCTCGGGACGAGGCCTTCCTTCTCCAGCCTGTTGAAAATAAATGGCTTGAATAGTTCGAGGGCCATTTTCTTGGGCAGCCCGCACTGGTTCAGTTTGAGCTCCGGGCCGACGACGATGACCGACCGGCCCGAGTAGTCCACGCGCTTGCCGAGGAGGTTCTGGCGAAACCTCCCCTGCTTGCCGCGGAGGGCCTCGCTCAGGGACTTGAGAGGACGGCGGTTCGCGCCCAGGTGGACGCGGCCGCGCTTCCCGTTGTCGAAGAGGGCGTCCACGGCTTCCTGGAGCATCCTCTTCTCGTTGCGGATGATGAGCTCGGGGGCCTTGAGCTCGATGAGTTTCTTCAGCCGGTTGTTGCGGTTGATGACCCGGCGGTAGAGGTCGTTGAGGTCGGAGGTCGCGAAGCGACCGCCGTCCAGGCGGACGAGCGGCCTGAGGTCGGGCGGGATGACCGGGATGACGTCGAGGACCATCCACTCCGGCCGGTTCCCGGACTTCTTGAGGGCCTTGAAGACCCGGAGGCGCTTGGCGTAGCGGAGCCGCCGTTGCTGGGAGGTCTCCTTCTTCATTAGCTTCCTCAGCCGTTCGGCTTCCTTCTGGATGCTGATTTTCTCGAGCAGAACCTTGATGGCCTCGGCGCCGATGCTGGCCTCGAACTTGTCGCCGTACTTCTCCTGGGCGTCCTTATGCTCTTCCTCGTTCAGGAGCTGCTTCTCCTTGAGCGGCGTGTCCCCGGGGTCGAGGACGATGTAGGATTCGAAGTAGAGGACCTTCTCCAGGTCCTTGATCGACAAGTCGAGCACGAGGCCGATCCGGCTCGGGGGGCTCTTGAAGAACCAGATATGGGCGACCGGGGAGGCCAGCAGGATGTGGCCCATGCGCTCGCGGCGGACCTTGGACTTCGTCACCTCGACGCCGCACCGCTCGCAGATGATGCCCCGGTATTTCATCCTCTTGTACTTGCCGCACAGGCACTCGAAATCGTTGATGGGGCCGAAGATCTTGGCGCAGAACAGCCCGTCTTTCTCGGGCTTGAAGGTCCTGTAGTTGATGGTCTCGGGCTTGGTGACCTCGCCCCAGGACCAGCTCTTGATCTTCTCGGGCGAGGCGATGCTGATCCGGACGCGGTCGAAATCGACCTTCGCCCTGGGACCCGTCGGTGGCCTGACATCCATTAGGATTCTCCTTTTCCGGCCTGGGGGACTTGGATCCCCCAGGGCAACACTTCTTCCTTGTCGCCCTTCTCGAGCTCGACGTTCAGGCAGAGGCTCTGGAGCTCACGGATGAGGACATTGACGGACTCGGGCAGCCCGGGCGTGAACTCGAGGTCGCCCTTGACGATGGCCTCGTAGATCTTGGCCCGCCCCTCGACGTCGTCGGACTTGACGGTCAGGAGCTCCTGCAGGGTGTAGGCCGCGCCGTAGGCCTCAAGGGCCCAGACTTCCATTTCGCCGAACCGCTGGCCGCCGAACTGGGCCTTGCCGCCCAGGGGCTGCTGCGTGATCAGAGAGTACGGGCCGGTCGAGCGGGCGTGGATCTTGTCGTCGACCAGGTGGTAGAGCTTCATCATATAGATGAACCCCACCGTGACTTCCTGGTCGAGGAACTCGCCGGTCATGCCGTCGTAAAGGGGCGTTTTGCCGGACTCGGGCAGCCCCGCTTCTTTGAGGAGCTTCTTGATCTCGTTCTCGCTCGCCCCGTCGAAGACGGGCGTCGAAAGCCACAGATTCAGGGTCCGGGCGGCCCAGCCGGCGTGCGTCTCCAGGATCTGGCCGACGTTCATTCGGGACGGGACGCCCAGAGGGTTGAGGACGAACTCGACCGGTGTGCCATTGGGCAGCCGGGGCATGTCCTCCGCGGGAACGATTTTGGCGACGATACCCTTGTTCCCGTGGCGGCCGGAGACTTTGTCGCCCACGGAGAGTTTTCGTTTCATGGCGATGAAAACCTTGATGGCCTGGATGACGCCTGGGGCGAGCTCGTCGCCCTTCTTGAGGTTGTCCACCTTCTCCTTAAAGACGGCCCGCAGGGCCTCGATCTGGCGCTTGACCTTCTTGTCGAGGTCCTTGATCTCCTTGTCCGTCTCCTCGTTCTCGCTGAGCTTGAGCTTCATGGCCTCGTCGAAGGTCAGCTCGTCCAGGACCTTGTCCGTGAGCTTGGTCCCCTTTTCGAGGGTCATGCCGCCGGCCTTCTGGGTCTTCTCGACGACCTCGCCCTTGAGGAGCGCCTTGACCTTTTGCCATTTCTCGTTTTCCAGGATGACGATTTCGTCGTCCAGGTTCCGCTTCATCTTGGCGATTTCGTCCTTCTCGATGGCCTTGGCCCGGAGACCTTTCTCGATGCCGCGGCGCGAGAAGATCCGGACGTCGATGATCGTCCCTTCGACGCCCGGGGAGCAGTAGAGAGAGGCGTCCTTGACGTCGAGCGCCTTCTCGCCGAAGATCGCCTTGAGGAGCTTCTCTTCGGGAGACAGCTGGGTTTCGCCCTTCGGGGCGACCTTGCCGACGAGGATGTCGCCGGACTTGACGTGGGCGCCGATGCGGACGATCCCGTTCTCGTCCAGGTTGCGGAGGAGGTTTTCGGGGACGTTCGGGATGTCCCGGGTGATCTCCTCGGGCCCGAGCTTGGTGTCGCGGGCCTCGATGGTCTCTTCCACGATGTGGAGCGACGTGAAGATATCCGCCTTGATCAGCTCCTCGCTGACGATGATCGCGTCTTCGTAGTTATACCCTCTCCACGGCATGAAGGCAACGAGGACGTTACGGCCGAGGGCCAACTCTCCGCCGTCCGTGCAGGAACTGTCGGCCAGGACCTGGCCCTTCCCGACCCTGTCCCCTTTGCGGACGATGGGCCGGTGGTTGGTGGAGGTGTTCTGGTTCGTCCGGAGGAACTTGGTCAGGACGTAGAGGTCCGTTCCCACCTCGTAACCGCGGGGATTTTCCTTCTCGTCCACCCGGACGAGGATTCTCTCCGCGTCCACGAACTCGACCGTTCCGGTCCGCCGGCAGACGATGACGTCGCCGGAGCCGATGGCCACCAAATCCTCGATCCCGGTGCCGATCAACGGCGCTTCGGGGCGGATGAGCGGCACGGCCTGCCGCTGCATGTTCGACCCCATCAGGGCGCGGTTGGCGTCGTCGTGCTCGAGGAACGGGATGAGGGCGGCCGACAGGGACACGAGCTGCTTGGGCGAAACGTCGATGTAGTGGAGCTGATCCTTGGGGATGAGCTTGAAATTCCCCCGCTCGCGGGCGCTGACGAGGTCATGGGCGAACCGGCCGCGGTCGTCCACGACGGCGTTCGCCTGGGCGATGTTGTACTTTTCCTCTTCCCAGGCCGTCAGGTACCAGCAATACGACTCCAGGAGCGGGAGCTGGCGGGCCTTGGCCTCTTTAAGCTTCTCGACGGCCTTGAGCATGTCGTCTTTTTCGATGATGTCCCCGACCTTGTAATCGCTGCTGCCCGGGTGAAGGACCTTGACGTAGTCGATGATCCGCCCGTTCTTGACCTTCCTGTAGGGGGTCTCGACGAAGCCGTAGTTGTTGACGCGGGCGTAACAGCTGAGCGACGAGATCAGGCCGATATTCGGCCCTTCCGGCGTTTCAACGGGGCAAATCCTCCCGTAGTGGGACGTCTGGATGTCGCGGACCTCGAACCCGGCCCGCTCCCGGCTCAGGCCGCCGGGCCCCAGGGCGCTTAGGCGCCGCTTGTGGGTGATCTCGGCCAGGGCGTTGATCTGGTCCATGAATTGGGAGAGCTGGGAGCTCCCGAAAAACTCCTTGAGGGCGGCGATGACGGGCTTGGAATTGATGAGGTCCTGCGGCATGGCCGCGGCCAGGTCGGCTGTGATGGTCATCTTCTCCTTGATGGTCCGTTCCATCCGTGTCAGTCCGATGCGGAAGGCGTTTTCGACGAGCTCTCCCACGGAGCGCACCCGGCGGTTGCCCAGGTGGTCGATGTCGTCGGTCATCCCCTCCCCGTGCCGGAGGTTGAGCAGGTACTTGATGACCTGCACGTAGTCCATCGGGGAGAGCGTCTTGTCGTCCATGGGCGTTTCGAGCCCGAGCTTGATGTTGAACTTGAGGCGGCCGATCCGGGAGAAGTTGTATTTCTGAGGATTGAAGAACAGGTTGTGGAAGAGGTTGTGGGCGCTCTCCATGGTGTGGGGCTCGCCCGGCCGGAGCTTCCTGTAGATCTCGCCGAGGGCCTGGCTGGTGTCCTTGCGGAGGTCCTTTCTCAGGGTCGTCACGACGATCTGGCCGGCCCGGTCCGCTTCGGGGAAAAAGACGTCGAAGGGCTCGCCGCGGCCGATGAGGAGGTCGAGCTGGACATCGCCGATTTCTTCGTTGACCCGGACCTTGCCCTTGATCCCGGCGAGGGAAAAGGCGCCGTGGAGCTCCTTCTTGAGGAGCGGGATCCGGGTGATTCCGGCGGCGATGAGGGCCTGGCAGACCTCGGGCGTGATTTTTTTCTTGCCCGGGGCCAGGAGTTTTTTCCCCCGCCCGTCCATGACGTCATCGGCCGGGGTCCGGCCGATGAGGTTCTCGGAGACTTCCCAGAACAGCTTGCCGTCCTCGACGATGACCTTGTAGGTCTTATGGAAAAGCTTGAGGATCTCTTCGTCCGAGCCGTAGCCGAGGGCCCGCAGAAAGACGGTGGCCAGGAATTTCTTTTTCCGGTCGAGGCGGACCCAGAGCAGGTTCTTGGAGTCGTGTTCGAATTCGACCCAGGCGCCGCGGTACGGGATGAGCTTGGCGATGAAGAACCCCTTGTTCTCGGCCGGACGGAAAAACACGCCCGGCGAACGCTGGAGCTGACTGACGACCACGCGCTCGATGCCGTTGAAGATGAACGTCCCCTTCTCGGTCATCAGCGGGATGTCCCCGAAATACACTTCCTGCTGCTTGATGTGTTTGAGGCGCTTGGTCTTGGTGGTGGCGTCCTTCTCCCAGGACACGAGCTGGACCTTGAGCTTGAGCGGGACGGAGTAGGTGTAGCCCTTCTGGATGCACTCCATGGCGCTGTACTTGATCTTGAGCCCGACACGATCCCCGCAGTGGTCGCAGAGGGGGATCTCGATCTTCCGCATCGCGCCGCAATACGGGCAGATCTCCTTCTCCGTGAGCTCGACGTCCGCCGGCAGGAGGGTTTGGCAGGCGTTGCACCGGGCGCGCGAATTCTCGACGCCCTTGAGCCGCCCGCATTTGCATTCCCACGTGCCGATCGAGTAGCCGAGGAACTCGAGTTCCGTCGTTTCCTTAAAATCGGAGATGGGAAAAACATCCTTGAACGCGGCCTGGAGTCCGGTCTCCTTGCGCTCCTCGGGGAGGAGCTCCATCTGAAGGAATTCGGCATAGGACTGCGTCTGGATGTCCAGAAGATCCGGCATCGGGAAGACCGTCCGAATCTTCGAATAATCGACCCTCTCGCGGAGAGTATTTTTAGGTTCTGTTAGCATGCTGGCTCTCTCAAAAGGAGATTTTCATATCCTGGGCCCATTTTGTTCAAAATGGATGATCCGCCAACCGCGTCACATGACTTACTGGAGTTCGATGACGGCTCCGACTTCGGCGAACTTGGCCTTGATGGCTTCGGCTTCTGCCTTGTTCACGCCCTCTTTGATCGGCTTGGGGGCGCCGTCGACGAGGTCTTTGGCTTCCTTGAGCCCGAGGCTGGTCACTTCACGGACGACCTTGATGACGTTGATCTTCTTGTCGCCGACGGACTTGAGGATGACGTTGAACTCGGTCTTCTCCTCGGCGGGTTTGGCCTCGGCTTGGGCGACGGCTCCACCGGCCATCATGACGGGGGCGGCGCTGATGTTGAACCGGGTCTCGAACTCCTTGATGTAGTCCACGACTTCCAGAAGCGTCAGGCCCTCCAGGTGCTCGAAAAACTGTTCCTTGGTGAGTTTTTCCATGTCACGAGTCTCCTTTCTTTGGTCTTGGGTCGTTCCGACCTCTGTTTATGATATCAATCCTGTTTCTTGGTTTTCAGCTGGCTGAGCAGGTTCCCAAAGTTGCTCAGGGGCGCCTGAAGCGTCCGCAGGAGCTCGACGAGCGGCGCGGCCATCAGGCGCGCGAACCTGGCCATGAGATCGTCGCGGGAGGAAAGCTTGGTGATCTCGTCGAACCGTTCCGCCGCGAGGTACTGGCCCTCGACGACGCCGGCCTTGACGGCCAGGACCTTCCCCTGGGCGGAGTAGTCCTTGAGGATCTTGGCCAGCCCGATTGGGTCCTTGGCGGCGAAGGCGATGGCCGTCGGCTTCTCGAAGAACGGCTTGAGCTCGGCCGGGGCCCGCCGGCTGAGGGCCCGCAGGGCCAGCCGGTTCTTGACGACCTTGTAGGAGTAGGCGTTCTTCCGGAGGATCTTCCGGAGCTCCACGGTCTGCGACACCTTCATCCGCTTGAAGTCGACCAGGTAGAACGTGCTGTTGGCGTCGACGTCGCCCTCGAGGGTCTTGATGACTTGTCCCTTCTCTTCCTTCTTCACGGCGCTCTCTCCTATTTCTCTAAGATGTCCTCGGATATCTTGAAGGACGGTCCCATGGTCGATGAGATGAACATGCTCCGAATGTACTTGCCCTTGGCGGCGGGCGGCTTGGCATGGACGATGGCCTGGATGAACGTCTGGACGTTCTCGGCGAGCTTGGCCTCGGCGAACGAAACCTTGCCCACCGTGGTGTGGACGATGCTCGTCTTGTCGACGCGGAACTCGACCTTGCCGGCCTTCGTCTCCTCGACGGCCTTCTTGACGTCGAAGGTCACGGTGCCGGACTTGGGGTTGGGCATGAGGCCCTTCGTGCCCAGGATCCGGCCGAGCTTCCCCACCCCGCGCATGACGTCGGGGGTCGCGATGACGATGTCGAAATCGATCCAGCCGCCGGCGATCTTTTCGATGATGTCGTCGCCGCCGGCGTAATCGGCCCCGGCCTCCTCGGCCTCCTTGATCTTCTCTCCGGTCGCGATGACACAGATCTTCTTGGTCTTCCCGGTCCCGTGAGGGAGGACGATCGTGCCCCGGACCATCTGGTCCGAGTACTTGGGGTTGACGCCGAGCCGGATCGATACGTCCACGGACTCGTCGAACTTGGCGTAGTGGGCCTTCTTGAGGAGCCCGACGGCCTCCTCGACGGTGTAATCCCGGACCTCCGTCCCCTTGACCTCTTTGGCCTTGACGTAGTTTTTGCCGCGCTTACTCACTGACGATCTCCAATCCCATGTTCTTTGCGGTGCCCTCGATGATCTTTTTGGCCGCCTCGATGTCGTAGGCGTTGAGGTCGGGGAGTTTCGTCCTGGCGATGTCCTCGATCTGCTTCCACGTCACCCGGCCGACTTTGTCCTTGTTCGGGGCCCCTGACCCTTTGGCGATCCCGGCCGCCTTCTTCAAGAGATAAGAAGCGGGGGGGGTCTTGATCAAGAAGTTGAACGACTTGTCCTTGAAGACGGTGATCAGGACGGGCACGACCGTTCCCTCGTCCATCTTGCCCGTCCGGTCATTGAATTCGCGGACGAACTGCATGATGTTGACGCCGTGCTGGCCCAGGGCCGGGCCGACGGGAGGAGCCGGGCTGGCCTGTCCCGCGACGATTTCCAGCTTGATTTTTGCGATGACTTCTTTCGACATCTCGTCCTCCTAAAGCTTTTCCACCTGCAGGAACTCGAGCTCCACGGGGGTCGACCGACCGAAGATCGTCACCAGGACCTTCAGCGTGCTCCGCTCGTGGTTGACCTCCTCAACCATGCCGTTGAAGTTGAAGAAGGGGCCGTCGATGATCCGCACGGCCTCGCCTTTTTCAAACGAGTGCTTGGGCTTGGGCTTCTCCGACGTGGTCTCCATGTGCTCCACGATCTGGCTCACGTCCTTCTTGCTCAAGGCCGTCGGCGTCCGCCCGGACCCGACGAAGCCCGTGACCTTGGGAACCTGGCGGATCATCAGCCAGTTCTCATCGTTCATCTCCATTTCGACGAGGATGTATCCCGGATAGGACCTCTTCGTGGAGACGACCTTTTTTCCCGCCCGGATCTCGATGACGTCCTCGGTCGGGATGATGATCTGCCCGACCTGGTCCTCCATGTGGAGCTCGGCGGCCTTCTGCTTGATGGACTCCGCCACGAACTTCTCGAAACCCGAGTAGGTATGAACGACATACCAGTTTTTTGCCATCGTTACATTCCTCGATTATCCGAACAGGGTTTGGACCTTGCCGATGAGCCAGGAGAAGACGACGTCCATGAGAAACAAGTAGAACCCGAAGAAGATCGTGGCCGCGATGACGACGATGGTCGTGCTGTAGACCTCCGACCGGGAAGGCCAGGTGACTTTCTTGAGCTCCGACCGGACATCCTTCAGAAAGTTCCCGAGCCGTTTGTACCAGCGGATCTTGTCATTCATGGTGTGTCCCTCGCTCAGCGTGCTTCGGCCGAAGCCCTCCCGCCGCGTCCCGTCCCGTCCCGGACGGGACGGGGCGGGGCGGAGGGAAAATGGCAGGTGAGGCAGGGCTCGAACCCGCAACCTGCGGTTTTGGAGACCGCTGCTCTACCAATTGAGCTACTCACCTGTCCTCCGCCCATGACCGGTCTCTATTTGACTTCCTTGTGAAGCGTGTGCTTCCGGCAGAACGGGCAAAACTTCTTGACCTCGAGCTTTTCCGTCTGCTTCTTCTTGTTTCTCGTCGACGAATAGTTCCGCCGCTTGCAGTCGCCGCATTGGAGCGTGATGATCTCGCGCATGTTCGAACCTTTCCTCCGGGACTCCTCTCGGTCCGCCGGCCCTTAATCCAGGATCTCCGTGACGGTGCCGGCGCCGACCGTCCGTCCGCCCTCGCGGATCGCGAACCGCAGGGCCTTCTCCATGGCGACGTCCGTGATCAGCTCGATCTCCAGGTTGACGTTGTCGCCGGGCATGACCATGTCCACGCCCTCGACGAGCCTGACCGAACCGGTCACGTCGGTCGTGCGGAAGTAGAACTGCGGCCGGTAGCCGGTGAAAAACGGCGTGTGCCGCCCGCCCTCTTCCTTCTTCAAAGCGTAAATCTCGGCCCGGAACTTCCGGTGGGGCCGGATCGAAGCCGGCTGCGCCAGCACCATGCCGCGTTCGACCTCGTTCTTGTCCGTCCCGCGCAACAGGATGCCGACATTGTCGCCGGCGATCCCCTCGTCGAGGATCTTCCGGAACATCTCGACGCCCGTCACGACCTTCCTCTTCGTCTCTCCGAATCCGACGATCTCGACCTCTTCGTTGACGAGGACCTTCCCCCGCTCGACGCGCCCGGTCACGACCGTGCCGCGGCCGGAGATCGTGAAAACGTCCTCGATCGGCATCAGAAACGGCAGGTCGACGGCCCGGACGGGGTCCGGGATGAACGCGTCGACCGCGTCCATGAGGTCGAGGATTTTCCGGTTCCATTCGTTGGCCGGGTCGCCGTCGGACTGCATGGCCTGGAGCGCAGACCCCCGGACGATCGGCGTCCGGGCCCCGGGAAACCCATACCTCGTCAGGAGGTCCCGGATCTCGAGCTCGACGAGGTCGAGAATTTCCGGGTCGCCGACGAGGTCGACCTTGTTCAGGAAGACCACGATCGCCGGGACATTGACCTGCCGGGCCAGGAGGATGTGCTCGCGCGTCTGCGGCATGGGCCCGTCGTCGGCGGCCACGACCAGGATCGAGCCGTCCATCTGGGCCGCCCCCGTGATCATATTCTTGATGTAATCCGCGTGCCCCGGGCAGTCGATGTGAGCGTAATGCCGCTTGGCCGTTTCATACTCAATGTGGGCGATGTTGATCGTCACCCCCCGCTCGCGCTCCTCGGGGGCGTTGTCGATCTGGTCGTAGGCCCGGAACTCGATCGCGGCGTTGGCCTTCGACAGGACGCGCGTGATGGCCGACGTCAACGTCGTTTTGCCATGATCCACATGGCCGATCGTGCCGATGTTGACGTGAGGCTTCGTTCTTTCGAACTTCCTCTTGGCCATTTCTCTCACACCTCCCGAGACCCTATCTCCGAGGACCACCGTTTGCGAATATGAAAGCCCAAGACCAGAGTTGAACTGGTGACCCCGTCCTTACCAAGGACGTGCTCTGCCAACTGAGCTACTTGGGCCCGACACGCTCGTGAAAGAGCGGGAAACGGGATTCGAACCCGCGACATTCAGCTTGGAAGGCTGACGCTCTACCAACTGAGCTATTCCCGCGGAAATGGGCAGGGAAGGATTCGAACCTCCGAAGCGTT